>DASQMB010000075.1:0-73101 GCA_035645715.1 Pyrinomonadaceae bacterium
ATCTGGTCGCGCCCGGCAACAAGATCATAGACGCCCAGTCCCCGAACAACCTGCTCGTTTCGCAGAACCCGCAACTGGATGCGGGCGTCAGCCCGGTTGACAACCGCCGGATGATGTACATGAGCGGGTCGTCGATGGCGACACCGGCCGCCGCCGGAGCCGCCGCACTCCTGCTACAGGCCAACCCCAAACTCACGCCCAATCTCGTCAAGATGATCTTGATGTACACGGCGCAGCCGCTCGCCGGCTTCAACATGTTCGAGCAGGGCGCAGGCCAACTCAACGTCGAAGGCGCGGTCAAACTCGCCCGACTCGTCCGCACGGATTTGTCTGCGTTAACGCCCGTGGGCACGCCGCTTTTGACGAGTGCGCCGCCCCCGCCGCAGACGACCATCGCGGGGCACACTTTTAACTGGTCGCAAGGCGCCATACTCGGCCGCACCTACGCCACCGGCTCCGACCTCGCGCTCAAGTATCAGAAGATTTACCTCACCGGCATCATCTTCGGCGACGGGATCATCTTCGGCGACGGCATCATCTTCGGCGACGGCACCCTGCGGGCCGACGCCGTCACCCAGGCGCTCTCGGCGGCCGTCAACGGCGACCCGGCCTGGCGGGACTGGATCGTCCCCGTCGACGACGGTGACGACAACCTGGACTACTGATAAGCACGAGGGGTTTCATCGGCCTCGCGCCGACGGACTGGACACAGACGAGGACTCCTAAAGACCATGCCCCTAACAGCTAGACTGAAGAAGCAACCCCCCGCAGAAAACGTTCTCGCCGGCGACCCGCTCGGCGTTCACCCGCTGGCCGAGGCCGACCGCGAGGAGGCGCTGGCCTTCCTCGCCGGCCGCTCCGTCGGCGCAATCTTCATGAGCGGGCTGCTCTACGACAACGGCCCGGGGAGCCCGCTCAACCGCGGGGCCTTCTGTGTCTTTCGCGGCGGCGCGGGCGAGCTGGAGGGCGTCGCCCTCATCGGCCACGCCACGCTGGTCGAGGCGCGCAGCGAGCGTGCCCTCGAAGCCTTCGCCGCGCTCGCCAAGAGGTGCCACACGGCCCACGTCATCGTCGGCGAGCAGTCGGAGGTCGAACGGTTCTGGGCGCGCTACCACGAGGGCGGGCAGCAGCCGCGGCGCGTCTGCCGGGAGCTGCACCTGGAATTGCGCTGGCCCGTGCCGGCCGCCGAGGGCGAGGCCAGTCTGCGACGCGCCACGCCCGACGACCTTCCGGCCGTCATCGAAGTTAACGCCGACATGGCCGAGCGCGAGAGCGGCGTGAACCCGCTGGAGACCGACCCCGAAGGGTTCCGCCAGCGCACGCTGCGACGCATCGAGCAGGGGCGCGTCTGGGTCGGCACCGACGACCGGGGCCTGCTCTTCAAGGCCGAGGTGATGGCCGAGACGCCGGAGGTCGCCTACCTCGAAGGCGTCTACGTCCGCCCCGAAGATCGCCGCCGCGGGGTGGGCCGCC
This sequence comes from Pyrinomonadaceae bacterium, assembly GCA_035645715.1. GTDB lineage: Bacteria > Acidobacteriota > Blastocatellia > Pyrinomonadales > Pyrinomonadaceae > QHXN01. The sequence continues at coordinate 1,474 of DASQMB010000075.1, forward strand.
GCTCGATGTCGCAGCTCGCCCGCACGCTGCTGGCGAACTCGCGCGTCGTCACGCTGCTCGTCAACGACGAGAACAAGGGCGCGCAAAGTTTCTTCCTCGCCACCGGCTTCAGGCTGCGCGGCTACTACGACACAATCTTCCTCAGCAGGATGTGAGGGCCGCGGGAGAGACGGCGATGAGCAGAGAGAGTCTGGCGAAGCCCATGATGTGGGCTGTGGTGGCGGTGGGCATGGCGCTCTGCGCGCTGTCGGCGTACAACCTGCCGGCGGCGAAGCTCGACCTGCTCTTCCTGCTGCTGACGGTGATGACGGTGGCGATGTCGTCGCGCCTCTCGGTCGGGGTGCCGGGCGTCAACGGCACCATCACCGTCTCCGACACCTTCATCTTCCTGACGATGCTGCTCTACGGCGGCGAGGCCGCGGTCCTGCTGGCTGCGGCAGAGGGGTTCTGCTCGTCGCTGCTCATCAGCCGCAAGCCGATCACGCTGCTCTACAACGCGGCCGTGCAATCAGTCTCGACCTTCCTGACGGCCGCCGCCCTGCTCTTCTTCTTCGGCCCGATCACGGACCTGCACCTCGGCGAGTTCTCCGCGCAGTTTTTGAGCGCGGTCTGCCTGATGGCGCTCGTGCAGTACCTCAGCAACTCGGTGCTGGCCGCCGCGGCGCAAGCCCTCAAGATGGGGCTGCCGGTCTTCTACATCTGGCGCAAGTACTGCCTGCTGGCCTCGATCACCTACTTCGCCGGCGCCTCGGCCGCCGTCATCACGGCCAAGCTGATCGGCGTGCTCGGCCTCTACGCGGCCGTCGCCACCGCCCCCATCATCGCCATCATCTACCTGACCTACCGCACCTACCTCCAGAACATCGAGATGATGGCCGCCGCCGCGAAGGCCGAGGCCGAGGCGGCCGCCAAGGCCGAGCAGGCCGAGCAGGCGCGGCGCCACGTCGAGGAGCTGTCGCACTACATCGCCGAGCAGGAGCGCATCCGCGAACAATTCTCGCAGATCGAGAAGCTCTCGGCCCTCGGCGAGCTGGCCTCGGGCGTCGCCCACGACTTCAACAACACCCTGGCCGGCATCCTCGGCCGCGCCCAGCTTCTGCTCAGCACCAAGGACCCGGAGAAGATCGAGAGCGGCCTCAAGCTCATCATCAAGACGGCGAAGGACGGGGCCAAGACGGTCAAGCGCATCCAGGACTTCGCCCGCCAGCGGCGCGACCACGACTTTGCGCCCATCGCCGTAGACCAGCTCCTCTTCGACGCCAGCGAAATTACGCGCCCGCGCTGGAAGGACTCGGCCGAGGCCGCCAGCATCCACATCGACCTCGTCCTTCAGGTCCGCTCGAACGCGGCAGTAATGGGCGACGAGTCGGAGCTGCGCGAGGTGCTCGTCAACATGATCTTCAACGCCGTTGACGCGATGCCCGAGGGCGGGACGCTGACGCTCTCGGCGAAGGAGCAGGGCGGCGAGGTGGTCATCTCGGTCGGCGACACCGGCACCGGGATGAGCGAAGAGGTGCGCCAGCGCATCTTCGACCCCTTCTTCACCACCAAGGGCAAGGCCGGGCTCGGTCTCGGGCTGGCGGTCAGCTACGGCATCATCCGCCGTCACGAGGGGCGGGTCGAGGTCAGCTCCGAGTCCGGGCGCGGCACCACCTTCCGCATCGCCCTCCCGGTCGCCGCGAAGGGCGCCGCCGAGTCGGCCGCCGCGGCCGCCGCCGCGCAGAAGGTCGAGCCGGTGAAGGCGTCTGTGGCCGACGGGCGCGCTCGCTTCCTCGTCGTGGACGACGAGCAGCACGTCCGCGACCTGCTGCGCGACATCCTGGAAAACGAGGGCTACGCCGTGACGACGGCCGCGGGCGGGCGCGAGGCGCTCGAACTCTTCAGGGAGCTGAAGCCCGACGCCGTCTTCACCGACGTGGGGATGCCTGAGATGAGCGGCTGGGAACTGGCCCGCGCCCTGCGTGCGCTCGACGCCGCCCTGCCCGTGGCCGCCGTGACGGGATGGGGCGAGATCGTCAGCTCGCACGAGCAGCGGGCCGCAGGCTTCGACTGGGTGGTGGCGAAGCCATTCACGGTCGAGCAGGTGATCGAGATCGCGCGCGCGGCCTCGCGCCGCGTCGGCGCCGGCGCCGGCTCGGTCGAGTTCATCACCGCCGCCTGACGGCCGCGTCGCCGGTCGCCGCCCGGCGCCCGCCCTGGCCCGCGTTCCCAAGCGCGCGGGCCGTGGCCTCGCCGCAACCCCCTCCGAGAGCGCTCATGCCACCGACGAAGAAGTGTATCCTCTGTGTTGACGGCAACGAGAACATCGTCTCGATGCTGGCCGACCTCATAGAGGAGTTGGGCCACGAGCCGCGCTCGGCCGACGGCCTCGGCGCCGCGCTGCTCGTCGCGCGGCGCGACCACGTAGACCTCTGCATCACCGAGAACCACCTGAACGACGGAACGGGCGCCGAGCTCGCCGAAAAAATTCGGGAGCTGGCGCCCGACGTGCCAGTCATCTTTTACTCTGACGACCCGCAGCGCGTGGCCTCGGCCGAGGCCCGCCGAGCGGGCGCGCAGGGCTGCGTCAGCAAGCTCGACGACATCACCGAGCTCGCCGTGGCCGTGCGCCGACTCCTCCACTGAACGCCCGCCCGCTGCTCACCTTACCCAATCCGCGCAGGCCACCTCTCCGCGAACTTCAACCGCCCGCGCCCTCGTCGGGCCGTGGGCGCGGCGGCGTCCCCGTCACGCCGCCGGCTTCGAGGTCGTATCGCTTGAGCATGCGCTGGAGGGTGGTGCGGTCGATGCCGAGCGCGCGGGCGGCGGCCTGCTTGTTGCCGCCGGTGTGGGCCAGCACGCGCGCGACGTGTCGCTCCTCGACCTCGGCCAGCGTCAGCAGTTCCTCGCCGGCGCGCGCGGCTTCGGGGGCGAGGATGGCGGCGGCCGGGGCGGCCGACTCGCGCACTCGCTCGGGCAGGTCCTGCGGGCGGATGAGCTGGTCGCAGAGCGCCGCGGCGCGCACCACGGCGTTTTCCAGCTCGCGGATGTTGCCCGGCCAGTCGTAGCCTTCGAGCGTGGCGACGGCTTCGGGTGAGAAGCTCAGGGGGCGCGCTCCGGGCGGCACGAGGCGGGCGGCGAAGTGGCGCGCGAGAGGCATGATGTCCTCGCGCCGCTCGCGCAAGGGAGGCAGGCGCAGGGTGACGGCGTTGAGACGAAAGAGCAGGTCCTGGCGGAAGCGACCCTCTTGAGTCTCGCGCTCGATGTCGCGGTTGGTGGCGGCGATGGCCCGCACGTCCACCTTCAGGTTGTGGTTCGACCCGACGCGGCGAATCTCGCCCTCCTGCAAGGCGCGCAGCAGCTTGACCTGGAAGGCGTGCGTCGTCTCGGTAATCTCGTCGAGGAGGATGGTGCCGCCGTCGGCCTCCTGCCAGAGCCCGCGCCGGTCGGCCGTGGCGCCGGTGAAGGAGCCGCGGACGTGGCCGAACATCTCCGACTCGATCAGCTCGGAGGGGATGGCACCGCAGTTGACGGCGACGAAGGGCTCGGAGGCGCGCTTGCTGCGCCGGTGAATGGCGCGGGCCACGACCTCCTTGCCCGTGCCCGACTCGCCGAGGATGAGGATGGGCAGGTTGGTCACGGCCACGCGGCCCACGAGCTTCATCACCTCGACGAAGGCGGCGCTGCGGCCGATGAGGTCGATGTCGGAGGTGTAGACCGAGAGGGCCGCCCGCTCCGAAGTGTTCGGCCCGCGAGCCTTCCTTTCGAGGCCGCGCAGGACGTTGGCCGAGATGGCCTGCACCTCCTGGTTCTCGAACGGCTTCATCAGGTAGTCGTAGGCGCCGAGCGAGACGGCGTCGAGCGCGCCGGCCGCAGACCCGTGGCCCGTCATCAGGACGATCTTGGCCTCGGGCTGCTCCTCGGTGAAGCGGCGCAGGATGGCGAACCCGTCGGGGCTGCCCTCGCCGCCGAGTCGCACGTCGCAGAAGACGAGCGACCACGCCTCGTCGTGCGACATCTGGAGCGCCAGCTCGGCCGACGCGGCCTCGCCCACATCCCAGCCGTCCGCGCGCAGCACCTCGGCCACGTTGTCGCGGATCAGATCGTCGTCGTCTATAACCAGTGCTCTCATCACAGAAGTTAAAGGGGCGGCTCCGGGCGGCGGGGAGGGCCGCCGCGCACGTGCGCCGGGCCGGAAGCTTATCGCTGCCGTTCGGTCGCCGCCGGCCACGGGCGTGCACATCTTTTACGTGCACATCTTTTAGTCGTCCCGCGTTGAGAAGTCAATCAGCCCTTCGGCCCGCGCGGCCTCAAGTCAACCTCTCTTTCTCGCGTCGGGCGACGGTATCACGTCGCGGTTGGCACGTTTGTCCGCGACCGCGCCGACGGAGAGGCCGCCGAGCGCGTTTGCCGGTGGGCCGTATGCAGCGTGCACGCCCGACGTTGTGCGGCGCGCGGGCCGGGTGTAAAAAGGGGCGATGACGAGGCGTGTGACGTTGGCTATCGTGGCGTTGCTGGCGGCCTGCGGGTGGTGCTTGGGCCAGACGGAGGCGAAGCCCGGGGGCGGCTGCGGCCCGCCCGCCGAGGACTGCCTGGGGGCCGACTGCCGGAGGGGCGAGCCGGTCATCTTCGGCAAGCCTTACGTCGCGCCGAGGTTGAGCCTGCGCGTCGTCGGCGAGGAGGACGGGCGCCCACTGCCCGGCATAAAATTGGCCGTGCGCTACGTCTGGGAGTGGCTTGAGTACCCGTACCCGGAACGCCCCTTCGGCGTGTGGTCGGAGGGCTCCTACTCGTCGCCGTGCGTCACGGGCGAAGACGGCTCGGCCGCGGCCGCGGAGTTCAGGGTCGTGCCCCGCGGCTGGTACAAGGGCGCCCACGCCGCCGGGCGCCGGCCGCGCTTCGTCCGCGTGGATGTCACGCTGGTGCTCCCGAAGTGCCTCACAAGCCGGTCCTACGGCCGCAGGGAGCTGGACAGGTGCCGGCGGCGCGGCGACTGCGAGCTGACCTTGAAGGTCTCCTGCGGCGACCTCGCGCGCTAACGCCCCGGCCCTCGACGGGCCGCCGGGTCGCCGCAGGGCCGCCGCCTGCCACTTTGATCGCGCGCGGCGCGGGACCCGCGCCCGGCCCGCCGCCGCCGAATCCCCTTCATCAAGCCGGCGGATTCTGGTATCTTGCGCATCGCCCGCCGCCCCTCAACGAAACGGGGCGGGCGCCGCACGGCTCCCACAAAGTACGGAGAAAGTTCATGAAGACCCCCATCGGCCCACGCCTGACACTCGTCTGTCTCCTCCTGACAGTCCTCCTTTTTCCGGCGCCACCGGCCGAGGCCCGGCAGGCGGGCAAGCCCGCCGGGGAGACTTCTGCCGCCCGGACGGGCCGGCGGATGGCGCTGATCATCGGCAACGGGGCCTACCAGAACGCGCCGCCGCTCAGGAACCCCGCCAACGACGCGACCGACATGGCCGGAGCCCTGCGGGCGCTGGGCTTCGACGTGAAGTCCGGCGTAGACCTCACGCAGAGGCAGATGAAGGCCATGATCCGTGAGTTCGGCCAACAGTTGCGCGGCGGCGGGCAGGGCCTGTTCTACTTCGCCGGCCACGGCGTCCAACTGCGCGGCCGCAACTACCTTATCCCCGTTGACGCCGACGTGCAGAGCGAGGCGGACGTTGAGGACCAGGGCGTGGACGTGAACCTGGTGCTCGGCTTGATGGACGAGGCTGGCAACGGCCTGAACGTCATCATCCTCGACGCCTGCCGCAACAACCCCTTCGGCAGGAGTTTCCGCTCCGCCGCCAACGGGCTGGCCCAGATGGACGCGCCCGGCGGGACGCTGATCGCCTACGCGACCGCGCCCGGCGCCGTCGCCAGCGACGGCAACTCGCGCAACGGCCTCTACACGCAGGAGCTGCTCAAGCTCATGCGGACGCCGGGGCTCGACATCGAGGCCGTCTTCAAGCAGACGCGCATCTCCGTGCGTGGCCTGACGCAGGGCAAGCAGACGCCCTGGGAGTCCTCCTCGCTCATCGGCAACTTCTACTTCACCGGCCCCGGCGAGAAGGAGGCGGCGGCCACGCCGCGGACGCCGGGCGCGCCCGTCGACCCGACCGCCGTCGAGCTGGCCTTCTGGGACTCGATAAAGAACAGCACCAACCCGGAGGACTTCAAGGACTACCTGGCGAGGTATCCGAGCGGGCAGTTCGTCACCATCGCCCGGCGGCGGCTCATGCCGCCCCCCGCGCCGCCGCCGACGCTCCCGGCCAGGAGCGTCGAACCGGAACAGGCCCTGGCGGCGCTCCCCGCGCTCGGCGCGGCGCGGCTCGACCTGGGCAAGTTCGGCGAGGGATCCAGCATGGTGCAGGTGGTCGGGCAGTGCCAGGTCAGGGTGGAGGATCGGGCGCTGTGGAACTCGAAGGCGCGCTTCAAGCCGGCGGTCTCTGAGATGACCGTCTACCTGCCCGATGTGAACGTGGCTGGCGTCGCCGTCACGGAAATAAAGTTCCCGGACCGGCCTTCTCTCTGGGTCGTCATGGCGAGGACCATGCAGGGGCGGCCGCCCTTCGCGCGCGCCACGACCGGCTACGAGAACCGGACGCTGCAAAAGGTGAAAGTCCCGACGAAGGTGGAAAACTCCAACACCGCCATCGTCGCGCTCTTCATGGACGAGGAATCGGCTAACCGCTACGCGAAGGCGTTCGCGGCGGCCGCCCGCGCCTGCGGCGCCAAGTCAGAGACCCTCTGAGCCGCCGGGCCTCCGCCCTGGCAGCAGGCTTGAGTCGCCGGCCTGAGTCGCCGCTCTGAGTCGCTGGTCTGAGCCGCCGGCCTGAGTCGCCGGCCTTTACCGCGACCGCCGTGCGGAGGCTCTCCGCCCGCGCCGGCCTCGCCCCGTTCCTGCCGGCCGTCGCCCTACTCTTCAGTTACCTCGGTCGCTTCGCCGGCCGGTCCCACTCACTTTGCCAAAGAGTCATTCGCCCCGTCGTCGGGCTCGGCGGCGCCAGGCGAGGTAGACGGGCACGCCCGTCAGCGCGAGCAGGTAGCCGAGGCCGGAGGTGTCGGGGGCGATGAAAACGAGGTTGATGATGAGCAGCGTCGAGAGCGTGAGGAAGACCGCCGGCACGAGAGGATAGCCCCAGGTGCGGTATGGGCGCTCGGCCGCGGGCGCGCGCCGCCGCAGCACGAAGACGGCCAGCACCGAGAGCGCGGCGAAGACCAGATCAACCGAGACGATGTATTCGAGCAGTTGCGTGTAGACGTTGCCGTAGGCGGGCGCGCCCGTCTTCGCGTCGCGGGTGACGGTGCGGGGCAGCACGAGCAGGCAGGCCCAGAGTCCCTGCGCGGCGAGCGCCCTGGCGGGGACGTGGCGCGAGTTGGTGGCGGCCAGCGGCGCGAAGAAGAGGCGGTCGCGCGCCATCGCGTAGGAGACTCGCGCGCCTGCCAGGATCAGCCCGTTGTTGCAGCCGAAGGTCGAGACCATGATGAGCCCGGCCATCAACGCCGCGCCGCCGGGGCCGAGCACCTGCTCGACGACCAGCGTGGCGACGCGGTTCTGCGGCGCCTTCTGGATCGCTTCGAGCGGCAGCGTGACGACGTAGGCCAGGTTCGCCAGCAGGTAGAGCCCGACCACCAGCGCGCAGCCGACGACCAGGGCGCGCGGCAAACTGCGCCCCGGCTCCTCGACCTCGCCGCCCGCGAACGTCACGTTGTCCCATGCCGACTGCGAGAAGAGCGGCCCCGTCATCGCCCGCCCGAGGATCATCAGGAAGGCCAGCGCGCCCGCCGCCCCGAGCCCCGGCTGCGCCGCCTCGGCCGTCCACCCGTTCGCGGCCGAGTCCCACCACGCCGAAGTGAAGGCCGCGCCGCCCGCGTTCCACCCCGCCGCGAGTCCCAGGACCACGAGCGCCGCGAGCGCCCCCGTCTTTGCGAAGGTGAAAGAGTTCTGGATGAGCTTGCCGAGGGCGAGGCCGCGCGTGTTGGTGAAGGTGAGCAGCGCGATGACGAGAAGGGCGACGAGCTGCTGAGTCGAGAGCGAGAGGGCGTATCGGCCGAAGACGACCGGCTCGACGAGGTAGTTAGTGCCCGACACCTGCGGGGCGAGCACGCCGAGGAAGTTTGCGAAGGCCACGGCGACGGCGGCGATGGTGCCGGTCTGGATGATGAGGAATTGCGACCAGCCGTAGAGGAAGCCGACGCCGGGACTGTAAGCCTCGCGCAGGAAGACGTAGGGGCCGCCGGCCTTCGGCATCATCGCCGCCAGTTCGGCCACGCAGAGCGCGCCCGTGATGGTCAGCAGCCCGGCCAGGCCCCACGCGACCAGCAGCCAGCCGGGCGCGCCGACGAGCCGTGCAGACTCGGCCGAGGTCAGGAAGATGCCCGAGCCGATCATCGAGCCGACGACGAGCATCGTCGCGTCGAGTTGCGTCAGCCGCCGCTCCAGGCCCGGCGCCTTGTCGCCTTCCGCCTCCGCCCCGGCCGCCGTCTCGCTTGTCGCCGCCGTCTCGCTTATCGCCGCCGTCTCGCTTGTCGCCGTCTTGTCCATCAGGTCGGCCCCCGTCCGGGCGGCTGTTCGCGCCGGCCCGGTCTCAGATAACGGTCTTTGATAGCGGAGCGGGAGGCAGTTCGGCAAGCCTTTTTCTCGCGCCGGCGCATGCAGGGCGACCCGCGGCCCGCCGGCGAGTTGCCGCCGCTTCGCTCAACAAAAGGGCGGAGTCGCGCTACAATAAGTCGTCCGATTAGGTGCGAAGTCGCCAGACACGAGCGCCCCGGCCCGGTGCCGCGCGGGAGGCCCGCAACCCCTCTCGCCGCCCAAACCCGAATGCAACCCCTTACAGGAGATTTGAAGTGATTCGTTCCCTCGCAACCTTACTGCTGACGTTGTCGTGCGCGCTGTCGGCCCTCCCCTCGGCCGCCGAGGCCCAGGACGCGACTAAGCCGACTCCTCCCACGCAGGACGGCACCCCCGCACAGGCGACACAGGACGGCGCGCAGGCGCAGACGGCCGCGCCGGCCCCGACGCCCGCGCCCGAGACTCCCGCGCCCGAGACTTCCGCGCCCGAGACTTCTAGGCCCCAGACTTCCACGCCCGCGCCCGAAGCCGCGCGGGCCGCCGGCGGCAGGGAGTTCCGCTTCCTCTCGACCAACAAGGTGGCGACGATGGAGCGCGAGTTGAACCAGGCTGCGGCCGAGGGCTTCCGCCTCGAACGCGTCTCGAAGAGTCTGCTCGGCGACGACCTGGCCGTGCTCGTCTCGCGCGACCCGGCGGCCCCGGCCGGCACCCGCTACGAGTACAGGGCCATCGCCACCCGGCGCGCCGGCACGATGGACAAGGAGATCAAGGAGGCGGCCGCCGAGGGCTTCGAGCTGCGCGGCCTGACCTCGATGTTCCGCCCCGGCATCGCCGCCCTGGTCGGCGACGAGACGGCCGCGCTGATGGAGCGCGTCGCGGGCGAGACCCGGCCCCGCTTCGAGTACCAGCTCCTCTCGACCAAGCGCGAGAAGACCTTGCAGAAGGAGCTGGACGAGGCCGTGGCCGCCGGCTACGTCCCCGTCGAGATGGTGCGCGGCCAGGACAACGGAGCCGCCTCCATCCTGCTCGGCCCGCAGTTCGTCCTGACGATCATCACGGCACGTCCCGTCGGCTCCGAGAGCACGCTCATGGCGAGCCCCACGCGCGAGTACAGGTTCCTTGAGACCACGAAGGTCGGGACGATGGAGCGCGAGATGAACAGGGCGGCCAAAGAGGGCTTCCGCTTCCACATGTCCGCGCCGGACATGCTGATGCTCATGGTCAGGGAGCGCGGGGCCGAGGGGCCGGCGCCCTTCGAGTACAAACTGCTGGCGACGAAGAGGACGGGCACGATGCAGAAGGAGCTGCTCGAGCACGTCGGGACGGGCTACAGGTATCTCGCCACGTCGAGCGGCCTCGGCGGGCTGACGACCGTGCTCGAACGCGACGCGGCTTCGGCCGGCGCTTCGGCCGGCGCTTCCGGCCGCCGCCAGGTCAAGCTGCTCGCCACCACGCGCGAGGGGACCACCCGCCGCGAGATCGCCGAGGCGCTCGCGGAAGGGTACAGAATCCTCGACCTGACCACCATCGGCGAGTTCATCGTCGTGCTCGACCGCGATGCCGCGCCCTCCTCGGCGAGGGCGAACTGAAGGCCGGCCGATACTCCGGGCCTCGCGCAGCACGCCCGCGCGAGGCCCGGAGCCTTTGCCGGCCGCCGGCCTCACGCAAAAGGAGTTGAAGTTATGACGGCCCGCCACCTCCTTACCCGCCTCTCCTTAACCCTGCTCGCGGGCATGTTAGCCCTGCCGCTCGCCCTGTCGCCCGCCCCTTCAACGGTCGCCGCGCAGTCACCCCCGGCCGGCACGGCGCGGCCGACCGAACGCGTCTCCGAAGAGGAGAAGGAGAAGGCGCGTAAGGAGCTTGAGCGGCGGGCACACGTGCTGCTCGACGAGGTGCTGCGCGCCGCGCAGGCGCTCAAGCTCGAAGAGAATCGCGCCGTCGTCAACAGGGAGGCGGCCGAACTGCTCTGGGACCACGACGAGAAGCGCGCCCGTGCCCTCTTCCGCGAGGCCGTCCTCGCCTTCGCCGCGCTGACCTCGGGCGAGGGCTCCTCGCGGCGCAACAACCCCTTCTTCTGGATGCTGCAACAGCTCCGGCCGCAGACGCTGCAAGCCGTCGCCGTGCGCGACCCGCAGTTCGCCCTCGAACTGCTGCGCGAGTCGCGCCCGCCCGCCGAACCCGGCGAGGCCGGCGCAGAGGCCGACGCCCGCCTGCGCTCTCAGGAGTTGGCGATGGAGCAGGCGATAGCGGCCCTGGTCGCCGAGCGCGACCCGCAGGCCGCCCTCAAGATGGCCGAGGAGAGTTTGCGCGAGGGCGTCACCTTCGGTGTGCTGACGACTCTCGGGCGGCTGCGGCACAAGGACTCCGAGGCCGCCACGCGCCTCGCCGTCGAGATTATCCGCAAGCTTCAGGGCACGGACCTCAACACCGAAGGCGAGGCCGGCATGGTCGCGCTCGCGTTGCTCCGCGGCCTGCTGCTGCCCGACGCTTCGGGCCAGCAGGACGTGTTCCGCGCACGCGCGACGGGCCGGCAGCCCGAGAAACCAAAGCCGCTCGCGGTGAGCGACGAGGCCGTCCGCGACCTGGCCGAACTCGTGGCCGCCGCCGCGCTCAAGGCGACCTACAACCGCCCCTGGATGTTGACGCAGATACAGGGCCTGCTGCCGGAGCTGGAAAAGAAGGTGCCGGCGCGCGCCGCGCAACTGCGGCTGAGGGCGGCCGAGATGGAGGGGGAACTCGACCCGCGCGAGCGCGCCTGGATGCAGTTCGAGGCGGTCGCCACCGGCCCTTCGGCCGAGGCTGCGCTGGAGGCGGCGGCGAAGGCCCCGCAGGAGATGCGCGGGGCCTTCTACTCGGTCGCGGTCGCAAACCTGCTCCGTGTTGGCGACGCCGAGCGCGCGCGGCAGGTGGCGGCCACACACCTGCGCGGCGAGGAGCGCGAGCAGGCGCTCTCGCAGATCGAACAGTTCTCCGTAACGAAGGCCGTCGAGCAGGGGAAAGTCGAAGAGGCTCGCCGCCTCATCACTGGCATCCGCCGCAAAGAGCAGCGCGCAGTCGCTTTGGCCCGGCTCGCCCTCGCGCTCGCCGCTAAGGGCGAGCGCAAGGCGGCGTTGCCGCTGCTCGAAGAAGCGCGCGGCCTTCTCCCACGCCGGCCCGACAGCGAGAGGGAGATCGAGGCGCTGCTCGAAGTGGCGCGCGGCTTCGCGCTGGTCGAGCCGGTACGCACCTTCGAGATGCTCGACCCGCTGATAGACCAGGCCAACGACATGCTCTCGGCGGCGGCGCTGCTCGACAAGTTCACGCCGGGGCAGGGCATGTTCCGGCGGGGCGAGATGCTGATGTACCCCGGCCTGAACAACATCGGCGGCCCTTACGCGCGCTACGTCGAGGCGCTGGCCGAGCTGGCGCGCGTTGACTTCGAGCGCACGCGCGCGTCGGCCGACCGCTTCCAGCGCGACGACGTGCGACTGCTGGCCCGCCTCCTCATCGCCCGCAGCGTCCTCCTGCGCGGCGGCCTCGAAACCCCCGACGGGCAACTCGTCGGTGCCGGCGTGTTACAGGTCGGGTACTGAACGGACAAGCACGCACAAGCACAGACAAGCATGGCCGACAGGAAAGCGATCATGAAAACCTCTTCACGTGCCGGCGGCCCGGCGCGCCGTGCGCGTCTCGCCCGCGTCTCGCGCCGCGCGTGCCTCGCCCGCCGCGCCGCCACTACTCTGATCCGCAAAACGACCCTCCCCGCCCTCGCCTGCGCGCTCGTCGTCTATGCGCTCGTGCTCGTCGCCTTCGCGCCGGCCGCCGGGGCGCAGTCGGGCCGCAACCGTGTTGCGCGACCCGTCGAGGAGCCCGCGCCGTCCGCGCCGCCGCGGCGCCCGGCGACCGAGCCGTCCGTCATGCCGCAGCGCCCGACGGGCGAACGCCCGCCACGCGGCCGCTCGAAGGTCAGCGGCCGGGTCGTCTACGAAGCGACGGGCGAGCCCGTGGGCGGCGCCCGCGTGCGCCTCTCGTCGAGGCGGGGCGCGGGGCCGGCGGCCGCGACCTTTACCGACGCGCGCGGCGAGTTCCGCTTCGAGGGGCTGCCCGCAGGCGACTACCGCGTCAGCGCGAGCCCGCCCGGCGGCGCGGCCGTGAGCGCGGCGACCTTCGGCGTCCCGCTGCCGAGCGGCGACCCGCAGGAGGACGACGCGGCCTTCGAGGCCGCCCGGCGCGAGGCCGACCCGGCCGGCGCGACCGTCGAGGTCTCGGTCGGCGACGGGGGCGCCGCGGAGGTCGAGGTACGCGTCAGGCGCCCGTCAGAGGTCGGCGGCACCGTCTCGGGCCGCGTCGCCTACGCCGACGGCAAGCCCGCCGAGCGGTCGCAGGTCATCCTCATCCGACGGGACGAGCCGGGCCGCAACGCCCTCGGGCCGACGCGGCTGACGGCCCTGGCCGACGAGAAAGGGCGCTACCGCCTTGACGGCGTGCCGCCGGGCGAATACCTCGTCCGCGCTCACATGCAGGAGACGCTCTACCGCGACCAGCACGGGCGGACCTACGGCGGCCTCGTCGTCCGCGCCTACCATCCGGCGGCGGCAGGGGCGAGCGGCGCGGCGCCCGTCCACGTCGAGGCCGGCGGCGAGTTGCGCGACGTGGACATCACGCTCACGCATCGCCCCGTCCGCGTGCTCGGCGGCACGCTCGTCGCGCGCGGCACGAGCCGCCCGCTGGCCGGCGTCCACGTCCGCCTGAGGGCAAAGGAAGACGGCGACCTCCCCTTTGCCGCGGGCGAGGACGACCGCTTCGGCTGGACCGACGCGCAGGGGCGCTTCAGCTTCGACAACGTGGCCGACGGCGATTACGTCCTCTCCTTCGGCGGCGTGATGTCGCCCGAGGCGCCGCCGCCCGGCATGGGACCAATCAACCGGCCCGCGCCGCGGCCGGGCATGCCGCCGCGCCCCGTCATGCTGCCGCCGCCCGGCGGGCGCGTCCTCCAGCCGGCGCCGGGCCGTCCCGTCGAGACGCGCCGCGAAGTCTCCGTGGCCGGCGCAGACGTGAAGAACCTCGTGGTCGAGGCCGCGACGGGCGGGCGGGTCTCCGGCGTCGTCGAGGTCGAAGGCGGCGGGGCGCTGCCGCCGAGGCTGCTGGTGATGTCGGAGCCGGCGCCGGGCGAGCGGCGGCCCGAGGCGGTCGCGCGCACCGCCCCCGACGGCTCGTTCGTCCTGAGCGGGGTGCCGGAGGGGCCGCTCGTGCTCAACGTCGTTTCGGTGCCGGGCTACTACGTCAGGTCAATCTCGGTTGGGGGGGCCGAGACGGGCGGCGGCCCCATCTACGTCGCCGACGGCGCGGAGGTCCGCGACGTGCGCGTCGTGCTCTCGACCGCCACCGCCACGCTCACCGGGCGCGTCCTTACGCGCGACGGGAGCCCGCGCCGCGGCGCGACCGTGATGCTCGTCCCCGCCGACAAGCTCGGGACGGCGCCGCGCACGGGCCGCCTGGTCGGCGTGACCGACGTTGAGGGCAGGTTCGCCCTCCGCGCCGGGCCGGGCGAGTACCTGGCGGTCGTCTGGGCCGGACGCCCGCCCGGCAGCGACGACGAGCTGCGGTCGCTGGCCTCGGGCGCCCCGCGCGTCACCCTGCGCGAGGGCGAGCGCACGACGCTCGACCTTACGGCGCCGGCCGACAGGTAAGAGAGCAGGCCAGCCCGCGAGTCGAAGGCCCGCGAGTCGAAGGCCCGCGAGTCGAAGGCCCGCACGCGTCGAGCACGACGCGTGCGGGCTTCGTTCGTTTCCGGCCGTCGCCGTGCGGGGCGGGCCTCGCGCGGCGGCCCCGCCCGAGCCTCTCAGAATGTTGTTGACAATCGCCCGTGCGCGGGAATACTTTTTTGCCGCCGTCACCGGCGACACGTAAACGCAGCCCGGTAGCTTTCGACCGCCTCACGAGTCTTCCCGGCCGCGCCAGTCTTCTTTTCCGCCGGCCGTTCGCCGAACGGCTTAGTCTCAAAGCCCCGCTCACGAAGTTTTCATAAGTCCGTCATGGCCCCGGTCGGGTTAGTGCGCCCGGCCCTTCGTCGGTCCTCACGGCGTCCCCGGACGCGCCGCCCGCCCGCGGGCCGCGGCGTCCGCGGGGCAGGGCAGTCCCACCTTCACATGTGATCGGAAGGAGACTTTAGATGGTATTGAAAAGGATCGTCCTTGGAGTGTGGCTGGCGCTGGCCGCCAGCCTGTTGTGGATGGCCGGGGGCGCCGTGGCGCAGAGGCAGGGCCAGGGGCCGGGTCAGAGGCCGGGTCAGGTCTCGGGCGGCGCGGGCGCGCAGGCCGGCCGGCAGTACTCCCCGCCCTACTACGTCTTCAGCCCTGACATCCCCGCCGACATCGTCACCCACGACACGGGCGCCATCGGGTTCCAGCCCTTCGTTGACATCCTCGCCTGGGACACCTTCATCGCGCTCAACTGGCCCGTGCCCAACCCGCTCGTGCAGCGCGGCGTGCCCGACCGGCAGAACGTCGTCGGCGGCTTCGTCACCTCGGGCGGCGAGGGCGGCCACCGCACCACCATGCCGACGGGGCCGACCGTCTGGGAGACCTTCAAGGACACGGCCGACATCTTCCTCAACCCGCCCGTCCAGCCACCGCCCTTCGACGCGCCCGAGCGCATCCCGCCCCAGTGTCAGACGCTGGCCGCGGCTAACCCGGCCGCCGCCCGCCGGACCCTCGTGATGGAGGCGAAGACCTCCGAGGTGCTGCAAGACTTCAAGCAGGCGTTCACACACTTCCCGCTCATAGACCAGAACGGCGAGAAGGTCTGGTACGAGGTCAAGGTCAACCGGGCCTACTACGACTACGTGGTCAGGAACGGCTTCTACAACAGCAACAACCAGAAGGGGAAGACCATTTCGTTCCCGTCGTCGTCGAACGTGACGCGCGACGCGGCGGCCGTCAAGGTCAAGGCGGCGTGGAAGGTGATGGGGGGCGCGGGCAGCCGCCAGCCCGACGACCCGAAGAAGTTCTACACGACGCAGGCGCTCATCCTCGACCCCGACACCAAGAGGTGCACGCAGAAGACCGTGGGCCTCGTCGGCCTCCACGTCGTGATGAAGACCGAGCAGCTCCCGCAGTGGTCCTGGGCCACCTTCGAGCACGTGGACAACGCGCCGGACCAGCAGGCGGGGCCGACGCCCGGCAAGCAGTACAACTTCTTCAGCGCGAAGTGCGCCGGCTGCCCCCTCAACACGCCGCCGCCGGACGGGCGGCCGAACACGCCGACGCAGGTCGTGAGACTGGTGCCCGTCAGCGGCACGGCGTCGCAGCCGAACGCCGCCTACCAGGCGGCGCTGGCCTCGCTGCGGGCCGACAACGTCTGGCGGAACTACATGCTCGTGGACGCGCAGTGGGCCCTCACGCGCGACCAGATCGGCACACCCCTCCAGCCCAAGTACCTCGCCAACACGACGATGGAGACCTACCTGCAAGAGCCGGTCGAAGACGAAAAAAAGCCCCACGGCTGCATCAACTGCCACGGCCAGTTCGCCGGCACTCAGGACCTGGACTTCCAGCTCTCGAAGGCTTACCCGCACACGAACCCGGCCCGCGCCATCCTCCGCTCCCGCGGAGGTCAGCCGCCGCCGGCGCGCGGCCGGAGGTGAAGCGACCGGACAGTCTTTAACCCTGACGTTCAAAAGGCGGCCCCCAGGCCGCCGCACCGAGCTACGATTCGCTCGGCGCGGCAGCCTCGGGGCCGCTTCTCGACGACGGGCTTCGTAATCGAAGATGCGCGGGACTGAGACGCGCCGAGGCGACGACGCAGCAAAGGCGTGCCGAGGCCGCAGGCGCAGCAAAGGCGTGCCGAGGCTGAAGGCGCAACTAAGGCGTGCCGAGGCGGAGGCGCAGGCCGAGGCGCGCGAGGGCGGGCGGCCCGAGCGTCGTGACGGGCGTGCGCCCTACCTCGTAGCGCCGGCCCGTCAAATTCTCGAAGGAGGCGAACGCCTCGACGCGGCGCCCGAGCCGGCGCGCCGCCCGCGCGTCGAGCGTGAGGTAGCCGCCGAGCGGCAGCAGGTTCTGATCGTCCTCGAATTGCCGGCCCGAGGCGCGCGCCTGCAAGGCGATGCTCAGGAGCCGCGGGTTCGTGTAGCGCGCCTGGAAGGTGAAGAGGTGCCGGGCCACCTGCGGCACGCGCAGCCCCTCAAGCTCGGGCCGTGCCGCGAACTCGCGGACGCGCGCGTCGGTCAGAAGATACCCGCCCGAGAAGGTCCAACGCTCGCCGAGCCGCGCCTCGGCCTCGAGCTCAAGCCCGGCCGAGCGCGTCCGCCCGAGGTTGCGCCGCTGCCGCGTAATCAGCTCGGGCGTCGAGGAGAGCGTCACGTTGGCGACGGCACCCGCGAGCGACGCTGCGAAGAGGTTGCCGCGCACCGTGAGGGCGCCGCGCCGCGGCGCGTAGACGAGGCCCGCCTCGCCGCCCGTCAGTCGCTCGGCGCGCAGCCCCTCGTCGGCCAGCGTCAGGACGTTGCCCACCCGGAAGCCCCTGTACAGCTCGTTCAGCGTCGGCGCGCGGAAGGCCCTGTAGGCCGAGGCCGTCAGCGAGAGCGCGTCGCTCTGTTTGAAGAGCAGGGAGAGCCCGGGGCTGAAGGCAGACTCGGAGCGGTCCGGGAAGAGGACGACCGCCGGCTCGGGCCGCGCGGGCGGCCGCGAGGCGGAGCGCGCAGCGTAGTTGCGCCAGCGGTCGAAGCGCGCGCCGGCCGTCAGTATCAAACGCGGGGTGAGGCGCAGGGTGTCCTGCACGAAGAGGCCGAGGGTGCGCTCGCGCCCGCCCACGCCCGTGAGCGCCACGACGCGCCCCGCGTTGTTGAAGCCTATCTCGTCGCTCGCCCCGCGCACCTCGCGCGCGTCGAGCCCGAGCGTCAGCGCGTGACCCCCGCCGAAGAGGCGCGACCACTGCGCGGACGCGCCCGCGGCCTGCGACGGAACTCTCTGAAGTCTCGTCAGCGTCTCGCTCCCGCGGCCGGCGGCGACGGCCGAAAAGCTCTGGTCGTAGGTCTGCGCGCTGGCGTAGGCGCGCAGGCCGAAGGCGCCGGCCCGCCCGTGCTGCCAGTCGGCGCCCGCGGCGAGCTGCCGCGCGCGCGTCGCGTTGGTTTGCAGCGGCGTGCCGTTGCGGCGCGACTCGGCGAAGTAGGAGCCGCGCGCGAAGAGGCGCCCGGCGTCGCCGACCCGCCGCTCAACCGTCATCTCGAGCGCGGCGTGGCGCGTGCCGGCCGGCGTGTCCACGCGCCCGCGCTCGGCCTCGCCGACCGTGACGTAGCCCTCGGTGCCGAACGCCTCGGCCGCGAGCGACGCGCCCCAGCGCCCGCGCCCGCCGCCCGCGTAGAGCGAGCCGTGGCCCGTGCCCTGGTTGCCGTAGGAGGTCTCAAGCGAGAGCGCGGGCGTGCCGGGGCGGCGCGTGACGAACTGCACGACGCCGCCGAGCGCCGAGCTGCCGTAGAGCGACGAGGCGCCGCCGCGCAAAACCTCTGCGCGGGCGATTGACTCGCGCGGGACGCGGCCCCAGTAGACCCAGCCGCCGAAGGGATCGTTGAGAGGTACGCCGTCGGCGAGGACGAGCGCGCGGCTCGCCCCGCTCGGGCCGAGGCCGCGCAGAGAGACGCCCTGCGCGGTCGGGTTGGCCGTCCGGCTGCCGGCGCGGCGGAAGAGCTGAAAGCCCGGCACCTGCCTGAGCGCGTCGTCGAGCGTGAGGGCCGGCGTCTCTTCAAGCTCCGCGGCCGAGAGGACGACGACGCTCGCGCCCGTCTCGCCGAGGCGCGCCTCGTTCCGCGTCGCCGTCACCGTGACGCGCTCGGCCAGCGGCGCGGGCAGGAGCGTGATGCGCAGCCGCGTCGTCTCACCCGCCTCCGCGCCCCACGTGTGCTCGGCCGCGGCGAAGCCTTTCGCTTGCACCGACACCGTCAGCTCGGCGTGGGTGACGCCCTCGAAGGCGAATCGCCCGCCCGCGTCCGAGACCGACTCGCCCACGACCCGGTCGCCGGCCCGCAGCACGACCGCGGCCCCGCGCACGGGGTCGCCTCTCTGGTCCGTCAGGAACCCCTCGACGCGCGCCCCGCCCTGTACCCTCGCGCTGTCGCCCTGAGACTGCGTCGCGGCGGCCTCTACGCGTGCGGCGGGTAGGGCCGGCGGCGGCGCGTCACGCGAGCGCGCGTTCGTCTCCCGGGCCGGGGCGGCCGTGAGCAGGCAGGCGAGCGCGACTGTCAGTAGCGTCTTCATCGGGCCGGGGCCGAGTTCATAACCGGAGAGGGTTTCAACCTCGAAGCTGAGTTCACGCGCGACCCCGCGAGTCTTCAGTCGCCCGGCCCGTCGTGCGGCGTGTCGTCAGTCGGCGTGTCGTCGGGCACGCCGGGCGCGACCTCGCCGTGCTCCTTGGCGTCGGGCGCGCCGGCCTCGGCCGCCGCGTGCTCGATGATGGCGTTCAGCTCGCCGCCGACGAGGATGGCCGCGCCCGTCAGGTAGAGCCAGAGCAGCAGGATCATCACGGCGCCGAGCGAGCCGTAGGTCGTGCTGTAGGTGTCGAAGAAGTGAATGTAGAGGCGGAAGGCGAAAGAGACCGCGAGCCACAGCCCCAGCCCGAGCACAGAGCCCGGCGTGATCCACTGCCACTTGATCTGCTGCACGTCCGGCGCGAAGTAGTAGATGAGCGCGAAGGCCAGCAGGACGAAGGCCAGCACGAAGGGCAACTGTAAGACGGCCCAAACGGTAGTGAACGTCGCGCCGAGCCCGAGCCTGTCGGCCAGCAGCAGCCCGATGGAGTGGCCGTAGAGCAGCAGCGCCAGAGCCGACATGATCAGCACCACGAGCGTCACCGTCAGCGCGAGGGCGACGAGCTGCGCCTTCCACCACGGCCGCGACTCGCGCACCCCGTAGGCTTCGTTGAGCGAGGTGACGACAGCGCTCATCCCGAACGAGGCGGTCCACAGCGCCACCAGCAGCCCGAAGGAGACCTTTCCGCCGCTGCTGGCGCTGATGATCTCGTCGAGCGTGTCGCGGATCAGGGCGTGGGCCTTGGCCGGCACCACGGCGCGGAGGTGGCCCAGCAACTCGTCGCGCAACTCCACGCCCGAGTCGCTGAAGAGGCCGAGCAGTGAAGTCAGGAAGACCAGCAGCGGGAAGAGCGAGAAGAGGAAGAAGTAGGACAACTGCGCCGAGCGGCTGATGGTGTCGTGCGCGAGCGCCTGCCGCCCGACGCGCCGCGCCAGCTCGCGCCACCCCAGCCCGGCGAATGACCACGACGAGGCCATAGAAATTCTGCTCCCCCTCTCGTTCCGCTCCGCGCGCCGCCGGCCGGTCCGGCCCGCCCGCGCGCCCTGGTGTAGGTGTCAGGGAAAGTTTATAAAGCAGCGAACGGTGAAGAGTAAATCGTCAGGGGCCGGGGGGGCCGCCGGGGGAGGAAGATGAGAACATACGTGGTCGAGCAGTTTGGCGTTGATAACCTCGTAGCGGTCGAGCGTGACGAGCCACGGCCCGCCGCGGGCGAGGTCCTCGTGAGGTTCCGCGCGGTCTCGCTCAACTACCGCGACCTGATGTTCGTCAAGGGCACCTACAACCCGAAGGCGAAGCTGCCCGCCGTGCCCTTCTCGGACGGCGCGGGCGAGGTGGCGGCCGTCGGCCCCGGCGTCACGCGCTGGAAGGTCGGCGACCGCGTCTGCCCCGTCTTCACGCAGGGCTGGCTCGAAGGGCCGCCGACGGCCGCGAAGAACCGGACGGCGCTCGGGGCCGGCGACCTCGACGGCGTCCTGCGCGAATTCGGCGCCTTCGACGAGCGCGCCCTGGTCGAAGCGCCCGAGCACCTCTCCTACGCCGAGGCCGCCTGCCTGCCCTGCGCGGCCGTCACGGCCTGGAACGCTCTGGTCTGTTCGGGCAACCTCAAGGCGGGCGAGACCGTGCTGACGCTCGGCACGGGCGGCGTCTCGGTCTTCGCCGTCCAGTTCGCCAGGATGCACGGCGCGCGCGTCATCGCCACTTCAAGCAGCGACGAGAAGCTCGGGCGTATCGAGGCGCTCGGGGCCGTCGCGACGATCAACTACAAGAAGACGCCCGACTGGGACCGCGAGGTACGGCGGCTGACGGGCGGCTCGGGCGTGGACCACGTCGTCGAGGTCGGCGGGGTCGGAACGCTCACGCGGTCGCTCAACTCGACGCGCGTCGGGGGCCACGTCGCGCTCATCGGCGTGCTGACCGAAGGGGGCAGCTTCGACCCGCGGGTGGTGCTGATGCGCAGCGTCAGGCTGCAAGGCGTCTTCGTCGGCTCGCGGCAGATGTTCGAGCGGATGAACGCGGCGCTCGTCGCCAACCGCACGAAGCCCGTCGTCGACCGCACCTTCGCCTTCGACGAGGCGCGCGAGGCCCTGAAGTACATGGAGTCGGGCGCCCACTTCGGCAAAATCGTCGTCGAGTTCTGAGGCCGGCGGGCGAGGGGCGGCGGTCGGTGGCCGGCAGGGCGGTTGGTAGTTCAGGGTTGCCCCGCGTCCCAGTGCCAGAGCCTGAAGGTCGGGGGCGGCCCCTCGACGGCGACCGCCGCCGCGTAGAGCGGGCCGGGGAAGAGTTCCCTGAAGGTCCAGCGCGCGGGCTCCGACGGATCGCCGTCGGCCCAGAGCAGTGCCGCGGGCGAGCCGGGGGCGAGCGAGACGGCGAAGCTGTGGAGCGGGTGCGAGAGACCCTCGCCGAGCGCCTTGATGTAAGCCTCCTTGCGCGTCCAGCAGTTGAAGAAGCCGGCGGTGCGCGCCCCGGGCGCCAGCCCGCGCAGCGACGAGACCTCGGCGGCCGAGAAGAAACGCTCGGCGATCTCCTCCCCGGCGTGGCGCGCGTTCAGCAGCTCAACGTCCACGCCGAGCCGGCGCGACCTCGCCACTGCGTAGAGCGCCACGCGGTGCGAGTTCGAGACGTTGAATTGCAGGGCGCCGTGGTGCGGCCCGGCCAGCGAGGGCTTGCCGTAGCGGCTGTAGTCGAAGCGTATGGCGGCGGGCTCGGCGCCGAGGTAGCGGCCGAGGATGTCGCGCTGGGCGCCGCGGCCGACGACGAAAGATTCGCGGTCGGCCGCGAAGTGAAACCGCGCGGCCCGCGCGCGCTCGTCCTCCGAGAGCATGGCGTAGAGCTTGCGCCGCGCCGCCTCTGTCTGGCTGAGGTAGGCGCGCCAGACGTGCACCTCGTCTTCGCCCAGCTCGGGTCGCGACGGCGGGGGCGCCCACGCTCGTTCGTGCGAAACCATATCGGCCGCCACTTCAAACCTCCGAAGAATCTCTGCCGCCGCGAGTCGTGAGAGCGCAGGCCGCCGCGGGCCGCCGGAGCCCGCCGCCCCGGCGTGCGCGTTGCGGCCCCACCGCCGCGCGACGACTAACGAGATAGCACGTCAGCGGCCGGTTGCAAAGGCCGGCCGAGGCGCGGCGGTGTGGACGCCGCGCCTCGCGGCCTTCCCGTGCCGCGGCGGCCTCTAAACGCGCGAAACAAACGCTTGTCAACCACCCGCGTTGGTGATACATTCCGCGCTCGTCCAGGCATTCTCGCACCGGGTTTACACTCACGGTTCCCGACGCCGGCTGTTTCCTTACCCGGCTCGCCGCCGCCGCGGCAATCGCAAGTCATCTCCGACGAACGCTGCCCCGGCGCTGCACGGCCCGCGGCGGCCGGACCTCGACGCCGGCCCGAAACCACATCCACGGAGAAAACAGATGCCAAGCAACGTGAAGCTGAGGCTCGAACTGACCGACGTTTACGGCAGGCCGCTGCGCGAGCAGCTCGACATTATCCTGCGCAACCTCGACCTGAACGAAGTGACCCGCCACAGGGCCGCCGGCGCGGCGCGGATCGAGATACCTGGCCTGCGCGGGATGCCGCAGGGCCGCTACCGCATCGACGTGGACCCGCCCTCCTACCAGTATTTCAGCCGCTTCTTCAACATGAAGGCCAGCGGCACCACCACGCTCAGGCAGGTCTTCATGATCGACCCGGGCAAGGTGGTCGGCGTCAACTTCCCGCGCTTCGCCCGCCTCGCGCCCGACCTCCGGCGGCTGCTGGAAAATACCTCCTCGCTCGAATCCTTCCCCGGCAAGAGCGGCCGGGAACTCTACGACGCGCCGGAGATGGACCCAATCAGGCGCGCCGGCCTGCTCAACATCGCCACCAAGTCGGCCGTGACCGTCTTCGCCAACGGACGCAGCGTCCTCTCCTACGTGCAGGAGCTGCGCAAGCTGCGCGGCGACCGCTTCTACGCCGTCGTGCCGCGCGAGCTGCGCGAGGAGGCCAGAAACGCCGTCAACTACGGTCTCTTCCGCAAGGTCAGCGGCGCGCTCCACCGCCCCGACCCGGGCTTTGAGGAGGTCGGCAGTTTCAAGACCGGCGACCGCTACGGCAACCTTCAACTGACCTTCTTCGCCAGGGGCGACGACTACGTGGCCGACATGGACATCGACGACGCGGGCGGCTTCGAGCACGTCTTCCAGGTGTTGCGCAACCGCCTCTCGGGCGAGCCGACACACCCCTACAACATCCACGACATCCTCGTCGCCACGCAGAACCTCGACCCCGGCTACACCTTCGTCGTGTAGCCCCCGGCGCGGGCCGCCGGCTCGTGGCGCGCCGGCCCGCGTCTCCCCGATAGCCGGCGGAAGGCGGGACGATGAACCTCGAACTGATCGACAAGCTGATAGCGGTCGTCATCGTGATCCTGGGGCTGACGCTCTTCGTCCAGTCGTTCCAGACGCTCGTCAAGAAACTGCTCAAGCTCAAGTCGCGGCAGATCGAACAGTCGCTCTCGCACCTTTTCCACTACGTCCTCGAAGCCGCGCCGGCCGCCTCCTCCGGCCCGCCCGCGCCCGCCGCGACTACGCCCGGCGCTACGCCGCCGGCCACAACCCCGACGCCCGGCCGCACGGGCCGCCTCGCCAGGTTCATGCCCCTGCTGCGGGCCTTCACGCGCGGGCGAGGCGGGGCCGCGGTTGCCGACCCGCGCGTCGCGGCGCTATACGCCACCGTCACCGAGGAGTTCAGGCGCGTCGGCCGCCACACCTGGCGCGGCAACCTGATGCTCGACTCGGTGGCGAAGGAAGACCTGATTAAGTTCATGGGCAAGGTGCCGGCCGCGAGGATGCTGGAAAGCCTCTTCCCCGAGTCGGCGGCAGAGATGCGGCGGGTCGCGGCCCACCTCGACCGCCTTTCCGAGACGGCCGACCTGCTCAGGAGCGAGTTCGGCCTGCTGCTCACGAGCGGCGAGCTGGCCCCGGTGGAGAACCTGGCGGCCGACCTGCGGAAGGTCTTCGGCGGCGGCTCGCTCGACGCCGGCGTCCTCGTCAGCGACATCATTGACCTCAGGCAGGTGGACCCCGACGCCCTGCTCCGCTCAATCGCCGAGGCGAAGGCCCGCGTCAGCGAGTCGGTCGAGGCGCGCGGGGGCGACCAGGGCGCCGTCTCCGAGGTGTTGCTGAACGCGCTGGGCGTCCTGGACGACCTGGAGGAAGCAGTGGCGGCGGCCGCCGCCCACGTCGCCACGCTGCGCGCCCTCGTCGGCCGCACCGAGCAGTGGTTCGACACCGTCATGCAGAGCTTCGAGGAGCGCTACGCGCGCTCGATGAGGACGACCACCTTCGTCCTGAGCGCGTTGGTCGTCGTCGTCCTCAACGCCAACGTCGTCAACATCTACCGCGAAGTCTCGACCAACGACGCGCGCCGCGAGCTGATCATCCGGGCGGCCGACAGGTACAAGGAGGCGGCCGCCGCCCGGCCGGGCGAGCCGGCTTCGCCCGAGAGCCTTGAGCGCCTCTACGTCGAGGGGCGCGACGTTATCAACAAGCACATCGAAGACTACACGGGCCTGGGGTTCACGGGGCCGGCCTGGATGGCCGAGTTGCCCGACTGGCTGCGCGGCACCGGCTACTACGCCGACCCGGAGCGCAACTCCCGGGCCTTCAGGCTGTGGGAGGCGGCGCGGGCGCTGGCCGGCTGGATCGTGACGGCCCTGCTGCTGAGCGCCGGCGCACCGTTCTGGCAGGACACCCTTGAGTCGCTGTTCGGCATCAAGAACCTGCTGCGCAAGAAGACCGGCACGCCCAACGTGGCGCAGCCGAGCGGGGCCGGGCAGCCGAAGCCCTGACCGCGGCCCCGAGTAAGGAGGTGGAGGAAAGCCATGCCTGCAAACAACGTCGTCGAGGGGCGCAACGTGGCCGGCGACCTGACCCTGACGCCGGACTTCTGCGTCGTCGGGTCGGGCGCGGCCGGGGGCGTCTGCGCGCTCAAGCTGGCCGAGGCCGGCTTCGAGGTGGTCGTACTCGAAGAGGGGCCGAACGTGCCCGAGGGGCAGGGGCACGGCGGCCCGAGCCACCGCCGCCCGACGCTCAACGAGCGCGAGGGCGAGATGTACAAGCTGCTCTACCAGGAGGGCGGGACGCGGCTGACGAAGGACGGCGCCGTCAAGGTGTTGCAGGGGCGCTGCCTCGGCGGCGGGACGGCCGTCAACTGGTCGGCCTGCCTGCCGCCCCGCCTCGAAACTCTCGACGAGTGGAACAAGCGCGGCCTGCCCTTCACGCGCCAGAACCTCGACCCATACCTGCGCGAGGTCGTCGGCTACCTGCCCATCGTCCGCAACGACAAGTACAACACCTCGGCCCGCATGTTCATGGAGGGCTGCGACCGCCTCGGCATCACACACGCCAACCTCCCGAACAACACCCACAACTGCCGCGAGTGCGGGAGCTGCGGCGTCGGCTGCCCCTACGACCGCAAGATGAGCGGCTTCGTCCGCTGGCTCCCCGACGCGATGGCGCGCGGCGCCGTCGTCTACACCGACACCAAAGTCAACAAGCTCGTCCGCGGCGGCGGCGGCGTCCGCGAGGTGCAGGCCACCTTCCTCGACGCGAAGATGCGGCCGCGCAAGCAGACCCTGCGCGTGCGCCCCTCGAAGGGCGTCGTGCTCGCGGCCGGGGCCGTCGGCACGCCCGGCCTCCTGCTCCGCTCGGGCATCGACGTTGACGGGCGCGTCGGCAAGTTCACACACATCCACCCCGTCACCATCACCATCGGCAAGTACCCCGAGAAGACCCACCCGGCCTACGGCGTGCCCGACAACATGTGGACGCCGCGCTACGGCGACGGCCCCACCGGCTACCTCGTCGAGACCGGCTCCTTCTTCCCGGTCCTCTCGGCCTCGGCCACGCTCCAGCACGGCGACGAGCTGCACCGCATCATGCGCGACTATTACCCCCTCGGCGCCATCTCCTACGCGCACCACTGCACGGGCTTCGACGACCGCGAGGCTTACGGCACGGTCGAGCTGGACAGGTACGGCGAGCCGGAGCTTGACTACAAGATACCGAAGGCCAACGTCCGCCCGATGCAGGAGAGCCTGGAGGAGATGGCGAAGATTCACCTGGCGGCCGGCGCCAGCTCGGTTTACGTGATGCGCAACCCGCCGCTCGAAGTCAGGCCGGGCTCCGGCCTCGACGAGATTAAGAAGATCGACTTCACCCGGCCGCAGCGGGCCACCATCTTCACCGTCCACGTCATGGGCGGCTGCCAGATGAACAGGGACGAGCGGCGCGCCTGCGTCAACACAGACTTCACGCTGAAGGGGACGAACAACGTCTGGGTGGTGGACGCGTCCGTCTTCCCGACGGGCTTAGGCGCCAACCCGCAGGTGACCATCTACGCGCTGGCGCTCTGGGCCTCGCGCGAAATCTGCGAGCGGGCGGGCAAGCCCTTCGCCCTGCACCATCAGAACGGAGGTGACTGGCCGTGGCCCAACTACTGAACTCCGCGATGACCCTGCTGTCGCGCCCCAAAAGGCGGCCCGAGGTGAAGACGGCCGGGCTCGAATGGCTCGACGAGAAGACGGCCAACGTCCTCTTCGCCGTGGCCGAGGCCGTGCTCGGCGAGGGCTTCCTGGCGAAGGCGCCGAAGTTCATCGAGACGGTGGACGACTATCTCTACTACCAGCGGCGCTTGCAGCGCGAGCAGTTCCTCTTCGCGCTGCTGCTCGCGGAGTCGCCGGCCTTCAACCTGCTGGTGGTGGGGCGGCTCCGCGGCTTCTCACACATGACGGTGGCCGAGCGGCGCGAGGTCCTGGAGAAGCTGCGGTCGAGCGACAGCGAGTTGCGCCGCAACCTCTACGCAGCCTTCGTCAACGTCTCGGCCTCGACCTTCTACGCCAGCGAACTGACCTGGCCCGGCATTCAGTACACGGGCGTCAGCGTCGACCACCCGGAAATTCTCAACGTCCCGCCGCCGGCCGTCCCCTGGCGCCCGCTCGACCCGCGCCCGGTGGAGAAGTGAGAGCCCGCCGAAAGGCGCACCTTCGGGGCCGCGCCGAGAGCGCGAGCCCCCGCGTGCGTCGGTCCCGCCGGCTACGTGCCGCCGGCTTCGCGCGCCCGGGCGCGCGAAGCCGGCGGCTTCGGTTATATACTGCGCGCCGCAGTCTCTAACCCCAACGCCGACGGGAGGCGACCATGTCACACGAGAACGTCGAGGTTGTGCACGCGGTGTACGATGATTTCGGGAGGGGCGACGTGCCGGCCGTGCTCGGCCGGATGGACGAGGCCATCGAGTGGAGAGAGGCTGAGAACTTCCTCTACGCCGACGGAAACCCATACGTCGGGCCGCAGGCGGTGCTCGAAGGGGTCTTCATGCGCCTGGCCGCGGACTGGGACGGGTTCGCCGTCGTGCCAGAAGAGTGGCTCGACGCCGGCAACCACGTCGTCGTGCTCGGAACATACAGGGGGGAACACAGGGTGACGGGCCGCGAGGTGCGGGCGCAGTTCGCGCACGTCTGGGGCTTGAAGGGCGGGAGGGTCGTGCGGTTCCAGCAGTACACCGACACCAGGCAGTTCGCCGAGGCGACGGTCGGGTAGATTCGTCGAGGCGAGGGCCGAGCAGGTCTGCCCGCCCCGGCCGCGACGGCCCGCCGCGCCCGCCGCCCGGCGCCCCGCGCGAGGCCGCACCCGCGCTGCAACCCGTAAAGGCGCTCGGGCGTTTAGGGCAGTGGCGCGGGCGCCCGGAAGTCCGGCGGCGCGGCCGGGGGGAAAGGAGTTCTGACGAAGATGTTCTGTCCCCAGTGCGCGACGGCGAACGCCGACGGCGCGAAGTTCTGTCGCTCGTGCGGTCAGGAGCTGGAAACGCTGGCGCTTGCCCTGAGCGGCGTGCTGGCGCGCCCCGCCGAGGCCGGCGGCGAGAAGGACGAGCGGCGGGAATGGCTGGTGCGGCGGGGCAAGAGCGTTAAGGACATCGCGGGCGGCGTGGTGCTGATGCTGGTCTCGGTGCTGATGGGCTTCGCGCTGGCCTTGTTCGCTCCGGCCGACGTGCCCTGGATGCTCCTCTGGGTGGGGCTCTTCGGCTGGATGGCGGTTTGGGGCGGCATCGAGCTAGCCAGCGCCGTCGGCCGCCTGCTCGAAGCGAAGGGGCGGCTGCGACTGCTCGAACTGGAAGCGGAGGGGCCGGCCGCCCTCCCGCCCCGGCGCGCGTCGCCGGCCGCCGGCTCGCTGACGGACCCGACCCCCGCCTTGAAGCTGTCTCCGCCCGCCAGCGTCACCGAAGGAACGACGAGGAGCCTCGACGAGCGCGTCGAGCATTGAGCCCGCAACCGGCCCGCCGCCCGGCCCGGCCGCCCCGGTTTCAGGCACGGCGCCCGCCGCCGTCAGACCGGCACTGCTCTGCGCCGCAACGGCAGACGGCCGGGTGGTCCGGGTCTTTGTAGTCAATCGTGATCTCCTCGCCGGGCTCTATGTCCCTGAGCGCGAAGAAGGCAACCTTGTCGGCGGCGACGGCCCGCATGAAGGCGTTCGGCTCGCACGAGTGGTTGATGAAAGCCGTGGCGTCGCCGCCCACCGCGCCGTCGATGGCGAAGTCGTCGCCGATGGTGATGACCCGCGAACCGGCCCGGCGCAGCCGCGACTCGACCCGGCGCCGGCCGCGCAGCGTCTCGCCCGAGAACGTGGCTATCTTCTTGCGGGCCGGGAAGCGCACGAGCGCGAAGCAGCCCCTCCCGTAGATGCGGCTCTTCCTGACGCAGAGCTTACCTGACATGCTGGCAGTCTCCCCGGGGCCTCGTGTCGTCGCGGCCCCTCCGGCTCGTTAGTGTGACGGGCGCCGGGATTATAACAGCCCCGCCCGCCCGCCTCGCGTCCGCCCGCGCCCGCCTGCGCACGCCCGGGACAGCGCGGGACAGCGCGGGACAGCGCGGGACAGCGCGCGCCCGCCGGCGTGCTATCATCACCCCACACCGAGTGACGCCGGAGCCTTTTCGCGCCGCCGAACGCAGACGGGTTCGGGGAGGCGCGCGCGCCTCTGGCGCCGCCTGTCGCACATTTGAACCGGGGGTGATCGAAGAGTGAGACGCCGTTTAGTCGGGCCGCTGGTGGCGGCCGTTTACCTGCTGAGCCTGCTGCCGGCCTTCGCGCAGGAGGCGGCCACGGCGCGCGCCGACGCCGACCTCAACTGGCGCATCCGGCGCGAGGGTACGGAGAACTCGCAGGTGATGCGGACGCTCCACTTCCTGACCGACGTTTACGGGCCGCGCCTGACCGGCTCGCCCAACCACAAGGCCGCGGCCGAGTGGGCCGCCGCGCAGTTGAGGTCGTGGGGGCTTGAGAACGTCCGGCTCGAACCGTGGGACTTCAACCGCGCCGGCTGGCAGAACGAACGGCTCTCGGCCCACATCACGGCGCCGGTCAAAGACCACCTCGTCTGCGAGGCGCTGGCCTGGACGCCGGGCACGAACGGCCCAGTCTCGGCG
Source organism: Pyrinomonadaceae bacterium (assembly GCA_035645715.1). Taxonomy (GTDB): domain Bacteria; phylum Acidobacteriota; class Blastocatellia; order Pyrinomonadales; family Pyrinomonadaceae; genus QHXN01. The sequence goes on from DASQMB010000075.1 coordinate 30,743, forward strand.
CAGGCGTTCCACCTCGTCCCGCCTGAGCGCCCGACCAGGGAACAGCTCACGGCCTTCTTCGACGGCGTCAGGGCACAGGTCAAAGGGCGCATCGTCCTCGTCGGCCTACACCAGCCGGTGCCCGTCTCCTTCAACCCGCCCGCCAAGCGGCGCGACGAGGCCGATCTGAGGACGACCTACAACCCGCAGGCGACGCCCACGCCTTCGCCGTCACCTTCGCCCACGCCTACGCCGTCGCCCGCGCCGCAGGCTGACAGGGCGGCCGCGCCGCTCACGGCGTCGCAGGTCGGCGAACAGGTCGGCCAGTTTCTCCTCGCCTCCGGCGCCCTCGTCAGGGTCAACGACGCCGGGCGCGAACACGGCCAGATACGCGCCTTCGCCAACTCGACTTACGACGTGGCGAAGTCGGTCCCGACCGTCGTCATGCGCAACGAGGACTTCGGCCGCGTCGCCCGCATCCTCGCAGGTGATACGCCCGTCACGCTCGAATTCGACATCGTCAACCGCACCTACCCGGAGGGGCGTACCTCCTACAACGTCGTCGGAGAGATACGGGGCACGGACCTGCGCGACGAGGTGGTGATGCTCGGCGGCCACCTCGACTCGTGGCACGCGGCCACCGGCGCCACCGACAACGCGGCCGGCGTCTCCGTCATGATGGAGGCCGTCCGCATCCTCAAGGCAGTCGGCGCCCGGCCGCGCCGCACCGTCCGCGTCGCGCTGTGGAGCGGGGAGGAGCAGGGCCTGCTCGGCTCGCGCGCATACGTCCGCGAACACTTCGGCACCTTCGAGCGGCCGAAGCCCGGCTACCCCAAGTTCAACGGCTACCTCAACCTCGACAGCGGCACGGGGCGCGTCCGCGGCGCGACCGTCTTCGGCCCGCCCGAGGCCGCCGAGGTGCTGCGCGAAATCCTCGCGCCCTTCGCCGACCTCGGCGTGGTCGGAGCCGCTTCGAGCGCCGTCCGGCGCGGCGGCGGCAGCGACCACACCTCCTTCAACGAGGCCGGGCTGCCCGGCATCGGGCTCGGCCAGGACCCCGTCGAGTACCAGTCGCACACCTGGCACACCAACCTCGATACATACGAGCGCGTCATCGAGCAGGACGTGAAGCAGGCGTCCATAGTCGTCGCGGCCGCGGCCTACCAACTCGCCACGCGCGACGGGATGCTGCCGCGCTTCGCTCCCGAGCGAATGCCTCCTCCGCCGCCCGCGCCGACGCCGAGCCCTTCGCCCGGCCCGACCGCCACGCCGCCGCCCGTGGCCCCCGAGCCGCCGCGTTAACGCGGGCGCCTCGGGGGCGAAGCCGCGCGCCGAACAGAGAAGGGGGGCGGGACAAGAGTCCCGCCCCCCTTCTTCGTCGCGTGGTAAAGTTTGAGGGCTAGTGCGAGGCGGGCTGAGGTGGTCGGCCCGCCTCGCACTAGCCCTCGTTCGCCCCACCCTCTCCCAACCCGAGCGTCCGTTAACCGCCTGTGACTCTTAACGCGCGGGGCACGCGGAAAGCGAATCAGAAAAATTTTCCGCGCGGGCGTGGGCCGTTCCGGCGCCTGCGCACCGGGCGGTGCGCCTCAGGCGAAGTCCGGGCGCGCCCGCTCGATATGGTGCCAACGGTTCAGGGCGATGTCGTGCGCGCCCCACTTGTAAGAGGCCGCCGCCTCGCCCGAGAGGTCGAGCACCCGCAGCGCCAGCAGGCTCCCATAGCCGCCGAACTGCTTCGGGTTGATCCACCAGCTCGCCGAGGGGTCCCAGACCTTGAGTTCGCCGGCCGGCGTCAGGATGGCGCAGGCCTCGTGGTAGATGGTGTCGTCGCTGATCCAGCCGCAGGAGACTTGCTCGCCCTCCCAGTTGAGCGACCAGTGGCGCGTGGCCTCGTGCGAGTACTGCTGGACGAGCTGCGCCGGAAAGTTGCGGACGCCGCGGGCCGTATAAATCTCCTGCGTGATGGAGGCCAGTGCCCCGCAGTCGAGCGCGTCGCGCCGGACGGACTCGCACCAGTGCATCGGCCACGGCGAAGGCCCCCACTTGAACTTGTGGCGCAGCCATCGCGGCCCGGTCAAGGGGTCGCCCGCGTTGAGCTGCGAATAGTCGAAGGCGAGCACCCACTCGCGCGCGGCGTCGCAGCAGGCCGCGCCGTGGTGCGCCAGGCGCGACGCCGGCCAGCTCTCCCACCGGACCGAAGGGGCCGGCGCCTCGATGAGGCCCGGCTCTCCCGTAATAACCAACTCCCTACCCACGGCCGAAGACATAAGACATGCTCCTATCGTAAGCTCCCGCGTCGCAGAAGATTAAAAGGTCACCGGCCCGCGCCTCTTCGGGCAGCCGGACGTTCATCGCCACGAAGTCGTGCTCCATGCAGAGGCGGCCCAGAAGGTTGGTCTTGCCGCGCTCAAGGGGACGCCACTCGTTCGAACGCCGGTCGTGCCAGAGGATGCGGTGCGGCTGGAAGAAGTGCATCGGCAGCTCGGCAATCGATCCGTCTACGACCGCCTCCGTCGGCTCGTCCGCGTCGGGCTCGGGGTCCATGATTTCGAGCAGGCGCATGGCGACGGCCATCGTCGGCTGCGAGATGGCCTTGCCCGGCTCGGAGACGATCTGGCGGACGTGCGGCAGGTGCCGGCGCGCGGCCGCGACGGCGCCCGAGAAGCGGTTGCCCTCGTCCTCCATCCAGTCGTCAGGGAACCAGCCGCCGCCCACGTCGAGCAGCTCGACCCGGCGGCCCGTAAGCTTCTCCAGCGAGCCGCACCAGCGCAGCATAGACTCGTAGAGGTGCCACCACTGTCGGACGCCGACGTTGCTGCTCGCCATGTGGAAGTGGACGCCGAAGGCACAGTCGCCCGGCAGCGTCCCCACGGCCTCGATCAGGCGCTCGAAGACCTCGGGCGTATCCACAGGGATGCCGAAGCGCGAGGGGATGTGCGGCGTGCGCAGCCGCACGCCGACCACCTTCGCCCGCAGCTCCTTCCTCTCCATCGCGGCGGCCACGCGCCGCAGGTCGGCCACCGAGTCGCAGAAGAGCGAGTGGAGCGGCGTGCGCGGCATCATCCCCTCGGGCCACCACTTGCCGGGGCCGTTCAAAACCACCTGCTCGGACGGGAACCCGACCTTCATCGCCTTCTCGACTTCGAGCAGGCTGATGGCCTCGGCCAGGAAGTTGTTCTGCCTGGCGAGGCGGATCAGGCGCTCGTCCGGGTTGGTCTTGATGCTGTAGGCGTTCGTCACCTCGACGCCGTCCGAGCGCAGCTTGCGCGCCACCTTGTCTGCGCGCTCGAACATCCCCGCGGCCGTCTTCTCGAAGAAGAGCCACTCGGGCGTTTGCAGTTCGGCCGGGTCCACCCCCGCGAGGTCTTCGACGAACGAGGCGGGGACGCGCGGCGCCCCGGCCGGCGCGTGCGCCTTGCGGCCGTTGCCGTTGGCCGCGCTCTTACGCGGCCCGGCGCCGTTACCCCCGTTACCCACGGTCGCGCCGTTACCCGCGACCGCCGCCGCGCCGTTGCCGGAGCCGTTTCGGAGGAGCGAGCCGACCCCGGCCGCCGCGCCGTTGATGGCTGAGTCCGCGTCGCCGCCGGCACCCACCACGACCGCCTCTGCGTTCGCGCCGTTCGTCTCGGCGACGCCGGCGCCGATGTTCAGCTTGTGGAGGCGGTTGGCGAGCGCGAGCGTGCCCGAGGGGTGCTTCATCGAGTGGCCGCCGAACGAGCCGGCCAGCGGCTCGGCCAGCGGCGGCAGCGGGAACTCGGCCCGCACCGGCACTTCGAGGACGACACGCGTGAACTCGTCGCTCCTCGGCTCAGTCCTCAGCGGGGCGACGCCCGTCGCGCCCTCGACGAGCAGGGCCGGCAGGTTCTTCCCGGCGATGGTCGCGCCGTGGACCCAGGCCGGGAAGCGCGGGTTCCACTCGATCATCCACAACTGGCCCGCGGCGTCGCGCACCATCTCGATCTCGGCGCCGCCCGACCAGTTCAGCTCCCTGACGATGCGGCGCAGCGGCGCCGAGAACTCTTCGGACACCTCGGTCACGTCGCCGGCCCAGGTCTTGCCCTCCTCGGTCAGGTCGCGCTTGCGCATCCGCACGCAGCCCAGCAGCTCGCCGCGGTAGGCGCAGAGCATCACGGACTCTTCGTAGCCTGTGACGTGGGCTTGCAGGAACAGCCGCTCGGTTGACCACGCGCGCGTCATCAACGTGCGGGCGCCCTCGAAGGCCGCCCAACTGCCGGCGCGCACGGCCTCGTAGTAAGGCCCCTTGAGCCAGACGCGCCAGTCGTAGCGGCGGCAGAAGGCGTGCAGGTCCCAGTCGGAGTGCTCCTCGGTCCAGACGTAGGGCGGGATGCGGATGGGCAGCCCCTCGTGTGCGGGCACTGCCGGCTTAGCGACGCCGCGCAGGGCAGCCGCGCCCGGCGATAAAAGGTTCGGGTGCCCCTCCGGGAAGAGCGAGGCCAGCCACATCGTTTCGAGGTCGATGGCCGAGACCCAGTAGGCGCCTGAGTCGAGCACGTCGCGCACGGCCTCGCCGTAGGCTTCGAGGTTGAGCTCCTCCCACGGCCTTTGCAGCCACAACTCGTCGAAGTCGGGCCAGTGGATGCCGGAGCAACGGTTGGAATATTCGACGCCGACGAGCGTCGCCTCGGGATAAGCCGCCTTGAGCGAGCGGGCCACCCCGACGCCTGGCTGCGGGTTGGTCCCGCTATAGAGTCCGCTGACGTAAATTTTCATATTCGCTGTTCACACAACAGGCCGCGCGCCTGCAAAGGCCCGGCGGCCGACGCCGGCCGGAGAAACGAGCGGCCGCGGCCGGCGCCGGCGACTCGCGGCCGGGCGGGCGCGGTAGTCCCGCGGCCCGCCCGGCCGTTGCTATGGTTGAACCAATCCGTGTTTGGGGAACACGCTCCGGCGGGCTGTCCCGGCCCGGCAAGAGGGCCGCGGGCCGGAGCCTCTCCCGCCCGGCGCCTCAACTCCCGACGCACGCCCAGAGCGAGGGCGTGGAGGCGAGGTTGCGCGCGGGCACGGGGATGCGCGCCTTGAACTCGTCTGTGAAGACGCCGTCAACCCTGATGCTGAACGAGAGGCCGGCGCGCGGGTCGCTCCCGTGGAACTGGTTGACCGTGTCGAACCACGCAGTGTGCGAAGTGACGTAAAGCCTTTCGCCGGTCCGGTGGTCGAGCATGTAGAAAGGCTTGTCGAGGTTGGTGCGGAACCAGACGAAGTCGTGGCAGACCTCCGTCTCCTCGTGGTCGCGGTGCGCCGACACGGGCCGGGGCGCGTCGTCGTACATGATGAGCATCCGGCCGTGAGCCTTGAAGGGCAGCGTCTCGATGAAGGCCATCAACTCGGGGAACTCGTCGGCGGCCGGCGCCCTGCGCCAAAGCTCGGTCCGGTCCAGATCGAAGTAGCTGTCGGGCGCCTCGGACTGCGACAGGTAGATCATGCGCGAGCCGGGACGGTCGGGGCTGTCGCGTTCGAGCAGGTAAGGGCCGGTGTAGAAGCGTAAGTCCTGGCGCTCGGCGATGTGGCGGCGGACGCGCTCGGCCACATAACCGTCGAGCGACTTCAGGCGCTCTACGTCAATGAACTCGTCGAAAGACTTGTAGGAGGGGTACTTGATGCGCGGGTCGAGCCCCGCATCATCTTGCGAAGGCGCGGTCGCGCAACCCGCCGCGCCGCCCTCGGCTGCCGCGGCCTCACGAACGCCGGCTTGAATTGGTTCCATCCGACCGAACATAGAGGCCCCCCCTGGTGAGCCAAACAACCCCCGCTCCGAGCCGACGCAGCTTTAGTCCGAGAGCGTGTAAGTCTGGTGTGTCTACAAGCTACACAATTCCGACGCGGCACATCTATCCTCCAGCGTACAAATTCGGGGCCGCGATTTTGTCACGCCGCGAGCACTTAACTGTTACAACTTTCGCCCGAAACCTTCGGGGCCGTCGGCCGGGCACGCCCGGGCACTTAAAACCGACGCGGTAGGCATGTTCACAGTTCATCTTCGGCGGCGCGAGAGAAGAAAGAACAGGGCGATGGCGGCGGCCGTCAGCAGCAGGCTTCCGGGCCAGAGATACCAGCCGCCCTCGTCGCTGTAGCCCCCGACGACGACGCAGGCGGGCTGAGCCGACAGCAGCAGAAAGAGGGTCAGGAGAGCGAGGCCGCTCGGCCGCGCCGCCCCGCGCGTGGGGGCAGAGTTCGCATCCGGTACGCTGTTCTTCATAAACATCCTTAGCATGGCAACCGGCGGACCGCCCCCCGCCGCGCGTCCGCGCGAGCGGCCAGCCTCCTTGAGGCTAAACTGTACGTTCACGCACCTACGTGCGCTCCCGTCTGTGCTTATAATCGTCCCGTTCTTTCAACCAATAAACCTGAAGGCGAGGCGTCGCCCGCGGGCGCTCGTTGAAGCCGAGCACCGGCCGCGGCCTGCCGTCCGCGGTCAGCCGTCTCACTCTCCCCGAAACACTATGAGCACTACCAGGCAGGAAAAGGCCGCGACCGATTCCGCGGCGGCGACGGCCGGCGGCGCGTGGCGCCTCGACTTCGGCGCGCGCCCGCTGCCCGGAGGCGGCACACTCTTCCGGCTCTGGGCGCCGCTTTCGGACCGCGTCGCGGTTAAGGTCGTCGCACCCTTCGAGCAGACCTTCGAGATGGAGCGCGGCGACGGCGACGTGTTCGAGGCGCGCGCCGAGGGCGTCGGCCCCGGGGCAGATTATTTCTATCTCGTCGGCGGCGAGCGCGAGCTGCCCGACCCGGTTTCGCGTCACCAGCCGCAGGGCGTCCACGGCCCCTCGCGCGTGGTTGCCCCGGATGAGTTCAGGTGGACGAACGAGGGCTGGCGCGGACCCGCGCTCAAGGAGTATGTCATCTACGAGCTGCACGTCGGCACCTTCACGCCCGAGGGGACGTTCGAGGCCGCCGCCGGCAAGCTCGCGCACCTCAGGTCGCTCGGCGTCACGGCCGTCGAGGTGATGCCTGTGGCGGAGTTTCCGGGCGGGCGCAACTGGGGTTACGACGGCGCCTATCTCTACGCGCCGCAGTCCACCTACGGCGGCCCGGAAGGCTTGAAGAAGCTCGTAGACGCGTGCCACCGCGAGGGGCTGGCCTTCGTGCTCGACGTGGTCTACAACCACCTCGGCCCCGAGGGCAACTACCTCGGCGAGTTCGCGCCCATCTACAGCGACGTGTACAAGTCGCCCTGGGGCAGCGCGCTCAACTTCGACGGGGCCGACTCGGGCGGCGTCCGCCGCTTCTTCATCGAGAACGCTCTCTACTGGGTGACGGAATATCACGTGGACGCCCTGCGCCTCGACGCCGTCCACGCGATTTACGACGCGAGCCCGCGCCACTTCCTCGAAGAGCTGGCCGCGGAGTTCCGCGCCGTGGGCCGCGCGCTCGGCCGCGAGGTCTACACCATCGCCGAGAGCGACCTGAACGACGTGCGCGTCATCAAGCCGGCGGGCGAGGGCGGCTACGGCATTGACGCGCAGTGGAGCGACGACTTTCATCATTCGCTCCACGGCCTGCTGACCGGCGCCGCCAACGGCTACTTCGCAGACTTCGGCCGGATGGCCGACCTGGCGAAGGCCGTCGAGGAGGGCTTCGTCTACGCGGGCGACTACTCGAACTTCCGCCGGCGGGCACACGGCACCTCGTCCATCGGGCGGCCCGGCGAGCAGTTCGTCATCAGCGCGCAGAACCACGACCAGATCGCCAACGCTTACTGGGGCGACCGGCTCGGCACACTGCTCGACCTCGAACGGCAGAAGCTGGCGGCGGCGCTCCTGCTCTGCGGCGCGCCCAACGTGCCGATGCTCTTCATGGGGCAGGAGTGGGGCGAGACGGCCCCCTTCCTTTACTTCACGAGCCACACCGATGCGGCGCTCGGCGAGGCCGTGCGCGAGGGGCGCAAGGAGGAGTACAGGTCCTTCGTCAGGGAGGAGGGCGAGACGGTCTCGGCGCTCGGCGGCTTCGCCGACCCGCAGGCGCCCGAGACCTTCGAGCAGTCGAAGCTCTTGTGGTCGCGGCTCGAAGAATCGCCGCACAGGGAGATGCTCAACTTCTACCGCGACCTGCTGGCCCTGCGGCGCGAGCACGCCTGCCTCTCGAACTGCGACAAGACGCGAACGAGCGTCGGCTTCGACGAGGACCGGAGGTGGATGACAATAGAGCGGGGCGACGCCGGCGGCTCGCGCGCCGTGCTGCTCTGCAACTTCGCGGGCGAGGCCGGAGAGGTGCCGGCCCCGGTCGCGCCCGAGGGGGGCACTTGGCGGCTCGCCCTGTGGAGCGGCGAGGAGAAGTACGGCGGCGCGGGCGAGGGGCGGCCGCCCGAGACGCCGGGCGAAGGCCGGGGCGGGTCGTCCGTCACACTCCAGCCGGGCGGCGCGGTCATCTACGTTAGCGGCTGAGGGGGCGCGGATGCTGCTGATGGTCTCGGGGCCTGTCTCGGGCGGGGGCAGGGATGAGGAGGAGAAGAACCGCGACGAGCTGAACCGCGTCGCGGCCGAGGTGTTGAAGCGGGGCCACGTCCCGCCGGTCGGGCTCAACGCGGCGCGGCCCGTCCGTCGAGCTGGCCGGCGTCGAAGACGGCTACGAGGCTGTGATGCGCATCTGCGAGGAGCTGGCCGGGCGGTGCGACGCGGTGCTCTTGACAAGTAAGTCGGGCGGAGCGTGCCGTGAGGTCGAAATCTTCGAGCGCCGCGGAAGGCCCGTCTACAGGAGTCTCGACGAGTTGCCGCCGCCCGACGAGGAGGAAGGCTGACTCCGGCCCGGCCGTGAAAGCTCTGGAACGGCGAAGAGGCGCGCCGCACTTTAAAGTGCGGCGCGCCTCTTCGCCGTTCCCGTAGCCTTCGGCCGGGAAGACTAAGGCCGGTTGACGTTGCCGCCGGTGCCGCCCATGTTGCCGTTGCCGGTGCCGCGGTTGGTGTTGCCGCCGGCGCCGCCCATGTTCATGTTGCCGTTCATGTTGCTGCCGGTGCCGCCCATGTTGCCGTTGCCCGTGCCGCCGGCGCCCATGTTGCCGTTGGCGGTGCCGTTCATGTTGCCGTTGGTGCCGGTGCCGCCGGTGCCGCCCATGTTGGCGTTGAGGTTAGTGACTCCGGCGTTGGTGTTCATGTTGCCGGTGTTGGCGTTGTTGGCGTTGTTGGTGTTGCCGCCCCCGCCGCCGCAGGCCGTCCAGGCGCCGGCCACGGCGCAGAGAGAGAGAACGGCTAAAGTCTTCCGCATTGAGAATTCCTCCTGATAGTTGTTCGTTCTGTCGGTTGTGCCCGAGGCGTGAATATACGAGGCACGTCCGGGCATGTCTGTCCGCCTCGGGACAGACCTCCGCAACGGCCGCCGCCGGCTTCCCGCCACAATCGGCTGTGCCGTTTCGCATCGCGGCCCGCCGGCTTCTCCCGTGACTGCGTAGGGCGATCAGGCCAACGGGGCCGACGGCCGAAGGAGAGACGGCCCGACGTGCAAGCCGCCTCCCCCTGGCCTCTTCCTCCCGCGGCCTCAATTTCCTGTCGCCCTCCGTCGTCAGACTCATCGAAAGCCTCGCGCGCGCGCCGGCCCGCGCCCCTGTCTAGCCGGCGTGGATCAGCAGGCGCACCCCGTCGTTGAACTTCACCTCGATCTTGCCTTCGCGCGTCGAGGTGACGCGGCCCGCGCCGAACTTCGAGTGCTCGACCCACTCGCCCTCGGCGTAAGTCTCGCGCGGCGAATAGGGACGCGTCGGCCCGGCGGGCACGTCCTCGACGCGCGAGCGCGCGCTCGCGGCCCGCACACGCGTCCCCCCGCCCGCCGAGCTCTTGCGCGTCGCGGCCGATTCGCCCGGACGCCTGGGCCGGTAGCGGTGCTGCTCGCCGCAGGTGCGGCAGATGACTGTGGCGGGGGCGCCGTCCGAATTCAACGCAATCACCTGATGCGTCCGTTCGTCTTTGCACCGCCCGCAGTAGGCCGCCACTTCGTCCCCGGGCCGCACTTTTCGGTTCATTGTTGCTGCGCTCATTCAGTCTCTTCCGCGTTGGGCCTCACGCTTTGCGACTCGCGTGCCCCTCGTCGCGGCGCCCCGCCGGCGCGCCGCGGCCGGGGCGTGGCAGCAGTCTTGCAGGTATATCAGGTCTCGGCACTTGAGGTGCCGGGGAAACGAGCAAGGGGGAGAATGAAGAGTCGGGTGATCGGGTTCGTCTGCGCCGTGTTTTCAATCGCGCTGCTCGCGTGGGCAGTCTTCGACGCGACCGGCGGCGGCAGCAGCAACGGCCTCGCGCCGGTGGGGCTGGCGCTCGCGCTGCTGCTCGTCGCCGTGCTCACGCTCAGGCCGACGGCGGACACGCGCGCCTGACGCCGGCGCAGGCGACGGGCGGAGGGCAGCGGCATGGGTTCGGAGTGGGCGCGCGACGCCGAACGGCAGGCGCAGATGTTGACGCGAGACCTCTCGGAGGTCGGGCTGCCGAAGGCTTACAAGGTCGAGTATCAGCGGCGCGAGGCGCGCTTCGCCTTGAAGACGCGGGGCGAGACCCTCTACTTCGCGGCGCGCGACTTCGAGGGCACGAACGGCCCCGACTGGCTCGCCCTGCGTCTCGCGGTTCTCTCGTCCGCGGCCACCTCTGCGCGCCCGCGCGCCGCGCCCCGCGGCCATGACGACCTCACAAGCGACGGCCCCGAAAGTTTTTGAACGACGGGTTAGGTAACGGCGGGTCAGAGGACGACCGCCGGGAGGCGAGCCCGGACTCCGGCCCTTAAGTCAAACCTGCCACGCCCGCGTCTTGAGTCTTTCGACGTGGCGCCGGTACTGCCAGAGCCGCCAGCGATAGCCGAGCCCGAGCGGGGCCGAGGCCGCCCGCCTGCCGAGCAGCACTTCCAGCCTCAGCCGGGCGAAGTATTTCAGGAACGGTAACAATCCGCGAGCCCCCTTGCAGAGTAATGAGACAGTACGCCGCGAACGCAGCGGCCTGACATGAATGCCAGCGCCGTGCCGCGCCGTCCTGGCCGCACCCCACACAAAAAAATCCCTTGAACGGCCCGCGGGCGGGCCGGGTTCCTCGGAATGGAGCTTGCGGGTCGTCGTCTCAGGTCGTTTCCGTGAGTGTCGAAAGAGTACACAGCCGCGTCCGCGCGGGCGGCGCGGTGTCTGTCGGGGGGAGACACGATGATGTTGAAGTTTCGGCCGGCCTGGCGCCTGGCGTTGCTGTCGCTCGCCGTGTGGGCGGGCGGTGAGGTCGTTTACGCGCAGGCTCAGGGGGCGCGTGGAGGCGGGCAGGCGGAGTCGCGCCTGACGGGCGTTTACCGGCTCAACCCGGTGCGCAGTGACAAGCTCTACTCGGTCGTCTCGGGCGCTTCGAGCACGCTCCCCTTCGGCGAGCAGCAGCGGTTCTTCATAGACCTGACGGCGCGGCTGACGCCGCCCGACCAGCTCGCCATCGAGCGGCGCGGCCAGCAGGTGCGCATCGCCTCTTCGCGCGCCCCGCGCACGACCTTCCGCGCCGACGGCAGCGTCCGCGTCGAGCGCACGGCCGACGGCAACGCGCGCGTCTCGGCCGTCTTCGACGGCGATGGACTCGTCATGACCTCGGCCAGCGAGAGGCGCGAGAGCTACCGCGTCACTTTCCATCCCACGCCCGACGGCCGCGGCCTCGCCGTGACGCGCCACATCACCTCGCGCGAGCTGAGCCAGCCCGTCGTCATCCGCAGCTTCTACGACAAGATTTCCGAGGTGGCGCAGTGGGGCATCTACGGCGAGCCCGAGGGCGGCGGGTCGGCCGTGGCGGCCGTCGTCTCTTCGCGCGGCTCCGACCGGATGGAGCCGTCGCGCAGCTCCGACCGGCTCGAACAGGACCGGGCCGAGGTCCTGCGGCGGGCTCTCTCGGCCTGGGTCGAGGCGACCGAGGCGCGCGACATCGGCTGGCAGATGAGCTTCTACGTGCCCCGACTCGCCGCCTACTACCTGACGCGCGACACGCCGCGCGAGCGCGTGCGGGTTGATAAGTCGCAGGTCTTCGGCAACGCGCGCGTCATCGAGATCGAGGCGGCCGAGCCCGAGATCGTCTTCATCGAGCGCGGCTCGTCGGCCGTCATGCGCTTCCGCAAGCGCTACCACATCGAGGGCAGCCGCCAGAACCGCCGCGGCGAGGTCATTCAGGAGCTGCGCTGGCGCAGCACCGACGACGGCTGGAAGATTTACAGCGAGCGCGACATCCGCGTCATCCGCTGACCGCGCGTAGAACTCCACGCGCCCGCCCCGGCCGGGGCGGGCGCGTGTGGGCTAACCGCCTCCTCTCACTGTCTCAGGAGTCCAGCTCGGGGAAGGCCACGGCGACGAGCGTGATGGCGACGGCCGTCAGCAGCGCGCGCCGGTGGATGCGCCGCGCCGTCTCGCGCAGGCGCTCGGCCGTCGAGTGATCGGCTATCTCCTCCTCGCCCGCGTCGAGGTTTTGCAGGCCGCGGCCCGCGAGCGCGATGCAGGTCCGCTCGCGCGCCTGCAAGAGCCCGAGCCCGGCCATCCAGACCGGGAAGAAGACCACCGCGCGCCACCAACGCGGCGCGTCCATGACCACCAGCACGAAGGCCGCCGCCACGGCCACCGCCAACGACACGTAGCCGAGCGTGCGCCGCTTCCGGCGTTCCCGCGGCCCGATGTTGCAGACCTCTTCCGCCACTTCAGTCTTCGTCACTTTAGTTGTCGCCCGTTAGTTGTCACCCGCGCGGAGGGTGGCGAGCGGGCGTCCGGCCTCGACGCGCTGACCTTCGCGGGCGCTGACGGCCGAGACGGTCCCGCCCGCTTCGGCGCGTGCGAGCACCGTGCGCTCGGGGGCTTGCGGTCGCGGCGCCTCCGCGGCCGGGCGCGAGCGGGCCGAGACCAGTTCGCCCTCGGCGCGGCGGGCGGCCGTTTCCGCCTCCTGTAATCTCTGCTGCGCGCGCTGGTAGACGGCCTGCGCGCCGTCGAGTTCGCCCTGCGAAGCCTGCCCCGCGGCGACGAGCGGCGAGAGGCGCTGGACCTCGACCTGTGCGCGGACCACCTCGGCGCGCGCCGCCTCGATCTGGCCCTGTGCCGAGGTATAGCCGACCGCGGCGCGTCTCTGTGGGTCTTCGGTCGGCGAAGGAGCGGCGGCGGCGGGCTCAGAGGGCAGGGCTATTTCGACCAGCGCGTCGCCGGCCGAGACCCGCCCGCCCTCGCGCACGAAGACGCGCCTGACGACGCCCGCGGCCGGCGAGTTGACGACGACGACCCCCGAGCCCCCGGCCGTGCCCGAAGACTGCGTGCGCGGCCCGCACGCGGCCGAGGCGAGGGCGAGCACGGCGAGCGCCGACGCCGCGCCGCGCCTCACTGTTTGAGGCCCTCGGCCGCCGTTCCCTGCGTGTCCCGGCCCGCGCCGGCCCGGGCCTTCTTCGTGAAGGTGAAGCCGTCGGGCCGCTCGGGCTTCGGCGCGGGCTTTAAGAGGTAGTCGCCGGCGGCCTCGGCCGGGCGCAGCTCAAGCTCGCGCTCGGGCGTGTCGGTGCGGATGGCGACGTTGTTTGCGCCGAGCGTGTTGCCGGTCGAGCGCTGGAAGTCGGCCGCCGCCTTGTTGAGGTCGGTCTGCGCCTGTAGCTCGCGTCCGCGCGCGGCCAGCAGCTCGGTCTGGCGCTGGAGGACGAGGAAGAGCGTGGTGGTGCCGGCGCGGAACATGCGCTGCTCGCTCTCATACTGCAACTCGGCCGACGAGCGCGACGCCGCCGCAGAGGCCAGCCGCGCCTCGGCCGAGCGCAGGGCCTGGAGGCTGTTGCGCACGTCTGCCTCGATGAGCTGTTCGGTCTGCGCGCGCTGGTTACGAATCAGTCGCCCGCCGGCAAGGGCGCGCCCGAGGTTGGCCTCGGCCGTCCGGTTGCGCAGGGGGAGCGAGAGGCGCACGCCGACGCGGTAGGTCGGGTAGTCCTGCCCGATCAGGTTCGAGAGCGACTGCGGCAGGCCGCCGACGAGATTCGGCGAGACGCCGCCCGTGGTGGGCGTCGGCGTCGGGAGCGGGTCGAGCCCGGCGCGGGTCGAAAGCTCGTTGACGCGGCCGAGCAGTTCGGTGCTCGTCCCGCCGCCGCGCGGGTTCTGCGCGGCCTGGACGGCCGTGCCGGCGAGGCCCACGGAATTGTAGGTGCCGACGAGGTCAACCTGCGGCCGCGTCTGGTCGCGGAAGTAGCGCGCGTCCACCTCGTTGATCTCGGCCGTGGTCTGGAGCTGCTGAATTTCGGGGCGGTCGCGCAGGGCGCCGGCCAATGCCTGTTCGAGCGCGACGCGCGGCGGCTCAAGGCTCACCTCCGAGACGGGGGTGAGCGGGCGCGACCACAGCTCGGCCGTGCGGTCGGGCAGGATCAGTGTCTTCAGGTTGTTCTCGGCGCGTGTGACGGCCTCCTGCGCCGTGTAGACGTTCTGCTCGAAGGTGGTGATCTGCGTGTTGGCCGCCACGAGGTCAATCGGCGCGAGCACGCCCTGAGCGACGAGGCGCCGGTTGCTTTCGAGCTGCGTGCGCGCCTGGCGGACGGCGTCGATCTGCACTTGCAGGTTGCGCAGGGAGAAGGTCAGGTCCCAGTAGGCCGACTCGACCTGCGAGATGACCTCGATGGCGCGCTGGCGAAACTGCGCGTCCGTGAGCGACAGGTTCTTGCGGGCGATCTCGATGCGGCGGCGGTTGTCGTCAATCGCGCGGCCGCGCAGGAGCGGCTGCGTGTAGGTCAGCGAGAGCGAGGACGGGAACTGCGGGTTTAGGGTGACGAACTGGTTGCTCGTCGTCAGCCGCGTGGTCGAGAAGTCGAGCTGGTAGGCGCCGCCCGCCCAGGGCGAGAAGCCGCCGAGGCGCGCCGCGCCGGTCAAATCCTTCTGCGTCACGGAGCCGTCGGCGCCGCCGCTCAGAGAGGAGCTGGTCGGCGTGGTCCGGCTCTCGTAGTAGCTCTCGGTGGAGAAGCGCGGGTCGTAGACGCCCTGCGCGGCGGTCAGGTCGAACTCGGCGATCTCGACGTTGACGCGCGAGGCGTCGATGTCGTTGTTGTTCTGGAGCGCGAGGGCGATGGCGTCGCGCAGGGTGAGCGCCGCCTGATTCATCATGTCCACGCCGACGCGCTCGGCCGAGGGGAGCGGGCGCGAGGGCGCCTCGAAGTCGGGCGCGACGGGCGGCGGCTCGGTCGGCAACTGAGCGGGCGCGATGCCCGAAGTGCCGACGCCCTGGCCCGGCGTCGCGGGCACACCCGTTTGAGCGTTGCCGCCGGCGTCTGTTGTGCCCTGCGGCGCGGTGGTGCCGGCGGGCGTCGAGCTCTGCGGCGGCTGGCCGGGCGTCGTCTGCTGTGAAGGCGGCTGGATTTGCGGCGAGGGCGGGCGCGGCCCCTGCGTGTTGGGCGCGGTGCCCTGCCGCTCCTGTTCGACGCCGGTCTGCGGCTGCGCGCTCTGCCGCGCCTCGTTCTCGGGCCTGACGGGCGCAGACGAGGAGTTGGGCGGCAGTTGGGTGGTCGGCGCGGGCGGCGCGCCGGGGGGCTGCTGCTGTTGGGTGCCGGTCTGCGTCTGGGTCTGCGTCTGCGTGCGCGCCGCCGTCGCGGGCGACGCGAGGAGCGCGACGGCGGCGAGCGTCGCCAGCCCGCGGCCGAGCCTGCTCGATGTGTGTGACAAAGCGAACATCTTTCTTTTAACTCTCACCCGGCCCTTTCAGTCGCCGGAAGCCGCGCCGGGGTAACGGTCCTCGTCGGCCCCGCGCCGGAGCGCGCCTCCTGCGCCCTTCTCCTTGCGAGAGAAAGAAGCTGCGACGGCGGCGTAAGCCTCGCGCACGCGGCGGCCCGTCCCGCCCTTGAAGCTGTCGAAGCGGCCGCCGGCGGCCGCCCAGACGCGCGACTCCTTCGCGTCCTCGAAGAGCGAGTAGAAGACCGGCACCGCCAGCAGCGTCAGCAGCAAACAGAGCGACTGACCGCCGACGACGAGCACGCCGATGGAGCGGTTGGTCGCGGCGCCCGCGCCCGTGCCGAGGATGAGCGGGATCATGCCGGCGACGAGCGCCAGCGTCGTCATCAGGATGGGCCGCAGGCGGTCGCGGTTGGCCTGCATGATGGCGCTGTAGCGCTCCATGCCGTGCGAGCGCAGCGTGTTGGTGTGGTCGATTTGCAAGATGGCGTTCTTCTTGACGATGCCGAAGAGCAGCAGGATGCCGAGCGCCGAGAAGATGTTGAGCCGCTGGCCCGCGATCAGGGTCGAGAGCAGCGCGAAGGGTATCGAGAGCGGCAGAGTCAGCAGGATCGTGACGGGGTGGATGAACGACTCGAACTGCGCCGCCAGGATCAGGTACATGAAGACGAACGAGAGGACGAAGGCCAGCATGAAAGACTGGTTGGCCCGCTGCAACTCGCGCGACTGGCCCGTGATGCCGGTGCGGTAGCCCGGCTCCATGTTGAGCGCGGCGGCGTGGCGCTCGATGGCGACCAGCGCCTCCGACTCCGAGGCCGTCGGCGCGACGCTCGCGGAGATGGTCACCTGCCGCTGGCGGTTGAGTCGGTCAATCGAGGCCGGGCTCTCGCCCTCTTCGAGCCGGACAAGCTTTTCGAGACCGACCGTGCCGCCGCCGGCCGCGGCCACGCTGAACTCGCGCAGAGAATCGCGCGTGCGGCGGAACTGCTCGTCGGCCTGCACGACAACGTCGTACTGCTCGGAGCCCTCGCTGTAGGTGGTGACGCGCTGCCCGGCGGCCAGGAGGTTGAGGGCCTGCGCCACGTCGCCGGCGCGGACGCCGAGGTCGGCCGCGCGCTGGCGGTCGATGAGGACGCGGACCTCGGGCGTGCCGAGTTCGAGCGAGCGGTCGGCGTCGCGGAAGTTCGGGTCGTTCTTCAGTCGCTCGACGAGCTGCTCGGAGTAGGCGTCGAGCTTCTCCATGTCCGTGCCGGAGAGGAAGTAACCGATTGCGGAGCCGCCGCGGCCGCCGCCCCCGATGGAGGCGCCGATGGACGACGTGCCCGAGACGCCGATCTGGTACTCCTTCGGGTACTTGCGAGTCAGGCCGCGCGCGCGGTTGATGAGGTCGGCCTGCGAGAGCTTGCGCTCGCCCGGCGGGACGAGGCTGACGTTGACGAAGCCCGCGCTCGGCGACTGTTGCCGGCCCCAGCCCGCAATCGCCAGCGTGTTCCTGACGCCGGGCAACTGCTCGCGCACGTCGCGCGCGATGCGGTCGAGGATCGACTGTGTGGCCGCGAGGCTCGTGCCCTGCGGCGCGCGGACGTTGATCTGGAAGGCCGACTCGTCCTCGTCCGGCAGGAAGTTGTAGCCGACCCAGTTGTAGAGCGGAACAATCGAGGCCACCACCCCGACGCAGATGACGACCACGACCCAGCGGTGGGCCATCGCCCAGCGCAGCATCCACATGTAGGTGCGGTCAATCGGCTTGTAGAAGCGGCCCTCCTTCGAGCCGGAGTGCGCGCCGGGGGCCGCGGGCTGCGCCCCGTGTGCGGCCGCGGTCGATGCAGCGGTCGATGCGGCGGTCGATGCGGCGGTCGATGCTGCGCCCGGAGCCGCGGCGTGGCCCGAGGGCGCGGGCGCGGCGTCGGGTAGGTCGTCGGCGCCGGGCGGCGCCTCCTCGCGCGGCTTAATCCAGCGCGCGGCGAGCATCGGCGTCAGCGTGAACGAGACCAGCAGCGAGACGGCGATGGCCGCCGCCGAGGTCAACCCGAACGAGGACATGAAGCGGCCGACGATGCCCGTCATGAAGCCTACGGGAATGAAGACGGCGAGCAGGCTGAGCGTGGTCGCCGTGACGGCGAGGCCGATCTCGCGCGTCCCTTCAATCGCCGCCTGGAAGGGGTGCATCCCCTTCTCCTCGACGAAGCGGTAGATGTTCTCCAAGACGACGATGGCGTCGTCGATCACGATGCCCACCATCAGGGTGAGCGCCAGCATCGTCATCTGGTTGAGCGAGTAGCCGAGCCAGGCGATGACGGCGAACGACGAGATGATCGAGGTCGGGATGGCGAGCGCCGCGATGACGGTCGAGCGGAAGTTCCAGAGGAAGAGGAAGACGATGAGGGAGGCGAGCAGGCCGCCGACGACCAGGTGCTCCTCGATGGCGTGCAGGCTCGTTTCGATGAACTCCTGCTGGTCGCGCGTGATGGCGACCTTCAGGTCGGGCGGCAGCAGGGGCTGAATCTCGGCCATCCGCTGCTTGACCGCCTTGATGACGGCGATGGTGTTGGCGCCCGACTGCTTGCGGACGGCCAGCGAGACCGAGGGCACGCCGTCGAGCGAGGCGGCCGAGGCCGGGTCCACGCCCGAGTCTTCGACGCGCCCCACGTCGCGCACCTTGACGGCGTAGCCGTTGCGCGTCGTGACGACCACGTCGTTGAACTGCTCGACCTCGCCGACGCGCGACAGCGTCCGCAGCGTGACGGTGCGGGCTCCCTCGTTGAGGCGCCCGCCCGGCAGTTCGAGGTTCTGCTGGCGGAGCGCGTTCACCACCTCCGTCACCGAGAGGTTGAAGGCCCTCAGGCGCGCCGGGTCGATGTAGACCTTGATCTCGCGCTGGCGGCCGCCGTAGACCTGCACCTCGCCCACGCCGTCGGCGTTTTCGATCCGCTCCTGAACTTGGTTGATGACGATGTCGGTCAGCTCGACCGTCGAGCGCGGGGCGCTGATGGCGTACTGGATGACGGGCTGCGAGTCGGGGTCGGCCTTGCGGACGATGGGCGGGTCGGCCGTCTCCGGCAGGCGGTTGAGGACGGTGCTGACTTTGTCGCGCACCTCCTGCGTCGCCACGTCCGGGTCTTTTTCGAGGTTGAAGGTGATGGTGACGGTCGAGCGCCCCTGCGCCGAGGTCGAGCGCATCTCGTCGATGCCGGGCACGGTGTTGACCGCGGCCTCGATAACGTCTGTGACCTCGGTCTCGATCTCCTGCGGCGCGGCGCCGGGGTTGGTCGTCTGCACCGAGACGGTCGGCAGGTCGATGCGCGGGAACCGGTCGATGCCGAGCGAGAAGAAGGCGAAGCCCCCCACAACCGTCAGCAGCAGCACGATGACGGTGGCGAACACCGGCCGGCGCACGCAAATTTCAGCAAGCTTCTGCATATCGTTAGTTTCTAGTTTTCAGTTTTTAGTTTTTAGCCTTTAGCCTTCCGAACTAAAAACTCAAAACCCAAAACTGAAAACTACTGCACCCTGACTTTCGCGCCCTCGTAGAGCTGTTCGAGGTTGGAGGTGGCGAGCAGGTCGTCGGCGCCGACGCCGGAGAGGACCTGTATCCACTCGCCCTCCTCGGCGCCGATCTGGACGACGCGAAGCCGGGCCGTGTCGCCGTCGATAACGAAGGCCCGGAACGACTTGGTGTTCGGGTCGGCGAGTACCGCCGCGCGGGGCACGTAGACGGCGCTCGTGCCGCCCTCGCGGGCGATGCGGGCCGTGGCGAACATGCCGGAGCGCAGCGAGTTGTCGGGGTTCTCGACCTCGGCCTCGACCGTGGCGGCGCGCGAGACCGGGTCGATGGCCGGGTTGACGGCCGAGACGCGGCCGGCAAACTTGCGGTCGCGGTGCGCGTCGACTTCGAGCGAGACGCCCATGCCGGGCCGGATGAAGGGCACCTCGGCCTCGGGCACTTGCAGTTGGAGCTTGAGCGGGTTGGTGCGCAGGATGGTGGCGACGACCGAGGCCGGCGTCACGTATTCGCCGACGGCGATGGGCCGCTCGCTGACGTAGCCCGAGTAGGGGGCCACGACCGTCGTGTCGGCCACGGCCTTCTGCGCGATGGCGACCGCCGCGCGGGCCGACTCGACCTCGGCCTGCGCGCTCTGGACGGCCTGGTTGCTCTGGCGCGCGGCGTTGACGGCGGCCTCGATCTGCTGGCGCGCGGCGTTGACGCGGGCGCGTGCCGTGTCGCGCTGGTTGCGGTACTGGTCGTAGACGCTCGCGGCCACGTCGCCCGTCTCGACCAGCTCGCGGTAGCGCCGCTCGTTGGCCTCGGCCAGCCGCAGGTCGGCCTCGGCCTGTTCGAGGTTGGCGGCCGAGGCGCGCACCTCCGGGATGGCGCTGGCCTCGAAGCCGCCGCCGGGCCGCAGGCCCAGACGCGCCTCGGCCTGCCGGACGCCGGCGACGGCCTGCTGGACGGCTGCCTGCGACTGCTGAAGGCGGAGGCGCGCGTCGCGGTCGTTGATGCGCGCGATCACCTGCCCCTGCCGGACGAAGGCGCCGACCGAGACGGGCGTCGAGACCACCTGACCGGAAGCCTGCGAGGCCACGTTCGAGGTCTCCTGCGCGACGAGGCTGCCGTTCGCCTGCACGTAAGACGGGACGGCGCGCGCGACGGCCACGGCCGTCGTCACCGTGACGGCCGGCGCCTCGGGCCGCCCTTCGGCGCCGCGCCCGCCGCGCGTGTTAGCGGCCGCGTCGGCCTTCGTCTCTGAGCGCCCGCAGGCCGCGCCGGCGAGCACGACGGCCAGCAGCGTCAGGGCGAGTCCCGCGGCTGCGGCGCGACGGCCGAGGGGCTTCTCGCCACCGCGCTCCTGAACTGTCGCCGGCAGGGCGCGCGTGGGGGCCGCGGGGGCCGCGCCTTCACGCGGCACTCGCGTTCGGCTCTCTTCGGTCTTGCTATGATGGCTCATCAATTCGTTTACCTGCCGGCCGCCGCGCGCCCGCCCACTGGCGACCGCGCGAAGCGCTCGGGGGAGATTCGTGACCGGCAGACGCAGCCGCGGGCCTGCACGGGCCGCGGCCCTTCGGGCCGTCACGTCAGATGTTTTATCGGGCCTACGCTGTGAAGACGCACGGGGGCGCCCACGGGTTACGGAATTTACTTGGATGCCCGCGGCCGCCCCCGGCTGCCGGGCAATCCGTCTTCGGCCGGCGAATAGCGCGCACGAGGTTACGCAGAGAATTTCGTGAACGGAATGCGTTAGTGTGTCAAAGTCGGGCGGCGGAATTCAAGCGCGGGGGGCGAAAATGGACGAAAGGCTGGCGGAGCGGGAGGGACGGCTCAGGGAGTTTTTCGGGCTCGGCGCGGGCGAGGTGCTGGCCGGGGCGGAGACCGGGGCAGAAACCACGGCGCCGGCCGGGGCCGGTGGGCTCGCCCACTTCAACATCGAGTGGCACGTCGTCCCCTCGGCCGCGGCCGTGCCGCTCGACGACGCCTACTTCGCCCGCCTCTACCCGACGGCGCCGCACGACTTCGAGCGGGCGCGCGAGCACGGCCCGAGCGCCCGCGAGCGCTTCGTCGCAGGGCACCGGCGCGTGCAGGGGAGGGTGGTCGGCGTAGAGGCTACGGCCAAGCCGCGCTACCTGCCGCACAACCGGCAGTTCTACGGCACGCCCTACGGCCACGACGCCACTGCCGACCCGTTCGCGCCCTACCTCGGCCGCGCCGGGATGCTGAACGGCACGCGGTACGATCACGACTACCCCTCCCTGCGCGAGTTCGTCCGCGTCGTGGACGCCGACTGGCGAGCCCGCCGCCTGCTGCCCGAGGGCTACCGCGTGACGGTCTGCCCGCCCGTCGTCTTCAACCTCGTCGGCATGCTCTTTCACCCCGAGTGGTCCGAGGCCGAGACGCTCGAACTCGGCTTCTACCGCGACGAGGCGGGCAACGCCACCTGCTACGTCGTCGGCCCGAACGCGCCCGGCGACCTCTCCTTCGTCGGCGAGATCGAGGGCGAAGGCGACTGGTCTCTCGCGGGTTTCCGCGTCGCCCTCGTGCCGGAGTGAAGTCGCGTGCCGCGCCCCGGATTTGTTTTGTAACCGGCCGGCCGGGGGCGGCGTCTTCAACTTTGTAAGGCCGGCGCGAGGCTTAATTCTCCTCTGAGCGTCCGAGACGGCCGACCTGAAATTTCCAGCTCTAGGGAGAAAAGAGAAGAAGATGAGATTCATTCGTTCCGGAAAGGCAATCGGCGGCGTGGCCCTGGCCGCGGCGTTCGTTTTCGGCGGCACCGTGGCCGTCGCACAGCAGCCCGAGGCCGGCCGGGGACAGGGCGAGCGGCAGAGCCGCCAGTGGGGCGGTAAGGGCTTCAAGGGCGGCAAGGGCCATCATCGCGGCGGCCGCGGTTTCCTCGGCGGCCGAATGGCCGAGCGGCTCAACCTGACCGACGCGCAGAAGGAGCAGTTGCAGCAGATCGCCGCCCGCCACCGCGAGAGCATGAAGGCGCTGCGCCGGCAGGGCGGCCTGGGCCGCCAGGGCCGTGGCGCTAACGGCTTCGAGGGCACCTTCAACGAGTCCGAGGTCAGGGCCGCGGCGCAGGCCCGCGCCAACGCCTCGGTCGAGCTGGCCGTCGTCCGCGCGCGGATGATGAGCGAGATGTACAACGTGCTGACGCCCGAGCAGAAGACCCAGCTCGCGGCCGAGCGCCAGCAGCGCGAGCAGCGCCGGCAGGAGCGCCGCCAGCAGCGCGAGCAGCGTCGCAACGCGGCCGGCGCCTCGCAGACCGAGTAAGCCCTCCGTCCGAGCCCCGAATCGCTCGGGGCCGGGCGCGGGATCGGCGGCAGCCTTCTCGACGAGGGGGCTGCCGCTTCGCTTTACGCGGCAGCCGCGCCGGGGGTTAAATCGTCGGCGCGGCCGCCTCCGGCCCGACCGGACGAAGGGGAAGGGGGCGGCTTTAGACGAGAATGGCGGACGAGTCTGACCGAAAGGCTGCCCTCGCCGAGGCGGAACCCCCCGCGCCGCCGTCCGACGCGGGGCTCGCGGCGCGCGCCGCCGCGGGCGACGAGACCGCCTTCGAGCTGATCTTCGAGCGCCACCGCCGCCGCGTCGCACTCATCGCCGGTCGATTTTTCCGCCGCCGCGAGCAGGTCGAAGAGGTCGTCCAGGAGACCTTCACCAAAGCCTATTTCGCGCTTCAGGACTTCGACGGCAAGGGCGACGAAGCCTTCGCCGCCTGGCTGGCCCGCATCGCCTTCAACGCCTCCTACGACGAGCTGCGGCGGCAGAAGCGGCGGCCCGAAAGTCTGCTGAGCGACGTGTCGGATGGCGAGGCCGAGTGGCTGCGCGACCGCTTGAGCGACGAGCGGCCGGGCGCCCAGGTCGAGTCGGCGGCCGTCTCGCGCGACCTGGCCGCGAAGCTGCTGGCGCGCCTCAGTCCCGAAGACCGCCTCGTCCTCGTCATGCTCGAAGTCGAGGGGCAGAGCGTGGCCGAGATCGCGCGGGCGGTCGGCTGGTCTGCGCCGAAGGTCAAGGTGCGCGCGCACCGGGCGCGGGCCGCACTCAGGCGCGCCCTCGCGCGCTACCTCTGAGCCGGTAGAAACTGTAACCCCCGCGCGGCGGCGTTCGTCTTTATTTACGAGGGCCGGTCAGCCGTCGAGGCGGCCGGGCTGCTCGGCGGTCGAAACGGCAAGAGCCATGACTTTGAAGCGTAACAATTCGGGGCGGCGCGAAAGGCTCGACGCGGTCGGGCGCGCGGTCCTGCACGCCTCGGCCGCGAACGAAGCCGAGGCCGAAGAGGTCGCCGCGGCGCCGTTCCTCTACGCCCGTGTGCGCGCGCGCATCGCGGCCGAGCGCGAGAGGCGGGCCGAGGGCGAGCACTGGCTGGCGGTGCTGGGCGTGGCCTGGCGTGCCGTGCCGGCGATGGCTCTGGTCTGCGCGCTGGCGCTGGCGCTGCTGCTTACCTCCTCGTCGGGCTCGCCGGGCGTGCCCGCGCAGGGCGGCCTGGTCGAAGAGGCGCTGGCGGGCGGAACGGCGGGCGGCACGGCAGCCGGCTACGAGCGCGTGCTCTTCGCCGACCGCGCGGCCCTGAGCGGCGACGAGGTCTTGCGGACCATACTCGAAGACGGGCCGGAGGCGCAGAGATGAACGCGCGCGGCAAGACTAGACTCCTGCTGTGGCTGGTCGTGGCGGCCGCCTTCGTCGTCGGCGCGGCGACGGGCGCGGCCCTCGACGGCTTCTACCGCCTCAAGGCCGGCGGCCCCTGCCCTGACGGCGGCGGCGACCACCGCGGCGGGCGCGAGGGGCGCGACCGCGGCATCTTCGAGGAGATGCGCCGCGACCTCGGGCTGACGGACGAGCAGGCCGGCCGCGTCCGCGCCGTCCTCGAAGAGACGCGCGCCGAATACCGCGCCCTGCGCGAGGAGACGCGGCCGCGCTACGAACAAATCCGCCGGGGCGCCCGCGAACGTATACGTAGCATGCTCACTCCGGAGCAGCAGCGACGCTTCGACGAGCGGGCCGCCGAGCGCGACGCGCGCCGGCGCCGCGAAGAGGAAGAGAAGTAGAGAGCAGGCGACAGAAGAACATGACCGACGCCAAAGTTCTAAAACTGCCCCTCTGGCCCGCCTCGGCCTCGGCCGCGGCGAGCGAAGAGGCCGCCGCCGCAACGGCCGCGCCCGACGTGTCGGACGCCTCAGACTACGGGCTGACGCGCCGCGCGGCGGCCGGCGACTCGCGCGCCTTCGAGGAGTTGTACGAGCGCCACTCGCGCCGCGTCTACTCCTTGTGCCTGCGCATGACGCAGAACCCGACCGAGGCCGAAGACCTCTCGCAGGACGTGTTCGTCCAGCTCTTCCGCAAGGTCGGGATGTTCCGCGGCGAGTCGCAGTTTACGACCTGGCTGCACCGGATGACGGTCAACCAGGTGCTCATGCACTTCCGGCGGCGCGGGGTCAAGCTCGAACACACGTCGGAAGACGGCGAACTCCCGCCGCAGATGGTCGCCGGCACGGAGGACGCGCGGCGGATGCCGATTGTGGACCGCATCGCCCTCGACCGCGCCCTCTCGCAGCTCCCGCCCGGCTACCGCACAGTCTTCGTGCTCCACGACGTGGAGGGCTACGAGCACGAGGAGATCGCGCGCCTGCTGGGCTGTGCCCCCGGCACCTCGAAGTCACAGCTTCACAAGGCCCGCCTGAGCCTGCGCAAGCTGCTCAAGCGGCAGGCTCGCTCGCTCGCCGGTTGAGGGTCAACGAAAACTTTTAAGGTCCGCGCGCCGCGCGCCGGGCCCTCGAAGAACGAAGACGGTCCCGCCGCTTCCCTCGACGGAAGTGGCGGGACCATTCGCGTTCCGGCCGACAGACCTCGGCGCGCGCCGCACGCCGAGCCTGTCGCCCTCGCTGGCCGCGTCTATCGCCTTCGCGGGCTGGAGAGCTGCCGCCCTTAGCGGGCCTGAATCCGGTCGCCCTTGCGGGCTAGGTCTCCTGCCCCCAGGCGAGAGCGAGGAAGTTGGTGAGGATGCGTTCGGTGATGCCCCAGATGGGGCCGTGCTCCGAGGCGTAGGCCGGCCACTTCAACTGCCGCCCGCCGAAGACCATTCGGAAAACCTCCGAGCGACCACGCTCTCTGAGCAGGGCCGCGGGCAGCCAGAAGGCCGCGGCCACCTCGTGGTTAAGGACCAGTTCACGCGGCGCAGGCCCGCCCTCCGGCACGTGGTAGGCCGGCGGCGCAGCCGCCACGAAGGGCCAGACCTCTACCTGCGGCGCGAGCGGGCTCTGCGGCCTGACCACGTCGAGCCCGCCCAGAACCGCGCCGCCGTCGTCGAGGTCGAGGCCAACCTCCTCCCAAGTCTCGCGGACGGC
The DNA here is from genome assembly GCA_035645715.1 of Pyrinomonadaceae bacterium. Classification (GTDB taxonomy): domain Bacteria; phylum Acidobacteriota; class Blastocatellia; order Pyrinomonadales; family Pyrinomonadaceae; genus QHXN01. The sequence goes on from DASQMB010000075.1 coordinate 56,154, forward strand.
CGTGCGGACGAGGTCCGCGTCCGACGCCTCGCGCCGCCCGCCCGGCAGCGCGAGGTGGCCCGACCAGTGATCGCGCTCGCGCTCGGCCCGCTTGATGATTAGCAGCTCGGCCCGGCCCGCGTTCTCGCGCAGGACGAGCGCCACCGCCGCCTGCTTCAGCCGCGCGCCCACCCCGCCGGCCGCGCCCTCACGCGGCCCCGAGCCGCCGGCCGGGCTTTGACGCGGCCCCGAGCCGCCGGCCGTCGCCGCGCCGACCTCGCGGCCGAGACCCGCCGCCAGCCTCTCGCACAGCCTCTCGCACAACGCCTCGAACTCGCCGCCCCGCGCCGCGTCCCCCGTCTGAAACTCTCTGGCCGACAACTCGCCCGCTCCTTCCCGTCTCAGCGCTTGCTTACGCCGACGATGATACAACGGCCTCGCCCCCGCCGCCCTCGCCGCCCGGGCCGGCCCGGCGCCGCTTGCCGCCCCCGGCGCGGAGCCTTACGATTGAGCCGATGAGCGAAGTTATCGTAATCGGCGGTGGCCTGGCCGGGGTCGAGGCCGCTTGGCAGGCGGCCCGCGCGGGCGCCCGCGTCAGGCTCTACGAGATGCGCCCCACCAGGCAGACGCCCGCGCACCGCACAGACCGGCTGGCCGAGATAGTCTGCTCGAACTCCCTCAAGTCCGACGAGGCCGGCACGGCGCCCTACCTGCTCAAGGAGGAACTGCGGCGCGGCGGCTCGCTCGTGTTGGAGGTCGCGGCGGCCACGCGCGTCCCCGCCGGCGCGGCCCTCGCCGTGGACCGCGAGCGGTTCGCCGAGCTGATTACCGAGCGCGTCGGCTCGCACCCGAACATCGAACTAATCCGCGAGGAGGCCACGCGCGTCCCCGAAGACGCCGTGACCGTCATCGCCGCCGGCCCGCTCTGTTCCGACGCGCTGGCCGGCGAGATCGCGCGGCTGACGGGCAGCGACCAGCTCTACTTCTACGACGCCATCTCTCCGGTCGTCGCGGCCGACTCGGTCAACACCGAGATCGCCTTCCGCGCCGCCCGCTACGACAAGGGCGGCGACGACTACCTCAACTGCCCGCTCGACCAGGAGGAGTACGCGCGCTTCTACGAGGAGCTGATCGCGGCCAAGAGCGTCCCGCTGCAAAGGTTTGAGGAGACGCGCTGGTTCGAGGCGTGCCTGCCCATCGAGGAGCTGGCGCGGCGCGGGCGCGACACGCTCCGCTACGGGCCGATGAAGCCGGTCGGGCTCAGGGACCCGCGCACGGGCCGCGAGCCCTACGCCTGCGTCCAGCTCCGGCAGGAGAACCTGCTGGCCGACGCCTACAACCTCGTGGGCTTCCAGAATCATCTACGCTACGGCGAACAGGCGCGAGTGCTCCGCACGATCCCCGGCCTCGAACGGGCCGAGTTCTTGCAGTTCGGGCAGATTCACCGCAACACCTACATCGTCGCCCCGCGCGTGCTCCGGCGCACCTTGCAGATGCGCGAGCGGCCGCGAATCTTCTTCGCCGGGCAGATCAGCGGCGTCGAGGGCTACGTCGAGAGCGTGGCGACGGGGTGGCTGGCTGGCCTGAACGCGGCGAGGCTGGTGCGGGGCGGCGAGCCGGTCGAGGCCCCGCCGAAGGCTGCGACGGGCGCGCTCGCGCGCTACGTCTCGGGCGCGGACCCGGAAAACTATCAGCCGGTCAACATCACCTTCGCGCTGCTTGAGCCGCTGCCAGAAGAGGAGCGCAAAAAGTATCGCCGCAAGCGCGAGCGGCACGTGAGACAGGTAGAGCTGGCGCTGAAGGAGTGGGACGTTTGGCTTCGAGAAACGGTCGGGGAGACGGCGGCGGAGACGGCGGGCGGCGACGCCGGCGCGGCCGGGACGGCGGCGGGCTGAGCCGCGCCACGCGCAGCGGCAGGTTGAGCCGCGTCACGCGCACCGGCGCGTTGGGCTGCGTCACGCGCACCGGCGCGCGGGCCGTCGTGAGTTTCACCGTCGCACTCTGCCTGCTCGCGCTGCTCTCGCCGGACTTCGGCGCGCGCGCGCAGTCCGGACGCAACCGGGCGCCGCAGCCGCCCTCAGGCAAGACAATCGAGGTCGCCCGCCCGCCCGCGCCCGCTGTCGAAGGCCCCATCGCCGAGCCCGAGCCGTCGCCGAACCCTTCGGTAGTCATCCCGCGCAGCACCAGGCGGCCGCCGCCGACGCGGCCGAAGAACCAGCCCGGCGACGAGGCCGGCGCGGGCGACGACGAGGTGATCCGCGTCAGTACCAACCTCGTCCCGCTGCCCGCGGCCGTGACCGACGCCGAAGGGCGCGCCGTCACCGGCCTTCGTCTCGAAGACTTCGAGCTGCTGGTGGACGGACGGCCGCGCCCGCTGGCCGAGCTGTCGCGCGCCGAGACGCCGGCCAACATCGTCCTGCTCTTCGACAACAGCTACAGCCTCAACGCGACGCGGGCCTTCCAGAAGGAGGCGGCCGTGCGCTTCCTCCGCGCCGTCCTGCGGCCCGCTGACCGCGGCGCGCTCTACTCGATCTCGACGGCGCCCGAGCTGATCAGGCGGCTGACGGGCGACGCCGAAGTCCTCGTCAACGCCGTCGAGAACTTCCCCAGGCCGCAGGGCGCCACAGCCCTCTTCGACGCCCTGGCCGAGGCCGCCGCCTACGTCGGCACGGAGCCGGGCCGCAACGTCTTCGTCGTCGTCTCAGACGGCACAGACACGGCGAGCGAACTCGACTTCGACGCGGCGCTCTCGACCATCCTGCGCAACCACGTGCAGGTCTACGTGCTGCGCATCGGCCACAGCGACAACGCCAACCTGCGCGACCTGGCGGGCGAGCGCCGCTTCCAGGAGTTCGCCGCGCAGACCGGCGGCGAGGTCTTCGTCCCGCGCACCCTCGAAGACTTCCGCCGCGCCTTCACGCGCATCGCCACAGACCTCGCGGAGCAGTACGTCCTCAGCTACTACCCGACCCCCGAAGACTCGGCCGCCCGCTTCCGCGCCTTCACCCTCCGCGTCAAGGGCCGGCCCGACCTGCGCGTCCGCACCCGCAAGGGCTTCTACCCACCGCGGGGCTGACGCGCAGGGGCGCCGCGCCCGGCCAGCCCGCCGTCTCCGAAAAAAAGTTTGACGCGGATAAGGCCGGCGCGTAGACTCGCCACCGCCCCTCATACTCACCAGAGGGGCGCGCTCTCGTCCTCGCGGGCGGCGCAGTCGGCCGCCACTTCCCCTTCACAGGAGAGACACGATGAACTCACAGGAGTCCGACCGCCCTCACAGGCGGCGCCCACGCCTCGCCGCAACTCTAGTTGCCTTGTTGATTTCAGCCGCAACAGTCGCCGGCCTCGCGTCGGCCGCCGGGTCATCGCAGGACGTGGCCGCGCCCGAGCCACACGAGCGGGAGTTTAAAGACAAGGTGCCGGCGCACGTGCCGATCAAGGTGAAGATAAGGAAGCCGGAGAAGGTGAAGAACCTCAGCAACGACGAATGGCTCGGGGACTTGGAGGTGGAGGTTAGGAACACCGGCAGCAAGCCGATCTACTTCTTAAGGCTCATACTTAGCTTCGATGATGTTATTAATCCGGGCTCGGGTAACAGGATGGGTTTCTCGCTCGTTTATGGGCGAGCGGCGTTGATTGACCTGACAAAGCAGCCGCAGCCCGACGACCCTTCAATCCCTCCCGGAGAAACCCACGTCTTCACCCTGCACGAGACATACGTGAAGGGGTGGAAGCGGTATCGGAGCCAGGTTGACCCGAACGCGCGGCCGAAGAAAATCGAGATTATCTTCAGCGCACTGAGCCACGGCGACGGGACCGGCTACTTGGCTTCCGATGGCCGGCCGGTCAGAGTGAAGCTGTCAGCCGGCGAGGGCAGAGGTGTCAACCCCGAGCGCATCGCGGCCCTCAGGGGCGGCGACCCGCAGGCCGGATGCCCGCCTGGCCCTAGAGCCTGGGTTAAAGACCGAGCCACGGCCTTAACGATACCGGCAGCCTTCCTGCCGGTTTCTTTTTCTCCGGCGGGCGTGCGAGGTGCGTGGCGCAGGCCGGCGCCACAGTCCTGCTGTTCGGGGCAGGGCATCTCCTGTTCGCGGGTCAAACTGGTGCCGGGAGGTAACTGCTTCTGCCCGGACGCGCCGCCGGAGAACGGCTTTCGCATCGAGGTGGATAACTTTCAGTGTACCGACCAGCAGGCGTCCTGCCAGATAGTGCAGTAACGTGATTGGACCTATGGTGAAGGTGCAACCCTTCAAATCTGCCAGGAGATTGCTTTACTTCCCTGTAATGCCTCGCCGCCGCCTGACCCGTCGCCGGATGACCCTAACGCGGACTGTCCGCAGCCGCCGCCGGCCGAGTGTTGTAGCTGTCGCCAGACGGTGGCGACTTTGATCGAGCCGGCCAGGTGGTACTGGTCCTGTCCCCTCTGCCCGGAGGGGCTGCCGCTCGGCAACGGCTGCATCACCAGCAACTGGGATGGTAGCTGCCCCGTCGGCTACATATCAGGCGGCCACGACACCTTCATGTGCTGCCCGCAACTCGGCGGCGGCGGTGGGGGCGGCACCGGCGTCATCTGTAGCGACATTCTGGGCGTCGAGGAGTACCAGAACAGGTTCCAGACCTGCCTGAGCCTGGGCAACGGCTTCTGGCTCGACTCTCCCGACTGCCGCTGTACCGACCCCTCGCCGATCCTGTTGGACGTGGCCGGCGACGGCTTCGACCTGACCGACGCGGCGGGCGGCGTCCTCTTCGACATCAACGGCGACGGGACGCCGGACAGAATGTCGTGGACGGCCGCCGGCTCTGACGACGCATGGCTCGCGCTCGACCGTGACGGGAACGGCCGCATCGACACGGGCCAGGAGCTGTTCGGCAACTTCACGCCGCAGCCGCCCGTCGCCGACCGCAACGGCTTCCTCGCCCTCGCCGAGTTCGACAGGCCGGCACGCGGCGGCAACGGCGACGGCGTAATCGACGCGCGCGACGCCGTCTACTCGTCGCTCCGCCTATGGCGAGACGCCGACCACGACGGAGTCTCGGAGCCGGGAGAGCTGCACGCGCTCCGCTCGCTCGACGTGGCGCGGCTGCACCTGCGCTATCACGAATCGAAGCGCACGGACAGGCACGGCAACCGTTTCAAGTACCGCGCCAAAGTGGACGACGCGCGCGGGGCGAAGGCCGGCCGCTGGGCTTGGGACGTGTTCCTGCTGAGAGCGCGCTGACCCGCCGGCCCTGCCGCGAGGGCACAACCACCCGCCGGCCCGAACGAGCCGGCGGGTGGTCTCGTGCCCTCGCGCGGCCGCAGATTCCTGTTGTCCAACCGACGCCGCAGGCTTTAGGATGCGCGCGTATGGAGAACCTGATCGCACAGTTCCTCGAACACCTCCGCTACGAGCGCAACGTGAGCGAGCACACGCTGCGCAACTACGCCATAGACCTCGGGCAGTTCCTCGACCACCTCGCGCCCGCAGACCCCCGCACCGGCCTGCGGCGCGAGCCCGAGCTTAAGGACGTTGACCACATCACCGTCCGCGAGTGGCTGGCCGAGCTGCACGCGGCCGGCAAGAAGAAGACATCCATCGCGCGCAAGCTGGCCTCCCTGCGCACCTTCTTCCAGTTTTTGATCCGCGAGGGGTTGGTCGAGCTGAACCCGGCCAAGCTGGTCTCGACGCCGCGCCTGGAGAAGAAGCTGCCGAACCACCTCTCGGTCGAGGAGGCCGTCCGCTTCATCGAGACGCCGGACATCAACACCGACCTCGGCCGGCGCGACCGCGCCATCCTCGAAATGCTCTACGGGACGGGCGTGCGCGTCTCGGAACTCGTCAAGCTGAACCTGCGCGACATAGACTTCAAGGGGCGCACGATCAGGGTCAAGGGCAAGCGGCGCAAGGAGCGCATCGTCCCCTTCGGCGAGCCGGCCCTCCAATCCCTGATGCACTACCTGACGACCGTGCGCGACTCGTTCCTCCGCAACGCGCCGCCCGACGAGCGCGACGCCGAGGCCGTCTTCCTCAACTACCAGGGCACGCGCATCACCACCCGCTCGGTCGGCCGCATGGTGGACAAGTACATCCGCATCTGCGCCGGCATCCACGACATCAGCCCACACTCCCTCAGACACTCCTTCGCCACGCACCTGCTCGACAGCGGCGCCGACCTCCGCGACATCCAGGAACTCCTCGGCCACGCGCGCCTCTCCACCACCCAGATTTACACACACGTCTCGATGGAAAAACTGATCGAGGTTTACGACAAGGCTCATCCGAAGGCGTGACGAGTGACGAGTGACGGCGTGACGAGTGACGAGTGACGAGTGACGAGAAAAGAATGACGGGTGACGGGAAAAACTTTCTTCCCATCACCCGTCACCCGTCACCCGTTAATGCCGCCGCCTCTTACCCTCTTGTCACTCGTCACTCGTCACTTGTCACTCAAAGAGTGGCGTGCTCGTCCTCGCCGGTGCCCTGTTCGATGAGCGACTGGCACTCCGCGTCGTAGCGGGCCGTGGGCAGGGCTTCGAGCCGGCGCTCCGGTATCTCCCTGCCGCAGCGGCCGCAGGTGCCGTAGGAGCCCTCCTCGATGCGCAGCAGCGCCTGGTCGATGTCGGCCACCATCTGCGAGTCGCGCTCGCTCAGGCGATACTCGATCTCCTGGTTCACGTCGTTCAGGGACATGTCGGCCACGTCCTTAACGCCGTCGTCGTTGAGGGCCAGTTCGAGCGCGTCGTTCTGGTTCTCGCGCGCGCGGTCCGAATGCTTGCGCAGTTGTTCGAGCAGCACCTCTCGGAAGTGGTTCAGCTTCGCTTCGTCCATTCGTCCCCTCTCATCCCCCTCTTTGATTCTCCCGCCAGGCCCGCCGCTCGGGTGGGAAAGTAGGCCGTGCTCTCAGGAGTGGGGCGGATTATAGCGCACGGGGCGGCGGCGGGCGAGAGGCGAAGCGTGTGGGGGGCGCGGGCCTGCCGAGACCCGTGCGCCCCTTATTCTCCCGCCGCGCCCGCCCGGCGGCCTAGAACCTGAACTTCACGCCCGACTGCAAGAGGCGCGGCGGCCCCGGCAGGATGCCGCGCGAGCGGTCGGCGATGTAGAGCCTGTCGAAGAGGTTCTTGGCCGAGACGTAGAAGGTCGCGCGCAGTCGCTCGACGGTGTAGTTGGCCGTGGCGTTCCAGATGGTGAAGCCCGGCAGGAGGCCGCGCTGGCCGTTGGCCGTGGGCGCGACGGTGTTGAGGTCGTCGGCGAACTGGCTGCCGACGTGGACGGCCTCGACCTGGCCGTCGAAGCCGGACGGGTGCGCGAAGCCGACGGCGGCGTTCAGGAGGTGCTCGGGCGCGTACGGCAGCCGGTTGCCGGTGATGACGGTCGCGCTGTTGACGCTGCTGCGGCGAAAACCGCGGAACTCCGCGACGGGGACGAAGGTGTAGGCGGCGCGCAGGTAGAGGTTGGAGGGCGACTTGCGGAGCGCCCCTGTGTCGAGGCGGCCCGACAGCTCGAAGCCCTGGTGCAGCGTCTCGCCGCCGTTCGTCAGCGTGGTGTTGACGCCGCCCGCGAGGCTCGCCGGGATGACCTGGTTCTCGTAGTCCATCCGGAAGAACGTGGCTTCGAGCCGCAAGCCGTCGGCCAAGACCGAGCGCGCCCCGACCTCGTAATTCCAGCTCAGCTCGGGGTCGAGCTCGACCACCCCGCCCGTCGTGTTGTTGATGATGTCCTCGGTGCGCGGCGGCGCGAAGCCGCGGTGCGCGCCGGCGAAGAGCGTCAGGCGCGGCGAGGGGTTGTAGGCGAGGCCGAGGCCGGGCACCACCTGCGTCAGCGAGGTCTTACCCGCGGCGCCGTTCAGGCGGTTCGTGCGCTGGTAGGCGACGTGCTCGACTCTCACGCCCGGCGTCAGGGTCCAGTCGCCGAAGGTGAAGCGGTCCTGCGCGAAGCCGGAGTAAGCCTGGTTGCGCCGCTCGTTGTGCTCGACGAGCAGGCCCGAGCGCGCGGCCGGCGTGTCGCCGTTCTCCTGGCGGCGGTCCTGCGTCTCGAAGTGCGCGCGGAAGCCGAAGTCGGCCTCGCCGCGGCCTCCGAACAGGCGGTGGCTCAGGTGCAGCCGCGGCTCGACGCCGGCGAAGTAGTACTTGCGCAGCCGCCCCTGGTTGCCGCAGGTCGTGTCGAGGTCCTGCATGCTACGGCAGTCGGGGTCGGAGCCGAGCCGGTTCGGCCGCTCGTTCGAGTTCGAGGACTGGCGCCACCAGTGGCGCTTGAAGTATGAGCCGTAGACGCTCGTGGTGAGCGCCGCGTCGGAGTTGAAGACGAGGGCGTGCGTGGCGGAGCCGCCGAAGCGGTCGCCGTGGAAGAAGTCGTTGCGGAAGGGGTTCTGGCGCGGGTCGGCGCGGTACTCGGCCTCGGTCAGCCCCGAGTAGGTGATGTTGGAGTCTTCGCCGTAGTAGTTGAACTTCGTCGTCACGGCCTGGCGCGAGCCGAAGGTCGAGACAGACTTGAAGGTGAAGTCGTTTAAGCCCGAGCGGACGTTGTCGCGGGCGCCCTCGCCCTGCTTGCGGGTGAAGTCGAACATCAAGCCCGTGTTGCCCCAGGTGCCGCCGTAGTTGAGGTGGCCGTTGAAGTAGTTGCGGTTGCCGCCCGTCAGGCTGAGGAAGCCCGAAGGCTTCGCGGGCGGGTTGCGCGTCACGTAGTTGATGACGCCGCCCACCGTCTGCGGCCCGTAGAGGATTTGGCCCGAGCCCTTGACCACCTCGACCGACTCGAACCGCTCGACCGGCGGGTGGTAGTAGGACGCGTTGTCGCCGTAGGGTGCGTAGGTGATCGGCAGGCCGTCTTCGAGGAGCAGGACCTTGGTCGAGCGCGTCGGGCTGAGGCCGCGGATGCCGATGTTGGGCCTGAGGCCGAACCCCTCCTCGTCGCGGACGTTGACGCCCGCGGCCTTCCTCAGCGCCTCGGTCGTGCTGAAGACGCGGCTCATCTCCAACTGGTCTTCGGTGATGAGCGCGACCGAGCCGGGGAGTTGCTCGATGACGGACGGCGTGGCCGCGATGCGCGAGGAGGAGACGATTACCTCCTCGGCCAGCGCGCCGGGCGCCAGGCTCAGGTCGAGGGCGCGCGACTCGCCGGGCGTGAGCGCGAAGCCGGCCGTCGCCGTCGAGAAGCCGTCGGCCGAGGCGCTGAGACTGTACCGGCCCGGCCGCAGGGCCGCGAAAGAGAACTCGCCGGCGTCGCCGGTCGTCGCCGTGAACTCGACCTGCGTGTTCGATTGCCGCAGGGTGACGAGGGCACCGCTGACGGCCGCGCTGTTCTGGTCGAGCACGCGGCCGTTGAGGGCCGCCCGCTGCGCCTGCGCGCGCGCGCCGGGCGTGACGAGGACGAAGAGAAAAAGCAGGAACGAGAAGCTGAGCGCAAACGAGAGAATTGACCTGGGCGTGGGCATGGGAACCTTCCCGCGGAACCTGTTTGCGTCGAGGGAGAATTTAAAGAGATCGCCTGGGCGACGAAGGAAATCCTCGACGGAAAGCTCGTAGAACTGACTTTCAGGCGAAATTGAAATTAGTTTTCAATTTCAACGGGATGATAAGCCAAACCATGCGCTTTGTCCACACCCGATTTGGCGGGGGCCGGGCGGGCGGGCGCGGGGGCGGAGTTCAAGCCTCTTTATTCTTCCGTATCGCCGCAGAGGATTTCGGCGGCCAGCAGGGGGATTGTCAGCTCGTGGTGGCCCGTGACGGAGAGGCCGCGCCCGGCGCCGCCGCTCGTCGGGCGGCGCACGACGTTGGTCAGCGGCCGGTAAGACTGGATGAAGTCGAAGTTGGCGGTGGTGAAGTCTTCGAGCGGGTGGCCGAGGTTGCGCACCAGCGTCACGCACTTGAGGAAGACCTCGGGCAGCACGACGGCCGAGCCGACGTTGAGGTAGACGCCGCCGCCGCTCATGCGCCGGACCAGCTCGGCCAGGAGGCGGAAGTCTGTGTGCGTGGTCGCGCCGAGCGAGGCGCCGTCGGCGAGCGGGTGAAAGTGCGCGATGTCTGTGCCGATGGCGAGGTGGGCCGTGAACGGGATGCGCGCCCTGTAGGCCGCGCAGAGCAGCGACAGCTCTTCGTGCTTAGGCCCGGCGGCGACGAGAGCGCGGCCCAGCGCCTCGCCGAGCCCCAGCCCCTCGGCCGCGCCGTCGCGCGCCGCGGTGTTCAGCAGCCGGCCCGTCTCCTCGGCCGCGCCGAAGGCCCCTGCGCCGAGGCTCGCGTCAACGTCCTCGGAGGTCGTCCCGGCAAGGGCGACCTCCGCGTCGTGGACGAGCACCGACCCGTTGGCCGCGACGGCCGAGACGTAGCCGCGTCGCATCAGCTCGATCAGCAGCGGCGCGAGGCCCACCTTGACGACGTGGCCGCCGATGCCCCAGACGACGGGCTTGCCCAGCCGCCGCGCCCGCCGCACCTGCGACGCCACTTCGCGGAGCGACCGGACGGCCAGGATGTTCGGCAGCTTCGAGAGGAAGTCGCGGAGCGTGGAATCTGGCGTGAAGGGGCGCGCGAAGTCTCCGATTGAGACTTTGCTCGGGCGGTCGGCGAGCGGGTAAGTGTTGACGCCTTCCAGCCCGAGCGGCTCGATGCCTTCATCTTCGTAGACGGACAAGGGCCGAGCCCTCCTTCGACTCTTCAGGCTTCGGGGGCCGCGCCACGGGCGGGTGCGGGCGGGCCGACCTCAGACTTTACCGGGCAAGACCCGCCGCCGGACTCGTGCGCGGGAGAAATCTCGTCGTCAACCTCGGCGGTGAGAGCGGGGGACGAAGTAGGGATGTCGCTCAAGCCTCGCGGCGCCCCGACGCGGCCCGCGAGTGTATCACGCGGCGCTCTTGCGCCTGCCGCGCTGGCTTGGCTTGGCGGCGGGCTTGGCGGCGGGCTTGGCGGCTGATTCGTCCGCCGACTTGGTCGTAGTTTTGGCTGAGGGGCGCCGCCCCGTCGGCGTTGCCCCGGCCGCAACCTGATCGTCGCCGTGCCCTTTGCCCTCGGCTTCGGGCGCGTGCCCGTTGCCGTCGAGCCCGTTGCCGAGCAGGGGCCGCAGGGCCTGCCCGGTGTGCGACTTCCTGACGCGCGCGACCTCCTCGGGCGTGCCGCAGGCGACGAGGCGGCCGCCGCCGGACCCGCCTTCGGGGCCGAGGTCGAGCACCCAGTCGGCCGACTTGATCACGTCGAGGTTGTGCTCGATGACGATGACCGTGTTGCCCAAGCTCACGAGGCGTTGCAGCACTTCGAGCAGCTTGTGAACGTCTGCGAAGTGGAGGCCGGTGGTCGGCTCGTCGAGGATGTAGATGGTGCGGCCGGTCGCGCGCTTAGACAACTCGCGGGCCAGCTTGATGCGCTGCGCCTCGCCGCCCGACAGAGTGGTCGCCGGCTGGCCGAGCTTGACGTAGCCGAGCCCCACGTCGAGCAGGGTCTGGAGCTTCTGCTTGATCTGCGGGATGTTCTCCAGAAGCGGCATCGCCTCCTCGATGGTCGTGTCGAGGAGGTCGGCGATACTCTTGCCCTTGTACCTGACCGAGAGCGTCTCGCGGTTGTAGCGCGCGCCGCGGCACACGTCGCAGAGGACGTACACGTCGGGCAGGAAGTTCATCTCGATGCGCTTGAGGCCGTCGCCCTCACACGCCTCGCAGCGCCCGCCCTTGACGTTGAAGGAGAAGCGGCCCGGCTTGTAGCCGCGCTCGCGCGACTCGGGCAGCATCGCGTACAGCTCGCGGAGGGGTGTGAACAGGCCCGTGTAGGTCGCCGGGTTCGAGCGCGGCGTCCGCCCGATGGGCGACTGGTCGATCTCGATGACCTTGTCGACGTGTTCGAGCCCCTCGATGGAATCGAACTCGCCCGGCTCTTCGAGCGAGCCGTAAAGGTGCCGGGCCAGCGCGCGGTAGAAGATGTCGTCAACCAGCGTTGACTTGCCCGAGCCCGAGACGCCGGTAACGACCGTCAGCAGCCCGACGGGGAAGGTGGCCTCGACGTTCTTCAGGTTGTGCTCGCGTGCGCCTCGGACGGTGATGGCGGCGCCGTTCGGCCGGCGCCGCTCGGGGGGCACCTCGATGGCGCGTCGGCCGCAGATGTAGAGGCCGGTGACGGAGTCGGGGTTGCAGGCCACCTCGTCGGGCGTGCCTGCGGCGACGATCTCGCCGCCGTGCGCGCCGGCCGCGGGGCCGAGGTCCACGACGTAGTCTGCGCGGCGGATGGTCTCCTCGTCGTGCTCGACGACGAGGACGGTGTTGCCGAGGTCGCGCAGGGCCGTCAGCGTGCCCAGGAGCCTCTGGTTGTCGCGCGGGTGGAGCCCGATTGAAGGCTCGTCCAGCACGTAGAGGACGCCGCGCAGTTGCGAGCCGATCTGCGTGGCGAGACGGATGCGCTGCCCCTCGCCGCCCGAGAGGGAAGCCGAGGCGCGGTCGAGCGTCAGATAGCCGAGGCCCACGGTGGCGAGGAACCGCATGCGGTTGCGAATCTCGCGCAGGACTAGGCCGGCGATCTGCTCTTCGCGCTCGCCGAGCTTGAGCCGGTCGAAGGCCGTCACGGCCTCTTCAATCGGCATGGCCGTGTAGTCGGCGATGCCGTGACCGCCGACGCGCACCGCCAACGACTCAGGCTGCAAGCGGCGGCCGTCGCAGTCCGGGCACCCGACCGGCGAGACCAACTCCTCCAAAGCCTCGCGGACGCGCTCGCTCGGCGCGTTCTGCATCCGGTCCGTCAGGTGGGCGACGGCGCCCGGCCAGTCGCTCTCGTAGCTGTAGGCGCCCTGCCGGAACCTGAGCTGTCCCTCGACGCCGCGGAAGAATGCCTCGCGCACAGGCCCCGGCAGCGAAGCGAAGGGCTGCGACGGATCGGCCCCGAAGTGCTCGGCCACGGCGACGAGCGCCGCCTTCAGGTAGGCCGCGCTCTGCTTGTCGGCCGCCGCCAGCGCGACGAAAGCCTTGTCGGCCGGCTCATTCGGCGCCTGCACGATCTTTACCGGGTCCACTTCGAGCACGGTGCCGAGGCCGTGGCAACGCCGGCAGGCGCCGTAGACCGAGTTGAAGGAGAACGAGCGAGGTTCGAGCGGCGGGACGTTGATGCCGCAGTTGACGCAGGCCATCCGCTCCGAATAGAGCTTCTCCTCGCCGTCCACCACCGAGATGAGCACCGCGCTGCCCGTCAGCTTCAGGGCCGTGCGGACCGACTCGGTCAGCCGCTCCGCGATGCCGGGCTTGATGAGCAGGCGGTCAACGACGGCCTCGATGCTGTGGTTGCGCCGCTTGTCGAGTTTGATCTCCTCGTCGAGCGAGACCAGCTCGCCGTCCACACGCGCCCGCAGGAACCCTTCCTTAGCCAGCTTCTCAAGCTCCTTGCGGAACTCGCCCTTGCGCCCGCGCACCACCGGTGCCAAAACCATCACGCGCTCGCCCTCGGGCAGGGTCGAGACGCTCTGCACGATCTGTTCGACCGACTGGCGCGTGATGGGCGCCTCGCATTGATGACAGTGCGGCTGGCCGACCGAAGAGAAGAGCAGGCGCAGGTAGTCGTAGACCTCCGTGACCGTGCCGACGGTCGAGCGAGGGCTGCGCGAGACGGTCTTCTGCTCGATGGAGATGGCCGGCGAGAGCCCGTCCACGGAGTCAACGTCGGGGCGCTCCAACTGGTCGAGGAACTGGCGGGCGTAGGCCGAGAGCGACTCGACGTAGCGGCGCTGCCCCTCGGCGTAGATGGTGTCGAAGGCGAGCGAAGACTTGCCCGAGCCGGAGAGGCCGGTGATGACCGTCAGGCGGTCGCGTGGGATTTCGACGCTGACGTTCTTCAGGTTGTGCTGGCGCGCGCCGCGCACCGTGATGCGGTCTATTGCCATCGCTTCTTCTGGTGAGCGGCCCGCACGGGGAGCGTCGGCGGCCACTGCGGAAACGATGATTGTAAACGAGCGGCGCGCGCCCGGCAAACGTGACCCCACGAGCCTCTAAAGCGGCCCCGAAACGTCCTCGAACCAACCCCGATGCGGCCCCGGCAGAGGGGCGCCGGCCCCTCCGGCCGCCGGCCCTTTTCTTGACACCCTTTCGGCGCCGCTCCTAAACTCCGCGCAGGTTTCCAGGCAACAAAGGACAGGGTTAGCGAAGGACGGGCCGAAGCAGGGGAGGGCGCTTGAATCTTCCGAACGCACTGACGCTGTCGCGTATCTTTATCGTTCCCCTGCTGGTCGTCGTGCTGCTGACGCCGCTCTCGGAGAACTGGCTCGGCGTCCAGCGCCACGTCCTCGGCGTCTCGCTCTTTTTGCTCGCGGCCTTCACCGATTATCTCGACGGCTACTTCGCCCGCAGCCGCCAGCAGGTCTCGCGCCTCGGCATCCTGCTCGACCCCATCGCCGACAAGCTGCTCATCTCGGCGGCGCTCATCTCGCTGGTCGAGAACCGTCTGGCGCCGGCCTGGGCCGTCGTCATCATCGTCGGGCGCGAGTTCGCCGTCTCGGGCCTGCGCTCGATGGCGGCGGCCGACGGCGTCGTGATCGCCGCCTCGCGGATGGGCAAGTTCAAGATGGCGACGCAGGTTCTGGCCGTCGCGCTCCTGATCGCTTCGAGCGCGCGGGGCGAGCCGCCGGTCGCCAACTTCGGCCGCGCCTTCCCGGCCATCCAGTTCTGGACCGTGCCCGAGTTGCAGACCGCGCTCCGCAACCTCTTCGGCGCGGGCGCGACTACGCTGGTGGACTGGCAGATTTTGCTCTACACGGCCGGCCGCGCCGTCCTCTGGGTGGTCGTGCTCTCGGCCTGCCTCTCGATGTACGAGTACTTCCGCGCCTTCTACCGTCTCTCGTCCGAGCGGGCCGCGCACCCGCCCGGCCGCGCCGTCTCGCCGCCCGCCCCGGCCCGAGCCCCGACCGCGCAGAACTGAGGCCGCCGCGCGAAAGAGCGTCGGGCATACAGAAAACGGACAGAAAAAGGCGGCCCCTTTTGAGGCCGCCTTTTCGTCTTCCGAGGCCGTGTTCGGCCCCACTTCACTGCAACTCGACGTGGTCGCCGGTGAATATCTCCTGCACGACGCGGGTGACGACCGCCGTCGCCGTCCGCCCCTCGACGTGGACGACGAGGATTTCGCCGACCACCTTGCGCGGCACAGAGGGCCGGCGGCGCATGACGCCCGGCGTCTTCACCGTCTCGCCGTAGCGGTCGCCGTCCGTGTCCCTGAGCCGCTGGGCCTGGTTGGAGAACTGCCCGCCGCGGAACTCGTTGCTCTCGAAGCCGCGCCGC
The DNA here is from genome assembly GCA_035645715.1 of Pyrinomonadaceae bacterium. GTDB lineage: Bacteria > Acidobacteriota > Blastocatellia > Pyrinomonadales > Pyrinomonadaceae > QHXN01. Next base: position 71,337 of record DASQMB010000075.1, read on the forward strand.
GCGTTTGCAGCCATCTCTTCGCCGTAGCGGACGAAGGTGCCGTGCCCCCGGGGGCGGTAGACGGTCAGGTAGTCGCCGGCCCGCAGGTTGTCCTCGGCGCCGAGGTCTATAAAGACCACGTCGTCGCGCGTCAACACCTCTCGCCCGTCGCGCGCCAGCACGATGCGGCCCGTCTGCCGGTTGGTCGGCTCGGCGAAGCGGTCGAGCGGCGGCACGTCGCGGCGGGTAAAGTCGGGCGCTGCCGGCGCGGGCCTGAGCAGGTCGCCGAGCAGGACGGCGTCGCAGGAGGCGACGACCTCGGCCACCGAAGACTGGTCGCGCACGCGCACGACGCGCACGCGCCCGACCTCCTGCGTGTAGACGCCCAGCGGGCCGCGCTTGCTTGAGAACTCCGAGCGGAACCGCCCGCGGGGCCGCACGACCGAAAACTCCTGCCCGGCCCGCACGCCCTGCTGCGCCCCGCCGCTCAGGTAGACGAAGTCGCCCTGAGAAAAGAGCCTGCGCTCCTCCTCCTCGTCCGAGCCGACGACCTCGAACTGCGTGGCCGGCGCGCCCTGAGCGATGAAGCCGCCGCAGCGGGTCTCGCTGGGCCGCGCGGCCGGTTGTGGTGTCTGGGCCGGGGCGACTATTTCCGGCGCCCGCTGCTGTGCGGGCCGGACCGTCCTGCCCTGCCCGCCGGCCTCCCCGGGCCGCCCGCCGGCCTGCGCACTTGCCGCGGGCGCGGCCGAGGCGCAAAATAGGAGCGTTAACGCGAAAAACCGACAGGCGAGAAGGGTGTTACTGCTGGACACGGGAATCTCCTTGTCTGTTCGAGACATCAAAGGTTTTCGTCGCGGCGGCCACTCCACAGTCGATACAGGGTTTGTGCTCTCTACCGCGGGCGGCGGGGCCGGGATTTTCGGGGGCGACGGGCGTGCGGGCGCGTCTCGCGGGCCGGCCCGGTGGGGCTTTTCATCCTACTTTTTGCCGCCACGGGGCGTCAACGCATTTGTTCCCGCCGCCGCCCGCCCGGCGGCGGCTTGCGTTTTCGTGAAACCGTTGCTAGTATTCGCGTTTTGTCGGAAGGCGCTGACAGGCGACTGTGGCGGGCCGGCGTAGCTCAGTTGGTAGAGCATCTGATTTGTAATCAGAGGGTCGGGGGTTCGAGTCCCTTCGCCGGCTTCCAAAGCTCTTCCGCTTTGAAAATTTAGTGCAGGGGTGGTCGAGTGGTTAATGGCACCGGGCTGTAAACCCGGCGGGCTAACGCCCTACGCAGGTTCGAATCCTGCCCCCTGCACCAGCATCTGAGAAGTCAGGCATCAGGTGCCGGATGTTTGTGGAGAATGCGCGACTAACGTCCGGCGTCTGACACCTAGCTTCCAGCCGTTTGGGCGGGAGTAGCTCAGTTGGTAGAGCATCAGCCTTCCAAGCTGAGGGTCGCGAGTTCGAGCCTCGTCTCCCGCTCCATTCTCTGCCGGTTTCTGGCGGCACGCTCCGGCCGCCGGCGGATGAGCCCGCGTAGCTCAGGGGTAGAGCGCCTCCTTGGTAAGGAGGAGGTCATGAGTTCAAATCTCATCGCGGGCTCCACCTAATCTTTGTCAGGACATCATCCGGACACCTTTGTTCAGAAGAGGCTACTGAGAACATGGCGAAAGAGAAGTTCGACCGGTCGAAGCCGCACGTCAACATCGGCACCATCGGGCACGTCGACCACGGCAAGACGACGCTGACGGCCGCCATCACCAAGGTCTTAGCCAAGCACAACCCGAAGATCACGGTGCGCGCC
>DASQMB010000076.1:0-103550 GCA_035645715.1 Pyrinomonadaceae bacterium
TCCATCTGGCCGGCCGACCGCGAGAACGCGCTCGGCTGGAACGACGCCGGCAGGCAGGGGACGAAGGCCGAGTGCCTGGCCTACATCGAGGAGGTCTGGACAGACATGCGCCCCTTGAGCCTCCGCAAGAAGATGGAGGAGGACGAGCGGCGCCGCGCCGAGTCGGGCGGCTGAGGGGGCACAGAGGCACCGCGACGCGCGGAAACGGCCCGGCGGCGTGTGACGCGGCGCCGGGCCGTTTCCTACAATGGCCCCGATGACTGTCGAGTCCGTTCGAGAATTCCTGAGCGCCTTCGCGTCGAGCCTCGGCGAAGGCACGTTCGTCAGGCTCACGCTCGGCAAGTACCGGGGCGGCGAAGACCTGCGAAACCTCTACGTCCGCCCCGCCGACCTCAAGGCAGGCCGGCGTCTCTCCTTCCTCTACCGCCGCCGCACCAGGGACGAGACGAGGAACCTCTCGCCCGACGAGGGCGCGGCGCTCGTCGGCTCGCTGCTCGGGTCGGAGTTCCTGAGCGCGCACCTCTTCACGACCGGCGCCGACCTCCGGCTCGAATTCAACCGACGGCGCGAGGCTCGCCTGACGCGCCACGCCCCGACCTTCGCCGAGGCCCCGGCCGCGGCGGGCCACGCGCGACGCAAGCGACGGCTGATCGAGGCCGAGGGCAACGTCTACCTGCGCGGCCTCGGCGTGACGGACGAGCGCGGCGCTGTGCGCCCGGCGATGGGAGACAAGTTCCGCCAGATTAACAAGTTCGTCGAGACGCTCGCCGACCTCGTCTCCGCCTCCGGGCTCGCGGCGGCCGGGCGCGAGGTGACAATCGCCGACATGGGCTCGGGCAAGGGGTACCTGACTTTCGCCGTCTACGACTACCTGACGAACGGGCTCGGGCTCGCCGCGAAGGTGACGGGCGTGGAGGCCCGGCCCGAGCTGGTCGAGCTCTGCAACCGCGTCGCGGCCGAGGCAGACTTCGCCGGCCTGCGCTTCGTGGCCGGGGAGATCAACGACTACGAGCCGGGCGCGGTAGACGTGCTCATCGCCCTTCACGCCTGCGACACGGCGACCGACGAGGCGCTCTACAAGGGCGTCCGCGGCGGGGCGTCGCTCGTCGTCACGGCGCCCTGCTGCCACAAGGAGCTGCGCCCGCAGGTCCGCCCGCCCGCCCCGCTGCGCGGCCTGCTGCGCCACGGCATCCTGCTCGAACGCGAGGCAGAGAGCGTGACCGACTCGCTGCGCGCCCTGCTGCTCGAAGCCGCGGGCTACCGCGTCAAGGTCTTCGAGTTCATCTCGACCGAGCACACGCGCAAGAACACGATGATCGCGGGCGTGCGCCGCGGCGGCCCCTCAGACCGGGAGGAGGCGCTGCGCCAGTTCCGCGAGCTGAAGGAGTTTTACGGCGTCTCGGGCCAGCGGCTCGAAACGTTGCTCTGCGAGGCGGGCCTCGTCTGAGGGGTCGGGCGAAGGCGGGCGGAAAAATTGAGGGGGCGGGGCGTCGCTTAGCGGCGACGCCCCGCCCCCTCATAGCGCGTCGGGGCCGACCCCGGCGCGGCAGTCTCAGAAGGTGAACTTTAGTTGGTAGCGGATGACGCGGCCGCCGCCGTCCGTGCTCGCCGTGTTCGGGGCGAGGAACGCGCCGGCCGCCGCGTTGAAGACCTCCTGCTCGATGGAGCCGCCCGTCGGCGAGAAGGGGCTGATGCTGCCTTGCAGGTAGTTCGGGCGGTTGAAGATGTTGAAGAACTCCGTGCGGAACTCCAGCGCGGTGTTCTCCGTCAGGCGCGTCCGCTTCTGGAGGTTGACGTTCCAGAGGTTGGTGCCCGGCGTGCGCTCGGTGTTGCGGCCGAGGTTGCCCGAGCGCCCCGAGTTGGCGAGCAGGCCGATGAAGCGTGCGCCGGCGGGGTCAATGCACTGGCCCGAGCCGCTCGGCCCCGTCGTGTAGAAGACCGTGCCGGAGGGCGCGCCGCAGACGTTCGCGGCCGCGGTGGCGACGAACGGGATGGCGCGCGTGCCCGGCGCCCCGGCCGGGTTGAAGTCGGGCCGGTCCGGGAAGGCGCCGCCGAGGCCGTCCGAGTCAACGCCGTTCGTCACCGTGTAGGGCACGCCCGACTCGAAGGTGGTCACGCCGGCCACCTGCCAGCCGCCGAGCAGACGCCCGAGCGGCCCCTTCTGCTCGCGCATGAAGGGCAGCTCGTAGACGTAGCTGAAGACCCCGCGGTGCGGGCGGTCGAAGAGGCTGACGGCCCGCTCGGCGGGCATCCCGCCGAGGATGAAGGGCACCTGCGGCAGCGACGAGCCGCCGACGATGATCGCCGTGGCGAAGACCTCGCTGCCGTTGTCAATCAGCTTCGACCAGGTATAGCTGCCCGTGAAGGTCAGGCTGTTGGCGAAGCGGCGCTGCAACTGGAACTGCCCCGAGTGGTAGTTGGACAGGCCGCTGTTGCCGCGCACGGTGCGCGTGCCCTGAAGATTGTCGAGCCGGTTCGTGGTCGGCCCCGTGTAGCCCGCGGGCGTCACCCTCAGAGCCGCCGGCACCAGGGGGTTGTAGTCCTCGTTGCTGTAGAGCTTGGTGCCCTTCGAGCCGACGTAGGAGGCGTCGAGCATGAGCTGGAAGGGCAGCGACCGCTGCATGCCGAGCGACCAGCGCTGGTAATAAGGGTTGACGAGGTTGGGCGAGACGAGCGTCTGCGCGTCGCGCGGGTCGACGGGGCGGGCCGTGGTCGGGAACGACTGCGAGAGGCCGGCGCGGCCGCGCGGGCCGTTGTCAACGGTCGAGGTGGTCTGCGTCGAGACGATGTTCGGCGAAGAGCTCTGCGCGTTCGACGCGATGTTGTTGAAGAAGGAATCGTAACCGATCTGGTAGCCGCCGCGGACCACCGTCAGACGGTCGCCGAAGACCGCGCCCCAGAGCCCCTCGGTGAACGAGGGCGACCAGGCGAAGCCGACGGCCGGGCCGAAGTTGTTCTTGTCGGGCCTGACCTTGTTCGGCTCGCTAAAAGGGCCGGTGCGCGTCACGGGGTCAATGTTGAAGAGGCCGGTGAAGGCAGGGGTGCGAAGGTTGTTGAAGGGCGTGCCGAAGAACTCGTAGCGCAGGCCGAGCGTCAGCGACAGCGAAGGGCTGGCCTGCCAGCGGTCCTGGAAGAAGGCCGACGTGCGGTAGAGCTTCGGGAAGTAGACGGGGCTGCCGAAGTCTAAGGTGGCGCTGCCGCCCGAGCCGCCGAAGTCGTCAACGAAGTTGGCGAAGCCGCTGAAGCCCGTGCTGGCGTTGTAGACGAGCGTGCCGCGCGAGTTGAACGGGGCCGACTGGCGCGAAATCTGGCGCACGAATTCACCGCCGAAGCGGAAGGTGTGGTTGCCGCGGACGTGCGTCATCGTCTCCTGAATCAGGTAGTTGTTCGCAACGCGCCCCTGCGGCAGATTCGAGGCGACGCCGAGGATCGAAGCCCCGCCGAACTGCCTTGCGCGGACGCCAGCAATCGTTACCTGCGGCAGCGTCTGCGCCAGGTTGTTGCCGCTGACGGGGAAGTCCAACAGGAGGCGGTTGTAGGCGAGGCGCAGCTCGTTGGTGGTCCGGGGCGAGAAGACGTGCGTCTCGGCGATCAGGAAGTTCTGGTAGCGGTTGTTGTTCGGCGAGTCGAAGCCCTCGAAGCTGACGTCGCTGCCCGTCGGGTTGATCTGGTCGTCGAAGAGGTAGCGGGCCGAGAGCTGGTCGTTCGGGCCGAGCTGGTGGTCGAGACGTATCTGGAACTGGTTGTCGCGGAAGAAGGCCGGGTAGGAGCGGAAGAAGGAGCCCAACTCGACGTTGCAGGGCGCCGGGCAGCCGGGCCGCGCGCCGAGGGCGACGTTGAAGAAGCTGCTGTTGGCGACGGCGTTCTCCGTCACCCCGAGCAGCAGGTCGGCGTTGCGGCTCGCGCCCTGCGCGAAGACCTGCCGGAGCGTGGCCCGGCCTGCGGCCGAGGGCGTCGTTAGCCTGACGGTGCCGGTCGAGAGCTGCCGCTGGTGCTGGAACGAGCCGAAGAAGAAGGTCCGGTTGCGGACGACGGGGCCGCCGAAGGTGCCGGCGAACCACTGCTCCGTGCCGGGCAGCGGGCGGCCGCGCATCTGCACCTGCGGGTCGCGCGACTGAATGCCGGTGATGGCGTCGTCGCGCGTCGAGTCTAGGAGGTAAGAGAGGGTGCCGCGGTAGTCGTTGGTGCCGCCGCGTGTGACGACGTTGACGACCGCCCCGCCGGCCCGGCCGAACTCGGCGTCGAAGTTCGAGGTCTGGACGGCGACCTCCTGCACGGCGTCGGGGTTGGTGATCTGAAAGCCCTGCCCGGCCACGGAGATGTCGTTGTTCTCGGTGCCGTCGATCAGGAAGTTGTTCGAGCGCCCGCGGGCGCCGTTGACCGAGAAGGTCTGGACGCCGAAGCCGGCGCGGTTGCTGCTGACGCCGGGTAAGGTCAGCGCGAGGTTGGCCGGGTTACGGGTGGCGACCGGCAGCTCGACGACGCGACGCCGCTCGATGCTGCCGCCCCGGACCGGCGCGTCGGTTTGCAACAGCACCCCGCCCTCGGCCGTCACGTCAATCGAAACCTGCTGCTGGCCGATGGTCATCTGCGCGCCCACGTCGGCCGTCTGCGCGGCCAGCACGGGCACGTTCGTCTTGGTCACGCCGTCGAAGCCCTGGGCCGAGAAGACGATGGTGTAGGTGCCGGGGTCCACCGCGTCGAAGCGGTAGAAGCCCTCGGAGTTGGTGACGGTGTTGCGCGCGACGCGCGTCTCCTGGTTGGTCAGCGCGACCGAGGCGCCGACGACTACGGCACCGTTCGGGTCGGTGACGACGCCGCTGACGGTGCCGCGGCTGGTCTGCGCGGTGGCCGCGGCCGCCGTTAAAAAGATGGCGAGTGCGGCGCAAAGCAGTCTGGCTTTCATGATCCTACTCTCCTCGAACGATTGTTTGGGAAAAGTGCCGCCGCGTCCGGCCCGGTGGGGCGAGGCACACGTGTGGCGCCGCGCCCGCGCCCGTGGGCCGCGGTGCGCTCGGTGGGCACGTCCACGCTCGCGGACGGCGCTCGACGCTTCGGCGTTCGAGGGATCGAGAGGGCAACAAACGTTCCGTGATGGGTGTTAGGCCACGGCGGCGGGCGATATCGGGGGGGCGAGGGTGAGGCGTCCGCCAGTCTGGAATGGCGAACATCGGCGCGGACGTTCGCCTTGACGAATTCGGATGCGGGGCGGGACTTCTCCGAAAAATCGGAGACGAAAGAATGGACGCGCCGCCGCCCCACAGGCGCGGCGCGTCCAGAAGGATGGAATTAGTTGTTAGTCGGCAGAGGTGCGGGCGGCGGCGGCCGGCCTCATTGACCGGCGTTTCTGGTGTCTCGATGCCAGGGCTTCTTGAAGCGCAGCAGGTTGGCCGCCGTGCGGGTGGGGTTAAGGACGGTGCGGGCGGTGATGCGGACGAACAGGTTGTCCGTCTTAGTCTCGATGCGGCGGACGACGAAGCGGTCGAGCGCGTCCTCGGCCACGAGCCAGCCCACGCCGACCGTCGGCGTGATCACTAGGTCGACGTAAGTCAGCTTACCGGACTTCTTCCCCACGTCGCCGAGAGACGCCTGGCTGACGGGGCCGATCTCGAACTGCGTGCTCCACGCCGCCGACCATGCCATGGCCTTGAGCCGGCCGGTCCAGTATTCGCGGGAGGAGCCGAACTCGCGCGAGATGCTTCGAGGGTCGTTCTGCACGAAGACGAAGCCGGTAACGGCCCCTTGCATCGGGTGCGCGACGTAGTTGGTGAAGAAGCGGCCGCCGTCATCCCAGCCCTTCAGGTTCTTGAGAGAGCGGAAGTAGTCCTTGAAGAACGGGCCTCTCAACTCGCGCTGCGTCTTGGGCTCCGTCATTCTGTAGCCGTGTTGCACGGCGAGGAAGAGAAGCGATTGCCTGAGAGCGGGACCCCAGCGGAACCCTTCCGGCGGCGCGACGGGACGGGGCGGGTCGAAGGGGTCGAAGGGGTCGAAGGGGTCGAAGGGGTCGGAGGGGGCAGCCGCTTCCGGGTCGGCCGGCCGGGACGCCGGGGTGGGTGGGCTGTCGGCCGAGGCCAGCGGCGCGGGCGCGATGCCGCCGTCGTTGCCGGCGCCTGTCGTTTTATCCGCGGCGGCGTCAAACAGGGTGCCGATCATCTTACCGGCGACGCCGTCTGCCTGTGCGCCTGACGGCCGACGCTCGTCGTCCGCTCCCTCCTGCGAAATTGCCGCTTCACCCTTCTCCTGGTGTTTGTCAGGTTGCGCGGCTCGGTTGGCCTTGCCGGCGGCGCCGGTAGGGGCGGCGGACGCGGCGTCGTCAGAAGCAGGCCGTTTCGTCGGCAGGTCGGGCGGGGCGGCCTCGCCCTGAGACCGGGCCGGCAGCGCGAACGCGGCGACTATCGTCATTAGCAGCGCCGCACGCTTCGACCGCACGCGCCAGGACCACGACCCACCCTTGTCCGAGTTCATGTGCTCCGCCCTCCCCCTTGAAACGCCGTCGGGTGGGCGGAATGAGCATGGCGAAGGCCACGAGAGCCAAAGCTGCCGAATCCCGACGACTGTTTCTGCTCGACCGATGAATTCTCCCGCGGCGCGCGGAGAGATTAGGCCCTGGGGGTGGGCGCCGACAACAGTATGAACACGTAAGGGCGATAAGTAAATTCGCTTACCGGGGCCGGCACACCTGTGAGCGGGCCTTGCAGCCCCGGCAGGCCGGACGAAGCGTAACTCAGTCGCCGGAGGCGGGGGCGGGCTGCGAGGTCAGCTCGCGCCACGAGACCGAGCCCGTACCGTCGTCGAGCCGGACCATCGAGATGCAGCCGGGCACGGGGCAGACGAGATAACAGAGGTTGCAGCCGACGCACTCTCCCTCGTCCACGACGGGCAGGCGCCTTCCCCCCACCTCGACGAGCGGGATGCACTGGTGCGCGCCGTCCTCGCAGGCGACGTGGCAGAGGTTGCACTGGATGCACTTCGAGTGGTCTATGCGCGCCACGGTCTTGTAGCCGAGGTCGAGGTTGCCCCAGTCGGTGACGCGCGGGGTCGAGAGGCCGACGATCTCCGAAACCGAGCGGAATCCCTTCTCGTCGAGGTAGTTCGAGAGGCCGTCGATCAGGTCTTCGACGATGCGATAGCCGTAGTGCATGACGGCCGTGCAGACCTGGACGTTGGTGGCCCCGAGCAGCAGGAACTCGGCCGCGTCCCGCCACGTCGAGATGCCGCCGATGCCCGAGATGGGCACCCGCACCTCCTCGTCGCGCGCCAGCTCCGAAACCATGTTGAGGGCGATGGGCTTGACGGCCGGGCCGCAGTAGCCGCCGTGCGCCGCCCGGCCGTTGACGTTCGGGTGCGGGACGAAGGTGTCGAGGTTGACGCCCATCACGGAGTTGATGGTGTTGATGAGCGAGAGGCCGTCGGCGCCGCCGCGCACGGCCGCCCGCGCAGGCGGGACGATGTGCGAAACGTTCGGCGTCAGCTTGACGAGGACGGGCGTGCGCGCCACCTCCTTGACCCACTCCGTCACCATGCAGGTGTAGTCGGGCACCTGCCCCATGGCCGAGCCCATCCCGCGCTCGCTCATCCCGTGCGGGCAGCCGAAGTTGAGTTCGAGCCCGTCGGCCCCGGCGTCCTCGGCCCGTTTGACGATCTCGTGCCACGCCTCGCGCTTCGACTCGACCATCAGCGAGACGATCAGCGAGTGCTTCGGATACTTCCTTTTGACCTCGCTGATCTCGCGCAGATTCACGTCGAGCGGGCGGTCGGTAATCAGCTCGATGTTGTTGAGGCCGATCATCCGCTGGTGGCCGCCGTCAATCGAAGCCAGCCGCGACGAGACGTTGCGGATCGGCTCGCCCAGAGTCTTCCAGACGGCCCCGCCCCAACCGGCGTCGAAGGCGCGCTCGACCATCGAGCCCATGTTGGTCGGCGGGGCCGAGGCCAGCCAGAAGGGGTTCGGCGATTCGATGCCGGCGATGTTCGTTCTCAGGTCGGCCATAATGCTTTCATCCTCTATCGGCGGGCGCGTGCGCAGGCGTGGGCGCGTCCGGGTCGGGCGGCTCGGCGGCCGCGGCCTCAAAGTCCACGTCGCGGTAAATTTCCGACAATTTGAGCAGGCCGGGCACGGCGGCGCAACTCACCTCCTCGGAGAGGTCGTTGAACTCGCGGAAGGTCCAGACGCCACCCTCGGCGCGGACGAACTGCGAGACGTGCGGGCGGTGCTGCGCGACGAGGAGATACTCGGTGAAGGTCTCGATGGACTGGTAGTAGGTGAACTTGTCGCCGCGGTCGAACGCCTCGGTCGAGGGCGAGAGGACCTCGATAATCAAAGCAGGGTTGGTCAGCACTTCGAGCCCGCCCATCGTTTCGACCTCCGGACGGCCGCAGAGCGCCGTCAAATCCGGGTAGCGGTACGGCGGATAGGCCGGCACCTTGATGCGCATGTCGGAGGGCAGGACGTGGCAGCCCTTCTCGCGCAGTTGCAGGGCCAATTCCACCCCCATGTTCATCACTATCCGGTTGTGGGCGAGGCTGGCGCCCGACATGCAGAAGACCAGCCCATCCCAGAACTCGTACTTCTCCTCGCTGGAAAAGTCGAGGTCGAAATACTCTTCGAGCGTGTATCTGTGCTGCGGCTGTGAAGACATGCGGCCTCCTATTCCCGATTGTGGGGTGGGCGGTTTCATCGGATAGGTGGGCGAAGTCATTATATACCAGCCGTCGTGCGAGGCACCGGCGTGCGAAACGGCAATTGTCAGGAAGCGGCCCCGTTCGAGCCGGCGAAGGCGACGCGCTCGCCGGTCAAAGAGAGGTGGATGCCCTGCGCGGCGTGCTTGCCCATCTGGGCGGCGTCCACGGCCTCGCGCCCGCCGTTGACGCAGTCGCCGCCTGCGAAGAACTTGGGGTTGCCGGTCCGCATCGTTCCGGGCTCGACGCGGACGCGCCCCGCCGTGTCGCACTCGACGCCGGGGATTGACTCGAAGAAGCGACGGAGCTTCTGCTGCCCCGTCGCCTTGACGACCATGTCGCAGGCGAGGTCGAACTCGGTGCCGGCGATGGCTCGCGCCTCGCGGCGGCCCGTGTCACCCACCTCTATTAGTTCGGTGCGGACGCAGCGGAGGGCGCCGACGCCCGTGCCCGAAGCGTCGGGCAAAATTTCGACCGGCGCGGTCTGCCAGAGAAACTCCACGGCGTCCCGCTTCGCCAGCTCGTACTCGTATGCATAGGCGGGCATCTCGCGCTCGGTGCGGCGGTAGACCATGAAGACCCGCCCGGCGCCGAGGCGTCGGGCCTGCGTGGCTGCGTCCACGGCCGTGTTGCCCGCGCCGACGACGGCCACGACGCGGCCGACCCCGACGCTCGGCCAGTCGCGCGTCTTGACGCGCTCGATGAAGCGCAGCGCGTCAACCACGCCCGCGAGGTCTTCGCCGGGGACGCCGAGGCGGTTCGTCTCGCCGAGCCCGGCGGCGAGGAAGACGGCGTCGTGCTCTCGCTCCAACTCGTCTATCGTCACGTCGCGCCCGACCTCTGTGCCGAGGCGGAAGCGGACGCCGAGTTGTTCGACCCGCCGCGCCTCTTCGACCGAGACGCCCTGCCGCATCTTGTACTCGGCCATCCCGTAGGTGTCGAGTCCGCCCGGCAGCTCGCGCCGGTCGTAGATTGTCACCGCGTAGCCGAGTCGCGCCAGGTAGGTCGCGCACGACAACCCGGCCGGCCCCGAGCCGACCACGCCCACCGACTTTCCGTTCGGCTCGCCCGCCGCGAACAGCCCGCGCCCGGCGCGCATCGCGTAGTCGGTCGCGTAGCGTTGCAGCCGCCCGATCTCGATGGGCTTCTGCATCAGGGTCTTCTCGACGCAGGCCCCCTCGCACAAAACTTCGACGGGGCAGACTCGGGCACAGGTGGCACCGATGGGGTTGGCGTCGAAGATGGCGCGGGCCGAGCCCGTGAGGTTCCCCGAGGCGATCTTCTTGATGAAGGCCGGCACGTCAATGTGCGTGGGGCAGGCGTGGGCGCAGGGCGCGTCGAAGCAGTAGAGGCAGCGGTTGGCCTCGAAGAGCGCCTCGGCCGCCGACATCGGCGGCGCGATCTCGGCGAAGTTGCGCTCGATCTGCTCTTGTGGCAACGCGGGGAGAATGGGGTCTTGCATGGTGTTTCGAGAGTTACAGGTCTTCGTCCGTTAACATTTGTTCGACTTCTCGAACGAGTGCCGGCACCTTATCCGTGACGACCTCCCAGACGATGTCGTAATCAACCGTGACGTAATCGTGGATGAGCTTGTCTCTCATCCCGGCAACCGCCCGCCACTCGACTCCGGGATACTTTTTTCTGACGCGGTCGGGGACGTTCTTCACCGCTTCGCCGATGATCTCGATGCTCCGCACGAACGCCCGCTTGAGTATTTCGTCACGGAGCAGGATTCGCGGTCGAGACCCGCGCTCGTCCGTTGTAGGAATTGAGCCTCGTCAAGGATGTGGCGTAGGTACTCACGCGCCGACCGCCTCATACTCCACCTCGTCCAGAATGTGCGGCCCGAGGTACGGGCTGAGCGACTCGGGCGTGAGCAGGTCAACCTTTCTCCCGAACAGGTCTTCTAGGAAGAAGGCGAGCGCCATGAAGTTGTCGAAAGTCTTCCGCCCGGGCTCGAATTCCACGAGGATGTCCACGTCGCTCCGGTCGTCCTGCTCGCCCCGCGCGAAGGAGCCGAAGAGCCCGCAACGTCTGGCCCCGAGCCGGCGCAGTTGCGACTCGTTCTCGGCCAGTAGTGCGAAGACTTCTCGTTTGTCCTTGACGGGCATGATGGTCTAGTCCGCGACGAGCGACTGGTAGGTGTCTGGCCGGCGGTCGCGGAAGAACTGCCATGTGTTGCGGACCTCGCGTATCTTGTCGAAGTCGAGGTCGGCGACGACGAGGTGGTCCTCGTCGCGCGGGGCCTCGGCGACGATCTGGCCGCGCGGGTCGCAGAAGTAGCTCTGGCCGTAGAACTCGCCGATGCGCCACGGCTCCTCGTAGCCGACGCGGTTGATGGCGCCGACGAAGTAGCCGTTGGCGACGGCGTGGGCCGGCTGTTCCAGCTTCCACAAATACTCCGAGAGGCCGGCGACGGTGGCCGAGGGGTTGAAGACTATCTCGGCGCCGTTTAAGCCGAGCGCCCGCGCGCCCTCGGGGAAGTGGCGGTCGTAGCAGATGTAGACGCCGACGCGGGCGTAGGCCGTCTCGAAAGTCGGGTAGCCGAGGTTGCCGGGCTTGAAATAGAACTTCTCCCAGAAGCCGGGCGCGACGTGCGGGATGTGGTTCTTGCGGTACTTGCCGAGGTACTTGCCGTCGGCGTCAATCACCGCCGCCGAGTTGTAGTAGACGCCGGTCATCTCCTCCTCGTAGATGGGGACGACGATGACCATGCCGTGCTGCCGGGCCACCTCCTGCATCAGCCGGACCGTGGGGCCGTCGGGGATGCGCTCGACCGACTCGTACCAGCGCGTCTGCTGCTCGGCGCAGAAGTAGGGCGTGGTGAAGACCTCCTGCATGCAGAGCATCTGCACGCCCTGCCGTGCGGCCTCTTCGATGAGGGCGAGGTGCTTCTCGATGTTGGCGCGCTTGATCTCCTCGATGGGCGCGTCGGTCGGGCCGGCGTGAGTGGCCTGGATGAGTCCGCATTTGACAGTTCTCGACATTGGTAATCTCCGTTTGACGGTCGGGCGTCCGAACAGTTTATTTGAAGACCTTTCGCCAGGCCCTCCCCACGTCCGGCAGCTTCTCCTCGCCGGCGATGTAAGCCTCAACCCCGCGCTTTCGGTAAACGGCCGGGGCCTCACACTTGGGACAGGTGCCTTTCTTCACTCCGCGTCTTCTTCATCCGGCACGGTGGGCGCGTCGCCCTCCCTCAGGCTCTCGTGGCCGTTCATCAGGACGTAGTAGACGAAGAAGCCGATGCCGAAGGTGACGAACCACGCGTAGGCGTAGAGCGTGTCCGAGAGCGTCGGGTCGGGGAGCTGGCCCGTGAAATTGGGCGTCGTCGCCGCGCGCAGGAAGCCGGGCACCACCGGCAGGATGGCCGCCCCGAGCGCGATCAAGGCCCGCCAGTTGAAGCCGCCCGAATAAGCGTAGCGGCCCGCGGGCCGAAAGAGGCCGGCCAAATCCAGGCGCCGCCGCCGGAGCACCCAGTAATCGCAAATCATAATGCCCCCGATGGCTCCCATCAAACCCGAATAGCCGATCAGCCACGTGAAGATGTAGGCGCCGGCCGAGCCCATCAGCTTCCACGGCATCATCAGCACGCCGATGACGGCCGTAATCAGGCCGCCCGTCACGTAGGAGATGAGCCGCGGGTTGAGGTTCGAGAAGTCGTTCGAGGGCGAGACGACGTTGGCCGCCATGTTGGTCGTCAACTGCGCGGCGAAGATGACCAGCATGGCGAAGAGGACGACGACCGCGCTGTCGAACTGTCGTATCAGCTCGACGGGGTCGGGCATGGCCCGTCCGAAGATGAGCACGGTGGCGCTCGTCACGGCGACTCCGATGAAGGCGAAGGCCGTCATCGTCAGCGGCAGTCCGAGCGCCTGCCCGAGCATCTGCGAACGCTGCGAGCGCGCGTAGCGCGTGAAGTCCGGGATGTTCAGGCTGAGCGTGGCCCAGTAGCCGACCGAGGCCGTCAGCGCGCCCGGAAAGATGACCCAGAAGTTTTGGCTCTGCTTCTGGAGCGCGGAGGATTCGGCCAGCACGCGCCCCATCCCGCCCGCGCGCGACGCGGCCCACCAGAGCAAAACGACGCCGCCGGCCAGCAGCAGCGGCGCCGTCCACGTCTCAAGGCGCCGGATGCCCTCGATGCCGCGCAGGATGATGAGCACCTGAATCAGCCAGAAGAGGAAGAACGAGACCCACGTGTGGGCCGCGACGTTCATCGCCTCGGCCCCGCCGAGCAGGTTCTGCCAGCCGGGCCAGAGCGCGGTCAGCAGGGCGTCGATGGCCGTGCCGCCGATCCAGGTCTGGATGCCGAACCACCCGCAGGCGACAATCGCGCGCAAGACCGCCGGCACGTTCGCCCCCTTCGTCCCGAAGCTCGCGCGGCAGAGGACGGGAAACGAAACGCCGTACTTCGTCCCGGCGTGAGCGTTTAAGACCATCGGGACGAGGACGACCGTGTTGCCGAGCAGGATGGTCAGCATCGCCTGCCACCAGTTCATGCCCGCCTCGATGAAGCCGCCGGCGAGCGTGTAGGTGGTAATCACCACGCTCATCCCGATCCAGAGGGCGGCGATGTTCCACGTGGTCCAGGTCCGCTCGGCCAGAGTCGTCGGCGCGAGGTCTTTGTTCCACAGGGGGCTGCCCGACACGTCCTCGCGCAACTCGACGAAGTCGCGCCGGGCGGCCCCCGCGCCCCCGCCTCTCAGGGTCTCAATCGCCATCGTCGGCGGCCTCCGTATCTCTCAGGGGGTGAAAGGGACCTGTTCGCAGTCCACCGGCGGGGCGCCGAGGAGCCGCAGGTATGTGTCGTGCCCGTGCTCGCAGCCGGCCTTCTCGAACCACTGGACGACGAGCGGGTCGGAGGGGTCCGTCTGGCAGTAGCTGTCGTCGGGGTTGAGCGGCACGCTCCCGCCCTCGACGTTGGTCTGCGAGTAGGAGGAGTTGTCGTTTTCGATCTCCGAGGCGCCGACGAGCAAGGCTATGGCGTCGAACGCCTCGGCGAGCGTGACCGTCATGCCGTCGTAGGTCACGGAAATTTCGCTCGCCTGCGGCTCCGGATAGTAGAGCACGCCCATGCCCATGATCGAGGCGGGCACCGACGCCATCGGCACGATGTCGAGCGTGTTGAAGTAGCGCCGGGAGTCGGGGAAGGCCGCGTCGTAAGCCCCGACGAACTGCGTGTTGCCGGCGGGCGGGGCGGCGAAGGTGTAGACGTTGAGCGAGGGCGGGGGGATGGAGTGCTGCCGGAAGGCGTAGAGCAGCCACGGGGCGAAGACCGTCGCGAGGTTGCCGCCGAGGCTGTGGCCGACGACGGCGACGGACTGTTTCGCGCCGGGGGCGTACTTCAACAGGTAATCGAGCATAGTCGTCGCCCCGGCCTCGTCCGTCTGTTGGAGTTCGGTAAGGTCGTCCAGCCCGTCCGAAGAGCCCTGGGAGATTTTCTGCCCGCTCTGGGGGCCGACCGGGTACTGCCAGTCCACCTGCTCGAAGATGTTGAAGTCCTGCTCGAACCAGTTATAAAAGGCGCCCCAGCTGAAGTTCAGGAGCGAGCCGCGGATCGCCACGGCGTACCGGCCCGTGACCTCGTTGCGCGCGATGAAGGCGTAATTGCCTCTGACGGCCGCGTCGGGCGACCACACGGCCGACCAGTCGGGGAGGTACGTTTTTAGGGCGCCGCGGATGTCGGCGCAGTAGGTGATCGAGGCGAGCGTCATCGCCACGTCCGGGGTCATCTGGCCGCCGCTGTCGGGATTGGTACTCATGTGAGACTCCTTTTTCAGTTACCGGGCCGTGAGGGTGAGAGGGGCCGGTGGCGCACGCGCGCCGAGTCAGAAAGAGACGCAGGTGCCGCGCCTGAGGAAGCGGCCGTCGCCGGCGCGGCCTTTGAATTCGCCGCCTTCGATGACAACTCGGCCGCGCGAGAGGACGGTCTCGACGGCGCCCCGGAGCTTCCAGCCCTCGTAGGCGCTGTAGTCCACGTTCATGTGGTGGGTGGCGGCCGAGATGGTCTGCTCGGCGTCGGGGTCGAAGACGACGATGTCGGCGTCGGAGCCGACGGCGATGGTGCCCTTGCGCGGGAAGAGGCCGAACATCTTGGCGGCGGCCGTCGAGGTCAGCTCGACGAAGCGGTTTAAGGAGACGCGGTTCTCGACCACTCCGCCGTGGTAGATGAGCGACATCCGATGCTCGACGCCGGGCGCGCCGTTCGGGATTTTCGAGAAGTCACCGCGCCCCAGCTCCTTCTGCTCCTTCATACAGAAAGGGCAGTGGTCGGTGGAGATGACTTGCAGGTCGTCGGTGCGCAGGCCCTTCCACAACTCCGCCTGATTCCACTTCTCCCTGAGCGGCGGGGTCATGACGTACTTTGCGCCGCCGAAGTCGGGCTCGTCGTAGTTCTCGATTGAGAGGAAGAGGTACTGCGGGCAGGTTTCGGCGAAGGCCGGCAGGCCGCGGTCGCGGGCCTCGCGCACCTGTTCGAGCGCGTCGGCGCAGGAGAGGTGGACGATGTAGACGGGTGCCTCGGCCATCTCGGCGAGGCGGATGGCGCGGTGGACGCCCTCGGCCTCGGCGATGGTGGGGCGCGTCAGGGCGTGGTATTTCGGGGCGGTGCGCCCCTCTGCGAGGGCGCGCTTGATGATCTCGTTGATGACGACGCCGTTCTCGGCGTGCATGCAGACGAGGCCGCCGCGGCTCCCCGCGGCCGACATGGCGCGGAAGATGGTGGCGTCGTCCGAGAGGAAGACGCCGGGGTAGGCCATGAAGAGCTTGAAGCTGGTGACGCCCTCGTCCATCACACTGTACAGCTCGGGCACGCGCTCGTCTTCGAGGTCTGTGACGATGAGGTGAAAGCCGTAGTCAATCGCCGCCTTGCCCTCGGCCTTCTCGTGCCAGCGGTCGAGCCCTTCCCTGAGCGCCTGCCCCTTGTACTGAACGGCGAAGTCGATGATGGTGGTCGTCCCGCCGTGGGCGGCCGCCGCCGTGCCGGTGCGGAAGTCGTCCGAGGATTCGGTGCCGCCGAAGGGCAGCTCCATGTGGGTGTGCGGGTCGATGCCGCCGGGGATGACGAGCTTGCCGGCGGCGTCGATGACGTGGTCGGCCTCCATGTCGAGCCGCGCGCCGATTGTCGTGACCCGCTCGCCCTCGATCAGGATGTCGGCCCGGTAGTCGTCAACCGCGGTGACGACGCGGCCGTTGCGTATCAATGTTCTCATCGGTCTTCAGGCTGGCGTGGATTGGTGGCTGTGCGGAGAAGCCCGCGCGCCGCGTGACGGCGGCGCGGTCGTCGAACCCTTCGGTAGACGGCGCCCGCCCGCGCGGCGGTAACTGTAACGAACGCCCCCGCCGGACACAAGAGAAATCTACGGCCGGCGCGGTGAGGCGGCGGCCTTTACGGGCGGCCCGGGGCGGCGGCAGGGCTTAGCGCGCGGCCGCCTCGCGGTCCTCTTCGAGCATGGGCTTGAGGTGGCGGTAGACGAGGTCGGCGATGATCTTCTGCCCCTCGGCGTTGGGGTGGATGCCGTCTTCGAGGTTCAGCTCGCGGCGCCCCGCCACGCCTTCGAGGAAGAAGGGGATGAGCGGAACGTCGTGCTCCTCTGCGAGCGTGCTGTAAGCCTCGGCGATCTCCTTCTGGTATTCGCGCCCGGTGCTGGTCGGCGCGAGCATCCCGGCCAGGAGCACCTTGACGCCTCGCCCCTGCGCCCGCGCGATCATCTTCGAGAGGTTCTCGCGGGCGGCCGAGACGGGCTGGCCGCGCAGGAAATCGTTGGCGCCGAGTTCGAGGACGAGGAAGCGGACGTTGCCGGCGTCGAGAGACCAGTCGAGGCGGCGCAGGCCGCCGGCCGTCGTCTCGCCCGAGACGCCGGCGTTGACGACCTCGTACTCGAACCCGTCGGCCCTCAGTTTCTCTTGCAGCAGCGACGGGTAGCTCTGCCGCTGCGCGAGGCCGTAGCCGGCCGTCAGGCTGTCGCCGAAGGCGACGATTTTCGGTAAAGTCTCATCAGACTTCTTCGGGGCGAGTGCGGGGGCGGGCTGCCGGGCGGCGTTTTCGGCCGCGCGGCGCCCGTCGCCGTCGCCACGGCCGCAGGCCGACAGCAGGAAAGCGAACAGGGAAAAAAAGAGAAGCGTTGATTTCATGATCGAATTATACAGCCTTTCCAAGACGGTTCAGTCCGGCGCCGAGCGCCTGACCATCCTCCACGAGCTTGATTTGACGGTGCCCGACGGGCAATTCGTCTCCATCGTCGGCCCCTCGGGCAGCGGCAAGTCGACGCTGCTCGGCCTAGTCGCCGGGCTCGACGCGCCGACCTCAGGCCGCATCGTGATCGACGGCGAGGAGATCACGCGGATGGGCGAGGACGCGCTGGCGACTCTGCGCGGGCGCAAAATCGGCATCGTCTTCCAGTCGTTCCACCTCGTCCCCTCGATGACGGCTTACGAGAACGTGCTGGCGCCGCTGGAGATCGCCGGCGCCCGCGGCGCGGCCGAGCGCGCCCGCCGGCTCCTCAAAGACGTGGACCTGACCGAGCGCGCGCACCACTACCCGTCGCAGCTCTCGGGCGGCGAGCAACAGCGCGTGGCCGTCGCCCGCGCCTTCGCCAACAATCCGAAAATCCTGCTGGCCGACGAGCCCACCGGCAACCTCGACTCGCGCAACGGCGCGCACGTCTTCGATTTGATGCTGGAACTGAACCGGCGCAGCGGCACCACTCTCGTCCTCGTCACGCACGACCACGAGCTGGCGGCGCGCGCCGACCGCCGAGTCTCCCTGCGCGACGGGCGCGTCGTATCCGACGAGTTGCTCGGCGGCCGCGCGGGCGGCGGCGAGGGCGGCGCAGCCCCCGACGAGGCCGGCGACGTGGCGGCGGGCGGCCCTGCCCGCGACACGGCGGGTGAAGAGTTAGAGGCGGTGCGGGCTTGAGCTTCATCGTGAACATGGCGCGGCGCGAGCTTCGCGCCTCCTGGCGGCGGCTGCTCTTTTTCTTCCTGTGCGTCGGGCTCGGGGTGGGCAGCATCGTCGCGCTCCGCTCGATGATCCGCGGTCTCAACCGCGCCGTGGCCGGCGAGGCCCGGCTGCTGCTGACCGCGGACGTGCAGGCCGACTCGACGCGCGAGTGGACCGAGGAGGCGCGGGCCGTCTTCGAGCGCGTCGCGCGACCGCCGCTCGCCGAGGCTCGAACCGAGACGGTCGAGGCGGCGACGATGCTGCGGCCCGCCGAGGCCGCGCAGGGCGGCGCGCTGCTGGTCGAGCTGAAGGGCGTCGAGCCGCCGTTCCCGCTCTACGGCGATTTCACGCTGGCCGACGGCCGCGCATTCAACCACTCGCTGCTCGCGGGCGGCGGGGCGGTCGTCGCGCCGCTCGCGCTCGAACGGCTCGGCCTCACGGTGGGCGACCGCGTCCGCATCGGCGAGGGCGAGTTCGAGATTCGCGGCGTCGCGGGGCAGGAGCCGGGCGCGGGCGTGGGCGGCGGCTTCCGGCTCGGGCCGCGCGTCTACGTCGAGCGCGGCGCGTTCGAGGCCGCGGGGCTGACCGGATTCGGCAGCCGCGCGCGCCGCCGCCTGCACTTCAGGACGGCGGAGGGCCGGGCCGACGAGCTGGCCCGCGCCCTGCGCGATGAACTGGGCAGCAACCTCGTCAGCGTCCGCTCCTACCGCGACTCGGAGGAGGGCGTCGGCCGGCAGTTCGCGCGGGCCGAAGACTTCCTGGCGCTGACGGGCCTGATCGTGCTCGTGCTCGGCGGCATCGGCGTCTCGTCAGTCACGCGCGTCTTCGTCGAGCAGAAGAAGCGTTCAATCGCCATCCTCAAGTGCGTGGGCGCGACGGGCAGGGAGTTGACGGCCGCATACCTGGCGCAGGTGCTCGCGCTCGGTTTGGCCGGCAGCCTGCTCGGCGTCGGGCTGGCGAAGGTGGCGCTCGCGCTCGTCCGTTTGCGCTTCGCCGAGAGCCTGCCCGCCAACATGACTTACGGGCTGGACGCGGGGGCCGTGGCGCAGGGCATGGGGCTCGGGCTGCTGGTCTCTCTGCTTTTCTCGGCGCTGCCGCTGCTGCGGGTGGGTCGCATCAAGCCAAACATGCTGCTGCGCGCGGCCGAGACCGACGAGGGGCGCGGCTGGCGCGACGCCTGGCGCTGGGCCGTGGGGCTCGGGGTGCTGGCCGGGCTCGTGGCCCTGACTTCGTGGCAGGCGGGCTCGCTGCGCGTCGGCGCCTTCTTCCTCGCGGGCCTGGGCGCGACGGCGCTCGTGCTCTACTCGGCGGCCTGGCTGCTGGTCTTCGTCGTGAGGCGGCTGCGCTCTGTCGGCTCGTTCGCGCTGCGGCAGGCCGTCAACAGCCTGCACAGACCGGGCAACCAGACGCGTGTGGTCGTGATGGCCGTGGGCTTGGGCGCCTTCCTCGTCGTCGGCATCCAGGCCGTGCAGCGCAACCTGCTCGCAGAGTTCGACCTGACGCAGCGCGGCGGCCTGCCCAACATGTACCTGCTCGACGTGCAGAAGGACCAGGTCGAGGGCGTGCGGGAGGTGCTGGCGGAGGCGGGCGGCGGGCGGGCCGAGCTGATCCCGACCCTGCGGGCGCGCATCGTCGAAGTCAACGGGAGGGAGGTGGACCTCGACGCGGCCGACGCGCGGCGCGAGCGCGGGATGCTCGGGCGCGAGTACGTCGTCACCTACCGCCCGGACCTTGAGCCGAACGAGACGCTGGTGGCGGGCCGCTTCTGGGGACCGGCGCCCGCGGCCGAGCCGGAGGTCTCCATCGAGGAGGGCTTGCGCGGCGCGGCCGGCATCGACGTGGGCGGGACTGTGACCTTCGACATCCTCGGCCGGAGGATGACGGCGCGCGTGACGAGCGTGCGGCGGGTTGACTGGCGCAACTCGCGCACGGGCTTCCTCGTCCTCTTCCGGCCGGGCTCGCTGGAGAACGCGCCGCAGACCTTCGTCGGCGCCGTGGACGGCCCAGCCGGCGCGGCCGAGCGGGCTCACTTCCAGCGCGCCCTGCTCGACAAGTACCCGAACGTCTCGGTGATCGACGTGGCCGACATCGTCCGCGGCGTGGGCCGCGTCCTCTCCAACATCACGCTCGGCGTCACGTTCGTCGGCGGCTTCGTCCTGCTCTGCGGCGTGCTGATTCTGGTCGGCTCGATTGCGATGACTAAGTACCAAAGGGTCTACGAGGCGGCGGTCTTAAAGGCGCTGGGCGCGCGGCGCGGCGTGCTACTCGTGACGCTGCTCACGGAGTACGCGCTGCTCGGGGCGGTGGCCGGCGCGGTCGGGGCCGCGGCGGCGGTCGGGCTCTCCTACGCCGTCGCCCGCTACGTTTTCGAGATTGATTGGACGTTCGACCCTTCACTCGGCCTCGCGGGCGTGGGACTGACGGCGCTGCTCGTGGCCGCGGTCGGCGCGCTGTCGAGCCTCGACGTGCTGACGAAGAAGCCGCTGGCGATCCTCCGCTCGCAGTGAGAGAAGAGGGGGAAAGGGGGAGAGGGGGAGGGCGCGAAAAGGGAAGCGCGGCCGGGGAGACTGAACTCTCTCATGCGCCGCCGCGCTCTCGTCAGCCACCTTTCCCCCTTCCCGTTTCCGCCTTCCTCCTTTTCTCCTTCTCAAAATTCGAGCGGCTTGAGGTCGGGCTCGGCCCAGCGGGCGCGGGCCTCGGGTGAGAAGAGCAGCCCGCGCGAGTAGAACTCAAGCGGGAGGTCGCGCGGGGCCGCGGCGGCGAGCTCGTTGGCGAGCGAGACGAGCGAGCGGCCCTCGTTGCGTTCGCCCGCGAGGTAGGCGCCGACGTAACGGAGCCAGAAGATCGTCAGCGTCTCGTGGTAGCCGCTCCGGTCCGAGTTGGCGAGGCCGTGGGCCTCGTTCAGCCGCATGATGCCGCGGCGGACGCGCGCGACCGCCCCCGCCCACTCGTACTGCAAGAGATACCAGAGCGCGACGGTGAGGTGCGCGGCGTGGTCCCATCGGTCGCGCGGCAGCGTGCGCGCCTCGAAAGCGCGCACGACTTTGAGAATCTCGCCTACCGCGCGGTAGCGCGCTGCCTCTGCGATGAAGACAGGCATCTCTGTCCCTCCTGCTTGCGGGCCGGCCCCGCAAGGGCGGCCCCGCGGCCGAACCGAAGCGCCCGAAGAAGACCGGCGGAAAAATCGCGGCGGGCGGAGTCGAACCGCCGTCTCTCACTTATCAGGCGAGTGCTGCTGCCGTTGAGCTACGCCGCGGGTGAAAAGGTAGGCCGGGTCGGATTTGAACCGACGATCCTCCGCTTAAAAGGCGGATGCCTTAGACCGCTTGGCTACCGGCCTGCGCGTCCTTGGCGCTGCGAGAACTCCGGCGGAGGGAATCGAACCCCCGGTGGCCGCATTAACAGTGCGGTGCCTTACCGCTTGGCTACGCCGGAAAAACTCCCTGCGATGAAAAACCACTGCGATGGCCGGAGGCGGAGTCGAACCGCCCTCTCCCGCTCTTCAGACGGGCGCTAACCCACCTCAGCTATCCGGCCGCGGGCGTCAATTGAATCAGGGGCGGCCGCGCTGCGGCGACCGCCCCCCTTGCGTTCAGGCGGTGAGAAGTTGCTCTTCCTCGACCGGCGCGCCGGGGAAGAGGTACTTGCGCCACTCCGGGCGCGACTCGGCGTAGTGGCAGAGCATCACCGTGTCGAGCCCGACGCGCAGGGCGCGCTGCGTCGTGAGCAGCGGCATGCGCGCCTCTTCGGGCGTGCGGTCGGCCTTGCGCGCGTTGCAGCGAGCGCAGGCCGCCACCAGGTTCTCGGGCGTCGAGCGCCCGGCGCGCGAGCGCGGCGTGACGTGGTCGAGCGTCAGGTCGCGGGCCGCGAACCTGCCGCCGCAGTACTGGCAGCGGAACCCGTCGCGCACGAAGATGCGCAGCCGCTTCCAGCCCGAGGGCTGGCGGCGCCGGCGCACGTTGACGTAAGCGCGCAGCCGCACGACGCTCGGCACGCGGAACTCGGCCGAAGGCGAGCGCAGTACACGTTCGCCCTCGTACTCCTCGACGTAGACCGTGCCGCGCACGACGAGGCAGACCGCCCGCGCCACCCCGACGGTGCCGAGCGGCTCGTAAGAGAAATTAAGCAGCAACACTCTGCCGTTCAGGCTCGCCATCCCGGCACCTCCTTTCGCTTGACGGTCGCGCCCTGCTTTGACCCGGCTTTGCCCCGGCTATGTCAGCCCGGCCGGGCCGCGGTCGGCGGCGGTTGAAGAAGGGAAGGCGAGCGGTCGGTGAGGTCTCCCGCGGGCACGGGAACCGCTCGCAGCTTGGCCCGTTTCGCCCTCGATTGTCGGGGAGGCGACGCGCGGCCGCGCGGCCTCAGTCGAGGAAGACGACGCGCGGCGCGAACGGTGCCTCGCGCTCCGTGTTCATCGCCACGCGATGCCAGCCGTCGAGGACGATTGTCTTGTGGTCCGGGTGGCGCACGGTGCCGCGGACGTAGAGCCACGGGTCGCGCGTCATCGGATGCCAGCCCCAGCGCGCCGCGTTCGGGTCGTCGGCGAGGAGCCTGCGGTATTCAGCCGGCAGGAGCCCGGCCGGGTAGTAGCGGCAAACCATGACGGTCGTGCCGCCGGACCTGTGCGCGTACTGGCAGACGTGCGGCTTGCTGCCGAAGCCGCGCGTCAGCGGCTCGTCGCGCAGGACGCGGCCGCGGCCCACCACCAACTCGGGCGCGGGCACGAAGAACCACTCGCCCTGGCGGACGAAAGCCTCGTTGCGCCGGCGGAAGAGGTTCTTCTGCCGCCGCAGAGAGGCGTGGACCGACCAGCGCACCAGCGGCGGCTGCAAGGCCCGCATCGCCCCGCGCACCTGCGAGACGGACTTGCCCGGCACGGCGCAGACGAACCAGTGGCGCTCGTCGTGGCCGCACAGGTACTTCTCCTTCGCCCCGCCCCTGCGCGCCAGCAGGAGCAGGTGGCGCAGGTCTGGCCGGAGGTCTATGACCTGATAGCTGACCGCCTCGCCCGGCGCGATCCTCACGTCGAAGAACTCGCCGCGGCGGTCGTGTCCGATGTCTATGCCGGGGCGCTCTCGGCGGCGCTCGTTCGGCTCACCGAACCGCACGCGCGCGCCCACCCTGGCGAAATGCTTCTCCAACAAAACGGTGTCCATTCGTGTCCCTTCTAGCTTGGCCCCTCGCGGGGCCGCCGGGCCGGACGGACGCGGGCTCGCGCCTCGACTCAGGGGCGAAGCTGACCCCTTCTGAACAGGACGGCGCCCGCGCCGCCCCCACGACGCCCGAAGGCGCGCAGGAAGATGCGTAAGGCGTACCGCAGACTGACGAGTGACATTTCCGCTGCCTCCTTAATGTTCCAGACCGTCGGTTGAAGTTGTGGGCGTCCGCGGGCCTTCGAGCGAACCGCGGACGCCCGCGAAGCACGCGGCCGGACTCGAACCGGCGATTAGCGGCTTTGCAGGCCGCCGCCTTAACCGGCTTGGCTACACGTGCGCCTCGGCGCGCGGCGAGGAAGGGCGGTGCGAGACTCGAACTCGCAGCCTGGTCGTTCGTAGCGACCCGCTCTGGTCCGTTTGAGCTAACCGCCCGCGGTGCGGGGTTGTGGGGCGAGGTGATAAAAGTGGACGGCGGGAGTCGAACCCGCGCCTCCGGCGTGGCGGGCCGGCGCTCTCTCTGCCGCTGAGCTACGTCCACGAAAGGGCGAGTCGGAGCGGAGGGACTCGAACCCCCATGATGACCTGATCCCAAATCAGGCGGCTTAGCCGCTTAGCCCACGCTCCGAAAATCGGGGCGGCCGCGAGCGCGGCCGCGACGGAACCGGACGGACTCGAACCGTCGTCCTCCTGCTTGACGAGCAGGCGCCTAGCCACTCGGCCACGGCTCCGAAATAGAAAGATTGACGGGGGCGGGCGGCGTCCGAAGCCTTCAGGCGCGCGCCCGCCCTCGTCCGATTTCTCGGGCACTTCGGTTGTCAAACAACGAAAACGGAGCGGGCCTTTTTGGCTTCCCACAGGAAGCAGGCCCGCTCCGTTCGAGTCGTCCGCCCACACGGGCGGCAGATTGTCCGGGAGCGGGAGGCCCGCCCCCGCTGCTGTCAAGGATGATTAAAAATGCTGTCCTGCCGTCGCGTGCCGACAACACCGAGGCCGAAGCGGCCCGGGCCGGCGTGGCCGGCGCTGTCGAAAGGACAGGGCATCCCGCACGGGCGAGCGTCCGCGCCGTAGCGCCGTGCGTCGGGCTTACGGACGGGCGCCTTCGCGCCGCCGTCAGTTACCCTGGTTTTAATCGCGTTCGGGTTCATCTTCATCTCGCTTCCGCCGTCAGACGGCCCGGACCCTCCGGGCGACGGGCACAGATATATCGCAGACAACTTTGCATTGTCAAGCACTTTCTTTGTGACTTAGAAAAATGGTCGTCCGCGCTCGGACTATTACGGCCGTCGCCTCCCCGCGTGCGGTGCGGGCCGCGGCGGTTTTGCCTTCGGAGCCGGGTCGGGTTAAAAACTTCGCGGGCCGGCCGTGCGCGTGGGGCCGGCGGAAAGGTTCCGTAGGGTTTGCACAGAGAAAGACCCATCGTGATCGCCGTCGGGGGTTTCGCCTCGGACACGGGCAAGACGACGCTCGTGTGCGAGCTGCTGCGTGCCCTGCCGGGCAGCGAGGCGGTCAAGACCACGCGCGGCCACTACCGCTCGTGCGGGAAAGACCCGCGGGCCTGTTGCGTGGCGCCGCTGCTCGGGCCGGAGGCGCTGGTCCTGTCGGGGCGCGCGGAGACCTACGCGCCGGGCAAGGACACGGGCCGGTACTGGGACGCCGGGGCCGCGAACGTCCACTGGGTCGTGGCCGCGGGCGGGCAGGTCGCGGAGGGGTTCGGCCGTGCGCTTTCGCGCGTCACGGCGCCCCTCGTCGTAGTCGAGGGCAACAGCTTTCTGCGGCAGTTCGAGGCCGATTTCGTCGTCATGGCCGTCTCGGCCGGCGCGCAGAAAATCAAGCCGACGGCGCGACAGGTTCTCGGGCGTGCCTCGGCCTTTTACCTCGCAGCGGCCTCGGGGCGGGTCGGCGCGGCGGACCTCGAAGCTTTCGAGGCGCTGCTCGGGCGCGAGGGCTTCGGCGACCTGACCGCGCGCGCGCGCGTCTACACGCCGGAGACGCTCGCGCAGTTAATCGCGCGGGTGAGGGAGGTCGGCGGTCGCGGCGAGGGCAGCGCGGGCAGTGAGGGCGGCGCGGGCAGCGCGGGTGGTCATACTCGGAGCGAGGCGGCGGCGCGCGTGATTTCGGGGGAGAGATGAACGGAAGGATTTTTCAGTTGAACGTGTCGGACGGCGGCGTGCCGAAGCGCGCCGTGCGCGCGGCCTACCTGACGACGACCGGGCTCGAAGGCGACCGCCAGCGCGACCTGCGCTACCACGGCGGGCCGGAGCGCGCCCTCTGCCTCTACTCGCTCGAACAGATTCTGGAGTTGCAGGCAGAGGGCCACCCGATCTTCCCCGGCTCGGTGGGCGAGAACGTGACGCTGACGGGCCTCGACCTGCGGCGGCTCAAGCCGGGCGCGCGTCTCGTTCTCGGCGGGGAGGCAATCGTCGAGGTGAGCAGCTACACGGCGCCCTGTCGTCACATCGCGGAGTCGTTCGCCGGCGGGCAGTTCAAGCGCATCTCGCAAAAGGTGAACCCCGGCGACTCGCGCCTCTACGCGCGCGTGCTCCAGACCGGCGCGCTCGCCATCGGCCAGGAGGTGCGCCTGCTCGACGGCGACGAGGGCTGAGGGCGACGCGGAAGGCTTGGAAGCCGTGAGGGGCCGGGACGACTCGCGCGAGTCGTCCCGGCCCCTCTTCTCATCAGTTTTTGGCGCTATTTACTTGCGGTGATTATGCACCCGGCAGGGCTCGAACCTGCGACCTGCGGCTTCGAAGGCCGACGCTCTATCCAACTGAGCTACGGGTGCGCCAAGACGTTCATCTATTCCGAAGACCAGTGCTCTATCCAAACTGAGCTAACGGCCCCTGTCACTTAACCCGGCCGAGAGGATAACACAGGCGCGAGCGGGTGCGCTCAGCGGCCGGGCGAGGGCGCGCCGGCCGCGGCGTTGTTGTTGGTCGCAGCCGAACCGGTAGCCGCCGCGGAGTTGTTGTTTGCCGTGGCACCGCCTGCGGTCCGGCCGTGGAACTCGACGCGGATGAATTTGACGAGACCGTTGATCCGCTCGTTGCTCAGGCGGTCCTTGAAGGAGGGCATGTCGTCGTGGCCGTCGCGGATGTAGCCGGCCAGCTTCTCGTCGCTGTCCTTGAGGCCGTGCTTGCGCAGGCTCGGCACGTTGATCGCCCCGCCTTCGTCCAACTCGAACTTGCCGCCGTTGCCGTTCTCTTTGTGGCAGCGGATGCAGTAGTTGCCGTAGTCGGAGCGGGCCTGCGTCAGCTCGTCGGGCGTCGGGGTGGCGGCCGGCGTCGGCTGCGCGGTGGCGGCAGGGGCCGGGCCGGCGTTGACCGCGGCCTGGTTGGTGGTCTGGCCGTCGCCGCAGGCCGCGAGCAGCAGGGCGGCGGAGGCCGTGGCGAAGAAGAGCTTGAGAGTTTTCATCTGGAACAAAAGTCTCCGCGGGTTTGTGCCACGGGAAAAGGGCGTTTGATGGAAAAGCGGCGCGAGTATAACTTGGCGGCATCCGCCCGGCAAAAGCTTGGCGGCGCTCACCTGAGCGTCGTCAGCCACTCGGCCACGACCAGCTTCTCCTCGTCGGTCATCTTGCCGGCGAACGACGGCATCCGCTTGTTGAGGTTGTAGGCCGCAGGGTCTTCCATGATGCGGACGAGGTCTTCGACGGTGCGGCGGGGCAGGAGCGAGACGCCCTTGAGCGGCGGGTTGATTGACTTGCCCTCGCCGCGTGCGCCGTGGCAGCGCGCGCAGTGCTGCGCGTAGGCCGCGGGCGGTTCGGCGGTCGAGGCCGAAGATGCCCTGTCTACCGCGGCAGGGTCGGCCGCCCCGAACCGCTTCGGGACGAAGGGGGCGCGGCGGAACTCGGCCTCGGCCGCGGCCTGGCGCGCGAGCTGTTCGCGCACGCGCGGGTCGCGCCAATCCTCCCGGACCGCCAGCGCCGAGAGCCCCCCGACAAGAAGAAAGATCAAAGCGAAGAGCGCCGTGCCGGCCCTGTGCGCAGGCCGACGCGTTCCGGGCCGCGCGGGCAGGAACGGAAGGAGCGCGAGCGCGCCGAGCAGGAGCGCGGGCAGCAGCAGCGCGACCAGCGACGCGCCGGCCGAAGGGAAGTACTTGAGCAGTTGGAAGAGCCAGAGGAACTGCGCGCCGGGCCGCGGCAGGTAGCCGGCCGGCGCCTCATCCGGCGAGGGCGCGAGCGGCGCGGGGTGGCGCGCAGAGTAGAGCGCGAGCCCCGCGAAGACCAGACCGCAGACGATTGCCACGCGCACCGACTGTGCCCGCGCCCACTCCCGCCGCCGGCCGCCGCCGCCACCCACGGCCCCCCGCGCGCCGCCGCCGCCGCCCGCGGCCCCGTCTCGCCGCTTATTGCCGGCGCCGTCGGCGGGCGAGACTTCGTCGCGCGCGGCTGCGCCCGAGTCTCTGAAGACGAAGAGGCGCGCGACGACCGCGAGCAGGATCAGCGCCGGCACGACGAGGACGTGGAGCGCGTAGAAGCGCGAGAGCGTGAGCGTCGAGAGGGTGTCGCCGCCGGCCAGCCACGCGCGGGCCTCGGCGCCGACGCCGGGCAGCCCGACGGCGATGCCCTCTGCGACGCGCGTGCTGTAGAAGGCGCGCGCGTCCCAGGGCAGCGAGTAGCCGGTCGCGCCGTTAGCCATCACCAGCGCCAGCAGCAGCACCGAGGCGACCCACCCGACCGGTCGGCGCCGGTGTGCCCCGCGCAGGAAGCCCTGGGCCAGGTGCAGGAGCAGGACGAGCGGCAGCAGTTGCGAGGCGTAGAGGTGCAGGGCGCGGAGCCACGAGCCGGCGGGCAGCACCTTCTCGACGAGGGAGACGGTGGCGTGCGCGGCCTCGGTCGAGGGCACGTAGTAGAAGGCGAGAAGCACGCCCGTCATGAACTGCAAGAAGAGCAGCAGCGCGACCACGCCGGCCGTCGTCCTCGCCCACGAGTGAAGCTCCCCGCTCGGCTCGTCGAGCACCGCGGCGAAGGTCTCGCCGAGCGTCGTCAACCCCCGGCCCCGACGCGCCGACCCCGAGCCAAGACGCGCCGGCTCAGCGCCTCGACGCGCTGCCTCCGCGCCTCGAAGCTCGGACCCTGAACTTTGAGGCGTCGGGTCTGCGTCGCGCGCCGCCCCATGCCCGGCGCCGGCCTCGCCTGCCACGCCGGCGTCGCCTGCCGCGCCGGCGCGGGATTCTTCCGCCCTCTCGTCGGGGCCGCTCATGCCTGGCGCTCGGCCCGGCCGCGGCACTGTTCAGCGGCGGCGGTCTCGGGCCGGTACTGGATTTCGAGGACGCCGCCCGTCGTGCGGGCCGGCAGCGTGTAGAGGTCGCGCTCGGCCGGCCCCGTGAGCACCTGCCCGCCGGGGCCGAAGCGGCTGTCGTGGCAGGGGCAGAAGAACTCGCCGGCCTCGCCTCGCCACTCGACCTCGCAGCCCTCGTGCGGGCATGCGGCCGAGACGACTCGGTTCTGCTCGCGCGGCAGCACGAAGACCGTCAGCCTGCGCCGCCCCTCCTGCCAGCCGGCGCGCAGGGCGACCGACAGCTCGTGCCGGACGGGCTCTGTGCCCGACAGCTCGGAGACGCGCGCCACGGCCGTCCAGCCCTCGCCGCTCTCGGCCCCGGCCGCGACGAGGCCCGCGCGCGGGCGCAGGAAGCGGAAGGCCGCGGCGCCCATGCCGACCGCAATCGAGCCGAAGACGGCCGCGGGCAACAGCAGCAGGAAGCGCCTGCGCGCGGGTTCCGGGGCACGGGCCGCGCCGTCGGTCGCGCGCCGTTCGTTCTTTTCGTCTCTCATCTTCCGAAGGCCGGCCGCCGGCGGCGCGGCCGTTTGCAATCCGCCACGGCAGCTAGCAAAATGATTCGGGCGTAGGGAACGAGCCGCATTCTACGGACTCCGCCGCCTGCCGCGCAAAGCGGGCCGAAACCCCCCAACAGAGACAAGGTGGTTTTATGAGCAGCGAACAAGAGCAGCCGACCGCCACCCGCCCGGCGCTGCGCCTCGCGGACAACAAGGGCAGCCAGGAGACGGAGACGACCGAGCGAGCCAAGCTCCCGCGCCAGTTCGTCACCTTCACCTTCTACAAGGCACGGCCCGAGTGGCGCCAGCTCGACGCCGGCCGCAAGGATGCGGCCCGCCGCGAGCTGGCCGATTTGTTCGAGTCCTACCGCCGCGACCTCCTGATTCATACCTACTCGATTGTCGGCCTGCGCTCGAACGTGGACTTCATGGTCTGGCGCATCGGCTACTCGCTCGACCCGTTTCAGGAGATGTCGGCGCGCCTCAACGCGACCGAGGTCGGCCGTCACCTCGACGTGACGCAGAGCTTCCTCTCGATGACCAAGCGCTCGATGTACATCGACAAGGACAACCCCGAGCACGTCGAGGACCGCCTCCACGTCGTGCCCGGAAGGTCGAAGTACCTCTTCGTCTACCCCTTCGTCAAGACGCGCGACTGGTACACGCTGCCCGTCGAGAAGCGGCAGGAGATGATGGACGAGCACATCCGCGTCGGCTCGAAGTACCGCTCGGTCAAGCTGCACACGACCTACTCGTTCGGGCTCGACGACCAGGAGTTCGTCGTCGCCTTCGAGACCGACCACCCGGCCGACTTCCTCGACCTCGTGCAGGAGCTGCGCGAGACGAAGGCGAGCAGCTACACCCTGCGCGACACGCCGATGTACACCTGCCACCAGCAGCCGCTCGCCGCCTGCCTCGAAGCCCTCGGCTGAGCGGCACGCGCCCGGCGGGAGGAGAGAAGCGAGGGGGCCGCGCCGACGCCGCAAACGTCGCCGGC
The DNA here is from genome assembly GCA_035645715.1 of Pyrinomonadaceae bacterium. Classification (GTDB taxonomy): domain Bacteria; phylum Acidobacteriota; class Blastocatellia; order Pyrinomonadales; family Pyrinomonadaceae; genus QHXN01. The sequence continues at coordinate 29,547 of DASQMB010000076.1, forward strand.
CCCCTCTCCCATTCCCGGCCACGTTTTGACGCCGTTTCGACACGCCCCCTTAGTCACGCCGCCGGCCCGGCTTCTTTGGCTTCTTTAGCTTCGGCGGCGCGCCGGTTCGCCCGAGAGGAGACGGATGACTCAGACGACCCGACGGCTGAAGGCGCTCGCCCTCTGCCACACCCTCTGCCACACCCTCTGCCTTGCCCTCTGCCTCGCCCTGCTGCCGGCCCGCGCGTCCGCGCGGCGGCAGGCGGCGGCCCCTCAGGCAGCGGCCCCTCAGGCGGCGACCCCTCAGGCATTGACCTCGCAAACCGCGACGGCCGCGCGCCCCACGTCCTCTGCGCGGCCCGCGCGCGGGCTCGAATACCTCTGGTACGAGGCCGAGAACATGCGCGGCCTCTCGACCGACGAGCGGCACGAGCCGCGGCTCAACCCGGTCTGGCTGAACCGCGCCGCGAAGGATGCGCCGGGCTGGAGCATCAACGGGCCGGGCGTCTCGGCCGAGTGGTCGCAGGGCGGCGAGAGCGAGTGGAACTCCGCGGCGGCGAGCGCCGACGAGACGCGCGCGACTCTCTTTCAGGAGATCGAAATCCCGCGCGACGGGCAGTATCGCGTCTGGGTCCGCTACGCGGACTACGCCGGCCGCGACGAGACCTTCGCCGTCCGCCTCGCACGCGACCGCGCCGAACTCTTCCGCGCAGAGTTCGGCGCGCGCGACCTCATAGACCCGCACGACGAAGTCAGCCTCTACTGGGGCTGGGCCTTCGCCTGGGGCGGCTCCGAGACGGTCGCCCTCAAGAGCGGCCCGGCCCGCCTCTCGCTCGAAGTCGAGAAGGCCGCGGGGGCGCATCGCCACGTAGACTGCGTGCTCGTTACGAACGACCTCGACTACCGCCCTTCGGGGCGCGAGAAGCCGCCCTTCGCCGCGCACAGGGTTTTGCAGTCGTGGGCCGAGCGCCGGAACCCGCTCTCGCCGCTCGCCGAGGCAGACCCGGCCGTCGGCTTCGAGGTGCCGGCCGCGTGGCGCCGGGCGCCGCTCGCGGGGCGCGACTTCCAGATGCCCTGGAACATCCACGAGAGGTTCTGGGAGATCAGGGACCAGCCCGAAGCCGAGCGCCCGCTCTACCCCTTCCACGCCGAGCAGCCCGAGCTGTTCGTCTCGGCCTTCAAGGGGGCGAAGGAGGTGCCGATCTTCTCCTCGCCGCTCGTCACGCCGGTCGTCTACATCAACAACCTGCCGAAGCACCTCAAGGAGGGGAGCCCCTTCCTCCGTCACCTGCGCGAGACGCGCTCGCCCTTCGCAGTCCTCATCAACTACGGCGCCGCCACCTTCACCGAAGAGGAAGGGAAGGCGGCCTGGGCGCTCCTGAGCGGCGAGCTGCGCGAGCAGTTCCTCGGCTGGATTTCGGGCGAGAGCATCGGCTACGTCTACCCGCAGGCGGCGGGCCTGCTGAAGATCACGCCCGAGATGTCGCGCCGCGAGCTGCTGGAAGCGCACCGCGTCGCCTACACCACCGCGCTCGAACAGAAGTGGTCCGCGACCTTCCACGCGCCGACGGGCGCGATGTGGGACAAGCTGATCCCTGCGCAGGCCACTTCGACCACGACTTACTCGCACGCGCTCGGGCGCTGGGGCGTGAAGACGCTCGGGCTGGAGACGGCCGCCGTGCAGCCCGTCACGGCGCTGCGGCTGGCCTTCGTGCGCGGGGCCGCGCGACAGTACGGCGCCGGCGTCTTCTACTACCACGCGCCCAACTTCGGCGACACGGCCACCACCTTCACCAAGCAGCAGAACTTCGCCGGCCCCGACCACTTCCACCACACGCGCTACGGCCCGTCGATGGGGCCGTCGCTCTCCTGGTATCGGAAGAGTTACTACCTCTACTACATGGGCGGCGTCTCGGCCGTCTACCTCGAACAGGGCTTCGACCAGTTCTTCAAGCCGGGGCCGGGCGAGCACCCGTACCAGTTGAACCCGCTCGGGCGCATCACGCGTGAGTTCATGCAGTTCGCCGAGCGCCGGACGGACCGCGGCGTGCCGCACACGCCCGTCGCCTTTCTCCTCGACCCCGCCCACGGGTGGGAGATGACCGACTGGCCGCACCTGCCCTTCGGCGTCTCGCCGCTCGGCCGGCACGACCGCGCGCTGCGCGAGTTGTTCCTCGCCGCCTACCACCCGGCCGCCGAGGCCGAGGGCGAGCCGGCGACGGCCGACCGCCAGGCTTTCGTCAGCTCGCCCTTCGGCGACATCTTCGACGTGCTCGTAGCCGACGACAAAGAGGCGCGCGCGCTCGACGCCTACCGCGCCCTCGTCGTCGGCGGGCGCGTCGCGTGGACGCCGGCCTTCGCCGAGCGGCTGCGCAAGTACGTCGCCGCGGGCGGCACCGTCGTCCTCAACTCGGCGCAGGCCGCCGGGCTGCCCGCAGACCTGCTCGGCGTGCGCGCCGCGGGCGGGACCGCCGAGGCCGACGAAGTCGAGTGTCTCGCGCCGGGCGAGGAGCGGGCGGACCTCTCGGGGCAGGTCTTCCGCTACGAGCGCGTCGAGCCGCGCGGGGCCGAGGTGCTCGTGAGGACGAAGGGGGGCGACCCGGTCGTCACGGTCAACCGCGTCGGGCGCGGGCGCGTCGTCTACTGCGCCGTGCCCGACATGCTCGGGCTCGACGAGCGGCTGGTGCCGGCCGCCGCCCACGCCCTGGCGCACCTCTTCTCGAACGCCTCGCCGGTCGAGGTCCGCGGCGAGGTGGAGTTCATGGTCAACCGCAACTCGCGCGGCTGGGTCGTCACGCTCATCAACAACCGCGGCGTCTACAAGCCGCAGCAGGGCTTGGCGCAGGTCAACCGCGAGGAACAGGCCGACGTGACTCTCAGTTTGCGCGACGGGCGCATCACGTCGGCCGGCGAGTGGACGACCGAGGCGAAGCTCGAACCGGCGAGCGAGGGCGGGCGCGAGACGGTGCGCCTGCGTGTGCCGGCCGGCGGCATCCGCGTCGTCGAGTTGATAGCGCGGCGTTGAGGAGGGCCGGCGGCCCCGCCGTGAAAGGCCGGAGGCGCGAACCCTTTGCGTTCGGGCGGTCCTTTCTTTTAGGATACCCCGTCCCGCGGGGCCGCCTCAGGCGGCGCGCGGGGCTTCGAGCGACGCGGAGGGCCGAGGAGGGCGGGCCGTTGATGGTGGCGCGGCGGTATCTGGTCAGTGGCGAGGTGCAGGGCGTCGGCTTCCGCTTCTTCGCGCAGCGCATCGCCGCCCGGCATCAGGTGACGGGCTACGTCCGCAACCTGGCCGACGGCAGCGTCGAGGCCCTGGCCGAAGGGACGGCCGAGGGCGTCGAGGGCTTCAAGCACGACCTCGCCGCCGGCCCGGCCCACGCGCGCGTCGAGCGCGTCGAAGAGATCAACGTAGAGCCCACGGGCCGCTACAAAGCATTCCGCATCGAAAGGTGAAAAAGAGGCCGTCGGCTCTCAGCTTTTCGCGCGGGGTGAAGGCCGTGAATATTCGCGCCGGCCGGCGCCGAGAATGTCTGAATCTGACCGCCGAAAGCTGACCGCCGAAAGCTCTCCCATGGACCAACTCAAGCAGCTCATCCGCGAAGTGCCGGACTTCCCGAAGCCGGGCATCAACTTCTACGACATCACCACCCTGCTCAAGCACCCCGAGGGGTTGAGGCAGACCGTGGACGCGCTCTCCGAGCAGTTTCGCGGCGAGCAGATCGACACGGTCGTCGGCATCGAGGCGCGCGGCTTCATCTTCGCGCCCGCGATGGCCTACCACCTCGGCGCGGGCTTCGTCCCGGCGCGCAAGCCGGGCAAGCTCCCGTCGGAGTGCGCCACCGTCAGCTACGACCTCGAATACGGGCAGGACGCCTTGCAGATGCACAGCGACGCCGTCGGCCGGGGCCACCGCGTCCTCATCGCCGACGACCTGCTCGCCACCGGCGGCACCGCGCGGGCCGTCGTGGACCTGGTCGAGCGGATGGGGGGCCAGGTGGTCGGCCTCGCCTTCGTCGTCGAGCTGGAGTTTCTGCCCGGCCGGAAGAAGCTCGAAGGCTACGACGTGCGCTCGCTGATCAAGTACCAGTCGTGAGGCGCGGGCGCCGGCCGCGCCGATCCTTACGCGGCGCGGCCGGCCGCCGGGCCGCCGCGCCGGAAAGTGCAATGACGCGGCCGCTACCGCAGAGGGTATGATGTTACTTGTATCTGCCCTGTGCATCAGGCTTGACTATCGACGCCGAGCTGCTGACTTTTCAGTACCCCTTGTACGGTGGTCAATAGACCCTTAAGTTCGGGCTTGACGATGTAAGCCTCCGCCCCCGCCCCAAGAGCCTGCTCCCTGTCACTCTCGTAAGCCGCGCCCGAGTAGAAGATGACCGGCGTCAGCGGCCTGATCTGGCGAAGCCGCCGGCATAGGTCAACTCCCGACCCGTCGCGGTAGTGGTAATCGAGGATGAACAGGTCGAAGTGTTCCATCCCCGCTGTAGTTAGAGTCTCCTCGACGCTCCCGGCGCTCCTGACCTCGTAGCCCCAACTGTCGAATAGGGTCGAGAGCAAAAAACAGGTGTCGTCGTGGTCGTCCGCGCAGAGGATGCGGTGTCGGTCGGATGAAATTTCGTCGCTCCTTTAAGGACGCTTCGCGGGAGTCATGCGCCGTTGCCCGTACCGCACAAACTATCAAAGACTGGCTGACGCCGGGTGCGAGGCTTTACGCGTGAGAGGCGTGACCGTTAGCGCCGACGAGGCGGGTGAACTCCTTCTTCACCAGCGGGTAGCACTCGCACGACAGTCGCTCCAGCCCGTCGCGGTCGTTGATGGTGATGTGTCCCCGCCTGTAACTAATTAGCCCCGCGCTTTTCAGCAGGGCGGCGGACTCGGTGACGCCCGCCCGCCGCGTGCCTAACATCGTGGCGATGAACTCCTGCGTCAGCGCCAACTCCTTCGACTGCGCCCTGTCGGCGCACATCAGCAGCCACTTCGCCAGCCGCCCGCTTACCGGGTGGGCGCGGTTGCAGGCGGCGGTTTGCGCTATCTGCGTGATGAAGGCTTGCGTGTAGCGCAGCAGCATGTCCTGAAACTGCCCGCCTCTCTGGAATTCCCGCTTGAGCACGTCGGCACGCATCCGTAAGCCCTCGCCCGGCAGTTGCACTTGGGCCAGCAGCGGCGTACTGACGCTCCCCAGGAAGACGCAGACGCCGAACATGCCCTCGTTGCCGACCATCCCTACCTCGACGCTCTCCCCGTCCTCGAACGTGGAGACGAGAGAAACAGTGCCCCGGTTCGGGAAGTAGACGTGCGAGACGGGCTGCTCAGGGTGGCAGAGGACTTCGCCGGAGGAGAGGTTGATGGGGTCGAGGTGCGGCGAAAGACGCTCGAACTCGGAGCGGGCCAGCGCGTTAAGGATGCGGTTGGTGGTCGGCGGGCGTGATTCTGTGTGTGCGCGCATCGGTATCCCCTCTCGGTCGCGGTCATAAAAGACAGCACGCGGCACAAGGAGAAGGCGCTAAGCTCGACCCGATGACGTATGGTACCTGGTAGAAGAACTTTCTGACTGCACACAGTATAACACGTTCCGTCCGAAACGGACAGCGCTTCGTCCGCGCCGGACGTAAGGTTATGTCTTTGCCGGTACCGTACAGACTATACCCGTGGCAGGTATGATAGTTGTCACCGGCAACGAGGAAAGATTAATGAACGACGGACAGAAGAAGCAAACCACCATCTTCTTAATCGAAGAGGACGAAGAGACGCGCAGGCCGCTGGTGAGTAACCTGAGGGGCTACGGCTATCGCGTGGTCGTGGCGGTTGACGAAGAGGACGCGCTCGAACGTGTCGGCGGCGGGGGAGTGGACGCCGACCTGGTGCTGGTGAATCTCGTCGGGAAGACGGCCGAAGAAGTCCTTAGTGTAGGGCGGGGCGTGCGCGAACACGCGAAGTACGACGGGCACACGCCGCTCGTCGTGTTGCCCGAGAAGTACGGCAAGGATGTGGAAGGCAAGGACGTTAACGTCGGGGGTAACGACTGGATTCTCTACCTCGGTGAAGAACCCGACCAACTGCGGAATCTTTTAACCCGCCTCCTGCACGCATAATAGACGGAAGCCGCCCGCGAGCCCGCAAGCGGCTTTCCCATCAGGTTTTCGCCCGTCAACGAATTAGCCCTGTCGCCTCCTCGCCGTGCTCACTCTGAGCACGGGAGGCGTCTGACGCAACAGCAGCACAAAAGATCGTGTCCGCTCACTGTAGCATCCTTTCATTGAAAAAGGACGCCGCCGTCCACCTTTTCATCTACCTTTTGAGAGGGTCAGACGCGGCCGTTTGACAGTAAGCGTGGAAAGGGGACTGCCCGGAAGCTGCGGGGCTAGGACGTGCGCTCGCCGATTGAGTACCAGTTCCGGGGGGCAACTGGACGCCGCCGGAGGTCATCTGCTAAGTTCTTCGGCTGTCGGCTCCCGTAGCTCAGTGGATAGAGCACTCGCCTCCTAAGCGAGGGGTCGCACGTTCAAGTCGTGCCGGGAGCATCGGAGTTTCTCGTGTGCCGCGCCGCCGCCACGACGGCGCGGCACACGCCGACGGCCCGCCCCCCGCCCCCGCCTATGGAGAAAGTTCTACTCGGACTGCTCTTCGTCGCCCTCGGCGCTCTCGTCATCTCCTTCTCCGTCTACTCGCTGGTCCGCACGTATCGCTTCGTGGCCCGAGCGGGGCACGCCCTCGGCGAAGTCGTCGCGCTGCACGAGTGCGGCGGCAGCCGCCGCACGACCTACGCGCCCGTCGTCCGCTTCGCGCCCCTCGGCCGCCGGCCCGTGGAGTTCACCGACGCGGTCTCGTCCAACCCGCCCGGCTTCCGCGTCGGCGACCGCGTCACCGTCCTTTACCGCCGCGAAGACCCGACCGACGCGCGCGTCGCCTCTCCCTTCAGGCTCTACATGCACGATGTCATCTTCGCCGCGGGCGGCCTGATGTTCACGCTGATCGGCTCCGTCCTCGTCTACGTCAACGCCTTCGCCTGATGCCGCGCAGCCCCCGCCACGCTCGCACTGCGCCGCGCAACCCGCCACAAGGCCCGCCGCGAAAATTCGCGCCGGAAGAAAAAATCTTGTCTCGCCCGGCCGACCTGTGCCAGAATCCCGGGGCTGGTACATTCTTCCACGGGTGAAACAAGACCATGCTATCTTACGCGAACGTCGAGGGCGTTTATTCCCCTGACCGCACGACGCGCTGGGCGCGTCCGCTGTTCATGACCTCCGTCTCGGCGGGCTTCCCGTCGCCGGCCGAGGACTACGTCGAGGGGCGGCTGGACCTGAACCGCTACCTCATCAGGCACCCGGTCGCCACCTTCTACGTGAGGGTGACGGGAGACTCGATGGCCGGCGTCGGCATCGAGCCCGGCTCGATCCTGATAGTGGACCGCGCGGTCGAGGCCGACGACGGCGACATCGTCATCGCCCGCATCAACGACGAGCTGTGCGTCAAGCGCCTGCGCATCGGCGAGGGGCGAATCTGGCTGATGCCGGAGAACGACGCCTACCAGCCCATCGAGGTGATCGAGGGGATGGACTTCGAGGTCTGGGGCCGCGTCATGCACGCGATCCGCTCTTATTGAGAGAGTGGGAGAGGGAAGGGGAAAAGGGCGGAAAGGTGGTGGCCGTCGGGGGAACGCTTACACCCCGTTGTCGGCGTCGAACTCTCTTACCTGTTTCTTCTCTCCTTTCTCCTTTCCCCTTTCCCCTTTTCTTTTTTCCCTTCCCCTATGCCCCGCGCATGCCTTTCGCGCTCGTCGATTGCAACAACTTCTACGTCTCGTGCGAGCGCGTGTTCGACCCGCGGCTCGCGGGGCGGGCCGTGGTCGTGGTGTCGAACAACGACGGGTGCGTCATCGCGCGCTCGGACGAGGCGAAGGCGCTGGGCGTGCGGATGGGCGTGCCGTTCTTCAGGGTGCGCGACGTGGCCGAGGCCGGCGGCATCGAGGTCTTCTCCTCGAACTACGCGCTCTACGGCGACATGTCGCGGCGGGTGATGGCGACGCTCGGGACGTGTGAGCCGGCAGTCGAGGTCTACTCGATTGACGAGGCTTTCGTCGCGCTCGACGGCCGCGGCGGGTGTGAACCGGGCGAGGCGGCCCTCACCCTGCGCGAGAAGGTCCTGAGGTGGACGGGCGTGCCGACGAGCGTCGGCGTCGCGCCGACCAAGACGCTGGCCAAGCTCGCGGCCCGCGCCGCGAGGCGCGAGGCGGGCGGCCCCGGCGTCTGCTGTCTGACCGAGGCCGGGCCGCTCGAAGAGGCACTGGCCTCGACGGCCGTCGAAGACGTGTGGGGCGTCGGCCCCGCACGCGCGCGGGCGCTGCGCGAGGCGGGCGTCGAGACCGCGCTCGACCTGAGCCGGGCCGACGAGCGGCGCGTGAGGGGACGGCTGACGGTGGCCGGGGCGCGCATTGTCAGGGAACTGCGGGGCGAGTCGTGCCTGCCGCTCGAAGCCTGCCCGCGGCCGCGCAAGAGCGTGACGGTCTCGCGCTCTTTCGGCCGCGAGGTGACGGCGCTCGCGGAGATGCAGCAGGCCGTGGCCTTCTTCGCGGAGAAGGCGGCCGCGAAGCTGCGGCGCGACCATCTGGCGGCGCGCGTCCTCTCGGTCTTCATGCAGACCGACCGCTTCGGGCCGGAGGAGGAGTACGCTGAGGGGGCCGCGACCGTCGGCCTGCCGGTCCCGACCGACCTCGTGACCGAACTGGTCGGCTACGCCTCGGCCGCCGCCGGCCGCGCCTTTCGGGAGGGACGCCGCTACCGCAAGGCCGGCGTGATGCTGCTCGACCTCGCGCCGCGGAGCCCCGCGCAGGCCGGCCTCTTCGACGACCGCGACCGCGAGCGTGCGCGCCGCGTCGTCGAGGCCGTTGACCGCATCAACGCCGCGATGGGCGCCGGCACCGTGAGGCCGGCGCGCGTCGGCTTCCGCCACGGCTGGCAGCCGCGCGCCGGCCGCCGCTCGCAGCGCTACACCACCCGCTGGGACGAACTGTTGAATCTCTCGCCGGCCTAAAGAGGGGAAGGGAAAAGGCGAAGGGGAAGAGGTGAAAGGGGGAAAAGGCGAAGGGGGCACGGCGGCCCCGAGAGAAGAAGCGCCGCACGCCGGCTTACCCGTCCTCCCGTCCGCCGTCCGCCCCTTTCGTCTCTTCCCCTTTTTGCGGCCCGGCTAAGCGGCGACCGTCTCGGACTTCAGGCGCTCGGCCTGATAGTGCGTGACGAGGCCGTTGACGATCTCGTCGAGCTGGCCCTCCATGACGAGGTCGAGCTGGTGGATGGTGAGGCCGATGCGGTGGTCCGAGACGCGGTTCTCCTTGAAGTTGTAGGTCCGTATCTTCTCGGAGCGGTCGCCGCTGCCGACCATCGAGCGGCGCTCGCTGGCCTGCGCCTCGTGCTGCTTCTGCTCTTCGAGTTCCTGCATGCGCGCGCGCAGGACGCGCATGGCCTTCTCGCGGTTCTTGATCTGCGATTTCTCGTCCTGCATCGAGACGACGAGCCCCGTCGGCAGGTGCGTGATGCGCACGGCCGAGTAGGTGGTGTTGACGCTCTGGCCGCCCGGCCCCGACGAGCAGAAGGTGTCGATGCGCAGGTCCTTCTGGTCGATCTTCACGTCCACCTCCTCGGCCTCTGGCAGCACGGCGATGGTGACGGCCGAGGTGTGGATGCGCCCCGAAGCCTCCGTCTGCGGCACGCGCTGGACGCGGTGGACCCCCGACTCGTACTTGAGGCGCGAGAAAACCTTGTCGCCCTCGATCATGGCGATGGCCTCCTTGACGCCGCCGACGCCCGACTCCGACGCCTCCAATATCTCCATCCGCCAGCCCTGCCGCTCGGCGAAGCGCCCGTACATGCGCAGCATCTCGGCGGCGAAGAGCGTAGCCTCGTCGCCGCCCGTGCCGGCGCGGATTTCGAGGATGACGTTCTTCTCGTCGTTGGGGTCGCGCGGCAGCAGCAGTAGGCGCAGCTCCTCTTCGAGCCGTTCGAGCTGCGCCTCAAGCTCGGTCATCTCGGCCCGCGCCAGCTCGCGCATCTCGTCGTCGTCCGAGGATTCGAGCAACTCCCTGGCCCCGGCCAGCTCGTCCTTCGCCTGCCGCCAGGCGCGGTACTTCTGAACCACTTCGCCGAGCGAGCGGTGCTGCTTGCTGACTTTCGCGTAGTTGGCCTGGTCCGAGAAGACTTCGGGCGACGACAGCTCAGCCGTCAGGGCCTCGTAGCGCGCTTCGATCTGTTCAAGTTTTTCGAGCATGGCAGTAAAGCTGACGACACCTCAGGCGAGCGCGATTGTCTGCGCCGGCCGCGGCTCAAGTTTCAGAGACTCTTCGAGGGCGACGATGGCGACTTCGAGCTGGCGGTCGTCGGGCTCGCGGGTCGTCACGTTCTGGAGCCAGACGCCGGGCAGCGTCATCAGCCTGAAGACGAGCCCGCCCTCCCGGCGCGCCGAGAGCCGGATGATCTCGTAAGAGAGACCGGCGATGACCGGGATGAGCGCGACGCGCACGCCCATGTTGGCCGCCAGCGAATCGAACTTGACGACCGAGAAGAGCGCGACGGCGACGATCATCACCACCATCAGGAAGCTCGTCCCGCAGCGCGGGTGCTGGCGCGGCTGGCGGCGCGCGTTCTCGACCGTCAGGGGCAGCCCGGCCTCCCAGGTGAAGACCGTCTTGTGCTCCGCGCCGTGATACTCGAAGACGCGCCGGATGTCCTTCATCAGCGAGAAGCTGAAGATCATCGCCAGAAAGAAGATCATCCGAATCGCGCCGTCCACCAGGTTGAAGGCGACCGACGGGCGCACAGGCTTCAGGTAGGCGCGCCCCGCCTCGTAAGCGCGTGCGTACCACGGCCGCGCCGCCCGTTCGGTGTCCGCCGTCACGGCGGCGGCGCCGGCCCGCGCCGTAGCCTGAGGCGTGTCGGCGGAGTTCACGTCCGGCGCCGCGGCGACGCGCGCCTCGGAAAGGGGCGCGGGCGCCGCTTCGGGCGCGGACGCAACCGGGGCGGCCCAGCCGGCGGCGACGAACAGCGCGTTCGTCAGCACCAGCGGGGCGACGACGAAGAGCACGACGTTGAAGACGAGCGCGAAGGCGATGGAGGCGAAGGCCGATGCGTCGCCGCGCTTCAACCCGTCGCCCGCGCCGCGCTCACTCCTGACGGGGACGACGACGGGGGCAGGCATCGGGACCGCCGGCCCGTCGGCCGTTGCGGGCGCCGGCGCCAGCGCCACGGCCCGTTCCTGCTCGCTCGCCTCCTCGTCGGCGAAAGCCTCGGCGGCCGAATAGTTGAGCGCCTTGATGCCGAGCGCCATCGACTGTACGAGCACGGCCGCGCCGCGCAGGACCGGCAGCCGCAGAAAATCGTAGCGGTCGCTCCACTTCGGCAGCCGCGCGCCCGTGTGCTTGATGCTGCCGTCGGCGCGGCGGACGGCGACGGCGTAGGCCGAGGGCGTCCGCATCATCACGCCCTCGATGACCGCCTGGCCGCCCACGATCAGCTCTTTTTCGTTGGCGCTCATGTGGTGAAAGGTGAAGAGAGTTTTTAGTTTCGAGTTTTTAGTTAGTAATCCACGCTTTCGCTCGCGCGCTTTCATCCAGCTAAAAACTACAAACTACAAACTACAAACTCCCATACACGATCTGCCCTGTACGAACAAAAACGCCGACGTGCGGTTCGGCCGTCTTCGCGGTCGCGCCCCGAGGGCGGGCGCGGGAAAGACTGGGGCCGGGACGCGGCGCGTCGGCGTCAGGTCGGTGTCGCTAATACTGGCGGAAGAGGTTCGGCGTCATCACGCTGGCCGAAGCTTCTCGTGGCTCAGGCGCCCTCGGCGGTCGCCGTAGCCTTCTTGCCGTAACGCTTGTTGAAGCGGTCGACGCGGCCCGCCGTGTCAACCAGCTTCTGCTTGCCGGTGAAGAACGGGTGGCACTCCGAGCAGATTTCAACGTGGAGTTCGCCGGCGCGCGTCGAGCGCGTCTGGAACTGGTTGCCGCAGGCGCAGTGGACAGTGATCTCTTGGTAATCCGGATGAATTCCTTGCTTCATTGCTGCTTCCTCTTACGTAGGCGAGCGCCGGGCGCTCAAGTCGAACGTGCCATCATACGTGTGCCCGAAACGGGGCGTCAAGCCGTCGTTTCGGGCGGGTACGGGCGCGACGCTCGGAACTGTTTCGAGACCCGGTTTTGATGTGCGGCGACACCGCCCGGTTGCAGCCGCGGGCGGGCCGGCGAAGGAGCCAAGACACCCCGTCCGAGGCGGCCAAACAGGGCCGATTTACTTTTATTGACAGGCCATAAGGCGCGTGCTACAAACGGCCTGTCACGCCACGTAAAGCTTTTCTTGAAGCGCCTTTGGCGCGAATCTTGAAGCGCCTTTGGCGCAAGCGACCCGCACCCCGAACCCTGCCGCAGACGCCCGGAAGCCTTCCGGGCTCAGGGCCGAGGCTTACGCACGCGATGACCGACGACCCCAGAGACGACCGGCCGGACGCCGAAGCCCCCCCCCGACGGGCGGGCGATGAGGCGTCCCGCGCCGACGCCCCCGAGACCTCGGGTGCCGACGCGCCGAGGCCGGGGCGGCACGTCGAGGGCGCCGGCACGCTCCCGCTGCCCGACCGGGCCGGGCCGCCGCCCACGCCCGAGAGCCAGGCCGCGCTGACCGGCAAGGCCCCCTCGTCGAACTCTACGGCCGGGACGACCATGCCCGCTTCCTCCGGCGAGGACGGACCGCCCCAAGCCCCCCAGTCCCCGAAGACCTCTGCCTCGCCCACCGCCGACGAGACGCCCCAAGAGAAGAAGGCTCGCCTCGAACGTCTCATCGCCGAAGCTAAAGCGAAGAAGGAGGCCGCCGCGAAGGAAGCGGCCACGCAGACGGAGGCGGCCGGAGGGACAGGCCCGCAGACCGACGCGACGCGTCCTTCGCAAGCGACGCAGGCTCCGCAAGACGCCGAAGCCACCGAAGCCACGAGGCGCGAGCCGCCCGGCGGGCAATCGCCGGCCGGCGCCGAACCGACAGCGGCCCCCACCCGGACCGAACTGGAGCGCGCCGCCAAAATCGCCGAAGCGAAGGCTCGCGCCGCCGCGCTGAAAGAGGCTGCGGCAGGGAAGGTGCCCCCCGTGCCAGCCGCGCCGGCTGCTTCCGGCGCGCCCGCCTCACCTGCCACGCCCGCCGGAGCCGGCGCGCCCAGGCCCCCCGTCAAAAAGAAGGAGGAGGGGCCGAAGCCGGTTGACGCCTCGGGCCACCCGCTCGCCGTACGCCTGCGCGCGCAGTTCGCCGAGGCCGTTCTCGAAGCGACGATTTTTCTCAACCAGCTCTCGGTCCGCGTCGCGCCCGCCGCAATCGTCGAAGTCTGCCGCGCCCTGCGCGACGACGCCGAGACCCCGTTCAACTTCCTGAGCGACCTGACCTGCGTCCACTGGCCCGGCCGCGAGGGCGGCGAGTTCGAGGTCGTCTACAACCTCTACTCGATGCGGAAGAACGAGCGGGTCCGCCTCAAGGTCTGGGCCGAGGCCGGCGCGGGCGTCGAGAGCGTCACCGGCGTCTGGCCCGCCGCCGACTGGATGGAGCGCGAGGTCTTCGACCTCTTCGGCGTCGGCTTCCGCAACCACCCGGACCTGCGCCGCCTGCTCCTGCCCGCCGACTGGCAGGGCCACCCCCTGCGCAAAGACTACCCGCTCGAAGCGATGGAGAACGAGTGGACGGCCAGGCACCTGCCGGAGTTTACGGAGGTCCAGCGCGAGCAGCTCGAACAGCGCCGCGCCTACGGCCTCGAACTCCTCTCGACGGCCGACGAGCGGCGCATCCGCGAAATCTTCCGCGCCGGCCGCGAGCCCATGCCCCTCGACAGGAAGTGACGCCGCCGATTAGCCGAAATGCACCAGGTTGAAGTAGCGACAACTGAAGGGCCGCTCCTCGACAGCCCAGAGATGGTGCTGAACATGGGGCCGCAGCACCCCTCGACGCACGGGGTGCTGCGCGTCGTCCTGCGCCTCGACGGCGAGACCGTCATCGACCTCGACTGCGACATCGGATACCTCCACCGCGGGATGGAGAAGATTTGCGAGAACCGCCTCTACCCGATGATCGCGCCCTACTGGGACCGTCTCGACTACATCGCGGCCGTCTCGAACGGGCTCGTCTGGGTCGAGACAATCGAGCACGCGATGGGGCTCGAAGTCCCGCCGCGCGCCCACTACGCCCGCACCATCCTGACCGAGCTGAACCGCATCTCGTCGCACCTGCTCTGGCTCGCCACGCACGGCCTCGACATCGGCGCCTTCACCGTCCTGCTCTGGGCCTTGCGCGAGCGCGAGGAGATTCTGAAGATTTTCGAGCGGCAGTTCGGCGCGCGCCTGACCTGCCACGCCTGGCGAATCGGCGGGATGCCGAACGACACCTACGAGGGCTTCACAGAGGACGTGCAGCGGTTCGTTGACAACTTCCCGAAGCGGCTCGAAGAGTACGAGACGCTGCTTTCGGAGAACCGCATCTGGCTCGGGCGCACCGTCGGCATCGGCGTCATCTCGGCCGAGGACGCCGTCGCCATCGGGCTGTCGGGGCCGGCGCTGCGCGGCTCGGGAGTGGCCTGGGACGTGCGCAAGGCGCGGCCCTACGCGGCCTACGCCGAGATGGACTTCGACGTGCCCGTCGGCGACAACGGCGACACCTACGACCGCTACCTCGTCCGGCTCGAAGAGATGCGCCAGTCGCGCCGCATCGTCCAGCAGGCTCTGCGCGAGATGCCCGACGGCCCCGTCATGGCGAAGGTGCCGAAGATCATCAAGCCGCCGGCCGGCGACTACTACCACTCCATCGAGGGGCCGAAGGGGGAACTCGGCTGCTATCTCGTCTCGGACGGGACGAGCCGCCCCTACCGCGTCCGCGTCCGCCCCTCGTGCCTGATAAACTTGCAGGCGCTCAGGCAGATGTGCGTCGGCCACCTCGTCGCCGACGTGGTCGCCATCATCGGCACGCTCGACATCGTGCTCGGCGAGATAGACAGGTGATTTCGAGTTTTCAGTTTTTAGTTTTTAGCTGAGGCTTTGCCCCGAGGCCGGCACCGCCCGAAGCGAACTAAAAACTGAGAACTAAAAACTGAAAACTGACGACTATGGACCTCATCCGGCTGCACGTTCGGAAGTTGACGCGCGAGGCGTTCGCGCCCTTCGGCGTGCTGCTCGACAGCCGCGGGTCGGTGGAGGTCGATTTCGGGGCGGGCAAACCCTCGATCACGGGCGCGACCTCCGAGCGGCGCCCGTTCCGCTTCGAGTTCATGGCCCGCCATCACCGGACGATGCAGGTCTTCGCGCCGCTGGCCTCCTCGCAGGCGATCATCTGCGTGGCGCCGCCCGACGGGCTCGCGGCGCCCGACCCGGCCTCGGTCGTCGCCTTCCGCGTCGAGGGAAAGCTGCCATACGCCTATCACAAGGGCACCTGGCACACGCCCCCCTTCGCCACCGGCGACTGGTACTCATACCTCGTCGTGGACCGCTCGGGCACGCTCGACGACGACTACGAGCTGATAGACCTGCGGCAGGCCGCCGGCTGCGCCTTCGAGATAGACGTTTAATTGACGCCCACTAGCCTTTAACCTCCCACCACATTTCAATGGAAGGGAGACGGAAATGAGTACCGACCGCACAGCCGAAATCCTCAACTACCTGAGCGCGATGAGCCGCGACATCGGCGAGTTCCGCCAGGAGACCAAAGCGCGCTTCGACAAGATCGAGGCCCGCCTTGATGAGATTGAAGCCCGCCTCGATAAGATCGAGGCGCGCCTCGACGCGCTGGAATCTGAAATGAAGGAAGTGAAGGAAGGTCTCGCCGGCGTTAAGACGGAAGTTCACCTCCTGACGCGGAAGCTGAACGCCGTCATCCTGGAGGCGGCGGACACCCGAGCGCGGGTGACTTTCGTGGAAGACCGCGTCGAGGCTTTGGAGGCGAAGGTGCAGACTAAGGAGCAGACTTAGACCGGGTTGACGCCTATGACACCGCTCGCGGCATTCGCACCGCCGGACATCGTGGAGGGACTGCTGCTGAGGTTCCTCAGCGCGGAGGCGGTCAACTACGTCGTCTGGCCGCTCGTCCAGATCGGGCTGGTGGTCTCTCTGGTCGCGTTCTGGGCGCTCTACGCGAGCTACCTTGAGCGGAAGATTTCGGCCTTCATGCAGGCGCGGCTGGGGCCGATGCGGGTGGGCAAGTGGGGGCTCCTGCAACCCATCGCCGACGCCGTCAAGCTGCTGACTAAGGAGGATTTGCGTCCCGACGCCTCGGACCCACACGTCTTCCGCATCGCGCCCTACGTCGTCGTCGCGGCCGCCTTCATCACCTTCGCCGTCGTCCCGTTCGCGCCCGACTGGGGCGTCATCACCGACATCAACATCGGCCTCCTCTTCGTCCTGGCCGTCTCGTCAATCGGCGTGCTCGGGCTGATACTGGCGGGCTGGGCCTCGAACTCGAAGTACGCGCTGCTGGGGGGCTTGCGTTCGAGCGCGCAGATGGTCTCTTACGAGGTCTCGATGGGCCTCTCGCTGGTGGGGGCGCTGCTGTTTGCGCGCACGCTCTCGCTCTCGGGCGTGGTGGGGGCACAGGCCGCCGACTCGGTCTGGTTCCTGCTCTACCAGCCGCTCGGCTTCTTCATCTTCTTCGTCAGCGGCATCGCCGAGAACAACCGCGCGCCCTTCGATTTGCCCGAGGCCGAGTCGGAACTGGTGGCGGGCTTTCACACCGAGTACTCAGGGATGCGGTGGTCGCTCTTCTTCATGGCCGAGTACGCGGCGATGGTGGTGGTCTCGGCGCTGGCAGTTTCGGTCTACCTCGGCGGGTGGTACTTCCCCGGCGTGCTGCGCCTCGCCGGCGGCTACAACCACCTCTACACGTTCCTGAGCCTCGGCGTCTTCCTGCTCAAGATGGCCGTGCTGCTCTACATTTACTTCTGGGCGCGCTGGACCTTCCCGCGCTACCGCTACGACCAGTTGATGGACCTCGGCTGGAAGTGGCTGATACCGGCCTCGCTCGTCAACATCGTCTGGACGGCGCTCTCGGTCTTCGCCGTGCAGGCCGCGGACGGGTGGCGCGGCCTCGACACGGTCGAAGGCTTGGGGCGCGGCCTCGACCTGACGGCTACGGGCAAGGCCCTGATGATCGCGCTCGGACTGCTGGGCGTGCTGGTCGCGTGGCTCGCGCTCGTCGGCATCAACCGCCGCTCGCGCGACTTCAACCTGAAGAAGCAGCGGCGGCAGATCAGGCTCGTCGAGGTGCCGAGCGGCGCGCCGGCAATCGCGCCCGCCGCGGCGACGGCCGAGAAGTGAGGGGCGGGGCGACCGTCCCGGACCTGCGGCGCGGGCGCCGCAAACTTCAACCGCCCGAAGTCTTAACCGCGGGGATGTCTTAAAAGTTATGCCGCTGGTGAAAGTACCGAAGCCGACGTGGCGCGAGAGGCTCAAGCGCTTCTTCCTCGGCGAGTTGTTGCAGGGCATGTGGCTGACGTTGAAGTACAACGTCGGCGCGCTGACCGACAAGGACGCGGTGGCGGGCAAGGGAACCTACACCGAGCAGTACCCGAAGGTGCGCCCGCCGGTGGCGCCGCGCTTCCACGGCGCGCCCCGGCTCAACATGGACCCGGAGACCTACGAGAGCCTCTGCATCGCCTGCAACCTCTGCGCGCTGGCCTGCCCCGAAGACTGCATTGACGTTATCACGATGGACATCGAGATGACGGTGGCCGGCAAGCCGCGCAAGAAGAAGGTGCTCGACGAGTTCATCTTCGACACCTCGCGCTGCATGTTCTGCGCGCTCTGCCAGGAGGCTTGCCCCACGGCCTGCCTCGAACTGACGCAGGAGTTCGAGCTGGCCTCCTACTCCCGCGCCGGCTTCGTCTGGAACCGCGAGATGCTCGAACAGGGGCGAGAGGCCAAGAAGTTTGAAGCGTGAGGGAGTTTTCAGTTTTCAGCCCGGAGGGCGAGTCGGACTGAAAACTAAAAACCAGAAACTAAAAACTAAAAACCAATGATCCTCTCCGGCTGGGAAGCACTCTTCTTCTGGGTCTTCGGGCTCGGGGCGCTGGTGGCGGCGCTGATGACGGTGATGGCGCGGACGGCCGTCCACGCGGCGCTGTGCCTGATCTCGGCTCTGTTGTCGGTGGCGGCACTCTTCATCCTGCTGGGGGCCGAGTTCGTCGCCGGCGCTCAGATACTGCTCTACGTCGGCGGCGTGATGGTGCTGTTCCTGTTCGTCATCATGCTGGTCAACGTGGGGGCAGAGGAGGAGCAGACCGAGGAGCTTTTCAACTCGCCGGCGCAGGTCGGTTTGGCTGTCGTCTTTTGCGCGGCGCTCGGCCTCGGGCTGGTTTCGGTCCTCAGCCGCTCGGCCGGGCAACTGGTGCCGCCGGCCGACGCGGCCGGGCAGACGCTGGCCGAGCGGGCCGAGGCGCAGAGCGAGGCGCGGGCCGAGCGCGAGGTGAGGCTGCGGCGGTCGGCCACGGGCGTCTCGCGGCTGTCGCGCGACACGCAGGAGGTCGGCGCCAGCCTCTTCCGCTACGCGGGGCTGCCGTTCGAGATCGCCAGCCTCCTGCTGCTCGTCGCCATCGTCGGCTCGGTCCTGCTCGCGCGCACGACGAAGCAGGAGGTCGCGGCCGGCGACCTCAAGAAGCCCCGAAGTGAGGCTAAGGGGCCGGACGCCGGGCCTGAACCAGCCGCCGACGGCCCCCGGCCCACGGCCCGCGGCCCCCAAACTTTATGACGAACGCCGCCGCACCGCTGCTCGCGCTGATGCAGGATTCGACGCTCGAAATCGTCGGGCAGGGAATCCGGTATCCCGACACCGCCAAGTTCCTGGTGGTGGCCGCCCTGATGTTCTGCATCGGGCTGGCCGGCGTGCTGGTGCGCCGCAACGTCATCGTCATCCTCATGTCCATCGAGCTGATCCTCAACGCGGCCAACCTCAACTTCATCGCCTTCGCCCGCTACCTCGAAGAGTCCGGCAGCCCCAACGCCGTGGCCGGTCAGGTCTTCACGGTCTTCGTCATCGTCGTCGCCGCGGCCGAGGCCGCCATCGGCCTCGGCATCGTCATCGCGCTCTACCGCAACCGCGAGACGGTCTTCGTGGACAAGATAGATTTGCTGAAGTGGTGAACGGTCAATTTTCAGTTTTCAGTTTTTAGCTGAGACTTCGGCCCTCGGAGGCCGGCATCGCCCGAAGGAAACTGAAAACTAAAAACTAAAAACCTATGTTCCGCTACATCTGGCTCGTGCCGCTCCTGCCGCTGGCCGGCGCCGTTATAAACGGGCTGCTGGGCGGGCGGCTGCGCTTCTCGGAGCGGGCCGTCGGCTCAATCGCGGTCGGGTCGGTGGCGCTCGCCTTCCTGCTGAGCCTTTCGGCCGTCTACTCCTACGGCTACGGCGCGGATGCGCGCTGGCCGGCGCCGTACCTGACGAGCGAGGACGGGGCGTTCGCCTACACGTGGCTGCCGGGCGGGGTGGTCGAGCTGACGCAGGGCGAGGGGGCGGGGCGCGGCGCCTCGTTCGCCGTCGAGTGGAGCTACCAGCTCGACCCGCTCTCGTCCATCTTCATGCTGATCGTGACGGGGGTGGGCCTCTGCATCTTCGTCTTCGCCACGGGCTACATGCGGGGCGATCCGGGCTTTTACCGCTTCTTCGCCTACCTCGGCCTCTTCATGTTCATGATGCTCGTGCTCGTGATGGGCTCGAACTTCATGATGATGTTCGTCGGGTGGGAGGGCGTCGGGCTCTGCTCCTACCTCTTAATCGGCTACTACTTCGGCCGGCGCGAGGCGGGCGACGCCTCAAGGAAAGCCTTCATCACCAACCGCGTCGGCGACTTCGGGCTGCTGCTCGCGGTCTTCGCCCTCGTCGCCGCCTTCGGCACGACGCAGTACACGGAAGTCTTCGGGCGCGCGGGCGCCCTGCCCGTCGAGGCCATCGGCGCGTGGGGGCTGATGTCCTGGATCGCGCTCGGGCTGTTCGTGGGGGCTGCGGGCAAGTCGGCGCAGATACCGCTCTACGTCTGGCTGCCGGACGCGATGGCCGGCCCGACGCCGGTCTCGGCCCTCATCCACGCCGCGACGATGGTGACGGCCGGGCTCTACATGCTGACGCGGGCCAACGTCATCTTCCAGCACTCGCAGACGATGATGCTGGTCGTGGCGGTGGTGGGCGCGCTGACGGCCCTCTTCGCGGCGGCCGTCGCGCTGACGCAGAACGACATCAAGAAGGTGCTGGCCTACTCGACCGTCTCGCAGCTCGGCCTCATGTTCCTGGCCTGCGGGGTCGGCGCCTTCGTCGCGGCAGTCTTCCACGTGATGACGCACGCCTTCTTCAAGGCGCTCCTGTTCCTCGGCGCGGGGTCGGTCATCCACGGGATGCACCACGAGCAGGACATGCGGAGGATGGGGGGCCTGAGGAAGTACATGCCGAAGACCCACCTGACCTTCCTGGTCGGGTGGCTGGCTATCTGCGGCGTCATCCCCTTCAGCGGCTTCTGGTCGAAAGACGAGATATTGTGGGGCGCGGCCTCGACCGACCTCGTGCCGGGCGGGTGGGCGCTGTGGCTGCTGGGAACAATCGCCGCCGCCGGCACGGCCTTCTACATGACGCGGCTGGTGGCGTTGACCTTCTGGGGCCGCGAACGCTTCCTCGAAGTGCGAGCCGGCGGGCAGGCCGACGAGGCGCACGCCGCCGCTTACGACGAGGGCGCGGCAACCCACGTCGCGCTGACTCCCTCGGTCGCCGACCGCCCGCACCACGGGCCGGACGAGCGCGTCGGCGTCGCACACGTCCTCGAAGCGCAGGCTGTGGGCGAGCCCGAGGGGGTGGACGACCGCGGGCACGACATCCACGACCGGCACGACCCACACGAACACGAGCACGCCGGGACGCACGGCTCGGTCGTGCCCCACGAGGCGCCGCGCGCGATGTGGGTGCCGCTCGCGGTGCTGGCCGTGCTGGCGGCCGTGGGCGGGCTAATCGGCATCGGCCCGGCCTTCAAGTCGCTCACCGGCAGTGATCACCCCGGCGGCCGACTCAACATCACCAACTGGCTCTCGCCCGTCGTCTGGAACCCCGCGACGAGAGAGTTCGGCGCCGTCGCAGCTTCAAAGGCCGGACAGGGCGCGGCTGCGGCTTCGACAGGCGCGCCCGCCGCTGCCGCGGGACCGACGGCGGGCGCGACCGCCGGGCCTTACGGCGACACAAGCTTCAACCTCGCGCACCGGGTCGAGCACGTCACACACTCGCACGCGCTGACCGAGTGGCTCTTCATCGTCGCCTCGCTTTTGGCGGCGGGTTTGGGGCTGGGGCTCGGGCTGCTCTTCTACGTCTGGCGTCCGGGGCTGCCGGCCCTGTGGGCCGCGCGGCTCGCGCCGCTCTACCGCGCGAGCCTCAACAAGTTCTGGGTTGACGAACTCTACGGCGCGCTCGTCACGCGGCGGGTGATGGACGGCTCACGCCTGGCCTACGGCGCCGGCGAGAAGGTGTTGGACGGCGCGGTCAACGGCGCGGCAGCCCTCGTCCGTCGCCTGAGCCTGCTGACGGGCGCCTCCGACCGTCTCGTGATCGACGGCGCGGTCAACGGGCTGGCCGGCTTCGTCAAGCTGCTGATGTCGCCGCTCGTGCGCGCGGCGCAGACCGGGATGACGGCCAACTACGCGCTGGCGATGGTGCTCGGGCTGCTGGTGGCCGTCGCCATCTTCTTCGCGGGCGACATCTTTTAAGGCCGGGGCCGCGCCCGAGACCCGAAACCCCGCGGCCGCGCCCGCCGCGGCGACGGAGGACACGTGGAAATCCCCTACCTGCTCTCAATCGTGACGTGGCTGCCGGCGGTCGGCGCCGTCCTCCTCCTGCTGCTCTTCAGGAGCGAGCAGGGCGGCCCGGTCAAGCGGTTCGCCACCTTCTGGCTGCTCCTCGACTTCCTGCTCTCGCTCGGGCTGCTCGGGTACGACCGCGCGGCCGGCGGGATGCAGTTTCTCGAAGACGCCCAGTGGATTCCGGTCATCGGGGCGCGCTACCAGTTGGGCGTAGACGGCGTGGCGGTGCTGCTCATCGTGCTGACGACGCTGCTCGGGTGGATCGCGGCCCTCTCATCCTGGGACTACATCGAGAAGCGGCGCAAGGAGTATTACGCGCTGCTCCTGCTCTTGCAGACCTCTGTGATCGGCGTCTTCGCCGCGGCCGACCTCTTCCTCTTCTTCCTCTTCTTCGAGGTCTCGCTGGTGCCGATGTACTTCCTCATCGGCATCTGGGGCGGCGAGCGGCGGCTCTACGCGGCCATCAAGTTCTTCCTCTACACGCTGGCCGGCTCTGTCGCGCTCCTGCTCGGCATCATCAAGATGTACTTCCTGACGCAGGACGCGGCGCTGATGGGCGCAGTCGCCGACGGGACTCGCGCTCTGATGGCGGGCAACGACTCGGCGCTCGCCCTGCTCAACGAGAGCGTCGCGCTCGCTCGCCAGAACGGGACCGGCACCTTCAACATCATGGCGATGCAGGCGCTCGGCTCGGCGCTGCCGATGGGGACGATGCAGGTCCTGCTCTTCTTCGCCTTCGCGCTCGGGTTCGCCGTCAAGGTGCCGATGTGGCCGTTTCACACGTGGCTGCCGGACGCGCACGTCGAGGCGCCGACGGCCGGCTCTGTCATCCTGGCGGGCGTGCTCCTCAAGCTCGGCACCTACGGCTTCTTCCGCTTCAACCTGCCATTTTTCCCGGCGGCCTCGGCCGACCAGAGCTACTTCGGGTCTTTCGGCGTGCGCAACGTGATGGTCGTGCTGGCGCTCGTCGGCGTCATCTACGGGGCGCTGGCGGCGATGTACTTCGTCGTCAAGCCGGACGGCGACATCAAGAAGCTGGTGGCCTACTCGTCCGTCTCCTCGATGGGCGTCGTCATCCTGGGGCTGTTCGCGCTGAACCCGAACGGGCTCTACGGGTCGGTGCTGCACATGGTCAACCACGGCATCTACTCGGGGGCGATGTTTCTGCTGGTGGGCATCATCTACGAGCGGCGGCACACGCGCCTCGTCAGCGAGTTCGGGGGCCTGGGCCACGTCATGAAGGGCTACGCCTTCGTCTTCCTGCTAATGGCTCTGACGGCGCTCGGGCTGCCGATGCTGTGCGTCTTCATCTCGGAGTTTCTGGCGCTGCGCGGGGCGTTCGAGGCCAACCCGTGGTGGGCCGGCTGGGCCGCGCTCGGCATCATCCTCAACGCCTCCTACCTGCTCTGGCTCTACCAGCGGATGTTCTTCGGCGAGGTCGAGAACCCGAAGAACGCCCGCCTGCGCGACCTGAGCGGGCGCGAGTGGGCCTACATGCTGCCGCTCGTGGCGCTCTCGGTCTGGATCGGCGTCTACCCGAAGCCCTTCGTCGAGTTCATCGAGAAGCCAGCCCAGGCGGTCGTCCGCCACATCCGGCCCACGTACCCCGTGCCCGAACGGCCGCCCGCGCCCGTCGCGGCCGAACAGGCGAGGTGACTGGCACACGGCGCACGACCCAGGCCCCAACCGACTATGCTGCTCCAAGCTTCGACGACGGAACTGTTCGCCGTGGGCGACCTCCGGCTGATCGCGCCGGAACTGATCCTGGCCGTCTTCGCCTGCGTGGCGCTGGTGATGGAGGTCGTGCTGCCCGCACGTCTCAGCCGCGTGGTCGGCTACTTCGCGCTGGCGGGGCTCGCGCTGGCTGCCGTCTCGCTCGCGCTGCTCGGGTGGCCGTACCTGTCGGCCCCCTTCGGCGACGGCTTCGCGCCCGCCCCCCTCGAAGGCTTCTACGGCACGCTGCGGGTTGACGGGTTCGCCGTCGTCTTCAAGCTCATCTTTCTCCTGTCGGCGGCGCTCGCGGTGGCCCTCTCGTTCCGCTACCTGGACGTGGAGGGCGAACAGCGCGGCGAGTTCTACGCGCTCGTCCTGTTCGCCACGACGGGCATGATGTTCCTGGCCTCGGGCTACGACCTGATCGTGCTCTACATCTCTCTGGAGCTGATGGCGGTGACGTTCTACGTGCTCGTCGCCTACGCGCGGCGCGAGCGGCGGTCGAACGAGGCGGGACTCAAGTACTTTCTGCTCGGCGCCTTCTCGTCGGGCGTGCTGCTCTACGGGATGTCGCTGCTGTTCGGCGTGGGCGGCTCGACCAACCTCGGCGAGATCGCGCCGCGCTTGGCCGACGCCGTGCTCGCGCCGGCCAATACGGGCGAGGCCACGCTGCGCCCGCTCGCCCTGCTGGCGATGATCGCTGTGGCCGCCGGCCTCTTCTTCAAGGTCGCCGCAGCCCCCTTCCACATGTGGGCGCCCGACGCCTACGAAGGCGCGCCCACGCCCGTCACGGCCTTTCTCTCGACGGGCTCGAAGGCCGCTAGCTTCGCCTTCTTCGCGCGCCTCTTCCTCGACGGCCTCGGGGGGATGCGGGCCGACTGGGCGCCGCTCCTGGGGCTGGTCGCGGCGCTGACGATCTTCGTCGGCAACTGGGCGGCCGTCACGCAGACGAACGCCAAGCGGCTGCTGGCCTACTCGTCCGTCTCGAACGCAGGCTACCTGCTGCTCGGGCTGGTGGCGGCCAACGCCTACGGCTACACGGGCCTGGCCGTCTACACCCTCGTCTACGTCTTCATGAACGCGGGCGCCTTCGGCGTCATCATCAGCCTGCGGCGGCGCGACATCGCGGGCGAGGACGTGGAGAGCCTGAACGGGCTCGGGCGCAAGTCGCCGGCACTGGCCCTGGCGATGGCAGTCTTCATGCTCTCGCTCGGGGGCTTGCCGGCAACGGGCGGGTTCGTCGGGAAGTGGTTCCTCTTCGGCGGCCTCATCGAGCGCGGCGCGGCCGAGGGGCGAAACTGGTACTACTGGCTGGCCGGCTGGGCCGCCCTCAACACCGTGGTCTCGTTCTACTACTACGTCCGCTTCATCCGCGCCATGTACATCTCCGAGCGCCCGGCCGACTCGCCTCCACTCGCCCTCTCGACCCCGCTCAAAGGCGCGCTCGCCGTCTGCGCCGCCGCGGTCGTCTTTATCGGCGTCTACCCGCACCCGGTCATCAAACTCGCGGAGGCTCTGGTCTCCTCGCTCGGCGTCGGCGCCCCGCTCGCGCTCCGCTGAAGCCTCTGCCAGGCGCACGCCGGCTCGTCCCGTTTCCCATCCGCCTTTTCGATTTCACGCCGCCCGGTGATTCAACCGGACCGCGCCTCACGCGTTCTTCTCCGGCGCCGTACCGTAGGCGCACTCCCGAGTTCTCATACATAACAACGGGCCGCGGCCCCCTCGGCCGGCGCCTGCCCGATAACTTTGCGTGGCCGTCCGGGCCACTTCCGGCGCCGCAGCGCCTCCTGAAGGAGAACTGATGAAACTCGCCTCATTGAAGACGACGGCCTTCCGCATCGTCCCCAGGTTCCTGACGCTCGTCGCCGCCCTCGGCGCCGCACTACTCCCGGCCGGCGCGGCCCTCGCGCTGACGCCGAACGCGCGCCCGCTCGGCGATTCGCGCGTTTTCGCGCCGTTCCCCTCAAACCCCGGCTACCCCGAATCCATCGCCGTCAACGGCGACCGCGTCTACGTCTCGGGGCCGGCGCAGTTCGGCAGCTTCGTCCAGCCGAAGGTGATCGCCTACGACCTGAACACCGGGGCGCAGGTTGCCGAGTACCCCATCAAGGGCCAGAACCCGCTTGCGCCGCAGGCCGGCACCGGCCTCGCCTTCGCCAAGAACGACATGCTCTACGTCGGAGACCTGCAACTCGGCGTCGTCCGCTTCGACGTGGACGCGCCCGGCCGTCAGGAGGTCTACGCCTCGGCGCTGCCCGACCTGCCGACCTGCTCGACCGCGCTGGCCGGCGGCGCCTGCTCGCCGACCGCCCTGGACCGCACGCCACTCATCAACGACCTCGTCTTCGACAAAGACGGCAACCTATACATCTCCGATTCGTTCCAGGCGACGATCTGGCGCGTCGCGCCGGGCGGCGGCGCCCCGCAGGTCTGGTTCCAGTCGCCCGCGCTCGACGCCGAATTCGGCCCGAACGGGATGCGGATCGACCCGCAGGGCAAGCACCTCTACGTCGCCGTCACCTTCGGCGCGGGCTTCGCCGGCTACGTCTACACGCTGCCGCTCAAGGCCGCGCCGGCCCAGTCTGACCTGAAGCTCTTCTATCAGTACGAGCCGGGAGCCGGGCCGGACGGCATCGCTTTTGGCAAGTCGGGCAACCTCTACGTGGCGCTGGCCGGCACGAGCCAGGTCTCCGTGCTCTCGCCCGGCGGGACGGAGTCGGCCCGCTACGGCGGCCCCGCGGCCAACCCCGGCGGCCTGCTCGACCCGCTGCCCTGGGCCAACCCCTCGGCCGTCGCCTTCAACGACAAGACGGGCTCTCTGCTCGTCGCCAACCACGCCATCTTCGTCCCGGTCCCCGACCCCTTCCTGGCCGTCTTCGACGTGTACGTCAACGACAAGGCCGACCACCTCGCGCGGCCGAACGTGCGCTGACCGCGCGCTGCTCGGTAGGCGGGCTGATGCAGAAAGGGGGCGACGGTCGAAGGGCCGTCGCCCTTTCGCTTTCGCGGGCAGAGGCCGGCGCGCCGGGGCATGCAAAGCCCGCGGCCTTGTTGTAGAGTTGGCGAGTTCTGTCCCAAACACTTCCGCGGGTGTCTTTCGTCGATGGAGAAACTTCTTGAGGGGAGGTCTGCGCTCGTGACGGGCGCGACCTCCGGCATCGGCCGGGCGACGGCGCTGCGCTTCGCCGAAGAGGGCGCGCGGGTCGCGGCCGTCGGGCGCGACGAGGCCGAGGTTGGGCGCGTCGTCGCCGAGATCGAAGGGCGCGGGGGCGCGGCCCTCGCCGTCAGGGCCGACGTGACGAACGAAGGGGACGCGCGCCGCGCCGTCGAAGAGACGGCCGCGGCCTTCGGCGGCCTGGACGTGCTGGTCAACGCCGCCGGCATCATCAGCAACGGGACGGTCGAGACCACCGCGCTCGCGGACTGGGACGCGATGATGGCCGTCAACCTACGCGCCGTCTTCCACCTGATGCAGCTCGCCGCGCCGCACCTTGAGCGGCGGCCCGGCAGCGTCGTCAACGTGTCGAGCGTGACCGGCCTGAGGGCCTTCCCCGGCGTGCTGGCCTACTGTGTGTCGAAGGCAGGCGTGGACCAGTTGACGCGCTGCGCCGCGCTCGAACTCGCGCCGAAGGGGGTGCGTGTCAACGCCGTCAACCCAGGCGTCGTGGTCACGGACATCCACCGCCGCGGCGGGATGGACGAGGAGGCGTACGCGGCCTTCCTCGAAAACTCGAAGCGGACGCACCCGCTCGGCCGCGTCGGCTCGGCCGCGGAGGTGGCCGAGCTGGTTCTGTTCCTCGCGTCCGACCGCGCATCCTGGATCACGGGCGCGACTCACTCGATTGACGGCGGCCGGGCGCAGACGTGCGCCAGGTGAGCGCGCCCTCGCGCCGGCGGCGGATTCGATGCCGATTTATTACGCCATCGCGGCGCTCATCCTGTGGCAGGGAATCGCGTCCCTGCGCGGCGGCCTGCGCTACCTCGCACTCTTCCGGCGCGAGCTGAACGCGCGGCCTTCGGCCGAAGACTACGCGCCCTTCGCCGCGGTCTTCGTGCCGTGCCGCGGCTCGGATCAGGGTTTGCGCGAGAACTTCGAGGCCCTATTCGCGCAGGATTACCCGGCCTTCGAGCTGGTCTTCGTCTCTGACCGCGGCGACGACCCCGCGCTCGCGCTGGCCGAAGAGGTCGGGCGCGGGCACGCGGGCGGCGCCGTCTCACGCGTCAGCTTCTTGGCGGCGGGGCGGGCGACGGAGAGCGGCCAGAAGGTGCACAACCTGCTGGCGGCCGTGCGGCGTGCCGGCCCGCGCAGCCGGGTCTTCGTCTTCGTGGACACCGACGCGAGGCCGCAGTCCGACTGGCTCTCGTCGCTCGTCGCGCCGCTGGCGGACGAGGGCGTCGGGGCCGCGACCGGCTACCGCTGGTTCGTGCCGGAGCGCGGGGGCCTTGCCTCGCACCTGCGCGCGGTCTGGAACGCCTCGATTGCCTCGGCGCTCGGCGAGAACGGGGCGCGCAACTTCTGCTGGGGCGGCTCGACCGCCATCAGGCGCGAGACGTTCGAGCGCCTCTCGATGGCCGAGCACTGGCGCGGCACGCTCTCGGACGACTTCGCGCTGACCCGCGCTCTCCACGCCGAGCGGCTGCCGATAAAGTTCGTGCCCGCCTGCCTGACGCCGTCGGTCGAAGACTGCACGGCCGGCGCCCTCTTCGAGTTCACGACGCGCCAGCTCAAGATCACGCGCGTCTACGCCCCGCAACTCTGGCTCGTCGTCCTCTTCTCGAACCTGCTCTTCGTCGCGGCCTTCTGGGGCGGGCTGGCGCTCGCCGCCGCCCGCGCGGCCGCCGGCCGGGAGTTCGTCGGGCCGCTCGCCGTCGTCGCCACCATCTTCCTGCTCGGCGCGGCGAAGTCTCTGGTCCGCTGGCGCGCGGTGGCGCTGGCGCTCGCGCCCTACCGCGAGCGGCTGCGGCGAGGGCTGTGGGCGCACCTGACCTTGTGGCCTTTGACGGCCGTGCTCTTTCTTTTCAACGCGCTGGCCGCGCTCGTCTCGCGCCGCATCGAGTGGCGCGGCATCCGTTACGAGTTGAAGTCGGCTACACAGACAATCATCGTCGGCGACGACGGAAGGGGCGGGTCGGGGCGCGCCGAGCGGCGGGCGAAAGTCGGCCTCCCGAAATCGGGCAGCGTTTAGCGGGCGGCGCGGGCCGGGCGGCCAAAGCTTATGAGCGAAGAGAGAGAGAAGGGGAGACGAGAGCCGGCGGCGGACGACGACGAGGGGGGGACGGCCGAGGCGTCAGGCCCGCTCGCCATGCCGGAGGGCTGGCCCGAAGACGAGTGGGACAAGGACGACTGGGATAAGAAGGACTGGGATAAGGAAGACTGGGGCGAAGCCGACCGGAACGCCGACTGGAACAAAGACGGCTGGCCCGACGAATTGCTGCCTGCCCCGCTCTCGGCCGAGCCGTCTGAAGGGGCGGCCGCCGAATCGTCCCGGTCGCCAGTCAGTCCCGCGGCCGAAGCGTCGCCGCGGCCCGCGCAGGGAGCGGCGGGCGGTTCGTCGGGCGGTTCCTCATCGTCGCCCCTGTCGTCTCAATCCGGTGCGCCTGAGGAGAGCCGGGCCGAGACGACGCGGCGGAGCAGCATCGCTTACGCGGCCGGGCTGACGCTCTTTTTCACGGTCGTCTCTTTCATGGGCCTCGGCTGGCTGCTCGACAACTGGCTCGGCACGCGCTGGCTGCTCGTGGCCGGCATCGTCCTCGGCTCGGTGGCAGGATTCGCGCAGTTCGTCCGCATCATCACGAGGCTCAAATAACGGGCGGCGCGGCAACTCGACAGCCCGGCCGCGCCGCGTGTAAAATCTTCCGTTCCGTAATGGACGACGGCTTTGACAGTGTGCACCGGGGCCGGCCGGGCGGGGTAGACGAAGACCCTGCGGCGGTCGTGCGGCGACTGCGGCGGGACATGTGCGTGGCGACTGCGCTCGCCGCGCTCCTGAGTCTCGCCCTCGCGCCCTGGCGCGTGACGACGGGCCTCGTGCTCGGCGGCGCGCTCGCGCTTTTCAACCTCGGGTGGCTCTCGTCTTCGGTGCGCGCGGTCTTCGGCGGCGCGCAGGCCGGGAGGGGGCCGAGGCTGGGGGCCGCGCGCTACGTGCTCCGCTACTTCGTGGTCGCGGCCGTCGTCGCGGCCGGCTACGGGCTGGGGCTGGTCTCGCTCGTCGCCACGCTCGCCGGGATGTGCTCTTTCGTGCCGGCTGCGCTCGCGGAAGGATTCAGGATTTTATACTTCTCATTCTCAGGCCGAGAGGATAGCTGACTTCATGTTCTTAATGTTCAGGGCCGAGGGCGGGGGACACGGGACGCCGGCCGTCGTCGAGTTCATCAACCACCACATCGGCGAGCCCGTCCACCACTTCCAGCTCAAGTGGACCAAGCCGTACTGGGATCGCTTCTTCGGCTACTTCGGCACCAGCGCCGAGAAGGTGTTCGGCGAGTACACGGTCGAGAACGCCGTCCCGTGGTACACGGTGATGTTCCTGCTGGCGGTCGTCTTCTCGCTCGCGCTGGTCTGGATTCTGAAGCCGCGCAAGCTCTCCGAGGACGACCCGACCGACGCGCAGTTGACGCTCGAAGCCGGCGTGCTCGCCATCCGCAACCTGCTGCTCGACAACGTCGGGCCGCACGGGCTGCGCTACTTCCCCGTCATCGCCACCTTCGGCGTGCTCATCCTGGTCTCGAACGTGATGGGGCTGGTGCCGGGCCTGCTGCCGCCGACGGCGGCCACCTCGGTCACCTTCGCCCTCGGCATCTCTTCGTTCGTCTACTACAACTACATCGGCATCCGCGAGAACGGCCTCGTCGGACACCTCAAGCACTTCGCCGGCCCGATACCGTGGCTGGCCGTGCTGATGTTCCCGATTGAGCTGATCTCGAACCTCGTGCGCCCGATGTCGCTCGGCATCCGCCTGTTCGGCAACCTCTTCGGCGACGAACAGATTCTCGGCACCATCTCGGGGCTCGTCGCGTGGGTCGTGCCGGTGCTGGTGATGCCCCTGAGCCTCTTCGTGGCCTTCATGCAGACCTTCATCTTCGTGCTGCTCTCGATCCTCTACATCGCGGAGGTCTCGCACCACCACGAGGAGGGGCACCACGAGGCGCACGAGGGGGCACACGCGCACGGCGACCGGGACGCGGGCGGGGTCATCACCGCGCCGGCGAACGCCTGACAGGTTTTCATAACAGAGCACTCTTAAAGCTCTGCTTCGAGGGGTTGCGCCGACCGGGCGGCGCGGGCACACGCGCCCGCGCGCGTCGGGCGCGAGGTTGACTCGGCCGGCGGCGAGAGGCGCGGCGCCGCGCGTCAGGTTTTTCGGGCGCGCGGGCGTTGACAGGACGCCGCTAGTCATCGCTCCCCGCTCGCGGGGAGTGCCCAATGCCGAGGTCGCTGGAGCGCCGTTGTAAGAGGGGCGGCGGATACCGGGCCGGGGCGAATTCATACCAGGGAAGCGTCGGACGCACGCGTGAGCTCTCTGGGCGGCCGGGCGAGTCGGGTTTGTTTAATTGAATGGTGTTGAGACAGGAGAACTTCCGATGATCAAGTTGAGAATGGCCTTCTTCGCGGTCCTGGGCGTGCTCGCCACGGCCGCCCCGGCCCTGGCCCAGGCGGGCGCGGCCGCCGCCGACAACGAGAACTCCGTGCGCAAGTATTCCGCGCTGGCCGCCGGCCTCGGCTTCGCCATCGCGGCGGGCCTCGCGGCGCTCGGCCAGTCGCGCGTCGCCGCCGCCGCCGCGGAGGGCGCGGCCCGCAATCCCGGCGCCAGCGCGCGCATCCAGACCCTGATGATCCTCGGCCTCGTCTTCATCGAGACGCTCGTGCTCTTCACGCTCGTCGTCGTGTTTGCGAAGCTGTAGGGCACGGCCCGGACTCTGGAAAGAAACTGTCGGGTCGCGCGCGTCCTGCAAGACGCGCGCGACCCGACAGTTTTTCACGGCCGTGCAATCTCCACGGCGGCGCGCCGTCCTTTAGTCCGGCAGATTCTTCTAGTCCGGGAGATTCTTCGCCGCGTGGGCCGCGCGGATGACGGGGTCGATGGTCGGGGCGAACGGCGGGGCGTAGGCCAGGTCGAGCCGTTCGACCTCGTCAACCTTCATCCCGGCGTGGAGCGCCGCGGCGTAGGTGTTGACGCGGTGCGCCACGCCCTCGCGCCCGACCATCTGCGCGCCCAGCAAACGGCCGCGCCGGTCCGCGACCAGCGTCGTCACGATCTCCGAGCCTCCGGGGTAGTAGCCCGCGCGCGAGGGCGCGTCGCTCTCGGCCTCGGCCGCGTCGAAGCCCGCGCGCAGAGCCTCTTCGAGCGAGAGGCCCGTGCGCGCCAACTCAAGGCCGAAGACCTTGACGGCGTTGGTGCCGACGACGCCGTGGTAGCGCGCCTCGGCGCCGGCCGCGTTGGCGCCCGCCGTCCAGCCCTGCCTGACTGCCGGCTGCCCCAGCGGGTGCCAGACCCTGCGGCCCGAGACGAGGTGCCGGACCTCCGCGCAGTCGCCCGCGGCGTAGACGCCGGGCGCGCTCGTCTGCTGCCGCTCGTCAACGACGAGGGCGCCGCTCTCGCCGACCTCAAGCCCGGCCCCGACCGCCAGCGCCACCTCGGGCCTGACCCCGACGCCGATGGAGACCACGCCCGCCTCGAAGGCCCGCCCGCCCTCGGTTAAGACGCGCGCCACGCGCCCGCCCGCCCCCTCGAAGGCGACGACCCGCTCGCCGAAGAGGACCTCGACGCCGCGCGTGCGCAACTCACCGGCCACCTCGTCGCGCCCGCGCCCGCCCAGCGCGCCCATCACCCTGTCGGTAGCTTCGATCAGTGTTACCGCGAGGCCGCGTTCGCGGAAAGCCTCGGCCATCTCCAAGCCGATGTAGCCGGCGCCGACCACGACGGCCGAGCGCGGCCTCTCCGCGTCAAGGTGCGCGAGCAGCCGGCGCGCGTCGCCGAGGTGGCGTAGGACGAAGACGCCCGCGAGGTCGCGGCCCGGCAGCGGCGGGCAGACCGCGGCCGCGCCCGTGGCGACGACGAGCGACGTGTAGGCGATCTCGCGCTCCTCGCCCCCCTCAAAGACGCGCACGATTGACCTGGCCGGCAGCAGCTCGCGCGCCTCGCAGTCGAGGCGCAGCGTGATGCCGTGGCGCTCGCGGAAGTACTCGGGCGTGCGGACTCGCAGGCCGTCGAGCGAGGGGATGCGGCCGGAGATGACGTAGGGGATGCCGCACGCGCCGTAGGAGACATCGCCCGTGCGCTCCACGACCGTGACGGCCAGCTCGGGCGAGCGCCGCCGCGCCTCCATCGCCGCCGCGAGCCCCGCCGCCACCCCGCCGATGATGAGCAGATGTTCCCGCGCCAAAGCCGTCTCCGAAGGTCCGGGTCGTCTCTCGGGATAGCCGCGCCAGCTTATCGCGCGGGCGCGGCCGAAGGCAAAGCGGCGGGCGCCGGAGGATCGTGGGGCCGCGCGTGCGGCGCCGGGGCCCCCGCCGCGCCCGTGCGGACCGAGCAATTCGTTGCCAGCTTCGGAAGCGGTGTGCTACGCTTTCAAAAGCTTACCGTTCCCCTTAAACGCTGCGCACGGTCCCGACAGACGCACATGAAGACTTGCCCTAATTGCGGTCAGCACTTCGAGGACGCCAACACGCTCTGCCCGCACGACGGGGCGGTGCTGAAGAGGACGGGCGGAGACCGGCTCGTCGGCCAGGTGCTCGCCGGCAAGTACCGCGTCGAGGCCAAGCTGGCCGAGGGCGGGATGGGCTGCGTCTACCGCGCCACTCACGTCCTGATGGAGAAGACCGTCGCCGTCAAGGTGCTCCACCCCGCCCTTTCGGCCGACGACAAGATCGTCGCCCGCTTCACACGCGAGGCCAAGGCCGCCTCCCGCATCTCTCACCCGCACGCGCTCACCGTCACGGACTTCGGCGAGTCGGACGAGGGCGTCGTCTTCCTCGTCATGGAGTACATCAACGGGCAGACGCTCAAGGAGGTGATCCGCGATGGGGGGCCGATGCCGCTGGCGCGCGCGGCCGAGATCATGCGGCAGGTGAGCGGCGCCCTCCAGGCCGCCCACGATCAGGGCGTCGTCCACCGCGACCTGAAGAGCGACAACATCATGCTGGTCGCCACGCCCGACGGCGACTGGGCCAAGGTGCTCGACTTCGGCATCGCCAAGATCACCGACGCGATGGGCACGCCCGAGCCCGGCCTGACCGCGCCCAACCTCATCATCGGCACCCCTCAGTACATGTCGCCCGAGCAGTGCGCGCAGAGTTCCGAGATAGACCAACGTTCCGACATCTACTCGCTCGGCGTCATCCTCTTCGAGATGCTGGCCGGCCACGTCCCCTTCACGGGCGACTCGCCGACCGCCATCATGATGAAGCACATGCAGGAGCCGCCGCCCTCGATCCTCGCCGAGCGACGCGACCTGCCTGCCGGGGTCGGCGATGTCGTCGAGCGCGCGCTCGCCAAGAGCCCCGACGAACGGTTCCAGACCGCGCCTGAGCTTTACGAGTCGCTGGTAGTAGCGGCCGCCTCGGCCGACGCGCCGGCGGCGACCTCCGTCGTCATCCCGGCAACCCGCGATACCGACCGCATCGGCTCGCCGACCGACTCGAACCGGGTCGGGCAGCACACCGCGGGGGACGGGCCGGAAGAGCTGACGGTCGTCAGCGGCGAGGCCGAGCGGCCCGCGCCGCCCGACTCGCTGGTGCCCCCGCTCGCCCCGCTGCCCGAGCCCGCGTCCAGCTTCAACCCCGGCCGCGTCGTGCTCTACTCGATAGCGGCGCTGGCGGTCGTGTTTGCCGCAGTCTTCGCCTTCCAGCGCCTGGGCGGCGCGGGCGAGGCCGAGACGCCGGCCCAGCAGGTGATGCCCGCGGCCGACGGCCTGCCGGCCCAGACCATCACCCCGCCCACGGGCGAGGCCGAGAACGACCTCGCGCCTTCGGCCGGCGCGACGCCGACCGCCGTCGCGCCCGGCACCGAGGGCGGCACGGGTCAGTCGCTTCCAGACCCCGGCTCGTTCACGGTGGGCGAGCCCGCGGCCACGCCCACCACCGGCGGCAACACCAACACCAACACCGGCGGCCGCGGCGAAGACGGCGAGCCCGAGCCGACCCCGACGCCCAAGCCTACGCCCTCGGCCACGCCTCGCGCGCCGGTCGTCGTCGAGCCGGACGAGCCGCCGCCCCCGGTCCCGAATACCTCGCCCGAACAGCGACGCCGCCCGCCGCAACAACAACGACCGCGCGCCACACCCGCCCCGGCCGACTCTGATCAGGCCGGCGACGCCGAAAACTAACCGTCAGCAGGTCAGCACCGAGAATCTGGAAGGCCGGCGAGGCCGAAAACCGAAGCGGGCGGCGAATCTATCGCCGCCCGCTTCGGTTTTCGGCCGCCGCTAATCCGCACGCCGACACGGCCCGGACCTCACCCGCCAACCCTGCGTGCGACGGCCGCGCGCACCAGGGCGGCCAGCGCCCCGGCCTCTTCGAGCACCAACTCGGTCTCGACCACGAAGCAGGGGAGCGGCGGCTCGAAGCCGCGGAGCTTGACCGCGTCCTTCGCGGTCGTGAGGAGCGACCTCGCGCCCCGCCGCTCGGCCTCGCGGCCGACGCGTTCAAGGTCTTCTCTCGTGTAAGGGTGGTGGTCCGGGAATGTCAGTTCGAGCCGGAGGTCGTGGCCGTCGCGCCGCACGTGCTCGAAGAAGGCGCGCGGGTTGCCGAGGCCGCAGAAGGCTCCGACCGGCTGCGGGACGCTCTGACTCTCGGACGAGGCCGAGCGGCCCGCGGGCGACAATTCCAACAGCGCGACCGTCTTGACGCGCGAGGCGAAGACGGCCGCGCGCCCCCCGCTCAGGCGCCGCACCTCTTCGCGGAGCGGGGCGGAGTCGGGGGCGAGGTCTGCGCGCGTGATGACGACGCAGTCGGCCCGCCGCAGGGCCTCGCGCGGCTCGCGCAGGCGCCCGCGCGGGAGGAGGTGGCCGCCGCCCCACGGGGCGGTGGCGTCCACGGTCACGATGTCTAAGTCGCGCCTGAGGCGCAGGTGTTGGAATCCGTCGTCGAGGATGAAGGCTTCCGCCCCGAGCACTTCGCGCGCCCAGCGCGCCGCGGCCACGCGGTCGGCGTCGCAGACGACCGAGGCCCGCCCGAGCAACCTCTCGGCCAGCATCCGCGGCTCGTCGCCCCCCTCGCGGGCGTCGGCCAGCAGCCCCCGGCCGTCGGAGACGATGACCCGGGCGCGACCCTTCGCCCGCCCGTAACCTCGCGTCAGCACGCACGCCTTCAGCCCCTCGCCCGCGACGAGTCGCGCTACCCACTCGACCAGCGGCGTCTTGCCCGTCCCGCCCGTCGTCAGGTTGCCGACGCTCACCACGGGCCCCCCGGCCTCGTGCGACGCGAGCAGGCCGCGCCGGTAGAGGGCGAGCCGCGAGCGCACGGCCGCCCCGTAGGCGAGGCTGAGAGGGGCGAGCGCGGGAGATAACTTCATGGCGTCGAGAGTTCTTAGATTCAGTAGGCGACCGGGCAGCCGCGCGGCAGAACGATCAGGGGCGCAGCGGGGTCTCTTCAGGGCCGGGAGCTTCCGCGCCCGCGCGCCAGAGACTCGAAGGCCGGGCCGGCGGCGCCTTCGCGCGCGTGGGAAGACGGCCCGGCACGTCCGGCTTCGCCCAGGAGCGGTGCCAGCAATTCGACGGTCAGCGCCGTCGCACCCCGGTTCTCTTCCAACACCTTGCGCGCCCGCCGGCCGATTGAACGCCGTCTCTCCTCTTCCGCGAGCAGTTCGCGGAAGAGGCGCGCGAGGGCCGGGGCGACCTCGGCCGGCGGCAACTCCGGGAGGCGGACGAGCGCATCGCATTCGAGGAGCGAGGCGGCGACCTGCCGGAAGTTGAAAGTGTGCGGCCCGGTCACGACGCAGCGGGCCGAGAGAGCCGGCTCAAGGACGTTATGACCCCCGACGGGTACGAGGCTGCCGCCGACGAAGACCAGCGCGGCCAGGGGGTAGGCCGCACGCAACTCGCCGATACTGTCGAGCAGGATCGCGTCGCACGCGGCGTCGCCGGGCCGCGGCGGGTCGCTGCGCCGCGACCATGAGAGCTTCGTCCTGTCGAGCAAGGCCGCGACCTCTCCGAACCGCTCGGGGTGGCGCGGGGCGATCAGCAGCCGCGGGCGCGGGCCAGAAGTGGGGGATGGCGCGGGCGATGTCGCGGACGATGTTGTCGCCGGTGAAGCCGTCGCGGACGTAACAGTCGTGGACGGGGGCGCGGCCGGCTCTGCCGTCATCCCGTAAGCTTCGACCAGCAGGCGCTCTTCGGGCTCGTGCGTGCTCGCGGCGAGGATGAGCGGCCGGCCGCCGGGCACGAGCCCGAACCTCAAACGCAGCTCCTCGGTCAGGGCGGCTTCGCCGGACTCTTCGAGGTCGAACTTGACGTTGCCCGTCACCCGCACGCGGCCGGGCGCGAGCCCCAGCGCGCGGAGGCGGCCGGCGTCGGCCTCCGTCTGCACGAGCGCCAGCGAGAGGTCGCTGAGCGTTCTCCTGATGAAGGGGCGCGCCAGCTTGTAGCGGCGAAAAGACTTCTCCGACAGCCGGCCGTTGACGACGGCCGCGGGCACGCCAACCCGCCGGCATTCGCGCAGGAAGTTGGGCCACAGCTCCGTCTCCATCAGCAGCACGGCCGACGGGTTGACTCGGCGCAGAGCGCGGCGCACGGCCCAGGCCCAATCGAAGGGGAAGTAGCAGACTAAAGCGGCCCGCGCGCCGAAAGCCTCGCGCGCTACGCGCTGGCCGGTCTGCGTCGTGGTCGAGACGACGAGGGCGTGGGTCGGAAACTTTTCGAGGAGGGCTTTGACGAGCGGGCGCGCCGCCTGCGTCTCGCCGACCGAGACGCAGTGGAGCCAGAGGACAGGGCGCCCGCCCGCGTCGAAGGGGGGCAGCCCGCCGGCCCGCTCGCCGAGGCCCGCCGCGTACTTGCCGTGCCGGGCGGCGTCGAACAGGAACCGCGGCAGCAGCAGCAGGACCCCGAGGCCGAGCAGGAGGCTGTAGAGGAGATACATAAAGCAGTGACGAGTGACGAGTGACGAGTGACAGGAGGGGAGAGCAGTTTTTAGTCGGTAGTTTGTAGTTTTTAGAACAGAGGCCCCTCTTCACTACAAACTACCAACTACAAACTCTTGTCACTCGTCACTCGTCACTCGTCACTTCTTTCGCTACTTGGCCCGCTCCATGTAGCGGCCCTCGGCCGGGTCCACGCGGATGCGGTCGCCCTCGTTGACGAAGGGAGGCACCGAAATGGTGACGCCGTTCTCCAGGGTCGCCGGCTTGTTGACGTTCGAGACGGTCGCGCCCTTGAGCGACGGCTCGGTGCTCGTCACCGTCAGCTCGATGGAGGGCGGCAGCGTGACGCCGATGGGCTGCCCCTCGTAGAACTCGGCCTGAATCTTCATGCCGGGCGCGAGCCACTGCGCGGCGTCGCCGAGGTCTTCGTCGGTCAGCGCCGTCTGCTCGTAGTTCTCAGTGTTCATGAAGTGATACTGCGAGCCGTCGCCGTAGAGGAACTCCATCTCGTGCTGTTCGAGCGTCGCCTTCTCGACCGAGTCGGCCGAGCGGAAGCGGTGTTCGAAGGACGAGCCGGTCTTCAGGTCGCGCAGCTTGGTCTGCACCATCGCGCGCAGGTTGCCCGGCGTGTGGTGGCGGAAGTCGATCACCTTGCACAGCTTCCCCTCGAAGAGGATAACCATGCCGCGGCGGATTTGGGTTGCGGGAATCGCCATGAAAATCTCCAGCTCCGTTCGGTCTAAAGTCGTCGCGTCTGGCGCGGCCGCGAGCCCTTAGCCGCCGGGCCGACCGCACGGCGAGGCACACGCACGCTTTCGCAAACCTCGTAGTCTAGCGACCGGCGCCTTTCCTTGTCCAGCGTGCCACGCTGCCGGGCGGACGCTGACGGGAGAGGCGGTCGCGTCACGCCCGCGCGGAGGAGGAGGCGCTCAGACCGTTTCCGACCCGGCCTGTGAGGAGCCATCCCCGCGCGACCCCTCAAGCTTGAAGAAGACGCGCAGCGTCACCTGGTATTCGAGCCGGCCCTGTTGCAGGCCGCCGCGCATCTCCTCGACGACGAACCACGAAAGCTCGCGCAGCGTCTGGCGGGCTCGCTCGACCGCCACCTCTATGGCGTGGCTGAAACTCTGGTCGGACGTGCCGACGATCTCGACGCCCTTGAAAACGTTTCCGCTCATCTCTTTCCTCCGTCCGAGAATTCGGTCGAAATCCGACGCGCCCCGAAGCCCGCCGAGGGCGCGCCGTCGTCCGGGTAAGTCTGCTGTGGTTTTAGAGCTTGGCAGGCGCGGACGCTAGCACGCGGCAGTAGTCGAGTCAAGAAGGGGGGCGGAGGGGCGCGGGCCGTAAAATCAAGAACGGGCGGGCACTCGGGGAAACGTCGGAGGGAATGACGTTTCCTTTCGTGCCCGCCCGTTCTCTTCGGAGGAGCCCACCTTCCTGCGCGGATAAACGACGCGGGGAGGGGAAAGTTTCGGAAAATTTTCGGCCGTCGGAAAAAACAGTTCAGGCGGCCCTGGCGCGCAGCGTCCGGCGCTGGCGGGCGTCGCGTTCGAGCCAGTCGAGCGCCTGGACGTAGTAGGGGAACTTCTGCTCGTCGGAGCGGAACGCCTTCGTGTGATAGTAGCGCCGGCCGTTGACGAGACGCGCCGGGTGCTTGATGTGCAGCATCTCGTGGTAGAGGATGAACTCGACGAACCACTCGGGCACCTCGTCGGAGTCGAGCGACTTGCTGATGACGATGGTGTCGTGGACGCCGTCGTGGTGGCCGAGGATGGTGCGGGTCCGTCGCTGTGACCAGGTGAGCGTCGGCCTGGCGAGCCGCCCGTCGAAGAAACGCTGGTTCAAACGGCGGAACATCCGTTCGAGATTGTAGACGCGCCCCTCCGCAGAAGTAACGACCTTGCGCCCGCGGTGGCGGCGCGCGAGGTCGGAGGCGCGAAGCACCTCGGGCTCACAGGCGTACTGCCGGTAGACGCGGTCGTAGAGCGGCGGCGTGCGTCGGCGCAGCAGCTTGGCGACGAGGATGAAGGCGAGCGCCTTGTGAACGTTGAGCGGCGCGCTCTTGAAGATGTCCGAGATGCGGACGTAGACGCGGCCCGAGCGCAGGCGGATGGTGTGGTTCAGCCCCGCATAAGGGTAGTAGAGGACTTCGATCTCCGGCACCGGCCGCTTGGGCGCAAACTGCCTGAAAGCCTCCACGAAATAGGTCTTGAGTAGGGTCGGAGAGTCGGGCATAAGGTCAAACCCCCGCGCGAGAGCCGTCGTCTGTCGTGCCGGAAGGCCGTCAGGACAGGGCCGGCGTGCTGTCTCGGAAGAAGGAACGTAGCCTGACGGCCTGAGTCGGGATATTAAGGGGGGCGGCAGTGGGGCGTCAAACAGGACTTTTTCCGCCGCCACTAACCCTTTTGCCTGCCGCTAAATGACCCGGGTACGCGATAAGTGGCGCCCGAGCCTGACTTTTGCCCCTTTGGGTAAATCACTGCACGTCAATAGTTTAACCGGTATCATGTGAGGTTTCGGGCGAGGCGGGCGGCTAAGTGTCGGCGGCTCTTGAGAATAAACCCGGTGGCTAGTGCGCGTCCGGCCACGGGCATTGTGGATGTCGGTCCGATTTGAGCGGTCAGACCGGCGCGGGCCGGGCGTGGGCCGTCGGTTTGTTTGCGCCGGTTTTTGGCAATCCGCTATACTTCGCCGGCGGGTCGGGCGGATTGCCGGGCGGTCGTCGTGGGCGGCCGTAATTACCGCTTGACAGGGAGTTAGGGCGGAAGTTAACAATATGAATGGGTTCGGGGCCGCACTGTCTTCCGCCCCGGGCGTCCGCGCCACCATACTTTCCCCCACTTCCGCCCGCCCACACGCCGCAGCTTTTTCACCCGAAGACTTGAAGATTTGATGACTTTAAGAGCCTCGACATACCAGGTTCAGCCCGAGTGGACTCCCGACGCGCGCGGGCAGGCCGTACTCGCGGCTGTCATCAAGGAGCACCTGCGGTCGGGCGAGCCCGTCGGGTCGAAGACCATCTCGGAGCGGTTCGCCGGCGGTGCCGGGTGGAGCGCCGCCACCATCCGCA
Source organism: Pyrinomonadaceae bacterium (assembly GCA_035645715.1). Lineage (GTDB taxonomy): Bacteria > Acidobacteriota > Blastocatellia > Pyrinomonadales > Pyrinomonadaceae > QHXN01. The sequence continues at coordinate 70,203 of DASQMB010000076.1, forward strand.
ACGTGATGGGCGAGTTGGAAGAGCACGGCCTCGTCGAGCAGCCGCACACCTCCGCGGGCCGCGTCCCGACCGACAAGGGCTACAGGTTCTACGTGGACCACATGGTCGGCGACGCGCGCCTGACGCGGGCCGACATGTCGGCCATTGATCGGACGCTCGGCCTGGGCGGCGGCGCGGCCGCGCAGCAGCCCGCGCGCCTGATGGAGAATATCTCGCACCTGTTGTCGGAGCTGTCGGAGAACGTCGGCATCGTCGTCGCGCCGCCGCTCGTGGACAGCCGGCTCGAACACATTGAGTTCATGCGGCTGGCTGACGAGCGAGTGCTGGTCGTCCTGGTCTTCGCCCCGAACGTCGTACAGAACAGGATCATTCGGGTGGACGAGCCGCTGACGCAGGAGGAGCTGGAACGGGCGGCCCGCTACCTCAACGCCGAGTTCACGGGCAAGAGTCTGCAAGCAATTCGCGCCGAGATCATCGCCCTGATGCGCGAGGAGAAGGCGCTCTACGACCGCCTGCTGCGCGACGCCGTCATGCTCTTCGGCCGCTCGGTAGAGAACGGCGAGGGCGAGACCGGCGACGTTTACGTGGACGGCGCCTCGAACATCCTCGCCAAGCCGGACTTCGCCGACGTAGAGCGGCTGCGCGAGTTGTTCCGCACCTTCGAGGCCAAGTCGCGCCTCGTCAAGATTCTCAACGAGTGCATCGCGCGCGGGCCGGTCTTCGGCGACGTGCACGTCGTCATCGGGCGCGAGCACACGGCGCCCTCATTGCAGGCGTGCGCGCTGATAACGGCGCCTTACAGGCTGGCCGAGGGGCAGGCCGTCGGCACGCTCGGCGTCGTCGGCCCGATGCGGATCGAGTACGCGCGGACGATGGCCGTCGTCAACTACATCGCCCGCCTCGTCGAGCGCCTGCTGCGCGAGGAGACGCGCGGCGCCTGAAGCCTTCGACGCTTTTCCCGGCCGCGCGGCCAGTGCCCCGGCCCTCCCCATCAACCGGACAAGGCCCGAAACGGATGAACCACACCGACATGGCAGACAAGGACGAGCCGGCGGCCAACCGCATTCCCGTCCGCTTCTTCGGCGACGAGGACGAGGAGGAGACGGGCGGCGGAGCGCCCGGCGAGCTGACGCCCGAGGAGTTGGGCCGCGCCTCCATCTACGAGGACGCGACCGAGATGCAGCGACGCATAGACCGCGGCGGCGAGGGCGACGCCGAGGGCGAACGCGAGCGCGCCGACGACGAGGACGTGGCCGGCACCGTCGACCGCTCCGAGCTTGAAGAGAGCCGCACCGACCTCGACACCCGGCCGCCGCTCGATAGCAAGGGGCCGCCGGCCCCCGACGGTCCCGGCAGTAGCGCCGCCGACGAGCAGGCCGGCGGCGACGAGCAGACCCGCAAGGCCGACGCTGCCGGCCCGGCCGTGGCCGAGCTGGTCGCCACCCGCGCCGAGCTGCGCCGCGTCGAGGCCGAGCTGCGCAAGCTCAGGGCCGAGCGCGACGACCTCTCCGAGAAGCTCGTCCGCCGGCAGGCCGACTTCGACAACTTTCGCAAGCGGACCGAGCGCGAGCGGCACGAGACCTACCAGCGCGCCCTCGGCGACGTGGTCGGCCGCTTCCTGCCCGCGCTCGACAACTTCCAGCGTGCCCTCGACGCGCAGCGCGCCCTCGAAGCAAGAGAGTCCGAAGAGTTCCGCCACCTGCTGCACGGCGTCGAGCTGATTAACAAGCAGCTCGGCGGCGTCCTCGAATCGCTCGGCGTCGAGACCGTGCCCACCGTGGGCCATTCCTTCGACCCGCACGTCCACGAGGCGGTCGCCGCCGAAGAGTCGGGCGAGCACGCCCCCGACACCGTCATGGAGGAGTTGCAGCGCGGCTACCGCCTCGGCGAAAAGCTCCTCCGCCCCGCCATGGTCAAGGTCGCAAAGCAGTAGGCCCGCCGGGCGGGCGCGGTCGGGGCCCGACTCCCGGCCGCGCCCGCCCGAGAGAACCTTCCGCCCGCGCCGCTTCCGCCCGTTTTGCCCCGTCCCGCCCTTCAACACTTACCCCACACGAGTAAAAAGCTATGAGCAAAGTCGTCGGCATAGACCTCGGAACCACCAACTGCTGCGTGGCGGTCCTCGAAGGCGGGGCCGTCCAGATCGTCCCGAACAAAGAGGGCGGCCGCACCACCCCGACGGTCGTCGGCTTCACGGACAAGGGCGAGCGCCTCGTCGGCCAGATCGCCAAGCGGCAGGCCGTCACCAACGCCTCCAACACCGTCTACGCCGTCAAGCGACTGATCGGCCGCAAGTTCACCGACGAGGAGGTGACGCGCGCCCGCGACACCGCGCCCTTCGAGATCGCCGAGGCGGCCAACGGCGACGCCCGCATCCAGGTGCAGGGGCGCTACTACAGCCCGCAGGAGATTTCGGGCATCGTCTTGCAGCGCCTCAAGGCGGCGGCCGAAGACTTCCTCGGCGAGCCGGTCTCGGACGCCATTATCACGGTCCCGGCCTACTTCGACGACACGCAGCGGCAGGCCACGCGCGACGCCGGCCGCATCGCCGGCCTCAAGGTCGAGCGAATCATCAACGAGCCGACCGCCGCCGCCCTGGCCTACGGGCTCGGGCGCGAGGGCTCCGAGCGAATCGCCGTCTACGACCTCGGCGGCGGCACCTTCGACGTGTCCATCCTCGAAATCAGCGACGGGGTCTACGAGGTCTTAGCCACCTCCGGCAACACGTTCCTCGGCGGCGAGGACTTCGACGAGCGCATCATCACCTGGATGATCGAACAGTTCCGCGAGGAGACGCTGATCGACCTGCGCGGCGACCGCCTCGCCCTGCAACGCCTCAAGGAGGCGGCCGAGCGCGCCAAGTGCGACCTCTCCTCGCTCAACGAGACGAGCATCAACCTGCCCTTCATCGCGGCCGACGCCTCCGGGCCGAAGCACTTCAGCAAGACACTGACGCGCGAGCTTTTCGAGAACCTCGTCAGCGACCTCGTGGAGCGCACGGTCGAGCCCTGCCAGAAGGCCCTCTGGGACGCCAAGCTACAGCCGAAGGACATCGACAAGGTGCTGCTCGTCGGCGGCCAGACCCGCTCGCCCATCATCACCCGCACCGTGCGCGAGATTTTCGGCAAGGAGCCCTCGGCCGAGATCAACCCCGACGAGGTGGTGGCGATGGGCGCGGCCATCCAGGGCGGCGTGATGACGGGCGACGTGAAGGACATCGTCCTGCTCGACGTGCTGCCGCTGAGCCTCGGCCTGGAGACGCGCGGCGGCCTCTTCCACAAGCTGATCGAGCGCAACTCGACCATCCCGCTCAGGCAGAGCCAGGTGTTTACGACAGTCGTGGATAATCAGTCCACGGTCGAGGTCCACGTCCTGCAAGGCGAGCGCGAGGTGACGAAGTTCAACCGCAGCCTCGGCCGGTTCGAGCTGGTCGGCATCCCGCCGGCGTCCCGCGGCGTCCCGCAAATCGAGGTCACGTTCGAGGTGGACGCCAACGGCATCCTCAACGTCTCGGCGCTCGACAAGCAGAGCGGGCGGCAGCAGCAGATGAAGGTGACGCCGACATCGGGGCTCACGCCCGACGAGATCGAGCGGATGATCGCCGAGGCGCAGGCTTCGGCCGAGGCCGACCGCCGGGCGAAGGAACTGATCGGTTACCGCTCGAAGCTCGACAGCCTGATCCGCAACACCCAGCGCACCCTGCGCGAGTTCGGCGCCACGCTCAACCCCGACGAGCGGCAGGCCGCGCAGGCCACGCTCGTCGAATGCGAGGAGGTCGTCCGCTCCGAAGACTTCGACGAGGTACAGGACGCGCTGACTCGGGTCGAACGCCTCGCCGCCCAGATCGCCCTGGCGATGCTCAATCCGGCCCAGGACCTCGTCTCCGACCACAACGAAAGACTTTAAAAGCCGTGACCAGTGACGAGTGACAAGTGACAAGAGAGAACAAACTTCTTCTCTTGTCACTTGTCACTCGTCACCGTTTCGACGGGCGCCGGGTGATGGTTGGTGAGTCGGGATTGGTGGCGTGTGACAAGTGACGAGTGACAAGTTAGAATTTCGTCTTAACTTGTCACTCGTCACTTGTCACTTGTCACTTTCTTACGATGAGTAAACGCGACTACTACGAAGTCCTCGGCGTGGGCCGCACCGCCACCGAGGCCGAAATCAAGAGCGCCTACCGCAAGCTGGCCGTCCGCTTCCACCCGGACAAGAACCCCGGCGACGCGGCGGCCGAAGAGAAGTTCAAGGAGGCGGCCGAAGCCTACTCTGTCCTCTCGGACGCCGAGCAGCGGGCGCGCTACGACCGCTTCGGCCACGCCGGCGTGGCCGGGGCCGGGGCGGGCGCCGGCTGGGGCGGGGCCGCGGGCTTCGGCGGCATAGAGGACATCCTCGGCGACCTCTTCGGCTTCGGCGACGTGTTCGGCGGCCGCGGCGGCGGGGGGAGGCGCAGCGCCGCCCAGCGCGGCGCAGACCTCCGCTACGACCTCGAAGTCACGCTCGAACAGGCCGCCGAGGGCATGACGGCACAGCTTCGCATCCCGCGCCTCGAAGCCTGCGACACCTGCGAGGGCACGGGCGCCGCCAAGGGCACGCAGCCCGAGACCTGCTCGACCTGCGCCGGCGCGGGCCAGGTCCGCTACCAGCAGGGATTCTTCGCCGTCGCCCGCACCTGCGGCCAGTGCCGCGGGACGGGCCGCGTCATCCGCAACCCGTGCGAGACGTGCCGCGGCGCCGGCCGCGTCGAGCGCGAGAAGCAGATGGAGGTGAAGATTCCGGCGGGGGTCGAGACCGGCTCGCGCCTCAGGCTGGCGGGCGAGGGCGAGGCCGGCACGCAGGGCGGCCCCCACGGCGACCTCTACGTCGTCATCCACGTTAAGGAGCACGAGACCTTCGAGCGGCAGGGCAATAACCTCTACGCCTCCGTGCCAATCACCTTCGCGCAGGCGGCCCTGGGGAGCGAGGTCACCGTGCCGACGCTCGACGGCCAGCAGACCCTCAAAATCCCGGCCGGCACGCAAACGGGCACGGTCTTCCGCGTTAAGGGGCACGGCATGACCGTGCTCGGGGGTCGCGGCCGCGGCGACCTCTTCGTCTCGGTCACGGTAGTCACGCCGACGACGCTGACGCGCGAGCAGCGGCGCCTGCTCGAACAGCTCGCCGAAGTCGAGGAGTCAGACCTCAGTGACCGCGGGCTGATGGACAAGGTGCGCGACATCTTCGGCTGAAGCCTCAGGCTACAGCCGCGAAGGCAGACCAAAGGCCGGCGCCCGCGTAGCGCCGGCCTTTTTCTTTTTCTCCCGGCCATCGAGCGCCGCTTCCGCCCGAGTCCGCCCGCCCGGACCCGGCCCCTGTTCGGGCCGCGCCGCGGTCGGCCGCGTACTCTGTACGCTTGCGAAACGTACTCGCGCGTTACACGCAGACGCTCCTACGAGCCGGCCCTGACCCCTTCCGTCGTCAAATTCCGCGTAAATGTCAGGCCGGCACGCGTCACACGTGAGCCGCGGGGCGCGGCATACGTTTTGCCGAGCAGATGCTGCGCGGGACGGAAAATCGAAACGACCGGACGGGAGGCGGAAGAGATGAAAAGCAGAACCCTCGCTACTTTAACGGCGGCCATCCTGGCGGTCTTCCTGTCAACGGCGGCCCGCGCCGCGACCTCCGACGCGGAGGACAGCGACACGCGCTTCACCGATGCGAAGGTAGTCGAGGTGACGGAGCAGCGCATCTCGATCATCGCGCGCAGCGGCGTCGAACACGTCATCGCCCTCGACTCGGTCGGGACCAGGGTCACGCTCGCCGGCAGCGACGTGCGGACGGCCGACCTCAAGGTCGGAGACATCGTCACGGTGGTTCTCGACGCCGAGAGCCAGCTCAAGCTCGCGCGCCAGATTACGGTCGGGGCGCCGGCCGGCGGCTTCGCGCGGCTGGCCCGCGTCCGGGAGTAGGCCGGTACAATTCCCGCGGTTCGACGGTCGAGGGCTGCGCGCCTCTTCGTGAGTGCCGCGCGCCGCGCCCGTCGCGCAGAGGCCGCGCGGCCGCCTCGCAAATCGGCCGCGCGGCCTTCTCGATTTCAGGTTAACAATGTGACGACGAAAGGCCGCGCGGCCGACGATTCAAACGTCGGCCGCGCGGCCTTTCGTCGTCCAGCTTTCGCCCGACTCAGAGCCGGTAACGGACCTTGTCGCGCAGGGCCGCATCCTCGACCGCGACGTTCTGGAGGCGCAGCGAAACGTCGGCGTTGAGGTCGAGGCCGGCCCGCTCGCCGGCCATGAGCTTGACCGTGCCGGCCGCGGCGATCATGGCGGCGTTGTCGGTCGAGAGATGGCGGGAGGGGAAGAGAGCGGGCACGCCGAGCCGTTCGCCGGCCTCGCGGGCGGCCGCACGCAGGGCCTCGTTGCAGGCCACGCCGCCGGCGACGATGAGCGTGCGCGGGCGGTGCTCCCCGGCCAGCCGCTCTGTCGTGCCGACGAGCGAGCGGATGACCACGTCCTGAAAGCTGGCGGCCAGGTCCTTAATCTGCCGGGAGGGCTCCTCGCCGGGGCCGACGGGCCGGAGGCCGGTCTCGCGGACGTACTTCGAGACGGCAGTCTTCAAGCCGCTGAAACTGAAGTCGGGGCGGCCGTCGCCCATGCGCGGGACGCTGAAGCGCACGGCGCGCGGGTCGCCCTCGCGCGCCAGTCGCTCGATGACCGGGCCGCCCGGATACCCGAGCCCGAGCATCTTCGCCACCTTGTCGTAAGCCTCGCCGGCCGCGTCGTCGCGCGTGCGCGCCAGCACGCGATACTTGCCCGGCCCTGGCACCTGGAAGAGGTTGGTGTGGCCGCCCGAGACGATGAGGGCGAAGGCCGGGTACTCGATGGGCGGGTTGTCGAAGACGACCGAGTAGACGTGTCCCTCGATGTGGTTGACGCCGACGACCGGCTTGCCCAGCGCGTAGGCCAGCGCCTTCGCATAGGAGAGGCCGACCAGCAGCGAGCCGACGAGGCCCGGCCCCTGCGTGACGGCCACGCCGTCGATCTCGTCCATCCCGAGCCCGGCGCGGGCGAACGCCTCGTCGATCACGGGCTCAATCTTGTCGAGGTGCTCGCGCGAGGCAAGCTCGGGTACGACCCCGCCGAACCGCTTGTGAACCTCTATCTGCGACGAGATGACCGACGACAGCATCTCGCGGCCGTCGCGCACCAGCGCAGCAGCCGTCTCGTCGCAGGAGCTTTCCACACCCAGAACTAACATTCGTGCTCCATCTCTGCGGCTCACTCTGCCTTCTGCCCTTTGGAGGGGGGCGTGACCTTGAGGACTTTCGTGCGGGCGGCGATGAAGAGTTCGTTGCGGTCGTTGAAGAGGAGGCCGAAGGACATGGGTGAGGGATTGAATGTCTCAATGTATCGGCCGTTCGCGTCGAAGACCTGGATGCCCTTAAAGTCGGTGACGTAGACGCGGCCCTGCCCGTCTACGGCGATGGCGTGGGCGGCGCGGAACGTGCCGGGCTCGTCGCCGTCGCCGCCGAACTGGTTGACGAAGCGGCCGTCGGCCGTGAACTTGAGAACCTTGTTGTTGAAGCTGCCGAGCGCGTAGACGTTGCCGAGCCCGTCGGCCACCGCGCGCATGTTCAGCTCGCGCTGGTCGGAATGGTTGCTGAAGGCGCCCTTGATGACCTTCGTGACGCGCCCGGCCGAGTCGAACCTGACGATGTCGTCGGCGTTCCGGTCGTAGACGGCGACGAGGCCGCCGTCGGCCGTGACGAACACGTCGTCGAAGCCGTCGCCGCCCGCGTATGCGAGCTTGCCCCTCGGCTCGCCGGTCTTGCCGTCGTAGCGCATGATCTTGCCCGACTGGACGACGTAGACCGTCCCCTTGCGGTCGGCCGCTAGCCCGCGGAGCGGCATCCGCGCGTCCACCATCCACTGCGTCAGGAACTTGCCGCTCGGGTCGAAGACCTGGACGCGACCGCCCGTGTAGTCGGCCGCGTAGATGTTGCCCTCGCCGTCGACGGCGACGTTGCGCGCGTCCTTGAAGAGGCCGGGGCCGATGCCCTCGCCGCCGAACTCAAGGAGGATACCGGGGTAAGGCGCCTTGCCCGGCGGCCGGGGCGGGAGGGGCGGCACGAACGGGCGCGGCGGCTGGCGGTCGGCGACGACGGGCCTGGCCCCGTCCACGGTCGACTTGATGGCGAAGGCCCCGGCGGCGAAGAGGATGCCCCCGACCAGAAGGAACAGGGAGACGACGACCACCGCGGCCAGGACGGGCCTGTTGCCGCCGCGGTGCGGGCGCCCCATGCGGAAGGTGGCGTCCTGCGATTCGCGCGGCTGGCGCAATGATTCGGGCACTACGACCTTGTTGGCGCAGAAGGGGCAGACACATGTCGAGCCGCCGGATGCGTCGTCGTAGTCGAGCGGCCCCGAGCACGAGGGGCACTTGAGGGTGTGAATCATGGCCGAGACACCTCCGGTCGGTGGTCCGAGAAACTCCGCGGCGTCGGGGGGCGGGCGCGAAAGACTTTAGTCCAAAGCGGCGGCGGGCGGCAACCGCGCGGCCGGCGGCTCAGGGCGCCGAGGCCAGGGCTTCGAGGTATGAGAGGTAGGCGGCGCGGTCGCGCTCGGACATCGAGAGGATTCGCAGGCCGACGACGTAGCTGCCCTCTTCGCCTCCGCCCGTGCGGAGGTAGTGGGCCGTGGTCCCCGTCATGCGGACGGTCGCCGCCGGCAGCTCGATGGAGAGTTCGAGCGTGCGCCCCTCGTCGAGGACGCAGGCGTAGCCGAGATAGATCGAGGTGACGTGAAGGCCGACTCCCGACTCGCTCAGGTCGCGGGTGCGACATTCCATCTCCTCGCGCGGGAAGAGGATGTCGCGCTCGTCGCGCGGCAGCGCGAGCGAGCAGGGGAGGGTCGTGTTATAGCGCGGCTTCAGGCGCCGCTCGCGCCCCGTTTTCTCGGCCATGCTAGACCGCCTCGTAGAAGCTGAGGGCCGAGTCGCCCTGCTTGATGACGCGCCAGCGGCGCAGGGCGCCGAGCGTTTCGGGCGGCGCGTTCTTGTGGTGATGCTCGACGACGAAGACGCCGCCCTCGCGCAGCAGCGCCCGCGGGTGCTGGGCGAAGGCCCGCAGGACTGGCAGGTAGTCGAGCGAGTAGGGCGGGTCGAAGTAGACGATGTCCCAAGGCTCGGAGCCGCCGCGCCAGTCCGTGCCCTCGCTCCTGACGGTCCGCTTCAGGTACTCGGCCGCTTCGCTCTTGACGACCTCGGTATGCTCCTCGGGCACGCCGAGCAAATCGAGGTTCTCCTCGATGAGCGCGCAGACCTTGTGGACGCGCTCGACGAAAGTGACGAAGCCGGCGCCGCGCGAGGCCGCCTCGATGCCGACGGCCCCGGTGCCCGCACACAGGTCGAGGAAGCGCGCGCCCGCGAGCCGCGGCGCGAGCACGTTGAACAGCGTCTCGCGCAGGCGGTCGGACGTGGGGCGCGTGCCCAGGCCCGGCGGGCTCTTCAGGACCCGTCCCCGATACTCTCCGGCGATCACTCTCATGGAAGTTGAAGCGGCGCGGACCTGAACCGCTCGAATCGAATGTAGCACACGGACGCCGCCGCCCGCATGAGATCGGGCGCCGCGCGCCTGCGACGCGCCGCTCAGTGGCCCGTCTCGATCTCGACGACGAGCTGGACCTCGGAGCGGACGTTGAGCGGGCCGGTCTCGACCGGGGTGCGGGGCGACTGCCTGGCGGAGATGCCGGTGGTGTTCATGTTGGCGTAGCCGGCGCGCTCTTCCTGTTCGACCTGCGTCGGGCGGTTGCGGAAGCCGCCCTCCTGCTGCTCGACGACGCGGACCACCCGGCCGCCGAGCGCCTGCGCCATCGTCTCGGCCTTCTCCATCGCCTGCTTAGTGGCCTCGGCTAGCGTCTGCCGGCGCGCCGGGTTCGACTCGCGCAGGACGAAGCTGACGCCCTCTACGTTGTTGGCGCCGGCCTGCGTGGCCGCGTCGATCACTGCGCCGACGTTGTCGAGCTGCCGCATCGTGACGGTCACAGTGTTGCGCGCCTCGTAGCCGTTGATGCGCGGCCGGCCGCCCCCGTAGTCGTACTGCGGCGAGAGGCTGTAGTCGCTCGTCCTGACCTCGACGCCCTCGCCCGCGGCCTGCCGGACGGCGGCGATGACGGCCTCGCTCTTGCGCGCGTTGACCTGCTGGGCCTCGACGGCCCGCCCGCTCTGCGTGACGACCCCGACGACGACGACCGCCGTGTCGGGCTGTGCCCGCACGTCCGACTCGCCCGTCACCATGACGCGCGTCCTCATGTTCTCCCCCCTGCCGCAGCCCGCGAGCAGAGAAGCCGCCGCCAGCAGCAGCGCCACCGTTGCGTGTCTCATCTTCAGCACCTCCGGCGAGTATTCTTCCGGGCGTTAGAGGCCGGCGCCGGCCGGCGTGTTCCGCGCGGCGCGGAGACTGTGCCGCGGAGCCTGTGCCGCGGGCCGGCGTTGGCGGCGACGGGAGCGGGCGCGGCGGTCAGCCGACGGCGGCGAGGCCGAAGCGGGCGTCGGCGCGGACGCGCTCGACGAGGGCGGCCGTCTCGCGCGTGCGGCGGCGGGCCGTCAGGTAGTGCTCGGCCTCGCGGCGGGCCTCTTCGAGGATGTGCAGGTCGCGGACGAGGTTCCCGACGCGGAACATAGGCACGCCCGACTGGCGCGTGCCCATCACCTCGCCGGGGCCGCGGATTTCGAGGTCTTTCTCGGCGATGCGAAAGCCGTCGTTTGTCTCCTCCATGATGCCGAGCCGCTCGCGCGCCACAGAGGTCTGCTTGTCCGAGGCCAGCAGCACGCAGTATGACTGCTCGGCCCCGCGCCCGACCCGCCCGCGCAACTGGTGGAGTTGCGAGAGGCCGAACCGCTCCGCGTGCTCGACGATCATCACCGAGGCGTTCGGCACGTCCACGCCGACCTCGACCACTGTGGTCGCCACGAGGATTTGCGTCTCGCCCTCGGAGAAGCGGCGCATCACCTCCTCCTTCTCCGAGGGCTTCATCTTGCCGTGCAGCAGCCCGACGGCGAAGTGCGGGAAGACGCGGTCGCGCAGGTGCTCGAACATGCGTGTCGCGTCCTTGAGGTCCATCTTCTCCGACTCTTCGACCAGGGGGTAGACGACGTATGCCTGGCGGCCGAGGCGTATCTCGCGCTCGATGCCTTTGTAGACCCCGGCCCGCTTTTCCTCGCCGACGACGACCGTCTTGATGGGGGTGCGGCCGGGCGGCAGCTCGTCGATGACAGACACGTCGAGGTCGCCGTAGGCCGTCATGGCGAGCGAGCGCGGGATGGGCGTGGCCGTCATCACGAGCACGTCAGGGTTGTAGCCGCGCTCGCGCAGGGCCGCGCGCTGGAGTACGCCGAAGCGGTGCTGCTCGTCGATGACGACGAGGCCGAGGCGGTGGAACTCGACCGCCTCCTGAATGAGCGCGTGCGTGCCGACGGCCGCGTGAATCTCGCCGGAGGCCAGGGCCGCGTGGAGGCGCTTTTTCTCGGCGGCGCGGAGCGAGCCCGTCAGCAGCTCGACGCGGTACTCGGTCGGGGCGAGCATTCGCTTGATGTTGCGCGCGTGCTGCTCGGCCAGGATTTCGGTCGGGGCCATCAGCGCCGCCTGGTAGCCGTTCTGCATCGCGGCCAGCATCGCCAGCAGCGCCACGGCCGTCTTGCCGCTCCCCACGTCGCCTTGCAGCAGCCGGTTCATCGGCGCGTCAGACTGCATGTCTTCGAGGATGCGCGCCACGGCCCGCTCCTGCGCGCCGGTCAGGTCGAAGGGCAACACCTCGGGCAGCCGCTCGCGCTGCTCCTCGCTCAGCTCGATGAGCGCGCCCTTCGGCTCCTTCTCGCGCTCGGCACGCCGCAGCGTGAGCGCCAGCGAGACCCAGAAGAACTCCTCGAAGATAAGGCGCAGGTGCGCGGGGCTGCGGGCGCGCTCGTAGTCGGCGAGCGGCGCGTCTTCGACCGGGAAGTGTATGCGGCGGACCGCCTGGGCGCGGCCCACGAGGCGCTGCCTGTCTACGAGGTCGCCGGGCAGTGTCTCGGGGAAATCGCCGTCGGAGAGGCGTGAGAGGACTGCGTGGATGATCTCGCGCAGGCGCTTCGTGCGGAACTCGCCGAGCTTGCGGTAGACGGGCACGCGCCGCCCGACGTGGATGGCCGCCAGCGCCGGGTCGGTCGGCTCTTCGAGCGCGGACTCGTCGCCGCCCTCCGCGTCCTCGTCCTCGGCCGAGCCCCCGTCGCTGCCGTCGCCTTCGCCGTCGACTGTGCCGGGGCCGGGGCGGGCTTCGCCGTCGGCCGCCATCGCGGCCGCGCCGTTCGTGACGGGCGACGCCGTGCCACCTTCTTCGTCAACGTCTGCGCGGCGCGTGTCCTCCTGCTCGGCGAGGCGGATGAGGGCGTTCTCGGGCGGGGTGAAGGTGCCGGGCAGCATCTCCAGCTCGTCGGGCTTGTTGAGGCGAAGGGCGAAGGTGTTGCGTCGCGCGTCCCACTCCCAGCGGCCGTAGGCGACGAAGCGGGAGCCGCGCTCGAACTGCTGCCGGTGATATGCGACGACGCGCCCGGCCTGCCGGCCCGAGATGAACCACCAGACGACGACGGGCTTGCCCGTGCGCTCGGGGTCGCCGGCCGTCACCTCGAAGATGTAGAGCGGCGGCGCCTTCGGCCCGCGGTGCTTGCCGACCTGGAAGCCGCCCGCGACGCGGACGTAGAGTTCGAGTGAGGCTTCGAGGCCGTCGTGAAGGTCGGCGATGCGCGAGAGGTTCGAGCGGTCCTCGTAGCGCATCGGCAGGTAGTTCAGCAGGTCTTCGACCGTCACCTCGGACGAGTCGGCCTTGTCCGAGACGTGCGTGACGGCCTGCGCCAGCTTCTTCGCCGTCGCCGCGCCGAACCGCGCGAGGCCGAAACGGTGCAGGTCTGCGAGCCTGGTATCCAGTGAGAGGGGCGCGTCGGAAGCCACGGGGCGGGATGATAGCACGGCCCGGCGCGCGCGGCGGGCGCGACGCGGCGGGGAGTAATGTCGTGCCGATTAACCGGCCATAGTTCGGAGGCGGTCTCCGAGCGCCGGCCGGCCTTTACTCGAACCGGCGCTCGGAGACCGCCCTTAAACTAGCGGTAAAATTGGCCGCGGACTTCGCTAGGCCGTCGCCGTGCTGGCGGGCGCGCAGTGGCGGTTGAAGGCCGCCGTCAGTTCGTCGGCGATCTGGTCTGCGAACATCCGCTCGATCTGGTGGCGCTCCATCATGTAGACGAGCCGGCCGTCTTTGAAGAGGGCGACCTGCGGCGACGAAGGCGGGTAGGGCGCGAAGTGCTCGCGTGCCTTCGCGGTGGCTTCGATGTCGGCCCCGGCGAAGACGGTCACGGCGCGGTCGGGCCGCACCTCGTTCTGCAACGCCATCACCACGCCGGGCCGCGCCTTACCGGCCGCGCAGCCGCAGACCGAGTTGACGACGACGAGCAGCGTCCCCTTACTGTTGCGGATGGCCTCCTCGATTTGTTCGGGCGTGCGCGTCTCCTCGATCCCGGCGCCGGTCAGGTCTTCGCGCATCGGCTTGATGAGAATTTCTGAATAAGGCATCGTTTCTTTCGCTCCTTTTCTACCCTTCACTCCGCTCCAATCCAATGCGGACAATTTAACACAGGCTTCGCGTCGGCGCCGAAGCGCGGGGCGCAGGGGCGGCGCAAGGGCCGTGCTCAGGCGGCGGTCAGGCGGTGCTCAGGCGGTGCGCACGACCGTGACGAGGCGCGGGTCTTCGCCGTCGCCCTCGATGGAGACGCGCCAGACCGGCCCGGGCAGGGGATAGCGGCCCATCCGCTCGGCCCACTCAATGATGACGACCGCGCCCTCCTCGGCGAGCAGCTCTTCGAGGTCAACGGCGTGGGCCGCACTCGGCCCTTCGGCCAGCCGGTAGAGGTCCAGGTGGTAGAGCACGAGCCGCCCCTCGCCGTAGCGGTTGACGAGCGTGAACGAGGGGCTTGAGACCTCCTCGTCCTCGACGCCGAGCGCCGCGGCGAGCCCCTTGACGAAGACTGTCTTGCCGGCCCCGAGCGGCCCGCTCAACAGAAGTATCTCGCCGCCGCTCAGACTCACGCCGACGCGGCGGCCGATCTCGAAAGTCTCTTCGGGGCCGCGGCTGGTCCAGCGTTCGGGCCGGGCCGACTCTTCGCGCCCGGCCGTCAGGCCCCTTTCTTCCGGCTCGGCGTTCAGGCTCTCTTTCAGGCTCTCTTTTTCTGTCTCAGCGTTCAAGGTCTCTCTCCCACCGGATCGAGGGCACGGACGGCCGCGCTCAGGTGATTCCTCACGTCCGAAGCGACGAGCGTGCGCATCCCGTGCTCGCGCGCCGCCAGGTCGCCCGCGAGCCCCGCCACGTAGACGGCCGCGACCACAGCCTCGATTGCATCAGCCCGCCCCTTCAGCGTGGCGAACGCCTGTGCCAGGAAGGCAGCGACGACGCCGGTCAGGGTGTCGCCCGAGCCGGCCGTGCCGAGCCCGGCGTTGCCGGTCGGGTTGACGAAGACGCGGCCGTCGGGCGCGGCCACGAGCGTCCGCGTGCCCTTGAGCACCAGAACGACCGAATGAGCGGCGGCGAGCTCGGACGCGGCGCCCGCACGGTCTTCGAGCCCCGCGCGGCCTTCGGCGCCGAGCAGCCTCGACATTTCGCCTTCGTGCGGCGTCAGGACGAGCGGCAAATCCCTCGTGCCGCGCAGGTCTCGGGGCCACGGCGCGAGGGCGTTCAGGGCGTCGGCGTCGAGCACGAGCGGGCGCGTCCGGCGCGCGGCCAACTCGCGCACGAAGAGGCGCGTGCCCTCTTCGGCCCGCGACAGCCCGCAGCCGGCGGCGACGACCGTCGCACGCGCGCAGAGCCGCTCGACCTCAGCGAATGCCTCAGCACCGACCGCCCCGCCCTCGGTCTCCGGGAGCGGCGCGGTCATCACCTCCGGCGCGAGCCGCGCGACGATTGACGGTAGGGCCGAGGCCGGCGCCGCCAGCGTCGCCAGCCCCGCACCCGCGCCCATCGCCGCGCCGGCACAGAGCACGGCCGCGCCAGTCATGTCGCGCGACCCGGCGACTACGAGCGCGTGCCCGTGCGTGTTCTTGTAAGAGTCGGGTGCGTAGCGCGTCTGCCGCAGCCATCGGGCCGCGTCAGCGGACTCGACCAGGAAGAGTTTTGTTCCCGACTCTTCAATCAGGGACAGGGGCGTGCCGATGTCCGCCACAATCAGCTCGCCGTTCAGCGCGGAGGCCGGCGCGAGCACGTTGCCGGACTTGGGGGCGGTGAAGGTAATGGTCAGGTCGGAGCGGACGGCCTCGCCGATGAGGCGGCCGGAGTCGGCGTCGAGGCCCGAGGGGATGTCCAGCGAGACGAGCAGCGTGCCGGCGCGTCGGCGCGTGTCCGAGTCGTCAGAGCTACGGCCTTCCCGCCCGTCGTGGGCGTCGCCCGAATCGCGCCAGTCGCGGAGGCCGCGCAGGAACCGGATCATCTCACGCTCTAAGCCCTCCACGGGCCGCGTGAGCCCCGTCCCGAAAAGGGCGTCCACGACGATGTCGAAGGGGCGGCCCGCCTCATCGTCGAGGAACCGCTCCCACTCCTCGACAGTCGTGCACTCGGCGAAGGTGATGCGGCCCTTCGAGTCGGCGAAGAGAGACGATGATGGCGCCGGGGCGCCCGAGTCGGGTTGCCCGTCGCCGACTCGGGCGGCCGAGGCCAGCGCGCGGGCCGCCTCGAAGTTGATGCGCGCGTCTCCCTTCGAGTCTTCCACACGCCCGGCCAGGACCACCTCGGCCGCGGCCCCTTCGAGCGCGAGCAGGCGCGCGAGCGCCGCGCCGTCGCCCCCGTTGTTGCCGCGGCCGCAGAGAACCAAAACGCGCCGGCCGGCAACCCCGCCCCCGCACCGCGAGGCCAGTTCGCGCAGCGCACAGCGCGCGGCGTTCTCCATCAGCAGCAGCGAGGGTATGCCGTACCGCTCGGTGGTCAGGCGGTCCACCTCGCGCATCTCGGCTGCCGTCACGATCCTCTTCACGGTCGGGGATGATAGCACGGAGTCGGCGGGCGGGAGGTCGGGCCGGGGCGCGGGCAGACCCCGCGTGCGGCCGTGAGAGGGCAGGGAAGCGGGCGCGGCGGAAAAAGGCAAAATGAAAAGGCGCCGCCGCCTGCACCTGCCTGCCGCTACGCCTGCCGCCTCGCCGAGCTGTCCTTTTCTGTTGTGAACCCAGTAAAGATTCAATGGGCGGACTAATCCAGAAAAAAGTTCGGGCGGCAGAAAAAAAACTTCGCGCGAAGAGGCCGGGGCGACTCGCTGGTCGCCCCGGCCTCTTCGCGCGGAAAAAAGATTGAACCGCTTCCGGCTGCCTGACTACTTCTGAGCGCCCTTCCGACGGCGCCGGACGCCTGCGGCGACGCCCGCCAGGCCCGTGCCGAACAGGAACATCGTCATCGGCTCTGGGATGGTCGTCTGCTGCGCGCCGGTTATCTGGCCGGTGATCGAGACGGTCTGCCCAGGGTCAATGGCCGTGTCGTTGACGCTGAAGAAGAATGAACCGCTCCCGCAAGTGGTCTGCTGCCCCGGCACGCCGCCGGTCGGGTCGGGCTCGCAGTTCGGGTCGTTGAAGGTAAAGAGGATCGGCGTGTTGTCGAAGTCAACGAAGACTCCGCCCTGGTTGTCGGCGCGGACCGTGCCGGTCAGGGTGGCGACGAAGGTCGTCGTGTTAGACCCCGTGATGCCCTGCGGCGCGGTGAACGTCACCTGGAGGGTGAAGCTCTGGCCGGTGTAGTCGTTCGGCGCCGTGCTCAGGGTGAACGAGCCGAGGTTGTTGAGGTTGGCGCCGGGGTTCGGGTTGCCGCCGAGGGCGCGGAAGCCGTTGGCGGTCGTGCCGGCGAAAGTCGAGTTGCTGTAGGTCAGGCCCAGGAAACTGCTTGTAGAACCGGGCGCGCAGCCGGCACCGAAACAGCCGTTCGTAAAGCCCGAGATGAAGACCTCGTCGGCCCTCGCCTGGCTGGGGGCCAGGGCGAGGAAGGCGACGGCGAAGACGCCGAGTGCGAGCGGCTTTGCCATCGTGAGAATGCGGTTCAACATAATTCTGCTTCCCTCCGTCGTTCCTTGTTGAGAACCTGTTCGTTCTGCACTCACGAGCCGCGGCCGGACTTTTTCCGACGGCGGCGGGGTGATTAAAAGCGACGGCGCGGCGCGTTGGGCGAACCGCACTTCGCCCGCATTGAAAAGGGTCGAGAGCGTCCGTTCGTGACGAAGGCCGGGAGCGGGGGCAACCGCTTTTCGGCCTCGGGTAAACACCCCTTACTGGAAACCTCAGAGTCGGTAAACGACCAATTCTGTTGTCGTTTCAGAAAAGTGGAAGTGAATTTAACCGGTTCCGGAATTTTTGTAAAGCATTATTTGCAAAGGGGAACGGGCCGGACGATGTGGTTTTCAAGACCCACATCGTCCGGCCCCGTCCTCACGTTCGCCGAATAGAGAAGAGCTTGTAGTGCCCCTTCGCCTATTCGATGCCTTTGCGCCGGCGGCGCGCGGCCGCGGCGGCCCCGGCCAGGCCCGTGCCGAACAGGATCATGGTCATCGGCTCCGGGATGGGGGCGTTCGGATTCGGGGTGCCGATGGTGCTTTCGTCGCGCTGCCCGATGCCCTGGAAGCGCAGGATGATGGACTGCGCGATCTGCTCGGCCGTCAGCCCGCCGAAGTCGCCCATGATGGTGAAGGTGGCGGTGTTCTGGCCGGGATTGGCCCCGACGCCCACCCACATGCCTTCGGAGACGGTGCCGCCGCCGAAGTTGTTGCCGGTCAGCAGGGCGAAGTCGAAGCTGTTGGTGAAGTTCTGCGCCCCGCCCTGAGCGCTGACGTCGTTGGCGAGCGTGAAGTTGTTGTTGGTCGAGGAGACCAGCATGAAGTTCCCGAACTCGCCCGGCAGGTTGAAGCCGATGGCGGTGATCGAGCCCGACGAAGAGGTGTTCGTGATGGTGAAAGTGAACTTATCGCCCGCGGCGTTGAGCGAGAAGTTGCTGACGGTGGCGGTGGCGCCGAAGCCGCCGGTAAAGGTGATCGGGTCGGCCTTGGCGACCGTTTGCATGGCGAAGACCACGAAGGCGGCGGCGAAGGTGAGCGACAGTTTGCGGATCATGTTGATGCGTCCCCCAGTCGAGAAATCGGTGAAACTTTAACCCCCCCAAATCTTGCAAAAGGCGGGGTTTGGAGCACAGGAGCGCGGAGAAAAACGAGGGGCCGCGCTCGAAATGGGCCGAGGCAATTTATTCTCTCCTCTGCCCACAGAGAGAGGAACAATCACGAGGTGTTTCCAGTTTTTTGGGAACGAGTAAGATTTAACAGAAAGAGGGGGGCGAGTCAACGCTAATCGGTCTGAGGGTACGGCCGATGCTGGTCAGCGCCCGCGCCGCAGGACGCGTGTGAAACGGCCCACCACGGCGTTCGCTTCCGGCAGCCCCAGCGCCGCTGTGACGCCGAAGTAGAGCAGCCCGAAGGGGCCAAGCACCAGCGCCGCGACGATGATCGGGTGGAGGTCCGCCGTCAGGTATTTGAGGCCGAGGGCGACGAGCGCGCACGAGACGGCCGCCGCCCAGGTCTTCGCCGCGAACCCGAGGCCGAGGCCGGTCTGCCCGATGAGGCGGTTGAGCTTGCGCCTGAGCAGCACGTACTCGATCCAGCCGGCCACGCCGGCCGAGGCTGTCAGGCCGACCGCGCCCCAACGCATCTCGACGCCGAGCAGCGGAGGCAGGTAGAGCGCCGAAACCCAGCCGAGGATGATCGCCAGGACGACGTGGAGGACGGCGAAGCGGAAGGGCGTGCGCGTGTCGTGCAGCGCGTAGAAGGTAGAGGCGTAGAGGCGGCCCTGCGTGGTCGGCAGCAGCCCGACCGCCGAGCCGGCCAGGATGCCCCAGACGTAGAGCACGTCGTCGGGCGTGAAGCGGCCGGTCCGGTAGAGCGCCCCGACCATCACGTCGCCCAGGGCGACGAAGCCCACCACCGAGGGCACGACGAAGTAGGAGATTTGCCTGAGACCGTTGTTGAGCCGGCGCCGAAGCTCGGCCGCCACCTCTGATTTTTCGCCGACGGCGCTCGACATCGCCGGCAGCTCGGCCGCCGAGACCGACATGCCGAAGAGGCTGACGGGCAGCGTGTAGAGGCTCTGCGTGTACATGAGCGCCTGCACGGGGCCGTCGCCGAGGAAGCTGGCGATCATGGCATCGACGAAGGCGCTGATCTGGACGACGCCGCGGCTGACGAAGACGGGGATGAAGTTGCGGACGACGGTGCGGACGTTCGTGTTGCGCGTGGCGAGGGCGAGGCGCAGGCCGCCGAGGAGCCGGAAGACGGTCGGGAGCTGGATGGCGAACTGCAAGGCGCTGCCGACGACCGAGCCCCAGGCCGTGTAGCGCGCCACCTCGCCCCACGCCGCGAGGTCCTCCGAGGGGAAGGCGCGTGCCCGCGTGCCCGCGAGGACGAGCGCGGCGATGATGGCGAGGTTCCAGACGACGGGCGCCGTGTAGGAGAGGAAGAAGCGGCGGTGGCTGTTCAGGATGCCGAGGCACCAGGCCGACATCACGAGGAGCCCCGCGCCGGGGAAGAAGACGCGGACGAGGCCGACCGTCAGGTCGCGCTTCTCGCCGTCGAAGCCGGGCGCGATGAGGTCGGTCAGGTAGGGCGCGGAGAGCACCCCCGCGAGCACCAGCGTCGAGGTGACGAGCGCGAGCAGCGTGAAGACGGCGCCGGCCACGCGGTCGGCCTCCTCCTCCTCGCCTTTCGCCAGCAGTTTGGCGTAGACGGGGATGAAGGAGGCCGAGAGCGCGCCTTCGCCGAAGACGTTTTGCAGGAAGTTCGGGATGCGGAAGGCCGCGGTGAATGCGTCGCCGGACGCCGAGAGGCCGAAGTAGTAGGCGAAGACGCGCTGGCGCACGAGGCCGACGATGCGGCTCAGGAGGATGCCTGCGCCGACGAGGAAGGCGCCGCGGCCCGTGTTCTCGGCCGGCCCGGGCGCGGGGGAGGGAGCGGCCGGCCGGTCTGCGGGGAACTCGCCCTCGGCGGCGCCGACGACCGCGCCCGACTCGCCCGCGACTATGCCCGCCTCCTCAGGCGGGTCGAAGGGCTTGCCGGGCGCCGCCTTCGGCTCGGCGCCGCGCGTCTCACCGCCGGGCGGCGTCTGGTCGTCTGCGTCTCTGCTCATCTCGCGGGCGTCAGAGGGCGTAGTCTTTGATCTTGGTCAGGAGCGTCTTGTAGCTGACGCCGAGTTCTTCGGCGGCGCGCGTCTTGTTGCCTTCGTGCCGGCCGAGCGCGTCGGCAATCTTGCGCCGCTCGACGGCGCGCGTCGCGCGCTCGACCGCCTCGGAGAGCGTGCCCGACAGATCGAGGTGCTCGGCCGCGTCCGCCACGTCTGCCGCGCCCGCCGCGTCCGCTTCGCGCAGGCCGAGGTCGGCGGGCGTGAGCTTCGCGGAGTCGGCGAGGATGCAGGCGCGCTCGACTGCGTTCTCCAGCTCGCGCACGTTGCCGGGCCAGTTGTGGCGTCGCACGGCCTCGACGGCCTCCTCGCTCAGTGCGGCCTCGCGGCGGCGCAGCTCGCGCCCGAGCTGCGCGGCGAAGTGGCGCGCGAGCAGCACGGCGTCTTCGCCGCGCTCGCGCAAAGGCGGGATGGTGATGGGGAAGACCGCGAGGCGGAAGTAAAGGTCGCGGCGGAAAGCGCCCTCGTCGGCCGCCGCGCGCAGGTCGCGGTTGGTGGCGGCGACGACGCGCACGTCTACGCCGACCGGCGCACGCCCGCCGATGCGGTCAACCACCTTCTCCTCGATGGCGCGCAGGAGTTTCGACTGCGCGCCGAGCGGCATCTCGCCGATCTCGTCGAGGAAGACCGTGCCGCCCGAGGCCAGCTCGAACTTGCCGGGCCGCCGCGCGGTCGCCCCTGTGAAAGAGCCCTTCTCGTGGCCGAAGAGTTCCGACTCGATGAGGGTCTCGGGGATGGCCGCGCAGTTGATGGCGACGAAGGGGCCGGCGCGGCGCGGGCTCAGGTGGTGGACGGCGCGGGCGAACAACTCCTTGCCCGTGCCCGACTCGCCGAGCAGCAGGACCGTCGTGTCGGTCTGCGCGACTCGCTGCGTCTCGGCCACCGAACGCTTGATGGCGTCGGATTCGCCGACGATGCGCGGGAAGCCGTAACGCTTCGACCACTCTTCGCGCAGCAGGACGTTCTCGGTCCGCAGCCGCGCCTGTTCGAGCGCGCGCCCCACCAGCAGCAAGAGGTGGTTCGAGTCAACGGGCTTTTGCAGGAAGTCGTGCGCGCCGTCCTTCATCG
Source organism: Pyrinomonadaceae bacterium (assembly GCA_035645715.1). Taxonomy (GTDB): domain Bacteria; phylum Acidobacteriota; class Blastocatellia; order Pyrinomonadales; family Pyrinomonadaceae; genus QHXN01. Next base: position 91,510 of record DASQMB010000076.1, read on the forward strand.
CCTGTACGGCCTCGTCAATCGAGCCGTAGGCGGTCATCAGGACGACGGGCAGGTCAGGGTCGGCGGCCTTCGCGGCGCGGAGCACGTCGAGGCCCGAGCCGTGCGGCATGCGCAGGTCAGTCAGGACGAGACGGAAGGGCTCGCGGGCCAGGGCCTGCGCGGCCTCGCGCGCGTCCTCGGCCTCGGCCACGGCGTAGCCGGCCGCTTCCAGCGTCAGGCGCAGGACGCGGCGCAAACTCTCCTTGTCTTCGACGAGCAGGATGTCGGGCATTGGCGAAGCCGGGCACGCGCGCATTAAGACGGACGAGCGGCGCGGAAGGCTCGGGGCCGCGCCGCCCCCTTCGGGCCATCGCGCAGCACGCGGCCCGCGCGCGAGCGGCATCATTCATCGCGGGCTCGCGGGGTGTCAAGCGGGCCGGTCCGAGGCGGGTGCGGTGGCGGACTGGAAAGAAGAGGAGGGGGCGCGCGGCCCGGCGTCGGTGCGGACCGCGCGCCCCCTCTGCGTGAGCGCCGTGGATTCGTGCGGGCCTCAGTATTCGGTGACGCCGAGCACGCGCGAGCCCATCGTCGTGAGGGCTTCGCTGACCTTGATCGAGTTGAAGTTGAACTCGGTGGTGCCGCCGCCGCTGGTGTCGAAGCTGGTCGAGAGGAAGCCGCCGGCCGCGTCGGTGCGGTCGAAGTGAGAGATGACGATGGCGCCCGAGATGGTGCCGTGGCCGCCGCCGTCGCGGACGAGGTTGCCGCCGTGCAGGGCGCCCCCCGAGTCCTTCCAACTGCCGAGCACGAGGATAACGCCCGTGAAGTTGAAGTTGCCCTTGAGGGTCAGGTCGCCGGTCACGACCAGGAGGCCGGAGGCAGTACCGCTCAGGGTGTAGTCGCCGTCGACGAAGGTGAACTTGGGGTCGGCCGTCGTGCCGGCGCCGGGGACGGTCGAGCCGCTCCTGGTCGGGAAGTAGCGCCCCTCGGCCATCGCCTGCTCCTGCGTGTCGTCGAGGAAGGTGCGCGCGGCGGTCGGCGACTGGAGCCACGTCGGCAGTTGGCTGTTGTCGAGCGTGGCGGTCTTCGGGTCGTCGGTCGCCTCGTTCGCCTTGTTGCAGTAGGTCGAGCCGCAGTTGAAGGTGTTGGTGTCGGCCGAGGTCTTGCTGCCCGAGTCGGTGAAGCCGAACATGGGGAGCCCGCCGGAGACGCCCGCCTCGTCGGTGCCGGAGTAGCCCTTCTTCTTGCTGTCGCCGAGGTTGAACTTCGAGACGTTGCCGGTCATGGTCAGCGTCGAGGGCGGCACGAAGTCGAATGCGCCCTTACGGACGACCATCCGCATCTGCTTGACGGCGCCGCGCGGGCCGTAGCCAATCGAGGTGATGACGAGGCGCGTGGGCGTGTAGGAGGGGTTGGCGTTGAGCTGCGCGCGGTTCGTGTCGTCCGGGTCGCTGACGCTGATCTGGTAGGCCGTGTTGGCGTCGACGGTGACGCGGGCGGCCGTCGTCGTGTTGTCGTAGGGCAGGTAGCCGGAGAGGCGCGCGGTGCCGGCCGCGATGGCCGCGTCGCCCGAGATGTTCGAGATGGCGAGCGTGTTGGCGGCGCGGAGGTTGTTCTTCATCTTGGTGCCGGCCGGCGGGTTGTGGCCGGCGCGGGCCGCGACGTTGCCGCGCAGTACGGAGAGGGCCGCCTGCAACCCGGACTCGGCGGCGTAGAAGGCGCGGGCCTCTGTGCTGGCGTCAATGGCGGTGCTGGTGCCGGTGGCGGTCGTCAGGATCAGCGCCCCGCCGGCCACGAGCAGCAGCGTCGAGAGCAGCAGCGCCGTGATGAGCGCGGCCCCGCGCTCGCCGCCCCGCGCCGCACTAAGTTCCGACTCTTTCCTGGTCTTCATGTCGCTCAAGCCTCACACGCCGGGCCGCGTCGCCCTTACTCAGTAGTTCGTCAGGTCCGAGTTGCGCAGCGCAATGTCGGTGACGAGCATCTCGGACTTGGCCGGCTGGTAGCTCTCTGAGCCGGGCTGGCCGACGGCCGGCAGCCGCAGCGCCACCGCAACCACGACGTAAGCGGCCGAGGTCGGCCCGACCTGCGCGACCGCCGCTCCGTTGGTCCCGCGCACGTTGGTAATCAGGGCCGCCGTGGGGGCGGCCGGGTTGAATGTCGCGGTGCTGTAGCTGACCTGCTGGTCGTAGTAGAAGAACTGCAAGGTGTCGATGCGGTTGGCGAGGACCGAAGCCTTGTTGGAGGCGACGTTGGCGTCGTAGCGGACGAGGTAGGTAGTGTTGTCGGCGTTGTTGAGGAAGTACTTAACGTCCTCGCTCTCTTGCAGGGTGCCGTCGGCGCTGCCGTCGAGGTTGGCTCGGAAGCGGAGCGAGCCCGAGGTCGAGTCGCAGTTGGCGCCCGAACAGCCGACGATGCCGTTGCTGCTCAGGCCGTAGCCGGCCGTCGCCACCTCGCGCGCGATGATGTTCAGGGCACGCTGCACGTCTGCCAGGGCGTCGGTGCGCGCGTCCTCGCCGGTGCGGATGTTGACGCAGCGCGCGAGCAGCCCCGAGGCCAGCGCCATCAGCACCATCGTCACGGTCATCGCCAGCAGCAGCTCGATGAGCGAGAAGCCGGCCTCGCCGCCCTTTCGTGTTTCGCGTTCGCTCATAAGTTCGTCCGGCCGGGTCGCTTCGAGCTCCCGGCGTCATCGTGTTCAGTTCGAGCCCGTGGTCAGGGCTGCCCGCCGCGCCACGAGCGTGACGCGCCCGACGACGGCCGACGAGCCGACGGGGGTGACGGTGACGGTGATGGTCTTGCTGACGGAGTTGGCGTCCGTCAGGCCGCCGTCGTTCGAGATGACGGTGTTGACGGTGTAGATGCGGTCGGCGCTCGTGGCCGTCTCGGTGACGCCGCCGGCCGCGGTGGCGGCGAGGCCGCCGCCGACCGGGTTGGCCGTGGTCGGGTAGTTGTAGGCGAGGCCGCGGTTGGTCGCGCTGTAGGGGACGCTGCGCAGCCACTCCATCCGCTTCTGCGCGACGGCCAGCGCCAGCTCGCGGTCCTTTGTGCCGGCGTTGTTTTTGATGCCGTAGGTGAAGAGCGAGGCCGCGCCGAGCCCCGCGATCATCAGGATGAGCAGGGCCGCCACGGTCTCGACCAGCGTGAAGCCGCGCTCGCCGCCGGTGGCGGGGCGCGTCTCGCTCTGCCTGCGTGCTCCGAGTTTGAGCCTCATGCCTCTCGCCTCGCGCTCTTTGAAGGTTTCAGTTGGTGGTGACGCTGACGCCCGCCGTGCCGCAGGCGCTCGTGAACTTGGCCGTGCTGGTGGTTCGCACGTTCGTCGTGGCCGTCAGCCTGTAGCTGAAGGTCGTGCCGTTAGAGCTGATGAGCGCGAGGGTGGCGTTGCCCGAGTTGGTGGGCGTGACGGAGGTGCCGCTCGGCGCGTTAGCCAGCGACACCGACACGGTTGCCGTGCCGCAGTTGTTGCCGGCCCTGTTGCAGGCCGCGATTCTGACGGTCGTCGGCGAAGCCGAGATCGAGCAGGACGGGGCCGGCGCGGGAGCCGGGGCCGGGGCCGGCGCCGGGGCCGGCGCGGGGGCGGGGGCGGGCGCCGGCGCAGGGGCCGGGGCGGGCGGTGGTGCCGGGTCGCCGGACGGCGGGGGCGGCGGGTAGCCGGAGGGCGGGGGCGGCGGGCCGCCCGAGGGGGGCGGCGGGGGCGCGTCGCCCGAAGGCGGCGGCGGCGGTTGGCCGGAAGGCGGCGGTGGCGGCGAGGTCGGCGGCGGGGGCGGGGGGGCGGTGCCGTTGAAGCCGCCGGAAACGTCGGAGCCTCCGGTAACCGTCGTGTTGTTGAAGGCCACGGGCGGGATGGCCGAGTCCGGGAAGACCTCGTCGCCGATGGTGATGTCGCCCGAGGCGGTCACGTCCATCTGGGCCGTGTAAGTGCCGCCGGTCTGGCGGAGGGCGAAGCTGATGCCCGAGCCGCTCAGCCTGCCGCGCCAGTTGAACTGGAAGTCGAGCGCGTCGCTCATAAACTCGACGCCGGGCTCGAGCTGGAAGGTGCGCGTCTCGGTCGTGCCGTCGCCGTCGATGTCATACGTCACCTCGTAGGAGGTGGCGTTAGCGGTCAGGGTGCGGACGCGCGCCGTGGAATGGCGGCGGACGGCGTCGGTGCGCGCCCGTTCTAGGTGGCTGGCGAAGCGGCGGGCCGAGTTCTGCACGCGATAGGCCGACCGCGCGTTGGCGATGCCGATGACTGCGAAGGTGATGGTGATTGCGACCACCGCCGCGACGATCACGATCTGGATGAGCGAAAACCCGGCCTCGCCCCTCCGATCCCTTCCCACACCGGCCGCTGCTCTCTGTCGCATCTCTTCAACTCCCGAAAGTTTGTCGGCCTTAGAGCCCGCGGGCCGCCCCGTGCGACCTCGCACGCCTTTGGGCAATGCCGGTGCCACTGGTCGCAACGGCCGGAAAACTTGAGATTTCAGGTTCGGCGTTGAGGCCGGAGGGCGGCCCTTCGTCACTTTCAGTGACAGGGGAGGGAAGCCTCTTCCACAACAGACGGAGCGGCGCAGCGGTCGCCGTGAGGGTGTCGCGTTGGTGAGCCGGTTACACAACACTGTCACCTTCGGCGACAGGTCGGGGGGCGAGGTGAGGTGGGCGGGCGCGGGCCGTCCGCGGACTTCGGCGGCCGGGAAGGCGCGCGGGCCGGGGAAAGTCGGGCGGCGCGCTCGGGCGGCGGGGCGGCGGCTTGAGGATTGCAAAACTCAGGGGAGGAGCGGAGACGCTCGCCCCCTCTCGGCGCGACCCGCTTCCGAAGTCGGAAGTCTCCGCCGTTCACGTTCGGGAGTTTAAAGTCTGGAGTTTGAGTTTCGCCCGGAGGCGTGCGGCACCGCACGCCGCACGTGCCGCGGCGGAAGGCGCCCCGGCGGTCCACGCCGGGGCGCTCGAATGATCGAAGCGCGCGCCCCCCGCCCGCGACGCGCGCAAATCCCACAGCCCACGCGACCGAGCACGCGCCGCCGCCCGGCGGGCACACGCGGCCGAACCGAACCGGCCCGCCGACGAGAGTGGAACGAATGAGAAACAAGCTGAGCCTGCCTTCGGCTGCGGAGCCGACGCGCCACCTCTACTTCGTCAACGGGCCGGTTGATTTCGCGTGTATCGGCGGGGCCTCGCTCGTGGCGTTCGCGGTAATCGGCGCCTCGTTCGGCGCGGGCTCGGTGCGGGCCGAATGGCTCTGGGGCCTGGCGGCGCTGCTGACCTGGGTTTGCAACTACCCGCACTTCGCGGCGACGAGCCACAGGCTCTACCACCGGCGCGAGCACATCGCGCAGTTCCCGTTCACGGCGCTCGTCGTGCCGCCGCTCATCGTCGCCGGGATGATCGGCTCGTTCGCCTCGCCCGACGTGGTGGCGCCCTTCTTCGTCAAACTCTTCCTGCTCTGGTCCGGCTACCACTACAGCGGGCAGACGGTCGGCATCACGCTCATCTACGCGCGGCGGGCCGGGTTCGTGGCGACAGGGTCGGCGCGGCTCGCCCTCTCCGGCTTCGTCTTCGGCACCTACCTGACGACCATCGCGCGGGCGGAGGCTGCGCTGGGCGCGCAGGCTTTCTACGGCATCCAGTGCCCGACGCTGGGGCTGCCGCGGTTCGTAGCGGTGCTGGCAGAACACGCCATGTGGACGTGCGGAGCGGTCTTCCTGCTGCTTGCGGCCGGGTGGTGCGTCAAACAACGGAGGCTGCTGCCGCCCGTGGTGCTGCTGCCGGCCGCCTCGCAGTTCGTCTGGTTCATCGCCGGGGCGGGCGACCCGAACTTCGCTGTCTTCGTGCCGTTCTTCCACAGCCTCCAGTACCTGCTGATCGCCTGGGCCACGCACGTCAAGGAGCGGATGGAACTGAGCGGGGCCGAGCCCACGCGCTCGCTCGTGCTGGGCGAGAGCGCGAAGTGGGGCGCGTTGATCGTGCCGGCCGGCGCGCTGCTCTTCTGGATGCTGCCGCACGCGCTGGCGAGCAGCACCGGGACCGGCTTCCAGTTCGCCGCGCCCGTTGTCCTGGCCGGCGTGCAGATACACCACTTCTTCGTCGATGGAGTGATCTGGAAATTGAAGAACCCGCGCGCCGCCTCGCCCCTGCACGCGAGCGTCGGCGACTACCTGAAGGCGGCGCCGCGCCGCGCGCCCGCCGCGGAGGTTTCGCCCGCGGCCGCGCCCGCCGCGGCCCGCGTCGAAGTCCGGCAGGGGCTGCCGGCACCGGCACAAACGGCATGAGAAAACTCTTACCGACGCTCTTCTTCCTGCTCGCCTGCGCGGCCGCGTCCGCCGGCCAGACCGGCGCGGCCGGCGAAACCTCGCGCGGCGCTGAAAGCGTGCCGCGTGAGAACGCGAGCGAAACGGTTCGCGCGAAGGAGGGCGAGGCCGTGCTCGACACGCCATCGCTTGACGCGCCGCCGCGGCTCGCGCGCGAGCGCCTCGTGCTGCGCACCAGCCTGGGCGACCTCGTCCTGGCCTTCTACCCGGACGCGGCCCCCGAGCACACGGCGCAGATTCTCAGGCTGGCACGCGCGGGCGTCTACGACGGCGCGGACTTCTTCCGCGTCGAGCCGGGATTCGTTGCTCAACTCGCCGACGCGCGGGCGACGACGCAAGGGTTCGATCCCGAACGACAGGCTCTCATCCGCCCGCTCAGGGCAGAGTTCAACTCGCTCCGGCACGAGCGCGGCACGCTCTCGATGGCCCGGCACGACGGCAGGCCCGACAGCGCCGAGACCTCATTCAGCATCCTCCTCGGCGCGGCCCCGCACCTCGACGGCAACTACACCATCTTCGGCAAGCTCGAAGCCGGCTACGACGTGCTCGAAGCCATCGGCCGCGTCAGTCGCGGCCCCGGCAACCGACCGCTGCGTCCGGTCACCGTCAGCCGCGCGGAGGTCGTCGAGTCGGCGGAGGCGCTCGCCTCTCTCTCGCTCCGCGGGGCCGACTTCTCAGAGCAGCAGCCGCCCTTCTTCCTCCTCGTCAGGCGTTCGGCGTGGGCGCTCGGGGCCTGTGCCGCGCTGGGGTTGGCGCTGTTCGTGGCGGCCGGGCGAGGGCGCGCGGCGCAGTGGGCCGGCTCGGCCGGGCTGCTGCTGGTCCTCGTCGGCTTCTTCGGCCTGCTGGTCGCGCTGCTGCCCGAGGCGCGGACGACTCAGTGGGCCTCAATCCCGCTGTTCGCCGGCGTCGTCGCGCTCTTCAAGCTGATGAACCGTTTCGAGAGCGCGCGACCGCAGACGCGTGCGGAGGGGAAGTAAGGGAAGGGCGACAGGGAAAGAGGAAAGAAGGGGAGTCGGCAGACGAAAGAACAAGCGGACGAAAGAAGAAGAGGGGAAGAGAGCGCAGGCCGCGTCTCTTCCCCTCTTCTTCTTTCGAGCTTTACCCTTCGCTTACCCTCGCCTCGACTCCGTCAGTTCTGCGATTCGTACTCGCCGCCGTCCTCGGCGTTGGCGGTCTGCCGGCTGTCGAAGGCCGAGGCGGCGAGGCGCATGGCGAACCCACGCGGCTGGTAGGTGAAGGCTAGCGGGCCGCCGCGCTCGCCCTGGATGAAGGCGACGAAGGCGTCCTGCTGGGCGCGGAAGCGCGGGACGCTGCCCCGCATGTTGAAGACGACGAAGAGCAACGTCTCGCCGCTTTTGGTCTTCATCTGGCCGACGAGCGCGCTGGCGCCGCCGTCGGTGCGGTTGAGCGTGCCGGTCTTGGCGATGACGCTGCCGCGGCCGGGGCTATTCTCGTAACGGCGCTGGAGCGTGCCGGGGTCAATGCCGGCGACGGGCAGGATGTCTGCGGCCTTCAAGTCGTGCTCGTGCAGCACCCCGAGCAGCGCGCGGTAAACCCGCATCATGTGGCGCGGCGTCAGGCGGTTGACCCCGAGGCCGCTGGCGGTGGCGAAGCGAAACTCGCCGGCCGGAATCTTCAGCTCGGTCGAGAGGTATCGTTCGATGGCCGCGGGGCCGCCCACGGCGTCGCCGATGCGCTCGGCCAGGAAATTATTCGAGTAGCAGAGCAGCGCCTTGAGGATGTCGACGAGCGGCGGCGACTGGTGCATCGAGACGACGCGAGCGCCGGACGGTGCCGCGCCGACGTAGACGGCGCCCATCACGGCCACGCTCGGCGTCTCGCGCAGAGCCTCGGCGTCGCCGAGCGCGACGCGCGAGTCGGCCCAGGCGCGCGCGGCCGCGGCCGGGCGACGCGTCGCGTCGAGCGCGTCATAGAACCTCTCGCCCGAACGCTGCGAGGAGGCGTTGTAGTTGAGCGAGAACTTCGGGGCGACGATCAGGTCGCCGCTCACGGTGCGGATGCCGAGGCGGTTCAGCTCGCGCGCGACGGCCACGGCGTGCTGGTCGTGAAACGCCGGGTCGCGGCCGGAGACGACGATGTCGCCCGTGACCGTGCCGGTCGCCTGGTCGAACGTGCCCGTCACCCAGATGGTCGTCTTGAAGCGGTGCTGCGGGCCGAACGAGCGCAGGGCCACGAGCGCCGTCGCCAGCTTGATGGCCGAGGCCGGGTTGTATGTCTGGTCGGCCGCCACTTCGCGGACCACCTCGCCGTCGAGCCGCTCGACCAGCACGCCCTGGTGGGCGAAGGGCAGGCGGTCGGCCGGCAGCGGCGCCACGTCTTCGTGGGCCAGCCTCTCGGCGGGAGCGGGCGCCGTGGCTGGCGGAGGCGTGGAAACGCCTCCGACCTGCGCTTGTGCGCCGGCCAGCGGCGAAAGGAGGGCGGCGAGAACGAGGATGAACCGAATGCTCTTCAATCCCTTAAACTCCTTGTCAGTTTCGATTCACTCGGAAAACTTCAGGGCGCCTGAAATATAGCACACGGCCCGGGCGCCGCCCGGCGTTCTTCTCGTTTGTCTGCGGGGAGTAGGGTTTCCGACGACAGCTTTGATGCGGGGGCGCATCGTAACGTTTGCAAACGCCGTCGCCGTGGCGTTCGTGCCCGAAGCAAACTCTGAGCCGCCGTCCTCCGCCCCGCGTTGACAAGGCGGAAAACGCGCCCATAGAATTTCATTCGGTCTCCCATCCTCGCGCTCGAAACTCCCGAGCCGTGCGGCAACAGGACAGGCAGCCCGTCACAGTCGAAAGCATCCGCGCCGCGCACCGCGCCCGCCGCCGCGAGGTTAAAGAGCGGCTCGCGGAGTTCGCGGCCGTCTGGGAGGGCGGCGACGACGCGCGGCTCTGGGAGGAGCTGGTCTTTTGCATCTTCACGGCGGGCGCCTCGGCGCGAATGGGTTTGCGCTCGGTCGAGGCCGTCAGGCCGCTGCTCGGGCGGGCGGGCCACGAAGAGTTGACGGCCAGGCTTTCGGGCGTTCACCGCTACCCGCGCGCGCGGGCCGGCTACATCGTCCACACGCGCGACTTCCTGACGCGCGACTGCGGGATGCGGCTGCGCGAGCGGCTTGAGTCGTTCGCCGACCCCATAGAGCGGCGCGACTGGCTGGCGCGCGAGCGGGGCGTTAAGGGGCTCGGCTACAAGGAGGCGAGCCACTTCCTGCGCAACGTCGGGCTGCGCGGCTACGCCATCCTCGACAAGCACATCCTGCGGAGCATGGCCGAGCTGGGCGTCGTCTCCTCGCCCGACCCGCCCGCGACCCGCGCCCGCTACCTCGACGCAGAGGAGCGACTGCGCCGCCTCGCGCGCGACCTTCGCATAGACTTCGACGAACTCGACCTCGTACTCTGGTCTATGAAGACGGGTGAGATTCTGAAGTGAGACCGGCTCGGCTCGGCCCGCCGGGGGGTTATCGTGGAGGTGCCGGCGATGAGGAAGTTATCTCGGTCGGTGGCGGCGTGGGCGTTCGCGTGCGGTCTGACAGCCTTGCTCTGCGCGGGCGGGGCCGAGGCCGCGGCGATTGACAAAAAGGCGCTTCAGCGGGCCGAGCGCTCGCTGCGGTCCGGCGAGTTCGAGGAGGCCGAGAAGAGCTACCGCGAGCTGCTCGGGAAAGACCCGCGCGACCTGCCGGCTCGGCTCGGCCTCAGCCACGCGCTGCTCAAGCAGCGGAAGTACCGCGACGCCTTCGACCACGCGGCCCGCGCCGTCGCCGCCGACCCGACCTCGGCCCGCGGCCATGCCCTGCTCGGCGCTGCCCTGCTCGGCGGAGGCGACTTCGCCCTCTCGGTCGAGGAGTTTCGCACGGCCCTCTCGTTCAAGGACGACGAGGCGCTGGCCGTGGCCGGGCTGGCGATGGTCGACTTCTACGAGAACCGCGCGCATCAGAGCCTCGAAGGGATGCGCCGCGCCGCCTTCCTGGACGCGGGCGAGCCCGACCACCTGTTCCACCTCGGGCAGATCGCCGCGCGCTACGAACGCTACCGCGAGGCGGCCGACGCCTACGAGAACTTCCTCCGCATCGCCCCGCGCACCGACGCCGACCGCCGCGCGCGCATCCGCGGCCTGATCGACTTCCTCCGCTACCTCGGCCGTCAGTCCGACCTCATCAACGTGGTCGGCCCGTCGCGCGTGACGGTGCCGTTCGAGCTGGTCAACAACCGGCCGATGCTCACCGTGCGCATCAACGGGTCGAAGGAGCCGCTGCGCTTCGTGCTCGACACGGGCGCGGGGATGTGCGTCATCTCGCGCGCGGCGGCCGAACGCCTCGGCATCAAGCCCGTGGCGCGCGGCGGGCTGGCGCGGGCCGTCGGCGGCGAGGGCCGCTTCGAGATCGTCTACGGCTTCCTTCAGTCGCTTCAGCTCGGCGAGGCCAGGATCGAGCGGCTGCCCGTCTACATCCGCGAGTTCCACAGCCGGCAGGAGCCGGTCGACGGCTACCTCGGGCTCTCGGTCGTGAGCAAGTACCTGACGACCGTGGACTACGGCGCGAGGACGATGCTGATGCTCCGCTCCGAGGCGCGCACTCCGCACCGCGCCGCCGAGCCGGCCGCGGCGGTCGAGGTGCCGATCCGCGTCACTTCGAGTGGCTTCTGGAGCGGCCAGGTCAGGCTCGAAGGCGTCGAGCGGCCGGTCAACTTCATCGTGGACACGGGCGCGACCATCTCGGTCGTCTCCGAGACGCTGGCCGCGCGCGAATCGCTCGACCGCTTCGCCCAGAGCCAACTAATCCGCGTCTACGGAGCGGCCGGCATCTCCGAGAACATCAGGACGCTGCTCCTGCCCCGCCTCTTCCTGACGCCGGCCCACTCCCGCCGCCACGTCTCGGCCGCAGTGCTCGACATGGAGGCGCTCAACGAGACGGCCGGCTTCGAGCAGACGGGTATCGTCGGCGGCAACGTGCTGCGCCACTACAGCGTGACCTTCGACTTCGAGCGCGGCGTCGTCCGCCTCGTCCCGCTCTCGGTCGAACGGCCCGAGGCGCCCGAGGCGCCCGCGCAGGCGCCGGCCATCTCGACCCAGCCGTGAAGCAGAGCATCTACCTCGAAACCTCCGTGGTCGGGGCCTACCTCGACAACGGCGAGCCGTTCCGGCGCGACCTGACCATCCGCTGGTGGGAGCACGAGATGGGCGAGTACAGGCCGGTCATCTCGCCGCTCGTGGTGCGGGAACTGGAGCGGATACCCGAGCCGCACCGCACGGGCTACCTCAAGCTGGTGGCCCCGCTCGAACAGGTAGCCCTCGGCGAGGAGGTCTCGATCCTCGCCGAGGGCTACGTCTCGCGCGGCATCTTTCACCGCAAGTACCTCGGCGACGCCTTCCACGTTGCGGTTGCCTCGTTCCACAAAATAGATTATCTAGTGACCTGGAACTTCGGGCACCTGGCGAACGTCCGGCGGCAGGCGCGGATCCGCCTCTTCAACACGGCCGCAGGCTTCTTCGTCCCACAGATCGTCACGCCCGAGTTCCTTGTCTCCGAGGCGACTGAGAAGGGGTGAAGGGCGAGAGGCAGTTTCGAGTTTTTAGTTTCGAGTTTTTAGTTTGTAGTTTTTGGCCCTGAGCTTTCAGCCATCGCCCGTCAGGTAGGACAACAACTAGGTTCTGTTGACATTTGAGTTAAGCTCTTTGAATGCTAACGGTCACACTCTCAGATGAGCAGTGGCAGAAGATACTGCCTTTTCTACGCTCACACCCGAACGCTTATGTCGGGCAGGAGCAGGATTGCCGCCGCTT
>DASQMB010000077.1:0-9048 GCA_035645715.1 Pyrinomonadaceae bacterium
TCCATCTGGCCGGCCGACCGCGAGAACGCGCTCGGCTGGAACGACGCCGGCAGGCAGGGGACGAAGGCCGAGTGCCTGGCCTACATCGAGGAGGTCTGGACAGACATGCGCCCCTTGAGCCTCCGCAAGAAGATGGAGGAGCAGGGGCTCGGGTCGGGGGGTTGAGCGCCGGGCATGGCGCGCGGTGACCGATGAAGAGACAGAGGGAGCTGGAACACAGGTCGTCCGGCTGGCTCAGGTGTCTTCGCCCCAGGGAGGAGGCGCTGCTGCGCCTCTTCTGTTTCCCCTACGCGGGCGGGGGCGGCGCGGCCTACCGGGCGTGGCCGGCGCGCTTGCCGGAGGCCGTGGAGGTCTGGACCGTGCAGCTCCCGGGCCGCGAGGAGCGCCTGGCCGAGGCCCCGTTCACAGAACTCCGCGCCCTGCTCGCGGCCCTGACACCATCACTTCTGCCCGCGCTCGACCTGCCCTTCGTCTTCTTCGGCCACAGCATGGGCGCGCTCATCAGCTTCGAGCTGACGCGCCACCTGCGACGCCACGCAGGGCTCCGGCCGTCGCACCTGCTGGTCTCGGCCCGGCGCGCCCCGCACCTCCCGGCCGCGCGCGCGCCCATCCACGCCCTGCCGGAGAAACTCTTCAAAGAGGAGATTCTCCGGCTCACGGGGACGCCGCCCGTGGTGTTCGCCGACGAGGAGCTGGCCCGGATTTTCCTGCCGCTGCTGCGCGCCGACATCGCGCTGTGCGAGACCTACGAGTACGAGGAGGAAGACGCCCTGTGCGTGCCGGTCGCCGCATTCGGCGGGACGCGCGATGAGGGCGTCGAGCCCCGGCACCTTGAGGCGTGGTGTGAGCTGACGACCGCGCCTTGCTCTGTCCATCTCTTCGAGGGCGGCCACTTCTACCTGCGAGAGGCGCAGGCCCCGCTGCTGGAAAAGGTCAGCTCGCTCCTGGCGCGCACGGCGAACGCAGTGCGCCTGAGGGGGAGCGGCATGATCTTCGAGTTGTAGCCCGCATGACCTCGTCACTTGAAACGCTGGCGGACGTGTTACGACGGCGGGCCGCGGCCCAGCCCGAGAGGGTCGCTTACCGCTTCCTCGCGGACGGCGAGACGGTCTCGGCCTCGGCGACATACGGCGAGCTCGACCTGAGGGCGCGCGTCATCGCACGGTGTCTGCGTGAGGTGGCCGGCGCCGGCGAGCGCGTCCTGGTCCTGTACCCGCCGGGGCTGGAATACGTCGCAGCCTTCTTCGGGTGCCTGTACGCGGGGGCTGTGGCCGTGCCCGCCTACCCGCCGCGCCTCAACCGCAACGCGCGCCGCTTGCAGGCCATCGCCGCCGACGCGCAGGCCGCCGTGGCTCTGACCGCGCCGCAGAGCCGGCAGGCGGTCGAGTCCCTGCTCGGCGCCGAGGGCGGGTCGCCGCTCCGGCGGGTCATCGACACGACGGCCCTGCCGGAACACCTGGCGGCCGACTGGCGGGAGCCGGGCGCGGGGCCGGGCGCGGGGCCGGACGATCTGGCCTTCATCCAGTACACCTCCGGCTCGACCGGCAGCCCGCGCGGCGTGATGCTGACCCACGCCAACCTCCTGCACAACTCGCGCCTGCTGCGCGACGCCTTCGGGTACGACGCCGACAGCCGCTGCGTGAGCTGGCTGCCGATGTACCACGACATGGGGCTGATCGGCGGCATCCTCCAGCCGCTCTACGGCGGCTACAGTTGCACGCTGATGTCGCCGACGGCCTTCCTTCAGAGCCCGCTCCGATGGCTCAGGGCCGTCACGCGCGAGCGGGCGACCATCAGCGGCGGCCCGAACTTCGCCTACGACCTGTGCGTGCAGAAGAGCACGCCGGAGCAGCGCGCCGAACTCGACCTCGGCAGTTGGGAGGTCGCTTTTAACGGCTCGGAGCCGGTCCGTCATGAGACGCTCGAACGCTTCCGGGAGGCGTTCGCGCCCGCCGGCTTCCGTCCTCGATCTTTCTTCGCCTGCTACGGGCTGGCCGAGGCGACGCTGATCGTCTCCGGCGGGCCGAAGGGCTCCGGCCCGTTCGCGCGGGCCGTCGAAGCCGCGGCCCTCGAAAGGGGGCGGCTCGCCCCGGCCGGGAACGCGGAGGCGGCCGCGCAGACGCTCGTCTCCTCCGGCGCGTGCCTGCCGGGGCAGGCCGTGAGAATCGTCGAGCCGGAGACGTGCCGCCCCTGCGCGGGCGGGCGGGTCGGCGAGATATGGGTCTCCGGGGGGAGCGTGGCGCGGGGCTACTGGAACAACGCCGCGGCCACCGAGCAGACCTTCCGCGCCTTCCTGGCCGGGACGAACGAAGGCCCCTTCCTGCGCACGGGCGATCTCGGCGTCGTGCTCGACGGTCAACTGTTCGTCACGGGCCGTCTCAAAGACCTCATCATCATCCGCGGCCTCAACTACTATCCGCATGACATCGAGCTGACCGTCGAGAAATGCCACCCGTCCTTCCCGGCACACGCCGGGGCCGCTTTCGCCGTCGAGCGGGGCGGAGAGGAGCGGCTGGTCGTGGTGCAGGAGGTGCGCCGCCTCCCGCCGGACCCGGACGCCGTGTTGGCGGGCGTGCGGCAGGCCGTCGTCGCGCAGCACGGCATCGAGCCCGCCGAGATCGCCCTCGTCCGCTACGGCGACGTGCCGAAAACGTCGAGCGGCAAGATTCAACGTCAGGAGTGCCGCACGGCCTTCCTGGCCGGCGCGCTGCGCGTCGTCTGCGCGTGGCGCGGCGACACGGCGACGGCTGCGCCGGCGGCGCCCTCACTGCCGGAAGGGGTGCTCGACGGTGAGGCCCTCGAAGTGTGGTTGAGGGGCACGCTGTCGGCACTCGTCGGCGGGGGCGGCGCGGACTTCCCGGCGGGGGCCGAGATCGGCTCGGCCGGGCTCGACTCGCTGAAGGCCGTGAGCCTCGTCCAGACGGTTGAGGAAGAGTTGGGCGTCCGCCTGTCGCTCTCGAAAGTGATGCAGGGGATGACGCTCGAAGCGCTGGTCGAAGAGTGTTTGGCCCGGCTGCCGCTAGCGCCGGAGGCCGAGAGGCAACGTGAGGACGGGAGGGAACAGGGGGCCGTCGAACTTTCGGGCACGGCGGCGGGCGAAGGAGACGCCGAGGGCCGCCCGCTCTCATACGGGCAGCGCGGGTTCTGGTTCCTGCATCAGGTGCCGGCCGAGCTTTCGCCGGACAACATCCACGTCGCCGCGCGCGTGCGCCGGCCGCTCGACGCGCGTGCGCTGCGCGCCGGTTTCGTGAAGCTCGCCCGGCGGCACGAGGCCCTGAGAACCGTTTACACCGCGCGGCAGGGCTCGCCGTCGCAGCACGCGCGGGCCGCAGAGGCCGCAGACTTCTTCCATGAGGTAGAGGCGGCCGGCCTCGGCGACGAGCAACTGCGCGAGTGGCTGGCGCGCGAGGCGCATCATCGGTTCGACCTCGAAGGCGAGGCGCCGCTGCGCGTCCACCTCTTACGCCACGGGCCGGAAGACCACACGCTGCTGCTGGTGATTCACCACAGCGTCGCTGACATGCGTTCGCTGGCGATCATCGCCCGCGAGCTGGGCGCCTGCTACGAGGCGGAACTGCGCGCCGCAGAAGCCGCGCTGCCGCCGGTTGTGGCGAGCTACCACGATTTCGTTTGCTGGCAGCGCGAGCTGGTCGCCGGGCCGCGGGGCGAAGAGCTGTGGCGGTACTGGCAGGCGCAACTGGCGGGCGAGCCGCCGACGCTGAACCTGCCGACGGACCGCCCGCGCCCCGCCGTGCAGAGCTTCCGCGGCGGGGCGGTTCGCGTCGGCGTGCCGCCCGCTCTGGCCGACGGCCTCAAGGCGCTCGGCGAAAAAAACGGGGCCAGCCTCTACGTGACCCTGCTCGCGGCCTTCCAACTCCTCCTGCACCGCTACACGGGGCAGGAGGAGCAGTTCGTCGGCACGCCGGTCGTGGGGCGCACGCAGGCCCGCTGGAACGAGGTGGTCGGCTACTTCGTCAACGTCCTGCCCCTGCGCGCGCGCTTCGACGGGCGGGCCTCGTTCGACGAGCTGCACGCGCAGGTCAGGCGAACCGTCTGGGAAGCGCTCGAACATCAGGACTACCCTTTCAACCTGCTGGTCGAGCGGTTGAACCCCAGGCGAGACCCGAGCCGTGCCCCGCTGGTGCAGGCCATGTTCGTCTTCGAGAACGTCGAACTCGAAGGCAGCCGCGAGTTGGCGGCCTTCGCGCTCGGGGAAGAGGGCGCGCGGCTTGAGCTGGGGGGGCTGAGTCTGGAGTCGGTCTTCGTGGAGAAGCGGGCCACGCGCTTCGACCTCACGCTCTTCGTCGCGGAGACGCCGCGCGGGCTGTTCGGCACGCTCGAATACAACGCCGACATCTTCGAGCGCGCGAGCGCCGAGATGTTGCGCTCGCACTGGCTCGCGCTGCTCGAAGCCGTCGCCGGCGACCCGTCGCAGGCGCTGCACGAGCTGCCGCTGCTCACCGCCGCGGAGCAGCATCAACTGCTCGTCGAGTGGAACCGGACCGCGCTGCCCGTGCCGGCCGACGCGCCCCTCCACCATCAGTTCAAAGAGCGCGCGCGACTCCACCCCGAAGCCGTGGCCGTGATGAGCGGCACGCGCTCGGTCAGCTACGGGGAGTTGCGTGTGATGGCTCTGGGAATCGCGCGCCGCCTCCGCCGCTGCGGCGTCGGGCGCGAGGCCCGCGTCGCCGTCATGCTCCGGCGCGGGCCGGGGCTGGTCGCGGCGCTCCTGGGGGTGCTCGAAGCCGGGGCCGCCTACCTGCCGCTCGACGAGCAGTACCCCGCGGAGCGCATCGAGTACATGCTGGGCGACGCGGGGGTGGGCGTGCTCGTCTGCGGCGCGGAGCAGGCCGAGAGGTGGAGGGGGAAGGTCGGGGAGGTCCTGCTGGTAGATGAGGCGGGGCCGGGGGGCGCGGAGGAAGAGGATGGCAGCGAGGAAGGCGGCGGGGGTGGCGGCGAGGAGGGTGAGGTAATCGAGGGCGAGCAGTTGGCCTACGTCATCTACACGTCGGGCTCGACGGGCAGGCCGAAGGGCGTGGCGATTACGCACCGCAACGCGGCGACGTTCCTGCGCTGGGTCGGGACGCGGTTCACGCCGCAGCAGTTGGCCGGCACGCTCTTCTCGACCTCCGTCTGTTTCGACCTCTCGGTCTTTGAAATCTTCGCGCCGCTCAGTTACGGCGGGAAGATCGTCGTGGCCGAGAACGCCCTGCAATTGCCTGAGCTGCCGGCAGCGCGGGAGGTGACTCTGCTCAACACAGTCCCCTCGGCGATGGCCGAGCTACTGCGCGTCGGGGGCGTGCCAGAGGGCGTGCAGGTGGTCAACCTCGCGGGCGAGGCACTGCCCCGAACCCTCGTCAGGCAGCTCTACCAACTGCCGACGGTGCGACAGGTCTTCAACCTCTACGGACCGACGGAAGACACCACCTACACCACCTGCGAGGCCGTGCCGCGCGAGCTGACCTGCAACCCCGCAATCGGCCGGCCCGTCGCCGACACGCGCATCTACCTGCTAAACGACGCCCTCCGGCCCGTGCCCGTCGGCGTGGCCGGCGAACTCTACATCGGCGGCGGGGGTCTCGCCCGCGGCTACCTCAATCGGCCCGGTCTGACGGCCGAGCGGTTCATCCCCGATCCGCTCTCCGGCGAGCCGGGCGCGCGCCTCTACCGCACCGGCGACCTCGCGCGTTTCCTGGCCGACGGGCGGATCGAGTATCTCGGGCGCGCGGACCACCAAGTCAAGCTGCGCGGCTTCCGCATTGAACTGGGCGAGGTCGAGGCCGTGCTGTTGGAGCACGCGGCGGTCAGGGGCGCGGCCGTCGTCGTGCAGCCGCCGGACGAGCTGGAAAAGAGACTGGTCGCCTACCTCGTCGCGCAGGACGGGCAACGGCCCGCGCCGCCGGAGCTGCGCTCGTACCTGAAGACGAAGCTGCCGGAACACATGGTCCCGCAGGATTTCCTGTGGCTGCCGGAGCTGCCCCTGACGCCGAACGGCAAGCTCGACCGCAAGGCGCTGCCCGCCCCGCCGTCGTTGCGCGCCGGGGGGGCGCCGGAGAATTACCGCGCGCCGGCCACTCCGACCGAAGAGTTGCTGGCCGGCATCTGGCGACAGGTCCTGCGCGTCGAGCGCGTGGGAGTCGAGGACGACTTCTTCGAGCTGGGCGGCCACTCGCTCCTGGCCGCGCAGGTCGCCTCCCGCATCAGGGAGGCTTGTCAGGTAGAGGTTCCCATCTTCAGCCTGTTCGAGTCGCCCACCGTCGCGCGGCTGGCCGAACTGGTTGACGAGCGCCGGGGGCTGGGGGCGACCGCCGGCCCGGACGCCATCAGGCCCATCCCCAGAGTCGCGCGCCGCGTCAAGGTTTCGCACGACGCGAACGGCGGCGGCCCGTCTTAAACACGACGCCTTTCTCCCCTTAATCCGACGTGCGGGATCGCGTCGCGGCGCCGAGCCGCCCACGAAGTCACTCATGTCAAAATCAATCACCGCCGCAGAGGTCTCGACGGGGGCCGAAGTCGAAGCCTACGTCTTCCCGCTCTCCTACGCGCAGCGCCGGCTCTGGTTCCTGCACCAGCTCGCGCCGCACAGCCCGCAGTACAACCTGACGGGCGCGCTGCTCCTGAGCGGGCCGCTCAAGGTTGAGGCCCTGGCCGACAGCTTCAACGAGATCATCCGGCGCCACGAAACGCTCCGCACAGGCTTCGCCGTCGTGGACGACGAGCCGGTACAGGTCATCGCTCCGGAGGCGTCCATCGAGATCGAGGTCGTCC
Source organism: Pyrinomonadaceae bacterium (assembly GCA_035645715.1). Taxonomy (GTDB): domain Bacteria; phylum Acidobacteriota; class Blastocatellia; order Pyrinomonadales; family Pyrinomonadaceae; genus QHXN01. The sequence continues at coordinate 6,769 of DASQMB010000077.1, forward strand.
GGCCGGGGGCGGGCGCGCTCGGCGTCGGCGACGAGGCGGTCGGCCGCTGGATCGCGGAAGAGTCGCGGCGCCCCTTCGCGCTCGCGCGGCCCCCGCTCCTGCGCGTCTCCCTGCTCAGCCTGGGCGCAGACGAGCACCTGCTGCTGGTCACGATGCACCACCTCGTCTCCGACGCGTGGTCAATCGGCGTGCTGGTGCGCGAGCTGACCGCGCTGTACGCGGCCTTCGCCTCCTCGGCGCCGCCGCACCTGCCGGAGCTGCCGATCCAGTACGCAGACTTCACGATGTGGCAGCGGGAGTGGGTCGAAAGCGACGCGGCCGTCGCCTCGCTCGCGTACTGGCGCCGGCAGTTGTCAGGCCGCCTGCCGGCGCTCAACCTGCGCGCGGACAGGCCACGGCCGGACGGGCGGACGTTCGACGGCGCCCGCCTCGACTTCGAATTGACGGGGGAGCTGGTCGCGGGGCTGAACGCGCTGGGCCGGCGGGAGGGCGCGACGCTCTCGATGACTTTGCTGTCGGCCTTTCTCGTCCTGCTGCACCGCTACACGGGGGAGGAGGACCTGCTCGTCGGGCTGCCGGTCGCCAACCGCCAGCGGGCGGACATCGAAAGCCTGATCGGCTTCTTCGTCAACCTCCTGCCGCTGCGCGCGGACCTCTCGGGCGCGCCGTCGTTCGCCGAACTGTTGCGGCGCGTGAGGCGGCTCTCCCTTGAGGCTTACGAGCATCAGAGCCTCCCCGTCGAGAAGCTGATCGAAGACCTGCACGCCGGCCGGGGCCGGGCGGGGCTGTTCCAGGCGGCCTTCGATCTTCACGACGCCCTGACTGAGGACCTGCACCTGCCGGGCGTCGGCGTGCGCCGGCTGGAAGTAGATAACGGGACGGCGAAGTTCGATCTCGCGCTCTCACTCGAACGCAGGGCCGACGGCGTCGGCGGCTATTTCGAGTACGGCGCGGATGTCTTCGACCGCGAGGGCGCCGAGCGTCTGCACTCCCACTGGCGCACGCTGCTCGAAGCCGCCGTCCGCGACCCCGAGCTCGGCATCTCGCAGCTGCCGCTGCTCACCACAGCGGAGCAGCATCAACTGCTCGTCGAGTGGAACCGGACCGCGCTGCCCGTGCCGGCCGACGCGCTCGTCCCGCAGCTCTTCCGCGAGTGTGCCCGCCGGCATCCGGGCCGTGTGGCCCTCGTCTACGGCGGGCGGGCCGTGAGCTACGGGGAGTTGCGTGTGATGGCTCTGGGAATCGCGCGCCGCCTCCGGCGCTGCGGCGTCGGGCGCGAGGCCCGCGTCGCCGTCATGCTCCAGCGCGGGCCGGGGCTGGTGGCGGCGCTCCTGGGGGTGCTCGAAGCCGGGGCCGCCTACCTGCCGCTCGACGAGCAGTACCCTGCCGAGCGCATCGAGTACATGCTGGGCGACGCGGGCGTGGGCGTGCTCGTCTGCGGCGCGGAGCAGGCCGAGAGGTGGAGGGGGAAGGTCGGGGAGGTCCTGCTGGTAGAGGAAGCGGGGGCGGGGGGCGCAGAAGGAGAGGGCGGCGGCGAGGATAGCGGCGAGGAAGGCGGCGGGGGTGGCGGCGAGGGAGAGAGTGAGGTAATCGAGGGCGAGCAGTTGGCCTACGTCATCTACACGTCGGGCTCGACGGGCAGGCCGAAGGGCGTGGCCGTCCAGCACGCTTCGCTGGCGAACCTGGTGCGCTGGCATCAGCAGACATACGAGGTAAGGCCGACTGACCGGGCGACGCTGCTCGCCGGCCTCGCGTTCGACGCCGCCGTCTGGGAGCTGTGGCCCTACCTCACGGCCGGGGCGAGCCTCTACATCCCCGCCGAGGAGGAGACGCGCATCTCACCGCCCCACCTCAGGCGGTGGCTCGTCGAAAACGAAATCAACCTCAGTTTCGTGACGACGCCGCTGGCCGAGCAACTGATTACGTCCGAGTGGCCGGCGGCGGGTAACACCCTGCGCGCGCTGCTGACCGGCGGCGACCGCCTGACCCGTCATCCGGCGCGCGACTTCGCCGTCCCGCTCGTCAACCATTACGGGCCGACGGAATGCACCGTCGTCGCCACGGCCGGGCCGGTGCCGGCGGCCGGCGTCGAGGAGGGCCTGCCCTCCATCGGTCGGCCCATCGCCAACACCAGGCTTTACATCCTCGACCGTGGGATGAGGCCGGTGCCCGCGGGCGTGACCGGGGAGCTCTACGTCGGGGGCGCCGGCCTCGCCCGCGGCTACCTCGGCCGCCCCGCCCTGACGGCCGAGCTCTTCGTGCCCGACCCGTTCTCCGGCG
>DASQMB010000078.1:0-116480 GCA_035645715.1 Pyrinomonadaceae bacterium
GGGCGGGATGAGGATGGTGACGGAGCGGCCGACGGCCTCCTCGGCCGCGTAGCCGAAGAGGCGCTCGGCCCCCCTGTTCCAGCTCGTGATGACGCCTTCGAGCGTCTTGGTGACGATGGCGTCGTCGGCTGAGTCCACCACGGCCGCCAGCCAGTAGGGCACCAGGTCTGGGCCGAACTGGAGAACTGCGGGGGCGAGCACGGCGGGCAGAGATTCTTCGCGGGATTCTTGTGACATAGGCGACCGGCCGCCGCTCACTTCCCTAACCGGATGAATATCCGGGGAGTGTATCGCGGCGCCGAATTATAAACGGGGGAGCGCATATCTCTAAATGCGTGCGCCGGAGCGCCGGCCTGCCGGATGTGTGAAGTGCGGGTCCGGGTGAGGTTCGGAGCCGCCTTGCGGGGTCGGGTTGGGTGTCGGGCGGGGGCGGGCACGCGGGGTGTGGGGCGTGCCCGCCCGTTAAAATTCGCGGCAGTCGTTCAGACGGGAGGGGCGTTCATTTGAAGCCTTTTTTGGCGAGCTGTTCCCTGAGGGCGGTTGCGACCGCGGCGTCGAAGCCCGCGTCGGCGCCGGGCGCCTTCCTGCGTTCGGCCGCCACGTACTCGTCGCGCCGGCGCGAGAGGGCGGTGATCTCGTCGCGTATCTTCTTCCGCTCGGCGAGGCGGCGCGAGACTTCGCGCTCGCGCGCGGCGGGCGAGAGCTTTTGCAGGTCGTCGGGCAGGTCTTCGGTCTTGACATCGGCCAGCCTGACCGTGCCGTTCTCGACGGCTTGCAGCAGGTCGCCCTCGTAGGCGTTGGTGTTGAGCACCTTGTTGACGGCGCGGTCGGCCCTGGCCGAGAGGTCCGCGCCGCCGGCGATCCTCGACTCGGCCGCGGCCTGGCGGGCGGCGGCTTCGGCGCGGTAGGTCGTGCCGGCGGGGCCGGCGCCTCCGCCGTAGGGCGTGTGGGTCGAGCCGAGCCGCGCGGCCAGCTCCGAGAGGCGCTCGTCGTAGGGCGACGGGATGGGGCGGACGCCGCCGTCCTGCGCGATGGAGAAGTATCGGCCCTCGCCGCGGCGCGCTATCTCCTGCCAGGCGAGGCGCGTGTCTTCGGCCGCGCCGCACTGTATGGCGTTGACGACCATGCCGCGCGAGACGGCGAGCTTGACGGTGTCGAGGACGGCGGGCTCGTCCTGATAGTCCTGCGGCGGCGCGTCGCCGACGAGAAAGAGGATTTGCGCGACGCGGCGCGAGGGCGCGGACCAGCCGGCCCTTCCGACGCCGTCGGCGAGCGCGCGGCGGACGTTCTCGGGCCAGTCGCCGCCGCCCCCGGCGCGGTACTCCATCAGGGTCGTGTAGACGCGGTCGAGGTCGCTCGTCAGCGGCAGGACCTGCGTGACGTACTGGTCCTGGTTGTCGCGGTAGGCGACGAGGCCGACGCGCACAGCCGGTGCCGACGGCCCGCGCATGACTTCGTTGACGACGCCCCAGACCTTCTGCTTCGCGCCTTCGAGCAGGCCCCCCATCGAGCCGGTCGTGTCGAGGACGAAGACGAGTTCGAGCGTCTGGCGGGCTGTCGGCGGCTCGTGGGCCGGCTGGCCGGGAGAGACGGGCGTGGCCGGCTCAACCGGTTCGGTGTTGCGGACGATGGCGGCGGTCGCGCCGACGCCGACGACGAACGTCAGGAGGGCGGCACAGGCTCTGGAGGCGATGCGCTTCATGGTCTTGAAACTCCTCTCTCTTTACAGTCCCGCGCGAGGTCTTCAACTTCTTCTGCCGTGTTGAACGCGTGCGGCGCGCCATTCTTGCGCGGGAGTTTGAGCGGAAAGTCGGGGGGGCCGCGGGCCGGGCGCGAGGGGGGAAGCGTCAGCGGCGGACCAGGGCCTGTCGGAAGGCGCTCGGGGTGGTGCCGGTGGCTTGGCGGAAGGCGCGGGCGAAGTGGCTCGGGCTGAAATAGCCGACCCGCGCGCCGACCTCCGTTACGGACAGGTCGGTCTCGGCCAGCAGCTCGCGCGCGCGCGCGGCCCTCAGCGAGGCGAGGTAGGCGTGTGGCGTCGCGCCGGTCAGCTTCTTGAAGAGGCGCGCGAAGTGGAAGGGCGAGAGGTAGGCGGCCGCGGCGATCTCTTCGAGCGGCAGGTCGCGGCCGAGGTGCGCCTGCATCAGTTCGACGGCGCGCCGGATGCGGCGGTCCACGAGGCCGGCGCGCGAGAGTTCGAGGCGGTCGGAGCGGATGATTGCGGCGTGGCGGCGCAGGAGGTGGACGAGCGTCTGCTCGACGAGGGCTGCGACGACCAGCTCGCCGCCGGCCTCGTCGGCCAGCAGCTCTTCGGCCAAATCGCGCGCGAGGCGGGCGAGCCGCTCGTCCGCCTCGACGGCGTGGGCGCGGAAGCCGACGAAGGCGCCGTGGCGGACGAGGCGGGCGCGGGTCGCGCAGTCGAGCACGTAGACGGGTGAGAACTCGACGGTCAGGCAACGAGCCTCGCCGTCGCCAGAGGCTTCGAGCCGGTCGTTCGGCGCGAGCAGCAGCGCGCCGCCCGCGCCGATTGAGCCGGCCTCCACGCCGTCGGGCTTTGCGCCTTCGCCGTCTCGCGTCGCCTCTGCGTCGTCGCGCGCGGCCTCGTCGCCGGAGCGCCAGCGGAAGGTGCCGGCGAGTGGGGCGAGCAGGCCGTAGCCGGTCGCGGCCTCGCCGGGCCAGCGCAGCCGGCGCCCGCGCCGGTAGCGGACGGCGAAGTGCGGCGGGCGCTCGAAGATTTTGTCGGCCGGCGTTTCGGGGCGGGGCATCTCTCGGTTTGCTGCGGCGCGCGTGCGAGCGGCGCCAGCGGTTCGTAGCGACATCGGTGCCGGTGCCGTCGCGGCTCGCGCATGACACGGGCGCGCGGACGTTCTTGTCGCCGGGCCACGCGGCCCCGTTCAAGGCTGCGCGGCGGCGGCCCCGGCCGGGAGGCTTTCGAGCGCGGCACGCAGGCGGCCGGGCCGGTTGGTGAAGACGACTGCCGCGCCCGCGGCCGCGGCGCGTCGCAGGGCGGTGGGCGTGTCAATCGTCCAGACGAGCGTGTCGAGGCCGCGCGCCCGGGCCGCACGCACGACCGCCGGCCGCAGCAGCGAGCGGTGGAGCGAGACTTCTTCGGCGCCGCACGCGAGGGCCGCCTCCACGAACGCGGCCGGCGAGACGAAGGGGCGCGCGAGCGTCCTCTCAAAGAGCGCGGCGGTGCGGATGTTGGCCGCGAGCCGCTTGACCTCGCCGAGCGTCTCGTGGCGAAAACACTTGACGACGGCACTGCCTTCGAGCCCGTGGCGACGGATTTCGCCGACCGCGGCCGCGACCAGCGCGGCGTGGTCTTCTTCCGGCTCAGGCTTCAGCTCGACGTAGACGACGCGCGAGCGCGGGCCGACGAGGGCCAGCGTCTCGCCGAGCGTGGGGACGCCTTCGCGTGCGGCATGCACGGTATGGCCGCCCCGGCGCGGGGCGAACCAGGAGCAGGCGTCGAGGCGGCGAAGTTCGCCGGAGGTGAGCGAGTCCACACGGGCGTCGAGCCGGGCGGTGCGCCCGAGCGTCGCGTCGTGGACGACGACGGGGACGCCGTCGCGGGCGAGGCGAACGTCGAACTCGACGCCGTCGGCGCCCTGGTCGAGCGCGAGCCGGAAGGCGAAGAGGGTGTTCTCGGGCGCGTCGGCCGACGCGCCGCGGTGGCCGACGATGAGAGGCGGGCTCTCGGGTCTGTCGCTCGGGCTCATCTCGGTTGCAAGCGCCGTCGCCGCCCGGCCGAGGCGCGTCCGGCTGCCAGCGTTCTCTACTCGGTCTTACTGCTCTCGCCAGTCTTCGCGGCGGCTTTCTTCGCCGCAGGCTGCTTCGCCGCGGTCTTTTGGGCCGCGGTTTTCGTCTCGGTCTTTTGAGTCGCGGTTTTCGTCGCGGCCTCTTTCGCCGCCCCTTTCCTCGGACTGGCCTCCTTTGCGGGCCTCTTCGCCGCCCCCGTCGCAGCCTTCTTCGCGGCCGGTCGGCGCGAGTGTTTGGGCGCGGGCGAGGGTTCCGTGTTTGCCTCGTTCGCGGCTTCTGTGCCGGGCGCGGCGGGGGCGCTGGTGGCGCCGGTGGTATTGGTCGCGCCGGCCGGTTCGGAGTTCTGTGTCGTAGCGGCCGCCTCATCGGTCGATTCCGCCTGGTCGGCGGGCGGGGCGACGAACCAGAGGGCCGTGAGCGGGGGCAGGTTGACGAGGGCGGAGAAGGGAAGGTTGTGGTGCGGCGGCGCCTCGGCCGCGAGGTCGTGCGGCTCGAAGGCGTCGGAGCCGCCGTAGACGGGGGCGTCGGTGTTGAGAATCAGCTTGTAGGTGCCGGCCGACGGCAGGCCGAGGCGGTAGCCCTCGCGCGGGACGGCCGAGAAGTTGCAGACGCAGACCAGCCTCTCGCCCCCGTGCGGGGCGAGGCGCATGAAGGCGACGATGTTTTCGAGCGTGTTGTCAACGTCTATCCACTGAAAGCCGCGCGGCTCCACGTCGGCCTCGTAGAGCGCGGGGTGGCCGCAGACGAGGCGGTTGAGGTCGCGCACCAGCCGGCGGACGCCCTCGTGCTCGCGCTCGTCGAGCAGGTGCCAGTCGAGGCTGCGGTCGTCTGCCCACTCGCGCCACTGGCCGATCTCGCCGCCCATGAAGAGCAGCTTCTTGCCGGGGTGCGCCCACATGTAGGCGTAGAGGGCACGCAGGTTGGCGAACTTCTGCGGCCTGACGCCCTGCATCTTGTTGAGCATCGAGCCCTTCATGTGGACCACTTCGTCGTGCGAGAAGGGCAGGATGAAGTTCTCGCTCCAGGCGTAGGTCAGCCCGAAGGTCAGGTTGTTGTGGAAGTAGCGGCGGACGAAGGGGTCGCGCTCGAAGTACTTGAGCGTGTCGTGCATCCAGCCCATGTTCCACTTGAAGTCGAAGCCGAGGCCGCCCTGGTCCGAGCCCTTCGTAACCAGCGGCCACGAGGTTGACTCCTCGGCGATCATCAAGGCGCCCGGCGCCTCTCGGTGGACCACCGCGTTCAGCTCGCGGATGAAGTCAATCGCCTCCAAATTCTCGCGCCCGCCGTAGCGGTTCGGCACCCAGCGCCCTTCGGAGCGGCTGTAATCGAGGTAGAGCATCGAGGCCACGGCGTCAACGCGCAGCCCGTCCACGTGGCACTCCCTGAGCCAGAAGAGGGCGTTGGCGATCAGGAAGTTGCGCACCTCGTTGCGGCCGTAGTTGAAGACGTAGGTGCCCCAGTCGGGGTGCTCGCCCTGGCGCGGGTCGGCGTGCTCGTAGAGCGCCGTGCCGTCGAAGCGGCCGAGCGCCCAAACGTCTTTAGGGAAGTGGGCCGGCACCCAGTCCATGATGACGCCGAGCCCCTCGCGGTGGAGGTAATCGATGAGGTAGCGGAAGTCGTCGGGCGTGCCGTAGCGCGCCGTGGGCGCGTAGTAGTTCGCCACCTGGTAGCCCCACGAGCCGCCGTAAGGGTGGCCCTTGAGGGGCAGGAACTCGACGTGGGTGAAGCCCATCTCCTTGCAGTAGTCGGCCAGCGCCGGGGCCGTCTCGCGGTAGGTCAGCGAACGACCGCCCTCCTCGGGTATCTGCCGCCACGAGCCGAGATGGACCTCGTAGATGTTGAGCGGGCGGCGCAGGTAGTCTGCGCTCGCGCGCCGCTCCATCCACTCGCCGTCGGTGAACTGGTAGGACGGCTCGAAGACGATTGAAGAGGTGGCCGGCGGTACTTCGGTGTAGAGCGCGTAGGGGTCGGTCTTGAGAAATGCGAGCGAGCCGCGGCGGTGAATCTCGTACTTGTAGAGCGCGCCGGGTTCGAGGTCGGGGATGAAGAGTTCCCAGACGCCCGAGACGCCGAGCTTGCGCATGGGGTGGAGGCGGCCGTCCCAGTTGTTGAAGCTGCCGACGAGGCTGACGCCGTCGGCCTGCGGCGCCCAGACGGCGAACGAGACGCCGCGCACGCCGCCCTGCTCGCGGACGTGCGCGCCGAGCTTGTCGTAGAGCCGCCAGTGGCGCCCCTCGTTGAAGAGGTGCTCGTCGAAGGTGGTGACGGTAGGCAGGAAGGCGTAGGGGTCCTGGTGCGTGAAGGAGTCGCCGCCGGGGTAGGCGGCGCGCAGGCGGTAGGGGAAGAGCTGCGCGCGCCCTTCGAGCAGCAGCTCGAAGAGGCCGGCCGCGTGGACGCGGACCATCTCGCGGGCCGCCTCGCCCTCGACAATCAGCTCGACGCGCTCGGCTTCGGGGCGGTAGGCGCGCACGACCACGCCGCGCGGCGTCGGGTGCGCGCCGAGCAGGGCGTGCGGGTCTCGCACGTAGAGCGAGAGCAGTTGCTCGACCTCGGCCCGGCTCGCCGTCGGGTAAACGCCTGTTGTGCTCATCTTCGGCTCCTGTCGGCCCCCTCGTCTTTCGTCTTCCCGTCAAACCCCTGTCAAACCCCTGTCAATCCACGGCCCCGCCCGGCGAAACTTCCGGCGGCGCGTCGGCGCGCGCCCTACGCGCCGCCGGCCGGCAAAACCTGCCCGGCCGAAAGAGCCTCGTCGGCGTCGTGCGTTTCCTCCTCCGCCGACCCTGGCCGCGGCCCCGAGACGGCTTCGACCTCCCCGGCGGGCGGGAGCGCGGTCGGGGCGAGGCCGAGTGCGAGGGCGAAGTCGCGCAGCTCGGCCGAGACGGGACGGCCAGAGTGGACGGCCTCGTAGACGATCTCCTGCGCGCGTTCGAGGTTGGCTTCGAGGCCGAGGCGGTGGCCGAGCGAGAGCAGGTCGCGCGCGGCCTCGAAGCCCTGCGGGCTCGGGCGCTCGACGGCCAGGCGCGCGGCGTTCGTCAGGCGCTCCTCGAAGAGCCGGTTGACGGGGCCGCGCTCGACGCGGTAGCCGAAGCGCGCCGCCTCGCCCGCGATCTCGACGGCGCGCGAGTAGTCGGCCTCGCCCGTCTTCTGCCGCCGCAGCTCGGCTTCGAGCCGCCGGCCGATGGTCAGCTCGGCCGCGGCCCGCAGCTCGCGCGGCGGGTGAAAGCCGATCTCCTGTAGCCGCTCGACGACGCGGCGGTTCTCGTCGTAGAGCCGCTCGTACTCTTCCATGAAGCGGTTGACGAGCCGCCCGAAGACGCTCTCGGAGAGGCGGCCCTGCCCCTGCGGCAGCAGCGCCTCGATGCCGAACTCGCCGGGGCCGAACTCGGCCAGAGCGGTCCGCAGCAGCGCCGGCAGCGAGGCCGTGCGGAACTCCGACCAGAGCCGCGCGGCCGATTCCTCGAAGGCCTCCCGCCCGGCCGAGGGCGAGAGCGCGCAGTAGTAATCGATCTCGCCGAAGTGCATGGCGGCGAGCGCGAACTCGTGGCGCGCGCCCGTCGCGCGCGTTTCGAGGGCGAGCCGTCCCGTCTCCAACGTCACGCGGCCGTGGCGGCGGCGGCGAAAGTCGAGCTTCTGATAGCTGTAGCCGAGCGACTCGCACTCGATGGCCTCCCCCGGCTCGACGAGGTTCGAGATGGCGACGTGGGCGGCCACACGCTGCGGCGTAACGCGCGACTGCTCGGCGGCGCGCAGGAAGATGTCTGCGCCCGTGCCCTTCTCGGGTACGTTGCTGCGCGCCTCCGAGAGCACGTCGAGGAAGGCTGTCACGGGCGGGTCGAGCGAGAGTTCCTGCATCAGCTCGACGACGCGGCCCGCGTAGCGGAGCACCTGCACGGCCTCGATGCCCGAGATGTCGTTGAAGAACCAGCCGCAGCTCGTGTAGGTGGTCATCGAGCAGCGCTGCAATTCTAGGAGCGTTAGGGCGCGCACCTCCTCTTGGCGCGAGATGGCACGGCCAGAGTGGCGGCGGAAGAACTCCTCGCGCGAGGAGGCGCGGTCAGACAGCAGCTCGACGTAGTCGTCGCGCGCCGCCCACGGGTCGCGGAATAGTTTGTGCCCCTCTTCCTCATATTTGGCCGCGGCGTCGTCGCGCAGCAAATCGAGCGCGGCGCGCAGGGGCGTGCGCCAGAGCTGGTTCCAGCCCTCGGGCGCTCCGGCGTGGCAGCCGCAGTCGCGCGACCAGCGCCCGAGGCCGTGCGAACAGCTCCAGGCGGTGCCCTCGCCGCCCGGCCCCTCGTCCAGCTCGACCTCCCATCGGGGCTCACACTCGGCCAGGAACTCGCCGTAGTTGGTCACGCGCAGGCCGTGGCGGGCGGCCTCGGTTTCGAGGGCGTAGGCCAGGCAGCGGTCGCCCCAGCGGAAGTGGTGGCCGTAAGACTCGCCGTCGGTGGCGACGTTGACGAGGCGCCCGCCGCCCGCCGCGGCCTGCGCGCACCGCTCGACCAGCGCGCGACTCGAAGCCAGCAGCCCCTCGAAGGCGACGGCGCGGGCCACGCGCCCGTCGTAGAAGAAGACCGCGATGGAGCGGCCGGACCCGTCGCGGTGCAGGTACTTGTAAGGCTCTGTCGTGTCGACGAGGCCGCCCGTGACCACGCGCCAGGGTCCGGCCGATTCGCGTGCCCCGCCTTCCGGCCCCCGCCCGTTGCCGAGGGCCGGGCGGTCGTCGGTGCTCCCGACGCGGTCGGCACGCGCGTCGGCGCGCCCGTCGGTGCGCGCGTCGCCGCGCCCGTCACGCCCGTCAAGGCCGTCACGCCCATCAAGGCTCTCGCGGCGGTTGTCAACCTGTTCGCCATGCCCGCCGCCGCCGCCGCCGCTGTTGCGGCCGTCGCTCGTCGCCCCGTGAGGTCCGCCGCGGCCTGCGCGGCCCGCGTCGTCGAGCGGGCGGACGCGGCCCGCCTGGTAGGGCGAGAGGATGACGTATTTGAGCCCCTCCTCGATGAGCGCGTCGAGCGTCCGGTGGTTGCAGGCCGTCTCGGGCAGCCAGAGCGACTCGGGCTCGCGCCCGAAGCGGCGGCGGAAGTCCGCCACGCCCCAGCGAATCTGCGTGCGGCGGTCGCGCTCGTTGCAGAGCGGGAGGATGGCGTGGTTGTAGCCTTGCGCGATGGCGTTGCCGTGTCCGCCGTGGACGCGTGCGCTGTGGCGGTCGGCCTCGACGATGCGCGCGTAAGTCTCCGGGTGGTGGCGTTCGAGCCATTGGAGCAGGGTCGGGCCGAAGTTGAAGCTGAGGTTCGAGTAGTTGTTGACGATGCGCTCGACGCGGCCGTGGCCGTCAACGACGCGTGCGTAGCCGTTCGGGCGGTAACACTCGGCGTGGATGCGCTCGTTCCAGTCGTGGAAGGGCTCTGCGCCCGGCTCGCGCTCGACCAGTTCGGTCCAGGGGTTTTCGCGTGGCGGCTGGTAGAAGTGACCGTGGATGACCAGCGCGGTCGTCATCGAATGCGGCTCCGTGGTGTCCTCTGAAAGCTTGGTTCAAAGCTACCACGATTCGCCGGAGAGTCAACCGCGCCGGGAGAGAGGGAAGCGGTCGGCGCGCAAGCTTTACGGCCCGCGCCGGATTTACGCCCGAAGGCAAAGAGGCGGCCCGCGGGCCGCCTCTCGACAGTCGTCGGAGTGAAAGCGGGGCTACTTGCCGGCGACGCCCGCCTGCGTCACCTCGCCCTCTTCGTCGGTCGCCTCGGCCACGGCCGGGAGCGCGCCGCGCCCGACGCGCTTGAGCGTGATGTCGAGCTGGCCGAGGTCGTGGGAGAGGCGGGCCTTGAGCGGCAGGCGCCGCTCGTCGTCCGTCACCCAGAGCGACATCTTGCCCTTGCCCTCAACCGGGCGTCCCTCGCCGAAGATGTCCACGTCTATCCGCACGACCGACACACGCCCGACCACGCTCTTCATCTTCTTCTTCTCGGCGAAGACCTGGGCCGGCACCTTGTAGACGCGCCCCGAGTCGCTGACGGCGATCTCGAACCGCTCGCCCGGCACGAGCCGGCGCGTGCGCAGGAAGTAGACGGCCGAGACGATGTCCTGGGTGGGGCCTTCGAGCGCGGCCGTGACGACGCGCGGGGCGGCCGCGGTGTTCTTCGGGTCGCGCTCGGTCCACTCTACGCGCCGGTCGGCCAGGTCGAAAACGGCCTCGCTCGTCCTCAGGCGCTGGCCCTGCTCGTCAACCTTCTCGGTCCGCAGCACGCTGAAGCTGCCGGCCTCGACCGTGGACTCGACGTGATAACGGAAGGTGACGCCGAAGAGCTTGCTGAAGAAGCCCTTTGACTCGATGTCGCTGACGAGTGTGTAGCCGGCCGGCTGCCCGGTCTCGGCGACGCCCGCCGCCTGTGCTCCGCCCTCGGACGGGCCGACGGGGGCGACAGGGGCGACCGGAGAGCGGCGGCGCGCCTCGAAGCGCAGCTCGGCGATCTTGACGCCGCGCAGCAGCAATTTCGTGAACTCTCCCTCGTAGATGAGGTGCTCGGTCGGCTCGAAGGGCATGGCCCGGTCGGCGGGCGGCGCTGTACGCTCTTTGGGCGTGTCGGAAGCGTTGGTGATTGAAGAGAGTACGGCGCAGGAGATTAGCAGCGCCGCGGCTGCACGCGCCCAAAAACGTAGTGCCATAGGGTTAGAACCTGCTTTCCGCGCGACTTGTTGTGGCCGGGATCAGCTCGGCCCTGCGAGGGCCGCCTTGAGAGCAAGCACGCCCCATGCCAACAGCAGCCCGAGGGCCGCGCGGTACTCGCGGTAACGCAGGTAGAGCGAGGCGTCGAAGCGCACCGTCTCGCCCGAAACGCCGTCCGGCCTGTAGGGAGTCGGCCGCGGGAAGAAGAGCGGCACCTCGCGGGCGTAGCGCCTGAACTCCTCGCCGAACAGCTCGGCCAGGGTCGCCGCTTCGACGCGCATGACGGGGAGGTAGATGCCCAGGAAGAGCGCGGCGAAGAGGCCGCCGAGCAGCAGGGGCCGCCCCGCCGCCACCGTGAACCCGAGCCCGAGCAGAAAACTCCCAAGGTAGAGCGGGTTCCGCGTGTGCGCGTAAGGCCCCGAGACGGCGAGCCGGTCGTTCTTGCGGATGTGGCCCGCGGCCCACGCCCGCAGGGCCAGCCCGGCCAGCGCCACCAGCCCGCCGACGGCTAAAGTCTGAGCCCCGGGCCTCGCCAGCAGGATGAAGACGGCCGCGCAGGCGAACCCGAGCGGCACGCGCCATCGCTGCACCCACGTCCCGCCCCTACGCGCCACCGGCCTGCACCCCCTGTAGGCTCACGACCCCGCTCGCGCGCCGCAGCCTCTCGCCGACCGCCCGCGCCACGCGCCCGACCTCGATGTCCATGCAGACCCAGCGCGAGCAGGCGCGGCGGTGGCAGTCGGCCCGGCAGTCGATGTCTGTGCGCTCGACGCAGATGTCGGACGCGCGCGGGCTGCCGTTGCGCCACCACTCGGTCGGGCCGAAGAGTCCGACGACGGGCGCGCCCGCGGCCACGGCCAGGTGCGTCGGCCCCGTGTCGCCGCCGACGTAGACGGCGGCCCTCCGGGCTAAAGAGTAAAAACCCTTCAGCGTCGGGCTCGCGGCGAGGGCCGCGCCCGGCTCGCGCGAAGAGGCGACGACCCGCGCGGCCAGCTCATTCTCGCCCGGCCCGTGCGTGATGATGGATTTCAGTCCGAACTCTCGGAAGAGGGCGTCGGCCAGCGCGCCGAACCGTTCGGCGTCCCAGAGCTTCGTGGGCCAGCCGCCGCCGGGGTTGAGGAGGGCGAAGCGGCCTCCGGCCCGCGCGGCCAGCTCCGCAGCCTCGCGCTCGTGCTCGGGCCGGACGGCGATGGGGAACTCGAACCGCTCGGCGTCGGCCGGGCACGACAGGCCGAGCGCGCCCGCCGCCAGTGCCAGATTCTTCTCGATGACGTGTGAGCGCGGGGGCACTTCGACCGCCTCGGTCAGCAGGAAGCGGGAGGCCGGCTCGCGCAGAAAGCGGCGCTCGAAGCCCGCGCGGCGCGTGGCTCCCGAGAGCTTGGCGATGAGTGCTGATTTAAGGAGGCCCTGGAAGTCTAAACTTAAGTCGAAGGCCGAGGCGCGTAGCCGGCGCAACTGCTGACGCGGTGCCAGCAGCGTCTCCCCAGACACCGGCCAGCGCCTCAGCGCCTTCGTGTCCACTTCGATGAGGCTTTCCAGAAGCGGGTTGTCCCTCAAAATTTCCGCCGCCCGCCGCTCCACCACCCACGAGACGCGCGCCCCCGGCACCGCCCCGCGCACCCACGCCAGGGCCGGCAGCGTGTGTACCACGTCGCCGATGCTGCCGAGTTTGACGAACAGGATGTGCATAGTGAAGGGGGAAGTTTTCAGTTTTTAGTTTTCAGTTTTTAGTTCTCGGTTCGACCTCCGGCTTTCAATCCTCATCCGTCAGCGTGGACAAAATCTAATAACCAGAAACCAAAAACTGAAAACTCCTACTCGCTACTCACCCTCTTCAACATGTCGGTGCTCGAATGGTTCTTCGGATCGCCGACGATGGCGACGCGCCCGCCGTAGGAGCGGACCACGTCGCGCTCGGGCACGGTGTTTTCCGAGTAGTCGGTGCCCTTGGCGTGGATGTCCGGGCGGACGGCGAGGAGCAGTTCCGTCACGGTCGGCTCGTGGAAGATGGTGACGAGGTCCACGGCCCGCAGCGAGGCGACGACCTCGGCGCGCTCGCGCTCGGAGACGAAGGGGCGCCCCTCGCCCTTGAGCCGCCGCACCTGCTCGTCGGAGTTGACGCCGACGACGAGCAGGTCGCCGAGGGCGCGGGCGGCTTCGAGGTAGCGGACGTGGCCGACGTGCAAGAGGTCGAAGCAGCCGTTGGCGAGCACGACGCGGGCGCCGCCCCGGCGCGCGATGGCGACGCGGGCGATGACCCGGTTGCGTTCGAGGATGCGCGCGGCGGCCTCCTGCCTCGGTTCGTCGTTCTGGTTCATCGGAGTCAGCTTCGGGCCGTCCTCGGGCGGCGACTACGCGCCCACGCGCGCGGCGACTTCAACCCACCACAAGCGGCCGAGTCATCCCGTCGTCGCGCGCCGGTTCCGGGATGAGTCGCGGGCCGGTTCAGCCGTTGTCGCGCAGCGACGCGAGCAGTTCGCCGGGGGTGACGCAGGCCGTCCCGCGCTTGAGGACGACGATGCCGCCCGCGTGGTTGGCGAGCGCCGCCGCCTCATGATAGTTCGCCCCGGCGGCGAGCGCGAGCGCGTAAGTCGCAATCACGGTGTCGCCCGCGCCAGTCACGTCCACGGCGTCGTGCGAGCCGACCGCCGCCAACGGGGTCGGCGGGGCGCCGGCCTCGACGAGCGTCATGCCGTCGCGCCCGCGCGTGACGAGCAGCGCCTCGAAGCCGAGATCGGCGCGCAACTGCTCGCCGAGCCGCGCCAGCGCCTCCGCGTCGGAGACGCGCACGCCCGTCAGGTGCTCGACCTCGTCCTCGTTCGGCGTGGCCGAGGTCAGGCCGCGAAACTCGCGCAGGCGAAAGCGCGAGTCCACGAGCACGGGCTTTTCGCGCGCGGCCGCCACCCGGCCGAGGGCCTCGACGACGGCCGCGCCCGCCACGCCGTAGTCGTAATCGGAGACGACGACGGCCTCGGCCGCGGACTGGCGCTCCGAGAGGCGGGCCGCGATCTCGGGCGCGAACTCGTCGGCCCGCGTCTCCGACTCGTAATCCACGCGGATCACCTGCTGGCGCGGCGAGTGAGCCTGGCCGGCGAGGACGCGCACCTTCGTCGTCGTCCGCAGCCTGGACGAGACGAAGACGCCGCCGCATTCGACGCCCGCGCCGGCGAGCCGCGCGAGCAGGGCGCGGCCGGCCTCGTCGTCGCCGACGGCGCCGACGATTGAGGCGCGCGCCCCGAGCGAGGCCAGGTTCATCGCGCAGTTGGCCGCGCCGCCCGGCACGGTCTCTGTCCGCTCGTGGCGCAGGATGAGGACGGGCGCTTCGCGCGAGACGCGGCTGATCTCGCCGAACAGGAACTGGTCGGCGATCAGGTCGCCGACCACCAGCACGCGGCGGCCTGCGAACGAGCGCGCGAGCCCCGCGAGCCTCTCCGCCTCAGGTGTCCGCTTCGCTTCCATGAGTGATGACAGGTGCGCGTGGCGCCTCGCCGTCCGCAATAATCTGCCTGACGGCTTCGAGTAAATTTTCGGCGACGAGGTCGGGCCGGTGCGCCCAGTGCTGGCTTTGATGCTCAAGCTCGCCGCGGCCGTAGCCGGTCAGGACCAGCCCCGCGCTGACGCCGGCGTTGCGCGCAAGTTCGGTGTCGCTGTAGCGGTCGCCGACCATCCAGCAGCGCGACAAATCGAGGTCGAGTTCGCCGGCCGCGCGCCGTATCAGGCCGGGCCGGGGCTTGCGGCAGTCGCAGTCCAGCCGGTAAGGCGGCTCGCCGACCGACGGGTGGTGCGGGCAGTAGTAGAGGGCGTCGAGGCGTGCGCCGCCGCGCTCTAGCTCGCGTGCGAGCAGGGCGTGGACCTCGCCGATCAGCTTCTCCTCGAAGTAGCCGCGCGCGACGCCCGCCTGGTTGGTGACGAGGACGGCGAGCCAGCCGGCCTCGTTCAGGAGCCGCACGGCTTCGGCCGCGAACGGGAAGACGCGGTAGCGCGAGACGTGGTTGACGTAGCCGACCTCCTCCGAGATGGTCCCGTCGCGGTCGATGAAGACCGCGCGGCGCGGCGCGCTCACCGCGCGACCTCCGCGGCGGCGGCGCGGCCCGCGAGCACGCGCGCGGCCTCGGCGAACACGTCGCGCGGCGAGACGGCCGTCATGCAGCGGTGGTCTATAGGGCAGTCGCGGAGCATGCAGGGGGCACAGTCGGGCGGGCGCCGGACGACGACGGCGCGCTCGGAGAAGGGGCGAGTGGTCACGGGGTCGGTCGGGCCGAAGACGACGACGACGGGGCAGCCCACGGCGTCTGCAAGGTGCGCCGGCCCCGTGTCGTTCGTCACAAGCAGGTCGCAGACCGAGAGCAGCGCGGCCGACTCGGCCAGCTTCGTCCGGCCCGTCAGGTCGAGCGGCCTGCTCCGCGCGGCCCGCGCGACCTCCGCCGAGACCTCCGCCTCCTCGCCCGAGCCGACGAGGAGAACCTGCGCGCCGGCCTCCTCGGCCAGCAGGTCTGCGAGCGCGGCGAACCGCTCGGCGGGCCAACGCTTGGCCCGGCTGTTGGTCGAGCCGGGGCAAAGCGCCACCACTGGGCGCCCCACGCTCAGGCCGTGGCCGCGCAGCAGCTCAAGCGCCGCGCGCCGCCGCTCGTCCGAGACGTGAAGCTCCGCGCGCGGCCCTTCATGCGCCTCGACGCGCGCCCGGTCGTCCGTGTGGCCGTGCCGCTGGCCGCGCGGGCGGGCTTCGCTTCGGCCGTCGAGCCCGAGGCGGCGCGCCAGCTCGTCCACGACGTTGAGGTAGTAGAAGACTTCGTGCCTCTGGCCGCGCCACGGCGGGACGGGGAGCGGGTGCGTCAGGAGGAACGAGCGGCCGGCGGTCGCGTAGCCGACGCGGGCCGGCACGCGGGCGAGGGCCGCGACGAGCGCCGGCCCGAAGGCGTTGGGGAAGAGGACCGCCAGGTCGAAGCGCCGCTCGCGCCAGGCGCGGGCCTGTCGCCAGGCGCCGCCCGCGCCCGAGTCTTCGACGACGAGCAGGTCGTCGAGGAAGTCAGTGCCGTCGAAGACGCCGACGGCCCACGGGCGGGTCGCCAGCGTCAGGCGCGCGCCCGGCAGCACGCGGCGCAGCTCGCGCAGGGCCGGCACGCTCATCACGGCGTCGCCCACCCAGTTCGCCCCGCGCACCACGACGCGCTCGATTCTCTCGGCTCGGATTTCTCTTCCCACTCCTTCGACCTGCGCCGGGGCCGCGCCCTTCCGGGCGCCTCGCCCGGCCCCCGCGTCGCAATGCGTCGAACCCCTGCCGCGCCCCGCCGCATCGAAACCGCTGCCCGAAGCTGACCGGCCAAGTTAGCCAAAGGCCCTTTGAGAGTCAAACGGGAGGGGAGTTTTTAGTTTTCAGTTTTTAGTTTTTAGCGGTCGGACCGTAGCCCTCAGCTTCCGGCCACGGCGGCTGAAAACCGAAAACTAAAAACTGAAAACTAAAAACTCTCTTTCCCATTTACCGTTCACCATTTACTATTCTGACGGATGTCGCGCCGCTACCCGCCGAAGAACGTAGTGCCGCCGGCCGCGCGAAAGGGGCGCGGGCGGCGGGCCGTGAGTTTCGAGCAGCCGCCCGAGGGCTTCCTGCGACGGTGGGGCCGGAGGCTGACGCGCCCCGCCGTCATCATCCCCGCGTTCTTCCTGACGGCCGTCGTCCTCGGCCTTCTCGGCTACTATTATTACGTCTTCTCGCAGCGCATTGACCGCCTGCTGCGCGGCGAAGTCTTCACGCGCAGCGCCGGCATCTACGCCGCGCCCAAGCAACTCCGCGAGGGCGAGCCGGTCTCGGCCGACGATTTGGTGGCGCGCCTCAAGCGGGCCGGCTACGTCGAGCGCGCGGCGCAGGCCGACGACTCGCGCGGGCGCTACGAGGTGAAGGGCGGCGCGGTCGAGATCGAGCCGAGCAAGGATTCGGACATCGACGGCGCGCGGCAGTTCCCGCACGTCCGCGTCCAGTTCGCGCGCGGCGGCAAGGCGGTCGCCTCGATCCAGGAGGTCGGCGGGGGGCGGCTCCGCGAGGCGTGGCTCGAACCCGAGCAGATAACCTCCGTCTCCGGCCCCGAGCGCACGCGCCGCAAGGTGGTCGGCTTCAACGACCTGCCGCCGCACCTCGTCAAGGCCATCGTCGTTACCGAGGACCGCGCCTTCTTCGACCACTACGGCGTCAACTTCCGCGGAATCCTCCGCGCCTTCTTCCGCCGCTTCGACTCGGACCCATCTTCGCCCATCGCCCGGCAGGGCGGAAGCTCCATCACGCAGCAGCTCGTCAAGAACCTTTTGCTCTCGCCCGAGCGTTCGCTCAAGCGCAAGGTGGCCGAAGCCTACATGTCGGTCATCATCGAGACGAAGCTCTCGAAGGAGCAGATATTCGCGCTCTACTGTAACGAGGCTTACCTCGGCCAGCGCGCGGGCTTCTCCATCAAGGGCTTCGGCGAGGCCAGCGAGGCTTACTTCAACAAGGACATCACGGCGCTCACGCTGCCCGAGGCGGCCTTCCTCGCCGGCATCATCCGCAGCCCGAACCGCTACAACCCTTACCGCCGGCTTGAGGTCGCCACCGAGCGGCGCAACCAGGTCTTGCAGTCGATGGTCGAGGCCGGCGCCATCACCGAAGTCGAGGCCGCGCAGGCCGTCGCCACCCCGCTCAAGGTCGCCCCGGCCAAGGGGCGCATAGACGTTTCCGAGGCGCCCTACTTCGTTGACTACGCGCAGCAGCAGCTCGGCGAGCTGATCGCCGACCCGACGGGGACCGACCGCCTGCGCATCTACACGACGATTGACCTTGACCTCCAGCGCGCGGCCTACGCGGCCGTCGTCAAGCAGCTCGCGGCGCTCGACAAGGTCCAGTCGAAGCGCTTCCCGCCGGGCACCCTTCAGGCGGCGCTCGTGGCGATGAAGGCCGACACGGGCGAGATCGTGGCGATGGTCGGCGGGCGCGACTACGAGCGCAGCCAGCTCAACCGCGCGACGGACGCCATGCGCCAGCCCGGCTCGGTCTTCAAGCCCTTCGTCTACGCCGCGGCGCTCAACACGGCCTTCGACCCGACGCCGCGCGTCATCACCGCCGCCAGCACCTTCATGGACGAGCCGAAGAGCTTCAGCACGAACGGGCAGGAGTACTCGCCCGGCAACTTCGGCGAGCAGTACACGCGCGGCCCCGTCACCGTGCGCGACGCGCTGGCGCGCTCACTGAACGTCGTGACGGTCGAGCTGGCGCAGGAGGTGACCATCGGCCGCGTGATGAACCTGGCGGCGAAGGCGGGCCTGCCGAGGCCGAAGCAGAACTATCTGGCCCACTCGCTCGGGGCCAACGAGGCGACGCCGTTGCAGGTGGCCTCGGCCTACACTGCCTTCGCCCGGGGAGGGACGCGCACCGCGCCGCTCGCCATCAACCGCGTGACGACCGGCTCGGGCTCGACCGTGGCCGCGCCCGCCGTCGAGAAGAACGAGGTGATGAGGCCCGAGGTGGCCTACGTTATGACTTCGATGATGAAGGACGTGGTCAACCGCGGGACGGCGGCCCGGCTGCGCGCGCGGGGTTTTCGCGCCAACGTCGCGGGCAAGACCGGCACCTCGCGCGACGGCTGGTTCGCCGGCTACACGCCCAACCTCGTCTGCGTCGTCTACGTCGGCTTCGACGACGGCTCGGAACTGGGCCTGACCGGCGCCGACTCGGCCCTGCCCATCTGGGCCGACTTCATGACGGCCGCGCTCAACAACCACCCGGAGTGGGGCGGCGACTGGGAGGCGCCGGCCGGCGTCGAGCAGGCCGAGATCGACCCGAAGACCGGCCTGCTGGCCGCGCCCGACTCCGCCTCGAAGCGGACGGAACTATTCGTCCAGGGCACCGTCCCGACTCAGCTCTCCGGCCCCTCCACCGACGACCCGCTCGGCGAAGGCGAGGCGGAGGAGGGCTACGAGGCGCTGCCCGCCCCGACGCCGGGCGAGTGGCCCCCGCCCCCGACGCCCGAAGAGACGCAGCCGCGCACGCGCACGTCGCCCGGCCTCGAAGGGCGCGGCTCTTCGGGCACAGAGGGGCCTTCGCGCCTGTCGGGAACCGTCACGCTCGACGTGGACCCGACCACCGGGCTCATCGCCGCCGGCACCTGTCCCGTCATCCGCACGCGCACGTTCGTCATCGGCACCGAGCCGCGCCGTCGCTGCGGGCCGCAGTACCACACGGGCCAGGACTTCATCCCCTCCGAGACGCGCCCGCGCCGCTCGGCGCCTCGGCCTGACAACTGAAAACCCCCGCCCCGGCCGGCGGCGACGACGGACCTGTCCGACGCGACGCGCTCCCCTTAAACTGACCCCATCAAGACGAAGGCGGTAGAGTTCGATGTTGAACCCCATCCTGTTCGCGGCGGCCGTCTGTGCCCTCTTAATCTTCGGCCTCGTCCAATCTGCGGCGCAGGAGTCGGCGCCGGCTCCGGCTGCTCAGGTCGCGCCCGTCAAACTCGAAGCCCTCATCACGGACGACAAGGGGCGTTTCGTCGGCGAGGTGAAGCCCGAACAGGTGCGCCTGTCGGTCAACGGGGCCGAGCAGAAGGCGAACGCCGTCGAACTGGCGACGAAGCCCGTCACCTACGGGCTGGTGGTGGACAACTCCGGCTCGCTGCGGACGCAGTTCGGCGCCGTCCTCCTCACGGCCCAGTCTTTCCTCGCGGAGAACCGGCCCGGCGACCGGGCGTTCGTTCTCCGCTTCGTCCACCGCGACGGCGTGGACCTCCTGCAAGGGGTCACCGACGACGCGGCGGCGCTGCGCGGCGCCGTCGAGCGGATGCGCGTCGAGCCGGGGCAGACGGCTCTGATCGACGCGCTCTACCTTTCGGCCGAACACCTGCTCAAGGAGAGCCCGCCCGACCCGGGCCGGCGGCGCGCCATCGTCCTCCTGAGCGACGGCGAGGAGCGCGAGAGCCGCCGCAAGCTCGAAGAACTGCTCAAACTGCTGCGCGGCACCGGCGTCCAACTGTTCTGCGTCGGCTTCGTCTCCGAACTCAGCCACGAGCAGGGCCTCATCAATAAGAGTCGGCGCGACCGCGCCACAGACCTGCTCAAGCGCCTCGCGGCCGAGACGGGCGGCCTCGCCTTCTTCCCCGAAAAGTTCCCCGAGTTACAGGCGGCTTTCGGCGAGCTCGTCAGGCACCTCCGCGCGCAGCACGAGGTCGCCTTCACGCCCGCCGCCGTCCTCCGGCCCGAAGATGTCCGCAAGGCCGAGCTGAAAGTCTCGTCCGGGGCCGACGGACGAAAGCGCCGCGCCCTCGTCCGCCTCCCCGCGCCGCCGGCACCCGCAGGCAAGGATTAACGACAAGGATTAGCGACAAGGATTAACGAAAGCTTGAAGGACGGCTCAGCCCCGCGGCAGGATGCTCAGGGCGGAGCGCAGGGTCTCGATGGCTAGGGCGGCGGCGTGCGTCTTGCGCGCGGGGATGCCGCCGAGGGCGCGCGTGAGGTCCTGGCGAGTCAGGGCGCGGGCCTCTTCGATTGTCAGCCCTTCGAGCATCTCGGCGAGGGCAGAGCCGCAGGCGAGCGTGGGCGGGCAGCCGTAGGCGAGGAAGCGGGCCTCGGCGATGCGCCCGCCGCCCAGGCGGAGCGAGAGGCGGAGGCGGTCGCCGCAGGCGGGGTTGACCTCCTCGGCCGCGGCGTCGGGGTCGTCCACTTCGCCCGCGCGGCGCGGGTTGATCAGGTGGTCTCGGAGCAGGTCGGAGTAGGGCACTTGCCTCGTGGCGGATTCCGTGTGCGGACTCAAACGCGAAGACGGGCGTTAGCCCGCGCGCAGACTCAGGCGGGGGCGCAGGCGCGCTCGGCCCGGGCCTTCTGGTAGAGCGGCGAGAGGCGGCGCAGCGTCTCGACGGCGCGGGGGATGACTTCGAGGGCGTAGTCGATGTCTTCGTCGGTGGTGTCCTTGCCGATGCTGAAGCGGATCGAGCCGCGGGCCAGCTCGTCGTCGCGGCCGAGGGCACGGATGACGGGCGAGGGTTCGAGCGAGCCCGAAGAGCAGGCCGACCCCGTCGAGACCGCCACGCCCTGCATGTCGAGGTTGATGAGCAGCCCCTCGCCCTCGACGTAGCGGAACGAGAGGTTCGAGATGTGTGGCAGCCGCCGCGCGGGGTCGCCGTTCAGGAGCACGTCCGAGACGCGCTCGAAGACGCCGGCCTCGAAGCGGTCGCGCAGCCGCCGCATCCGCTCGTCTCTCCCTCCGAGTTCGAGCCGGGCGAGGCGGGCCGCCTCGCCGAAGGCGACGATGAGGGCGACGGGCTCTGTGCCGCCGCGCCGCTCGCGCTCCTGGTGGCCGCCGATGTTCTGCGGCACCAGCCGCGTCCCGCGCCGGACGTAGAGCGCGCCCACGCCCTTCGGCGCGTGCAGCTTGTGCCCCGACATGCTCAGCAGGTCGCAGCCCAGCTCGTCCACGTCAACGGCCATCCGGCCCGGCGCCTGAACGGCGTCGGTGTGGAACCGGAGGTGCTTGCGGCCGCCCGCGCGCTCCTCGCGCAGGAGCGCGCCGATTTCGGCGACGGGCTGGACGGTGCCGATCTCGTTGTTGGCGAGCATGACGGTGACGAGCACCGTGTCTGGCCGCAGGGCCGCGCGCACGTCCTCGGGGCGGACTATGCCGTTCTCGTAGACGGGCAGGCGCGTCACTTCCCATCCGCGCCCTTCGAGCGCGTCGCAGACGTTGCGCACGGCCGAGTGCTCGATGCCCGAAGTGACGACGTGGCGGCCGTGCTCGGCGTGCAGTTCGCAGGTGCCGCGGATGGCGAGGTTGTTGGCCTCTGTGCCGCCGGAGAGGAAGACGATCTCGTTGGGGCGTGCGCCGACGAGGGCCGCCACCTCGCGGCGGGCGCGGTCCACGGCGGCGCGGGCCTCCTGGCCGAAGTGGTGGACGCTCGAAGGGTTGCCGAAGCTCTCGGTGAGGAAGGGCATCATGGCCTCGACGACGCGCCGGTCAACGGGCGTCGTCGCGCTGTGGTCCATGTAAACTCTGCGGAGTGACATCCTGATAGAGCGGCCGGCCGTGGAGTCGCGGGCCGGACGCGACGTGCCCGGCGCCCGTCGCGTGCCGGGGCGCCGGAATAATGGTCAACCGGGCGGAGCGGCCGCCGCATCTCAGGCCCGGAACTCTCGCGGCCGCGCCTTCCCGCCTCCCGAACGCCGGAAGCGCCCAGAGTCTACGGCGCGTCTTTCCGGGGCGTCAAGAAAGGTTAGCGGGCGGCGGGCCGCAGGGTGTAAGCTTGCCGCGCGCCCCTTACCGACCGCACCCCCGGTCCCGACAGGAGATTGAGAGATGAAGACTCGAAAGCAGTCGTTGGTCGCAGCTCTGGTGCTGGCGCTCGTTTGGCTGCCGGCCGCCCTCGCGGCGCCCGCCGCGCAGGAGTACGGCGCGCTCGAACGCGGCTACCGCACAGGCTACTCCGACGGCTACCAGGCCGGCTGGGGCGACCAGGCGCGCAGGCGCGCGGCCGACTACCGCTCGAAGGCCGATTACGTCGAGGCCGACCGCGGCCACGTCGCCGCCCACGGCCCGCGCGAAGACTACCGCGACGGCTACCGGCAGGGCTTCGAGGTCGGCTACGAGGCCGGCTACGCTCGCCGCGCCTTCGACTCGAATCTGCCGCCCGGCGGCTTGGCCCGCCGCGGCGCGGGCGCCGACGACGTGGCCGGCAACGGCGTCGGGCGCGGGGGCCGTTCGGGCGACAACGGCGCGGGCCGCGGCGGGCGCGCGGCCGAGTCGGCGAGCGCCGGCCGGGACGACGACGAGACGGACGCGCGCTACGAGTCGGCCAACATCAACGACTCCGGCGCCGTCCCGCCCGACACGGTACTGACCGTCGAACTGGTCAACCGCCTCTCGACCGACGTGAGCCAGCGCGGCGACCGCTTCGAGGCGCGCGTCGTCGAGCCGCGCGAGTTCGAGGGCGTGATGGTCGGCGGGCGCCTGACAGAGGTCCAGCGGCCCGGCAAGACGCGCGGCCGCGCGCTGCTCCAACTAAACTTCGATCAGGTCAGGGGGGCAAACGGCGAGTGGGGCGCCTTCTCGGCGCAGGTAATCGAGGTCGTCGCCTTCGACGACGCGACCGCGCTCGAAGTGGACCCGGAGGGCGGCATCCGCGGCAAGGATTCGACCCGCGACGACGTGGCTAAGGTCGGCGCCAGCACCGGCGTCGGCGCCATCATCGGCGGCATCGCCGGCGGCGGTAAGGGCGCAGGCATCGGCGCCATCATCGGGGCCGGCGCGGGCACGGCCGGCGTGATGTCACAGCGCGGCAGGGAGATTCGCTTCGAGCCCGGCCAGCAGCTAAAAATCCGCACCACCGGCCGCGTCCGCTGAAGCCGGCCCGCGAGTCCAGAACACGTCTGCCAAAATCTACGAGGCCCGGAGTCAGGTCAGCCGCCGAGAGGTTCTCGCGGCGCCCGGCTCCGGGCCTTTATACTTTGATCCGCCGGTCTCCGGCTCCAACAACAATCAACCAGCATCGGGCCGCCGGCACTAAGGTCTGACGTTCGACATCCGGCATCTGATGCATTGACACACACTATGATCGTCACGCTGCTGACAGACTTCGGCACGGCCGACTACTTCGTCGGGGCGATGAAGGGCGCCGTGCTCTCGGTCAACCCCGCGGCGCAGGTCCTGGACCTGACGCACGAAGTTCCCGCGCACGACGTGGAGGCCGGCGCCTTCACGCTGGCCGCGGCGTTCGAGACCTTCCCGGCCGGCACGGTCCACGTCGCTGTGGTCGATCCGGGCGTCGGGTCCGGGCGCCGGGCCGTGGTAATCGAGGGGGGCGGGCAAAGGTTCGTCGGTCCCGACAACGGACTCTTCGGGCTGGTCTACGAGCGGCTCGGAGAGTTTCGCGTCTACCACATCACCGACCGCAGCCACTTCCGGCCCCATCTCTCGTCCACCTTCCACGGCCGCGACCTGTTCGCGCCCGTGGCCGGCGCGCTCTCGAAGGGGCTCGCGCCGCGCGACCTCGGCCCGGAGGTGACGGACTTCGTGCGCCTCGCTCGGGCGCGCCCGCGCCGTCTCGGCGACGGCACGCTCGAAGCCGCAGTCGTCCAGGTGGACCGCTTCGGCAACTGCGTTACCAACATCTCACCGCGGGACCTGCGCGGCGAGGCGGGCGCGGCTCGCTTCGCCGTCGGCGGGCGCGAGGTCACAGGCTTCCGCCGCTACTACGCAGAGGGCGCGGACGGCGCCGCGGATGACGAGGGCGCGGCCCCCGAGCCGTTCGTCATCTGGGGCAGCGCGGGGCTGCTGGAAATCTCCGTCAACCGCGGGTCGGCGTCGCGCCTGCTCGGCATCGGGCGCGGCGCCCGCGTCGTCGTCAGGCCCGCGCGCTGACAGTGAGCGGGAGCGGCTTGTCACGCGCACGCGGGCTCTGCTATCGTCGGGCCATCTTCTGACTTCCCACTCCGAAACCCCAAGGACTGCGCGACATGTCTGACAAAGAGGAGAAGAGGCCCGCGGCGGCTGCCAAGTCACCGGCCGGTCTCGAAGGCGTCGTGGCCGCCGAGTCGGCCATCGGCGACGTGGACGGCACCAACGGCGTCCTCATCTACCAGGGCGTTAACATCCACGAACTGGCCGAGCACTCGAACTTCGAGGAGACCGTCTACCTCCTCTGGCACGGGAGCCTGCCGCGGCGCGCAGAGCTCGAAGAGTTCCGCGGCGCGCTCTCGGAGGGCATGGCCGTGCCCGAAGAGGTGCTGGACCTGTTGCGACGCTTCCCGCGCGGGGCGGAGCCGATGGACGCGCTCAGGACGGCCGTTTCGGCACTCGGCTTCTACGACGAGGGCGCCCGCGACCTCTCGCGCGAGGGTGCGTTGCGCACCGCCACGAAGCTGACGGCGCAACTGCCCGTCCTCGTCGCGGCCTTCGCACGGCTGCGCGAGGGCGAAGAGCCGCTCGCGCCGAAGGCCGGGCTGAGCATCGCCTCGAACTTCCTCTACATGCTCAACGGGCGCGAGCCCTCGGAGCGCGACGCGCGCATCTTCGACGTGTGCCTCGTCCTCCACGCCGACCACGAGCTGAACGCCTCGACCTTCACCTCGCGCGTCATCGCCGGCACGCTGGCCGACATGTACGGCGCGGTGACGGGCGCCGTCGCCGCGCTCTCGGGGCCGCTCCACGGGGGGGCCAACACCAACGTCATGAAGATGCTGTTGGAGATCGGCGAGCCGGAGCGCGCGGGCGAGTGGCTCTCCGACGCTTTGGCCTCGAAGAAGAAGATCATGGGCTTCGGCCACCGCGTCTACAAGGCCGAAGACCCGCGCTCGACGTGGCTGCGGAAGTTCTCGCGCGAGGTGGGCGAGGAGCGCGGCGAGACGCGCTGGTTCACCATCCTCGAAGTCCTGCGCGACCAGATGTTCGCCGCCAAGGGGCTCTACCCGAACGTGGATTATTACTCGGGCTCGGTCTACCACCTGATGGGCATCCCGCTAGACCTCTTCACGCCCATCTTCGCCGTCAGCCGCGTCGCCGGCTGGACCGGCCACGTCCTCGAACAGTACTCGAACAACCGCCTCATCCGCCCCCGCGCCGAGTACGTCGGCCCGCGCGACGTGCCCTACACGCCGATTGACGAGCGTTAGGCGCGGAGCCCGTCTCGGCGCCCCTCTTGACGAGCGTTAGGCGCGTGGCGCGTCAGGCCGCTTCGCCGCCGCGCGGCGGGTAGAGCGCGGCCCGCTCCGGGCCGGGGTTCTCGCCGTCTGTGAATTGCCGCAGTTCGGGCGCCGGCGCGAGCAGGCGTGTGCGCCAGACGAAGGCGGTCAGGGCCAGCAGGGCGAGCGTGCAGGCCGCGCCGCCCTCGAAGCCGTAACCGCCGCCGCCGAGCCAGGCCGGCCCCGCGTCCTCGAAGCGCAGGACGGGCGCGGGCGTGATCTCGCGGATGCCGCTGATGGGCGAGCCGAGCACTGCCCCCATCGTCCAGTTCCAGCCCCAGTGGAGCCCGAACGCCAGCCACAGGCTGCGCGTGCGCCAGTAGGCCGCGGCCAGCCAGACGCCCGCCAGAAAGGTGTTGATGAAGGTGAAGAAGGGGCTCACGTTCGGGTTACTGAGGTGGACGAAGGCGAAGACGATTGAGGGCAGGACGAGGGCGACGGCCGGCGGCCACGACCGCAACGTGGTCTGCAAGGGGTAGCCGCGGAACAGCATCTCCTCGGCCGCCGCGCCGAGCAGGAGGACGAGCCCCGAGCCCGCCAGCGTCCGCCAGATCGCGCCCCAGCCCGTGCCCCAGTTCGGCTCGAAGCGATAGCCGCCGAAGACCAGCCCCGTTACGGCCACGAGTCCGATGGCGGCCGCGCTGATCGCCAGCCCGAGCAGCAGGTCTCTCAGCCACCCGCGGTGCATGGTCCAGCCCAGCGAGCGCCACGGCAAATCCTCAACAAAACGCGCGCAGCCCCAGCCCACCAGCGCGGCCGCCGCGAACATCGCCAGAGACTGCACGACGAATCCCCACTCGCCCACGTCGAGCGTCCGCTCGAACCTCTCGCGCGAGACGAAGAGGCTGGCGACGATTGCCAGCGCCGTCAGGAGCGCGACGAAGGTGAAAGCGAAGAGCGCGGCGAAGAGCGCCAGCCGCCAGCCGGCGCGCAGGCGGCCGTGGCGGTTGAGGAAGAGGTCGGGGGTCGGCATCAGTCGGCTCCTTAGTCGGGTTCCTTTTCGGCGCCGACACTATAACCGAACTCGCGCCGGCCGGAGCCGGGGCCGCTTCGGTGTCGCGCCCCCGCCATCAGGCGTGCGATGCGCTGCTCGCACGCAGCGTGCTACACTCGCCGCCCGAACAGTGCCGGCCATGAGCACCCCCGAATTGAGCGCCGAGACCCGAGAGCGACCGAAGACCCGCCGCCGCGCCGCGCCCTGGCTCTTCGGCGGGCTGACGCTCCTGCTGCTGACGGCCCTCGTCCTCCTTCAGGTCTTCGGGCTGTGGGAGATTTTCACGCCCGAGACGGCGCGCGACACACTCCTCATCTACGCCCTCTCGTCGCTCAACTTCGTCGCCTTCTTCCTCTTCACCTTCATCTTCGTCCGCAGCCTGCTCAAGCTCCGGCGCGAGCGGCGCGAGCGGCAGCTCGGCTCGAAAATAAAGACGCGCCTCGTCGTCTACTTCATCGCCGTCAGCCTCCTGCCCATCACCGCGATGGCCCTCTTCTCCTACATGTTCTTCAACCGGACTCTGGAGAAGTATTTCAGCCCGTTCCCGCAGGACGTGGCGCAGCAGGCCAAGCAGGCCGAGGAGGATCGGGCGAGGGAGGAGCTTCGGTCGCTCGGCGAGTACGCCGGTGCCGTCGCCCTGGCCGCGGCCGCCGCCGGGGCCGAGCCGACCGACTACTCATTCCTCCGCGGGTACAGAGAGGCGGCGGGCCTCTCCTTCGCCTACGTCTACGACCAGAGTTACCGAACGCTGCACCGCGAGGGCGAGATGCCCGTCTGGGAGATCAAGCTGGGAGCGAACCTGGACGCCGCCGCTGCGCCTTCGGCCTTCAACGTGAATGCCGCCGGCCAAGACCTGAGGGTGGCGACGGCGCCTTTGCCCGGCGGGCGCCTGCTCCTCGTCGGCCGCGAGCCGCGCGGCGGGCAGAGCCTCGCGCAGCTCGCGGCCGGCGCGCAGACCTTCGAGGACTTCCGGCGCAACCAGCGCAAGGTCCGCCTGCTCGGGCTCTCGACGCTCGGCCTGCTGACGCTGATGCTCCTGTTCGCGGCGACGTGGAGCGCCATCCACCTCGCGCGCGGCATCGGGCAGCCCATCCGCGCACTCTCCGAGGCGGCGCGCGAGGTGGCCGCCGGCAACCTCGAACACCGCGTCACGGCCGTCGCCGACGACGAGCTGGCCGTCCTCGCCTCGGCCTTCAACGAGATGACGGCCGAGCTGGCCGAGAACCGCCGCCGCCTCGAACAGAACGCGGCCGAGCTGCGCGAGAAGAACCTCGCGCTCGAAGAGCGGCGCGGCTACATCGAGGCCGTCCTGCAAACGGCCGCCACGGGCGTCATCTCGCTCGACGAGCGGAACCGCGTCACCACGATCAACGCCGCCGCGCTCTCGATGCTGCGGCTGGCGCAGGCGCCCCCGCCGCAGACGCCGCTCTCGGAGGTCGTCAGCGCCGAAGACTACGCCGTCCTCGAAGACATCCTCGGCCGCGCGCGCCGGCGCGGGCGGGCTGCCGAACAGCTCGAACTGGCGCGCGGCTCGGCGCAGGAATCGGGCGAGGGGACTGACGGGGCGGCGCAGGGCGTCGTTCCCGTGGCCCTGACCGCGACGGCGCTCGCGCCGCGCGAGGAAGAGCGCGGGCGAGGCGTCGTCCTCGTCGTCGAAGACCTCTCGGAGCTGCTCGCGGCGCAGCGCGCCGCGGCCTGGAGCGAGGTGGCCCGGCGCCTCGCGCACGAGATCAAGAACCCGCTCACCCCCATCCAGCTCTCGGCCGAGCGCATCGCGCGCCACTTCCGCCGCCCCGATGCTGGCAACGCCGGCGGCGCCGGCAGCGACGCGCCGCCGCTCTCGCCCGCCGCCGCGCCCGGCAACGGCAGCCGTGCGGAGGCCGAGCGTGTGGCGCGCGTCGTCGAGGAATGCACGGCGACCATCGCGCGCGAGGTGGCCGGCCTCAAGGGGATGGTGGACGAGTTCACGCGCTACGCGCGCCTGCCGCACGCGCGCCTTGAGCCGGGCGACCTCAACGAGGTGGTCAGGCAGGCCGTCGCGCTCTACGCCGAGCGGCTGACGGACGTGCGCCTCGACGTGCGCCTCGGCCACAGCCTGCCGCCCGCTCTGCTCGACCACGAGCAGCTGCGCCGCGTCTTCGTCAACCTCGTGGACAACTCGGTCGAGGCGCTGGCCGATGTTGAGGTCGAACGCCGCATCACCGTCGCCACCGGCTACGACCCGGCCCGCGGCCTCCTCATCGCGGAGGTCACGGACACCGGCCACGGCATCGCCCGCTCCGACTTCAAGCGCCTCTTCCAGCCCTACTTCTCGACCCGCGGGCGCGGGACCGGCCTCGGCCTCGCCATCGTCCACCGCATCATGGCCGAGCACGGCGGGCGCATCCGCGCCGAGTCGAACCGCCCGAAGGGGGCGAGGATGATTATTGAGCTTCCGGCCGCGGACGAAAAAACAGGCGCCGGGGCGGCGGAGGCGAGGGCGGATAGCGCCTGAGGGCGCGGCATCTTCTTCCATATGTCCGATTCGGTTCTCATCGTTGACGACGAGCGGGGCATCCGCGAGACGCTGCGGGCCGTGCTCGAAGACGAGGGCTTCGAGGCGGAGGCCGCGGCCTCGGGCGAGGACGGGCTGCGGGCGGCCGAGCGGCGGGCGTTCGGGTGCGTGCTCCTCGACGTGTGGCTGCCCGGCATAGACGGCCTTGAGACCCTGACGCGGCTGCGCGACGCCGGCTCCGACGCGGCCGTCGTCATGATCTCGGGCCACGCCAACATCGAGACGGCCGTGCGCGCCACCAAGCTCGGCGCCTTCGACTTCATCGAGAAGCCGCTCTCCATCGAGAAGACGATCCTGACCGTGCGCAACGCGCTCCGGCAGCGCGAGCTCGAACGTTCCAACCGCGCGCTGAGCGACGACCTGCGCGACGAGTGGGTGATGGTCGGCGAGTCGGTCGCCATGCGTGCCTTGCGCAAGCAGATCGGGCTGGTGGCCCCGACGGACGGCCGCGTGCTCGTCTACGGCGAGTCGGGGACGGGCAAGGAGCTGGTAGCCCGCGCCATCCACGCCCGCTCGCTGCGCGCGGCGGCCCCCTTCGTCGAGCTGAACTGCTCGGCCGTGCCCGAGGAGCTGATCGAGAGCGAGCTGTTCGGCCACGCGCGCGGCGCCTTCACCGGCGCCACGCACCCCAAGCGCGGAAAGTTCGAGCTGGCCGACTCTGCCACGCTCTTCCTCGACGAGGTTGGCGACATGAGCCCGCGGATGCAGGCGAAGGTTTTGCGCGTGCTCGAAGAGCAGAGGTTCGAGGCGGTCGGCGGCACGACGCCGATGCGCGTGGACGTGCGCGTCATCGCCGCCACCAACAAGCGGCTCGAAGTCGAGATCGAGCGCGGGCTGTTCCGCGCAGACCTCCTCTACCGCCTCAACGTCATCCCCTTCGAGCTGCCCCCTCTGCGCGAGCGGGCCGAGGACGTGCCGCTGCTCGTCGAGCACTTCAACGAGAGGTTTTCGCGCGCCTACAAGAAGCGGCCCAAGCGGTTCGACCCGGAGGCCGTCGAGGCGCTCGGCCGCTACCCCTGGCCGGGCAACATCCGCGAGCTGCGCAACACAATCGAGCGCGTCGTCATCATGCACACGGGCGCGCGGGTCGCGGCCTCGGACCTGCCGCCGCTCGGCGGCGAGGCCCCGCCGGCCGAGCCGCGCCGCTTCTCCACCTTCCGCGACGCCAGCGAGGCACACCAGCGCGACTTCATCCGCCGAAAGCTCTCCGAGGCCGAGGGCAACGTCACCCGCGCGGCCGAGCTGCTCGGCATGGACCGCAGCCACCTCTACCGGCGCATGAAGGCCCTCGGCATAGACCACCGCGACGCACGCGCCGAGCGCCGCGACGCCTGAGCTAAGGCCGCCGGGGCGAGAGTTTCGGGCCGCCGCCGGCAACGGGCGGCGCCCGACAGGGACAGACGGAGCAGACCCAAACACCCTCATGAGCGCACACGCCGACAAGGAAGCCGTCGAGAGGTTCGTCGCGCGCTGGAAGAACTCTGCGGCGGCCGAGCGGGCCAACTACCAGCTCTTCCTGGGGGAGCTGTGCGAGCTTCTCGGGGTGCCGCGGCCCGAGCCGGCGCAGGCCGACGACGAGCGCAACGCCTACGTCTTCGAGCGCGCCGTGACCTTCCACAACGGCGACGGCAGCACCAGCACCGGGCGAATAGACCTCTACCGGCGGGGCTGCTTCGTGCTCGAAGCCAAGCAGGGCAGCGAGCGGGCGAGCGGGGCGGGGCCGCTCTCGGGGGGCGCGCCGGGGGGCGCGCCGCGCCGCGCGAGGCGCGGGGCGGCCGTGCGCGGCTCGCGCGGCTGGGACGTGGCGATGCGCGAGGCGCGGGGGCAGGCCGAGCAGTACGTCAGGGCGCTGCCGCCCGAGGAGGGGAACCCGCCGTTCGTCGTCACGACGGACGTGGGCTACTCGATTGAGCTTTACTCGGACTTCAGCCGGTCGGGCAAGACCTACGTTCCGTTCCCCGACTCGCGCAGCCACCGCGTCCTCGTCGAAGACCTGGCGCGCGAGGAGGTCAGGGAGCGGCTGCGGCTGGTCTGGGAAGACCCTCTGGCGCTCGACCCCGGCCGGCAGAGCGCGCGGGTCACGCGCGAGATGGCCGAGCGGCTGGCGGCGCTGGCGCGCTCGCTCGAAGCGGCGGGCCACGCGCCCGAGCGGGTCGCACACTTCCTGATGCGCGTCATCTTCACCTCCTTCGCCGAGGACATGCGCTTGCTCCCCGAGCGCGGTTGGACCGACCTGCTCGAGAGCCTGGGCGGGAGCGCCGGCAAGTTCCCGGCGATGGTTTCGAGCCTGTGGGAGACGATGAACGCCGGGGGCTTCTCGCCGATCCTGCGCGAGACTCTGCCGCGGTTCAACGGCGGGCTGTTCGAGAGCGTCGAGGCGCTGCCCGTGACGGAGGAGCAGCTCGGGCTGCTGGCCGAGGCGGGCCGGCTCGACTGGCGCGACGTGGAGCCGGCCATCTTCGGCACGCTGCTCGAACGGGCGCTCGACCCGAGGGAGCGTCACACGCTTGGCGCGCACTACACGCCGCGCGCCTACGTCGAGCGGCTGGTGATGCCGGCCGTGATCGAGCCGCTGCGCGAGGAGTGGGAGGCGACGCTGGTGGCGGCCGTCAAGCTGCACGACGACGGGCGCGACGCGGAGGCGGCCGCGACGGTGAAGGAGTTTCACCGGCGGCTGTGCCGCGTGCGCGT
This sequence comes from Pyrinomonadaceae bacterium, assembly GCA_035645715.1. Classification (GTDB taxonomy): domain Bacteria; phylum Acidobacteriota; class Blastocatellia; order Pyrinomonadales; family Pyrinomonadaceae; genus QHXN01. Next base: position 31,336 of record DASQMB010000078.1, read on the forward strand.
GCTCGACCCGGCCTGCGGCACCGGCAACTTCCTCTACGTGACGCTTGAACACCTGAAGCGGCTCGAAGGCGAGGTGCTCGACGCGCTGCACGGGTTCGGCGAGCGGCAGGGTTTGCTCGAAGACGCGGGGCTGAGCGTTGACCCCGGCCAACTGCTCGGCGTCGAGAAGAACCCGCGCGCCGCGGCCATCGCCGACCTCGTCCTCTGGATCGGCTACCTACAGTGGCACTTCCGCACGCGCGGCGACGCGACCCCACCCGAGCCGGTCCTCAAGCGTTTCGGCAACATCGAGACGCGCGACGCCGTGCTGGCCCACGACGGCGTCGAGGCGGTGACGGACGACGAGGGCCGCCCCCTCACGCGCTGGGACGGCCGCACCTTCAAACGGCACCCCGTCACCGGCGAAGACGTGCCCGACGAGACGGCCCGCGTGCCCGTCCTCCGCTACCTCAACCCCCGCCCCGCCGACTGGCCCGAGGCCGACTTCGTCGTCGGCAACCCGCCCTTCATTGGAGCAAGGCGCATCCGTCTTAGTCTCGGTGATGAGTATGTCGAGACATTAAGAGCCGCGTACGCCAAAGTGCCGGAGACCGTCGATTATGTAATGTTCTGGTGGCACAAGGCGGCAGAAGCGGTGGCAAAGGGAGTTACTAAGCGGTTTGGCTTTATCACAACGAACAGCATTGTTCAGCCATATTCAAGAGGGCTGATTGAAGAGCATCTGAACAGCAAGCAGAGCGTTAGGATAGTTTTTGCGATTCCGGATCACCCGTGGGTTGAAGCTGCGGACGGAGCAGCAGTCCGTGTCGCCATGACTGTTGCAGCCGCGCGCGGCGAATACAAAGAGGATGCGGCGCTGTTGCGTGTCATTGAAGAAGATGGCGAGAGGGTTGTGCTTGAGCAGAAGAAGGTTGGATTCATTAGCGCTTCTCTAAAGAGTGCGCCTGAGTCGCAGAGCATCGAGGCGCTGCAATCAAATCAAAGCATATGTTTTCAGGGAGTAGTTCCGGCCGGCGACGGGTTTAAGCTCGAAATAGATGAATTAGTGGAACTGGGATTTGATAAGAATGAATTGCCCCCTGTGATACGCAATTACATTATTGGGCGTGACCTCGTGCAGCATCACCAGCCAAAATACATCATCGACTTTTTCGGCTTGACAGAGGTGGAAGCTCGAACGCAATGGCCGGCACTCTACCAACGGCTTCTTAACCGCGTGTACCCCGAGAGGCGAGAGAATAAGCGCGCGGCGTACCGTGAGAAGTGGTGGATTTTTGCTGAACCCCGACCAGCGATGCGTTTAGCTTTAGCAGGCTTAAGACGCTACATAGCCACACCATACACGGCAAAACATCGTCCATTTATTTTTGTCGATAATGACACATTGCCCGATGCAATGGTATACGCAATCACTAGTGACGACGCCTTCATGCTCGGAGTTTTATCAAGCCGAATACATGCGTGTTGGGCGTTGAGCGCCGGAGGACGGTTAGGGGTTGGTAATGACCCACGCTACACCAGCAAAACTACTTTCAGCCCGTTCCCGTTTCCGGATTGTGACGAGCAGCAAAAGGCGCGCGTGCGCGAGTTGGGCGAACAGCTCGACGCGCACCGGAAGCGGCGCCAGGCCGAGCACCCCGGCCTGACCCTCACCGAGATGTACAACGTGCTGGAAAAGCTCCGCGCCGGCGAGCCGCTGTCAGAGCGCGAGCGCGCCACTCACGAGCGGGGGCTCGTCTCCGTCCTCCGGCAGCTTCACGACGAGCTGGACGCGGCCGTCGCCGACGCCTACGGCTGGCCCGCCGCCCTCACCGACGAAGAGATTCTCGAACGCCTCGTGCGCCTCAACGCCGAGCGCGCCGTCGAGGAACGCCGCGGGCTCGTGCGCTGGCTCCGCCCCGAGTATCAAAAGCCCGCCGAAGGCGTCGCCGCCGCCTTCGGCGACGAGTTCGAGGCCGCCGCGCCCGCCCGCGCCGGAGAGAAGAGGCAGGAGTGGCCCCGGACGCTGCCCGAGCAGGCCCGCGCCCTCCGGCAGGCGCTCGCCGCCCGGCCCGGCGTCGTCACGCCCAAACAGCTCGCCGCGAGGTTCGTGCGCGCCCGCGTCGAGCGCGTCGAAGAGCTGCTACAGACGCTCGTCTCGCTCGGGCAGGCCCGCGAAGTCGGCCCCGGCCGCTTCGCCGCCTGACGGCCCGCAATCGTCGCACGCCCGCGCCCGGCACCCCCCGCGCCGCGCCGTTTGTCTACAACAAAGTTCTTCCCTAAATCGCCCGTCGCTAATATTATTAGGGCTACCCAATAATTCCACGGCCGTTCAGAGAGGAAACCGGAAAGGCAATAAAATGTTTCGGGAGGTCGCCGACCCCGAAAGACAATCCCCGATTTGCCCCGCGGGCTGGCAGAAAAAAAACCTCACCCTTCTTCCTACGACTCCGACGTGTGTTTCTTCGACAGGGAGGAAGAATGAGCAATCTCACGAAAGTCCTTGAGACGTTATCGCCCGAACAACGCGAACTCTTAATCCTGCGCCTCTCGAAAGCCGGCACGCCCCAGACCATCTCGACCCCCGAGCAGGGCGTCGTCACCGGCGAAGTCCCCTTCATTCAGGATTGGTTCTTTGAACAGAACTTCCCCGACCCACACCACTGGAACGTCAGCACGCTCTTGGAGGTGCGGCAACCCATCGACCCCGCCCTGCTCAAACGTGTGGTGAGTCACCTGCTGCTTCATCACGACGCCCTCCGCCTGCGCTTCGTCGAACAGGATTCGCGCCGGCGCTCCTTCGTCGCCGCCCCGAACGAGGACGACGTTCCATTTCATTATCACGACCTGTCCGGTATTCCCGGGCGGGAACAACCGGCGGCCGTCGAGTCGCTGGCAGCCCGGTATCAGGGGAGCCTCAACCTCTCGGAGGGGCCGATCATCAGGGTGGTCTTCTTAGACCTCGGGGCGGGCAGGCCCGGCCGCCTCCTGGTCATCATTCATCACCTCGCCGCCGACATCGTCTCGCTACAGATACTTCTCGAAGACCTGCACACCGCCTACACGCAGCTCGCCGCCGGCGAGGCCGTCTCGCTCCCGGCCAAAACAACCTCCTTCAAGGAGCTTATCGAACGTTGCGCCGCCTACGCGAAGACTCGGAACCCCGTCGAGGACAGCGCCTACTGGCTCTCTCTGCCGTGGGAAAAGGTAGCCCCGCTGCCCTTCGATCACCCTCACGAGCCCGCGGACAACAGCGACGAATCGGCCGACGCCGTCGGGGCGATTTTGAGCGCCGAAGAGACCGGCACGCTTCTCAGGGAGGCGACGAGACTCTACAGCGCGAAGACCGTGACGATGGCCGCCCTCGTGCAAACTCTGGCCTGCTGGACCGGCGTGCCCGCGCACGTCATCGACCTTGCCGTGCACGGGCGCGAGGTGGTGGTCGAGGGCATAGACCTGTCGCGGACGGTCGGTTGGATCGCGGGCGGGACGCGCCTCGTCCTCGACATCGAGGGGGCGGACGGGCCGGGCGAGATTTTAGCGGCCGTCGACGCACAGATTCGGCGCGAAGAGGCGAACCGGATGGAGGAAGGCAGGCTCGCCTTCGATTCGCTGCGGTATCACTGCGGCGACGCCGAGATTATGAAGAAGATGCAGGCCCTTCCCAGAGCCCAGGTGTTCTTTAATTTTCAGGGGCAAACCTTCCAGAAAAAGTGGACGCAGCAACAGCCGGAGGCGGCCCTGATCGTAGACGCCCGTGAGTCGAAAGGCCCGAGCTGCCATCCGCGCTGCGTCCGCCACCTCGTCTTTGAAGTGGCCGCGAACGTCTACGGTGAAAGGCTGGTGCTCGAATGGCGCTACAGTAAGAACCTGCACCGCCGCTCCACCGTCGAGATGCTGGCGGAGAACTACATCGGCTCGCTGAAGTCGCTCATCGGTTATTGTCAGTCTTCGCTGCACCGGCCCTGACCCCTTCACTGAAACCAGGGAGCAACTGACATGAAGGTTCTTTTCGTTCCCATGCTTGAGGGCGGGCCGGCGCACCTGCTTCCCCTGCTGGCCCTCGACAAAATGCTCAAACACACGTCGGCCGAGACGGCGTTCCTCGTCCCGCGAAAGCAGCAACAGGTGTTGAGACAGGGCGGCGTTAACGTGCTGGACATCGACCACGTCGGGTTCAGGAGCGAGGTTCCCGCCTACAAGAGGTTCGGGCCGGACGTGGTCGTAGACGACGCCGGCATGACGACCGGCGCGGCGACGCTCCTCACGGGCACGCCGCGCGTCGCCATTCAGCGCACGGGCATGTTCCCCGGCGGCGCCCCGAGGAACGAGAAGCACGGGCACAGCATGGAAATCTCGGCCGAGGACTTGAGGCGAAAGTGGGCCGGCCTCGCACACCTCGGCCTTCCCGAGCCCAAAGCCTTCTCCGACCTGTTCCGGGCCGAGTGCAAGATCGTGCCCGGCCTCCCCTCAATCGAAGTGCTGCCGCCGCCGCTGCAAGACGACCCCACCTACTGTTTCTCCGGCCCGCTGCTGATGGACGATTTCCTGATTGACCGGCTCGGCGGCGGCGGGCGCTGGGCGGGCGTCAACCCCGGCGACTCTAAAAACTTCGCCCCGCTACAGAAGTTTTTCGACCGCAACCGGAGGCGTCGGCGCCTCTATGTGACGTTCGGCACGGTCGCGCAGCCCACGCGCGAAATGTACGACTGTCTGAAGTTTTTACTCGGCAACGACGCGGCCGTGGTGTCGAGCATCAGGCTGGACGATCTGACCACCGTGCAACGCGAGCTGTTCTTCTACGCGCCCTACCTGCCGATGCACTTCGTCTGCTCCAACATTGACCTGATGGTTCATCACTGCGGCAGCGGAACCTACCAGTACCCCCTCATCCACGAAGTGCCGAGCATCATAGTCGGCACCCAATGCCACGACCGCGACGACGTGGGGATGCGTCTGGCGGAACTCGGGGCGGCGGTCTACCTGCCCGGGCCGGGCGAGAACGAAACCTTCGTCGGCGACTTCAAGCGGGCCGTAGAACAATACTTCGCCGGGGAGGGCGGCTTCATGGCGGAAAAGAAGAAGAGCCTCGCGGCGCTCAACGAGGAGGTCAAACGCACGGCCGAGGCGTTCGACCTCGAAGCCGTGCTCGTAAAAGCCGCCCACCTCTCCGCGGAACGAAGACACCCACCCCACTAAAAGGTCGCGCCGTCGCAGGTCCGAGGGGCGTTGGAAGAGCTCGAACTTGATGGTGAGGTACTCGGTCGGGATGCTGGCGGAGAATTACATCGGCTCGCTGAAGTCGCTCATCGGTTATTGTCAGTCTTCGCTGCGCCAGCCTTAATCGGCCTCCTCCCCCGACCGGTGGGAGGCCGCAACGAGAGTTCCGCCGACCGTCCGGGGACGCGCTCCGCCGCCTTTCCCCCCCCGGCGCCCGGCGCCGCGAGCTGCGGTGCCGGCGGCGCTCGAACTCGGGTTTAGTTCAAAGGGGGAGTCAGCCAATGCCTAACTCGTCGGAATGGGATGGTTTGGTGTTTATCTGGCGCCGGAGGGCACTCTTCCTCGGGGAAGCCGGAACCTCGCAAGACCAATCCGTACACGCCATCAAAATCTGCGTCGCTTTAGGCGGAGATTTTGAGCTGAGCGTCGGGTCACGATCCAAGTGGAAGCGGTACTCGGCAGTGATAATCAACTCCGGGGTCAAGCACACCGCGATCTGCAAGAGGGAAGAGGTGTTTCTGATTTACCTCGTGCCGGAAACCGAGGAAGGCAGGAATATCTCCGCCCTGTATCTGAACGGGGGCAAAAGAAGGGTATATGAGTTACCGCCGTTACAGCTCGAACAGGCGATTCGAGATTACTCGAGGTTCGATTGCGATAAGGCTAAGGAGGCGTGTGATGAATTGATTGTCAGGATAGGGGCGGCCACCGGGAAAAACCTCTCGCCGTCGGTCAGACTGAGCAAAGAACTCAGCCGTAACGTGAGACGCACGATTGACTACATCTACTCCGAAATAGACGCGCAACTGAAGGCCCGGAGGTTTGATAAAACCCGGTTCACCACCCTGGCAATCGCACGCGAGCTCGGCGTGAGAGAAAGCAAGTTGGTGAAAGACTTCAAGGAGCAGGTGGGGCTAACGATTCCTCGCTGGTTTAATGATATTCATCTGCTCGTATTCCTCGAACAGTATGCCATCAAGAAGGAAGAGTTGAAGAGGAGAGAGAGGCGACTGATTACGGCGCTCGAAAACGCTAAAAGTAAGAAAGAGCGCGCGAGCATAGAGGGCCAGCTGAGGGAAATACCGAGAAGGATATATGAAAAACAGATCGCCGAATCGCTCGGCTTTAATCTCAGCACGCTCTGCAAGCGGGTCAAAAGCAGGCTCGGAATCAGTATAGGTGACCTCGAAGACGCCACCTTTTTAGCGTGCCCTGCCGGCGGCGAAGAAACGTGAGCTACGTTCCCACGCACCGCCTCGCCCCGCGTCGCCGTCTCGACGAGAAATTTCAATCCGGATGAGAAATTTCAACCTTCAATCGTAATCGAAAATTTCAATCCCGGTAGAAAAAGTGTGCCCCCGTGTGGCCTCCTACGTCTGTACCGGACAAAGGAGGCAAGAGGGATGAAAGGCACAGGACTCGAACATGAAAAAGACGAGATGTCGCATGAGGAGCTTGAGTACGAAAAACTGATGCTCCGCTACGAATTCACGGGGCAGCTCGCGCCGCTTCGAGAGGGCCTACACGAAGATATGCCCTGCGAAGGCGAGGCGCCGTGGTTTTTGTACGAATAGGCATCCCGGCGCGCACGCCTGAGGTGAATGTCGCAAAGGCGACGGCGGAGTTAATTGCGTCAGGCGCAGCCATCAACGAAGGTAGAGCGGGGCAGCGCGAATCATTGAAGAGCATTTGAAAGATGCGACATGCGCGGCAGGGCGCGCTCGCGCCGTCGAAGTCCGGATGAATCGTTGTGAAGGCGAAGAGAAGTGGCCGACGTGCCGGCCATTACTTTTTCGTTGACCTGCGTGATACGGAACCTTCCATCCTCTCAGGTAATACAGTTGCCGAAGCGGAGGTGATTGTGGAACAAGATGTTAGTGGCAAAACCGGGTGTGTCGCGGCGGCGGCGCTCGGGATCACGTCCCTATCTTTGGCGCCGCTGGGGAACCACCTTTATGCAACGTGGCGTACAGCCGCGATAATCCTGATAGGCGAGCGCGTCTGCGACAGCACGCCGCGCAACTACGACGCGCACACCCCAGTGCCGGACATTATTTCTACGCCCGAGAACATTGTTTTCCGCCAACACCAGTTGTTCACGAACAATAAAGTTCTTCCCCGAACGCTCACAAACCTGGCAATTACGGAAGATATAAGAGCGATGATAAATCCAAAAAAGGGATGTCCGCTTACGTAAGGATAGGCGATACAGCACTCCGATAAAATTTCAAAATTATTATTGACATTCACCTTACGTGCCAATACATTATGCGGCTAGTTGGCGCTCTTTCTTGGGCCTTACCCTCGTGAGCTTGCTTCTGCCGACCACAATCGCGTACTGAAAATCGCTCACGAACACCTGTAAGCTTCCCGCAGAAATTCGATTTGGCTTGAACGCCTTATCTATATACTCGTTTTCCCGCCGCGGCGAGCCCGACCTCCCGCATCCCCCAATAACTGATCGGAGTTAACAAAGGAGATAGGCATGACATCCTCACTCATACGCTACGTTCTGTGCATCGTCCTCGTTCTATCAGGTTGGACAGGCGCGCTGGCCCAGCTTGAGTTAGGCCCCCACCGCCTAGTCAGCACGCCCGCCCCCACGCTGAGAAATCCGACTCGCCTCCGGGTCGGGCTCCGGAGGCAGGCGTTCCTCACGCGCATCGGTGGCGTCGCTTTCGACAGCGTGGCGGCGCCCGCCCGCGGCGTGAGGGCTGGCACCATCGGGCTCAGCTATCGGCCCGAGTTACCCGACGGCCAGCGGCTGGCGCTCGCCGTTGATGGGCAAAGTGTCACGGCCACTATCCACGACTGGCAGTTGATTCCCATCGCTAAGTTCGCTGACAGCAAATACTTCTCTTGCTTCACCCTCTTCGGCAAGCTCACCGATTCGGCCGAAGAGCGGCGGGTGCGCGCGCAAGGCGGGCGTGTGCTTAATTACCACCCCGCCTTCGTAGACACGCTGCTGGGCCTGCGCCTCTTCCAGCTCGACATGCTTATCATCGACCCGTACTCCTACGATCTCGTTAAGAATAACGGGCGCTACCTCCTGGGCGGCGGGGAGACGCCCCCCAACACCCAGGTCAACCGGTCGGGCCTCCTCAACTTCCAGCGTTTCTTCGACACGCTCAGCGGCGCTGCGGGCGACCGCTACAACTCTTACGTCGTCAGCGACTACAACCGGGAGATTCACTTCAACTTTCAGGGCGGCACCCTCAATCTGAGCGGGGAGCCTTCGTACTATTTCTGGCAGGGCGACTCGCACGCCGGCAACGAGGATGAGATCGTGCGGAAGGTGGCCGACGGAATCCTTACCGACATGGCCGCCGCCAGGCAGCGCAACCCCGCCGGCTTCGACGCGCGGGCGTGGCTCACCCAGGACATCCTGAGCCAGGCACGCCGCTTCGAGCGCGACTTCAACCTCAGCGAAGTCCTGGAGGTCATCAACCAGCGGGACCTCATTCAAATGCTGAGGAGGCAGGGTGAACCCGCCCGGCGAGCCTTATTGCAGACCGCCTCCGCGGACTCGCTCATCGAACAACTCGTCACGCTGCGCCTTCTCATGGACGTTAGCTCGGTGACGGAGATGCGGGAGCTGAGCCGGCAGGTCTCCGCCGAGACGCGGCGCCTGAGGGCCATCAACCCCGCGGTCTGGGACGCCGGCGTGGCCGTGATGCGGTACGGGGCCTTTTTCCGCTACGTTAAGGCCAACCACCCTGTCCGGTGGCGCGCGTTCATGGCCCAGATTAACCGGGCCCCCGCGCCCCCGCCCCGCGTCACTACCCCGACCGTCCTGAGGCCGGGGAGGTAGGCCGGCGGGCGCTCGCCGGAGTAGTCATATGTCTGGCAGGCACGGGTTGTTCATAAGCTTCTCGACGCTGGATCAGCAGGAAGTGCGGAAGCTGTTTTTGTCGCTGGAGCTTCAAGGGGCGGGCGCCTGGGACTACTCGGATGACGGCCAGGGGCTGCCACTAAGCCGGCGCGTGGACGCCGCGCTCGCCGAGAAGATCGAAGCCTGCGAGTACTTCATCGCCGTCGTCAGCGCCAACAGCACCGACGAGCGCGCCGGGCGCTACACCCGGTTCGAGGTGCAGCACGCTATCGACATCGGGATGCTGGGGGCGCAGCGCGTCCTCCCGATCCTCCTCGTCAACAACCCGCCCGCGCAGTGGGCCGGGGCTTACGCGCGGCTCGAACCCCTCCTGCACGTCAGGCTCGACACGACGAACGAAGACCGCCACGAGGAGGCGGTCCAAAAGGTCTGCGAATACATAAAGGTATCTTACGTACCCCCGTTCCTGCGTGATACGCGCGTCTTCTTCGCCCAGAGGTTTCTGGAGGAGACCGAGTCGCTCAGCCTCACCAACTCCAACTTCATCCGGCTCATGCGGCTCATGAACAGGTGCGCGGAGAAGGTGGTGGGCGGCCGGTGGGCCGAGGCCCGGGAGCTAATCTCGACATTCCTGAACCTAAGCGCCTTCCTGAACCCGGACGCGCAACTACAGTACCCTTTCATCATCAGGGGCGTGTGCGAGCTACAGTTGGGAATGTTTGCCGAGGCCGCGCAAACATTCATGCAGGTGACCGGGCAGGCACCGCAAGGGCGTCGGCCCTTCTCCGGGCTGGCGTTCGCAGGGCTCGGGCATGCCCACTTCCTCCGGCAGCAGTACGCCCAAGCGCTGGACGCCTTTAAGCAGGCACTCGCCCTCATCCCGGACGACAGGGACATCGGCTTCAATCTTCTGGGCACCCTCCTCCAAACCGACCACCAGCTTCTGGGCGAGGAGTTACTGGAGCAGTTCGACTCGCTGCCCCTCCCAGCGGAGGATCGTCTCAAAATCGCGAAGGTCCGGGGGCTCGTCCATTACAAGAAGGGGCAGTTCCGCGCGGCCGCCAGGGTCTTCGAGGGTGTCGGTCGCCACCTCCTCGACGACGCTTCCGCCATCTACCTCGCGCAGGCGCTAGGCCAGTGCGGCCGCGATGACGAGGCCGTCGAAGTCCTGGCCGCCGCCGCCGCGCGCCTCGACGACCCGGACCTTACGCCCAACCCCGGCACTAACCTCTACCACCATCTCGCTTACTCATACCTGGACGCTGGTTATGTCGAGGAGTGCCTCGGCGTCTACGAGGACAAGCTTTGCCGCCCGGACCGCTGGACGAGACAGTACCTTGTCGAGTATGCGCGCATCCTGAACGCCCGCGGGGGCAGGCGCGACGAGGCCAGGATGCGTGACGCGTGCGCGAAGGCCCTCGACCCGGGCCACTTCCCCCATGCCGACCTCAAGGCGGAAGACTTCTTCTACATGGGCTTCGCCAACTTCCTCCTCGGGAGGCACCAATTGGCTAGGTACGACTACGAGCGGTCCGCGGGCTTCTGCGACAAGTATTATGACGACGACGCGCTCCGCCTGTGAGGGGCGCGGCGAAGTTCAGGCAGGGAGGCGAATGAGCATAAAGTTCTGTCTTGAGTACATCAATTACGAGGTGTTTTTTTAGTGTCTTGATAAAGGGTTTTTTTAGGGATTACAAAAGGTTGGTGGAGAATTTCATCCCTTCTAAGTACACTACTGCGTTTCGCAATACTGTCCATGATGCTCTCCATCTCTCTCCTCTTCGCCTCGGATTTCTTTAACGCGGCCTCCGACCTGAGAGCCGTTGCTACGTTGGTGCGGGCTACCTCAGTTTGCTCTTCGGCCTTCCTGCGGGCCTTTTCGGCGTTCTCGGCCTCCTTTTGGGCCAGCTCTTTTGCTTCTTTGAGTGCTCGTGCGTCCGCTTCAGCCTTTCGGCGCAACTCTTCCGCCGTTGTTTGAGCCGCAATCGCTCTCTGAGCGTTCGCCTCGGCTTCAGTTCGAGCCGCAGACGCTTTCTGAGCGTTCGCCTCGGCTTCAGACCGCTTATTTAACGCCAGTATTGTTGCCCCGACCGCGAGCAGAAACATTATCCCGAGTGCTGCCGCCACCCATCTAAGTCGTTTTGCGGCTTTGGTCTGTTCCTCGACCATGCGCTGGCGATCTTCTGCCCGCTCGCGTTCAAACGTAGCCCGCTGTTCGGCCTCCGCGCGTCGCTGCCTTTCAACCGCTAACGCCTGCTCCCTCTCTCGTGCGGCCTCCTCTGCGGCCGCTCGGCTGGCATGCACCAGCGCAATTACAAACTCACTGTAGCCGACATCGGCTGCTTGCGGGCTGTTAAGCCACCGAATTGCTTCCGCTAGCTCGCCTTCACGAAGCAGTTCAATCGGGTCCCTCCCACTACGGACCCATTTCGCTGCCCTGAGTTCTAACAGTTTGGCTAGCTGTTCCGCCCCTGCCAGGCGTTGGAGGAACCATTTTTCATTTGAACCTTTAATAGGTTCGATAAGGCGATCATGCGTCAATTCGTACCAGCGTGCGCCACCCCGCTCGACTCCCACTATCAGATGCTCATTCTCAAGCTGCTTAACAACTTCAACAGGAATGCCGCCTACATCTTCGCCACCTCCATAGACTGTTCCTCTTGTCCCCGATGGAGTAATAAGCGCATGTTCAAACCACCTCCGAAGTTCTCCCTCCTTGATACTGGTAGCTTGTCTTTCTTCATTTACTACCGCCGACTGTACAATTTTATGAATAGCCCTTTCATAAAAAACCGTCAGAGCTTCGTTCACGTCTCCGAAAGCTTCGAGGTGATTCGAAGTAATTACTCTTTCACCAGAAGGCTGATCCCGCCACGCCGCCTGGCACCTCTGCCAGAGAGTTTGGCACACGACTTGGAGTTGTACGGGCTCGACAAATTCCCCTATAGCCTCTTTCGCACCCGCGGTCGTTTCAATCTGAAACTTCCTTAAATTAGTGACAAGTTGCTGAGCCACCCCGCTGGCGAAGGAGTAGTTAGTACCCCTGAGAGGCATTTTTATAGCTTCTAGAGCGGCACTTTCGCTCAAACGTTCCAGCCGAAACCTGGTCCTCAACCTTTCAGGTAGCATCTGCGCGTAGGGATCAAGTTCGGCAATGTATTCCTCGCGCATGACAAAAATAACGCGCATTAGACTATCTGCCGACAACGCGTCACTAAGCTGCTCAAATAAATTACGCCTATCATTCCAGCGTCCCTGATGATAATTAAATAACTCTTCAAATTGATCAAAAATCAATACGCAGGGAGAGTCAGGGTTTTTCCGATGATCCTTTAAGTAGCTTGTAATAGTTGTCTCTGCAAGTAGCTGTAAATCCGCCCGCTCCCCTGCCAAATTTGAGAGTGCATTGAAGACATAGATGTTCGTTATGTTTTCAGGCGCAACACTTCGCAGCAATTCGCCCCGCACGCGAGTCGGCCCGATAGTCTCGAACCCCTCCTTCTGCAACATCGGAATGAGTTTGGCGTTTAGAAGAGATGTCTTACCAGCTCCGGATTGGGAGTATAGGAGGACTATAGGATGGGCGATGACGCGAGACATGATCTCGCTCGTCTCACGGTTTCGCCCGAAGAAGAGATTTCGATCTTTATGTTCAAAAGGACGTGGTCCAACGTATGGGTGAAAATCTACGTCCATGTCAAACTTTACCTCCTTTTATACTCTTCCCACCGATCTCTCAACTCCTTCGTAAATTCTTCTGCTGGACCCCAGTAAACCTTTATTTTCAGGTCCCCGAAGTAACGGTGAAGATATTCCTGCACTCTTTGCCTCTGCTCTTTAGAAGCGTCACTCCTGACCGGGACGAGTTGAACGGAAATATGTCGCTTAATGATGCTTCGCTCCATATAGCGGACAACATTTCGGAACAGCACTCGAAAATTCCAATCACTTAATCTATAACCTATGAAAAGAAGGGAGGTGCCAGCCATAGCTTGCTGTATTCTTGGGGGTAGCAGGTTTTCATCCTCAGATATGTTCATCAGAAAGTCTAAATAGTCATCTTCGGTCAGTACCATCGACTCGGCCATCTCAAGAGAACCATGTAGGTGGTAGACGATTGGTCTTTGCTCGTTGATGTCTGAATAAGGAGATTGCTCCAGAACGGAATTCTTACCCCTAAGATTGTTTTTTACATAGCGATTCCATCTACATATTTCCTGTACGGGGACTTTCTTGTAACCAGGTGAGTACTCAGAACGCTTCAAAGCTTGATACATAAAATCATCATAATTCGTAGTTATATAGACGGGCAGCGGTAGGGATGCCAGGAGAGCATGAGGTTCATATGGGTTACTGAAGTCTGGTGGGGCAACGTTCCTGAATTGTTTTATCAGTTTATCTTTAGGGTAGCTTGGGTCATACTTAACTGCGAGGAACTGTGCAACTTTTGCCAAATCCCCACAATCGTCAAATGGAAAATCCTCTTCTGCCGCCCAACTTTCGGCAATCTTCGAGGCTACAGGTAGCACCCCATAGCAGGCACCAGCTCCGAGGAAGGGCGTGCATTTTCCATTTACAATCCTCTCGAGGAGTAGTTCCCAATCAGCTTTGTCCAGTCTATCCGTCATGTTGGCCTCTCTTCAATAGCTTATTACTTATGGCTGTCCTGACATCGTGCTCGTTTTAAATATAACTCATTGAAAAGTTACCTTAGAACTATGGCCCCGGACAGAAGCAGGTCTGAGAACCGGCATTATGTACGTCTGTTCACGAACAATAAAGTTCTTCCCTAAAGAGGGCGTAAGTCCTTTATTTTCGACTATGCATCAATGTTCATTCGGAAATAAAGTTCTTCCCTAAATGCTGATTTGCTGCTGGGGCAGAGAATTTAGCGAACAATAAAGTCCTTCCCTAAAGGATAAAAGTCAGGTTAAACATACAAGCTACTGAAGCTCGGCATGAAGAAAGAGATTGGGTTGAAGATCATCTAAGAAGCATAAAACTTGTCTGTGCAAAAGCATATTTAAAGCTTAATAAAAGAGGCGCATCGAGGGCGAAAAGATCCCTGACCGGGTCATGCTCGCCGTAGTGCATCCAACGATAGAGGGATGTTCCATGGTTCCGCGTCCGCGCCGAAAACACGTAGCGTCTTACGACCATAGCTAACGGCGGCGCTGTGAAGGAGGGCGCGGTTGACGGTGGTGCGCTGGATGATCTCAGGTTCGTCTGTGCAAACCGTGGCGATGTTTACGCCCGGCGGTGTTGCGACCCGGCCCAATGCCAGATCACGAGCACGCCGGGACTGCTCATGGCCGAGCGCGTATACTTGATTCAAGCCTACATTGCCGCGTGCGCAAATGAGATCGAACATCCTCCGGCTCGCCCATCCGGCGGCATCTTCGAGATGGCCGGCGGGACGGGTCAGAAGCGTCAGCACGTCGGTACAGCCGTTCGCCAGTGCTTGCTCGATGGGAAACGGGATTGCCAGCCCTCCGTCCATGAAGGGCGTCCCGTCTATATCAATGGCGCGGTTGTAAAGCACGGGCAGGGCCGTCGCCGCTTTGAGGACAGACAAAAGCGGCGCGTTCGTAGCCTTCGTATCTATCACCGTGCCGGCGCCGGTGCGCTTGTCTATCACCGCGACAAAGAGCCGCGTCCGCGACGAGAGTATCTTCTCAACGTCGAGTGGCTTATCGACGGAAACCACCTGCTCGAACAGGTAGTCAACGTCAATCACCTTCCAGACTCGCAACGGGTTCAGGAAGGAGCGCGTGGTGCAGCTGTCGAAGTAAACGCTGATGCCGAGGAGCGGCTGGTTGGAAAGAAAATAACTGGCGTTCATGGCACCGGCCGACGTGGCGTAGACCTCGTCGAACAGGTCGGTGAAGCCGAGGTGCGCCAGCGCCACCGCGCCGCCGGCGGAACAGACGGCGCGCATGGCGCCCCCTTCGATGACGAGTCCCAGCTTGCGGCCGTCCGGTTCGCGGTTGCCGGCCCGCCAACGCTCGCTCCGCTCTTTAAGAGACGCGATTGCGGCGTCCGGGTTGACGCCGTGCAGCAGGTCGCGTGTGCCTGACGAATCGGCGGAAAGGGAGACAGTCATTTGTTCCTCCGCTTCAGATGGAGGCCCCACGTGACGCGCGGCTCCAGGCGGACGCCCCACGTGACGATCACGATGCCAAATCCCATCCCGACGATCCCGAAAAACGCCCCGATCATTTGGGTGAGGCAATCGCCGATGAGTCCTTCGGCGAGATGACTCTTACACGGCCTAAGGTTTTTGGCACCTGTTCCTACTTCGGGCACGGAGTGCGCCGGCCTATGGTTTTCGGCGCACGTTTCTACTTCGGGTACGGAGTACGCTAGCAGGCCCGCGAGCAGCAGCACGACCGGAAGCGGCCAGGCATGGCGCACGAGGATGCGCTTAATGCCGCGGAGAAGGATACCAGTCTGCTTGAACCCCGTCAGTTGATTCTGCTTCTTCAGGAACGCGAGCCACCGCCCGGACGCGAGCAGCCCGTTTGTAGTCAGAGCCATGCCGACGCCGAGGCCAGTGCCGGTGATGAGGTAGGGCCACCCGTAGCGGGTCTCGATAAACAGATAGTGCCAGAACTCCAGGGAGAACCGTCTCACATCCTTGCGTGAGACCCATCCTATTTCTACGAGCGACTGCATCTCGAACACGCCAATGACCACCCAGATGATCAACATGCTGCTCACGAAGCCGCACACCGCGCCGGTTACGATGGCGGCAAACGGGCGTAGGTAGGACTTCCGGACATACTCGCGCCCGAAGGCGACGTTATAGACGGTCAGCCCGAACACGATGAAGCCAGCCCAGATTACACCGGCGGTCGCGCCCTGGAAGGCACCCATCCCCGCGCTCGGCGTCCCCTGCGTGAGCGCCCAACGGTAGTAACCCGGCAGCAATTTAAACGCCGCCGCCGAGACGGCCGCGAAGAGCGCCGCCGGAATGACGATAAACAGCAACGCCGGCAACTCTTCCCGTAGGCGTTGCCACCACCCCCGCCGGCGAATCCTCCAGCGGTGTGCCCATCCTAGCCTGCTGAAGCGGTCTTCAAAGACCGGCGCGTTCACGCGCTGGTCGGCGGCGACGCGGATCTGCGACAACGCGTCCTCGGCCCCGGCGCGGGTCGCCGAGTGGCGAAGACCCGCGACGAGGTCGTCGTAGACCTTCCGTCTGTCCAGTTGGGCCAAGGTGACGGCCGCGGCTCGCCGCACGTCGGAATCATCGTCCGACTGCGCTAGCCGCGTCAGCATCGCCGCCAAATCATCTGCGACGTCTTGGTCGCGTTTCAGCCCGAGCAGTACAGCCGCGTGTCGGCGGACTTCCGCCGGCCCCGCACTCAGCGCGTCGCTCAACACCTTCAGACGCACCTGCGGGTAGTCTTTGCGAAGCCTCTGCGACCACCTGTACATCTGTTTTAGCTCATCGTTAACGAGGCTGGCGCGGAAAACAAACTCGGCCTCATCCTCAAAGAGGCCCACCCGGCGGCGGAACGGTTGGCACTGCGCGAGAAGGTCGTGATGTTTGGCGAAGTAGCCGTTCAGGGTGTCGCCGTTCTCTTCGAGCGCCTTGCCGAGCACCTTCTCCAGCAGGTCGGCGGTGTGGAGCAGCGAGTTGACCTTGGGATCCATCCATCGGCCCACGGGCTCGGCAAGGCGATCATGGGCCAGCTCATACCACAACTCACCGCCGCGCTGCTCGGCACGCAGCAGGTGATATTTCACCAACTGTTTCACGATCCAGTCCGGCAGTCGTCCGACCCGCCCATTCGCGTGGCGTACCATCGTCCGGGTCAACGCGGGAGTGACGAACTTAATGCACCCCAGGCGGATCAGGCCGGCCGAGTACCCGCCGTGGTCACGAGTCTCGGAACTACTGGCGACCTTTTCGACGGTCGAGTCGTAGAACATGTCCAGCGCGTTGACGACGAACTCCTTGAACGTCTTGCCCTCGCCGGCGGCCCGTTCAAGGTGTTCCATTTTAATCTGCGTGACGCCCTCCGGCAGGCTGCTCCACAGCCGCTCGCAGACGATTTGCAGATGAACCATCTCAATGAACTCCCCGCGCTTCGACACGAGCTGGCCGTCCTTGCCGGGTACCCTGATTGTGTTCAACTGATCGACTATCTCTTCCGCGACGCCCTCGGCGAAGACGGCGTATCTGGCAATCGGTGCCGTGATTGCTTCCAGCGCCTGCACCCGCCCCATGCAGTCGAGACGGAACTCCTGCATCGGCGGGGCGTCCGGCAGTTGCTCGGCGAGCTGTTTGATATCCGATAGGTATTCCTTGCGCATGGCGAGGATGACGCGCAGCGTCGGGTCGTCATTCATCGCCGCGATCAGGTCCTTGAAGAAGCCCGCTCTGTCCTCATGGCGCATGGGGTATTGCGTGAACATCTCTTCGAACTGATCAAGAATTAACACGCGGCCTTGCGTTTCCGGCTCGCGGGGGAGCGTTCGCAGATAATCATCGAGGCGGCAAAGCGGACTGGGGCGGGCTTGCTGGCTGAGACTGTAGATGGCGGAGTACGTGAAGATGTTACGGATTTCAGAGGTGTCCATTTCTTCCGGCAGCGTCCCGCCCACGCGCGCGTCGATCAAGACCTCGAACCTTTGGCGGTCAAGACTCTGACGGATGCGCGTGTTCAAAAGTGAACTCTTGCCGGCACCCGAGGTCGCGTACACCACGACGAGCCGGGACTCGCGGAGGAGCCTCAGCATCTCTACGATATCCTGCCGGCGGCCGAAGAACCTGTCCGTCATCGCGGGCGTGAATGGCTGCGGCCCGGCGTAAGGGGCCGCGGCGGGGTTCACGCCTGCCGGCGGCCCTGCGATGATCGCAGGTTCGCTCCAGCCATCCTCAAGGACGGTCCCTGCCAACTCGCGCAGCTTCGGTGGCAAGCTTTTGTTGCCGAAATCGTCGCCGTAAAGGTTGAACAGGTGGAGACGCACGCCGTGTTTGACTACGGCCTCCCCCAGATCGTGCAGGAGTTCCTTCCAACCCGGCAACTCGCTGAGTAAGGCCGTGGCCTCGCGCGAGACGAGAATGTGTCCGTCCTCGCCGCAATCCATGACCCGCTGCGCCATGTTCATACCCGGCCCGGTCGCATCCTCGTTGCCGTCAACGCTAACGTTGCGCATGACCGGCCCGGTGTGAATCCCCATGCGAAGTTTGATCTCCGGGTGGCTTTTGAGGGCGCGGCAAACCTCCAGGGCGCACCGGGCCGGAGCCTCCGCGTCCCCGAAGAACGCCAGCGCCATCCCGTCGCCGGTGGAGCGGCGGATGAGGTGGGGGCTGTCCTCGTAGCGGAGGTAGTCAGCAGTGTTACTGACCACCTCTTTCAACCGCCCGATGAGTTGACGTTGTTCGTAGGTGGGGTGTGTCGAGAATCCAACAACGTCCATGAACAGGACGTGGGCGGTTTCTAAATTGTTTGAGGGGTGAGGGTTCTGTGCCATATCAAGACTCGTCGCGTGATGTTCATGATTACCGCTTCACGGGCGGTGTGTTCAGCCGGTAAAGCTCATACACGATCCTTTCTTCGATCCTTATCTCAGTAACTTCAAAGACCTGGCCCAAAGCTATTGCGTAACCGGTTATCTATTAAACACGGCGGACACGAGCGTGTTATTCGTGCCTCACCCCGGACCCGACGACACAGAGCAGATGACACAAAACCTGCGATGAGGAAGTTCACTTAATCGAGCAATTACTTTCATCAAGATTATTCAGAGTGGGAAGACTAGTGAGGCCAACAAGAGGATCTCTCGTTGGCAGAAAACCCTTGGTATGCAGGCAAAGTATGCGAATGAAAGATAGATGTCAACATTTTTTAGCTCTGACCGCTTGTATGTTTGTCGTGGGGCGGGAGCAGGCAGTAACCTTCCGCCGCTGTGAAAGCAACAGTCCGAGACCGCACTGGCCTTCACGAGGCCGCTGATAAGCAGGTGACGTTGCTTTCACCTCTTCTCTTCATCCCGAACAGTTGCCAGGGCCACCGAAGCCCGCATCGTTTGGCAAGCGTGGGAAAGGAGTGACTCGTGCAGACAACCCTGCGGCCGTGCCGTGTAGCGTCGGCATCGATGTCTCCGAAGACTTCCTCGACATCTTCATTGATTCTTCGGCGGCAGAATATCGCGTAGCTAATCAGGCGGGCGACATCGCCGAGCTAGTCGACCGGCTCAAGTCGGTGATGCCTGACTACATCGTCTTGGAGGCGTCGGGCGGCTTCGAGTCGGCCCTCATCACGGCGCTGGCGACCGCGGGCTTGCCGGTCTGTCGGGTCTCGCCGCAGCGGGTGCGCTCGTTCGCGCGGGCTTTAGGGGAGTTGGCGAAGACCGACCGGCTCGACGCCCGTCTGCTGGCGCGCTACGGCAGAGACTGCCGCCCGCCGCTCTCGCGCCTGAGCGACGCGGAGACCGAAGAACTCGAAGCCCTCATGCAGCGCCGGCGGCAGTTAATCGAGATGCACGTGGCAGAGAGTGACCGGCTGGGGACTGCCCCGCCGGTCGTCGCCAGGCAGCTCAGGGATCACCTGCGGTGGCTGGAGAAGCGCATCGCCGACTCGGACGAGGGACTGCGGCAGCGGATAGCGAGGACGGCGATGTGGCGCGAGCAGGACGAACTGGTGCGCACGGTGCCGGACGTGGGGCCGGTGATGAGTCTGACGCTTTTGCCCTCCTTGCCGGAACTCGGCAGCCTGAGGCGCAAGCAGATCGCGGCACTGGTCGGGGTGGCACCGTTCGCGCGTGACAGTGGGAGGCGGCGGGGCCGGCGGCACACGGCGGGCGGCAGGCGCGTGGTGCGAGCCGTGCTCTACATGGCTACTCTGTCGGCGATCCGTTTCAACCCGGTGCTGCGGCAGTTCTACGAGCGGCTGAAGGCAGCGGGGAAGGTGAGCAAGGTGGCGATCATCGCCAGCGCGCGCAAGCTGCTGACGATGCTGAACGCGATGGTGAGAGACAAAGGCCGTTTACGACTTTATTATACCGCCACAACTGCTCGCGCCGAGCCTAAGTGGCCCGGTCAATTAGGTAAGAACTTTATTGTTTAGGTAAGGACTTTATTTGTCATAAACATTACCGTTGTTCACGAACAATAAAGTTCTTCCCCGAAGAGGACGTAAGTCCTTTATTTTCGATTGCCCTGATGCCTATATTTGGAAATAAAGTTCTTCCCTAAAGCCTGGATTGATGAGGGGGGAGAGAATTGAGTGAACAATAAAGTCTTTCCCAAAGCATTCTAAGGCAAGCCACCTTTTGACAAGGAATATGTAGCTAGATTGTTAGCCTTGCTGTACGATTAATTCGTTATCAACGCGGGGTAATCACACCTAGTACTCTCGATCATTGCCTCAGGTGCGTCCGGTTAGAGGTCTGAAAGCTTTGACTTTCACGAATTCAAGCGCGCCCGGCACACACTAGCACCATCACTTATGGCAGGCGCGTGATGCTAAAGGGAGAGTTCTCATGCAGCACAACTGGTGTCCATTTTGCTCCTCCCAACAAGGTAGTCCGGAACCCTTCAGGGGGCTGATCAATTCGCCGAGCTTAAGGAGTGAGGTTATCTTCCAGGGAAAACACTGGGCGATACTGCATGATATTGCGCCCATAGCTCCTTACCACGTTCTCGCCGTGAGCCGCCGGCATTTCCCATCGAGCGTCTGTTCGGACGCTGCCGAGGCGGAAGAATTATCTGAGCTGAAGGTTAAAATCCGAGACTTTCACAAAAAACAGACCGGCCTTCCGACACTCTTCTTCGAGCACGGGGCGGCCAATGAAGGTTATGGGAGCGCTTGCATTGTTCACGCTCACCTGCACGCTGTGCCCGTCATGTGGGAGTCCTTCGCGCCACATATTCTTTACCAGTTAAATGACTTGGGTTCGCCTCTGGATGGGCCGGCACAGCCCGGCACTGCATACCTGATGATAGAGTTTGGAGCCGGCGCACAGGTGACGTGGCCGGATTCCGGGGTGCCTTGCCAGTTCTTTCGTCAACTCACCGCGCGGGCCGTCGGTTATCCCGAGCGCGGGAGGTGGCAATCCTGTCTCATGCCGGAGGAGATTGAGCGGACAAAGACATGGATGCTGGAGTGCGCGGGTAAATGGGCACAAGTATGACCCCTCTCATCGGAATAGTGTGTAAGAGTGCAGATAACGACCTGGTTAGGTCGGGGGACCCTAAGTACCGTGTGGCCCGACCATATCGGTTGGCGATTGAATCCGTAGGTCTTAAAACGAGGCTGATCCCCACGGACCTGGCCGCTAACGAGCGGCACCAGATAACAGGGTGTAACGGGTACGTCCTGGCCGGTGGCGCAAGCGATGTCTCCATAGGCTGCGACTATAGCGGCGCGGTGGGCCGGGTTGATTCATGTACGCGAGATGTCGCACGTGATCAGGTAGAGCAGCAGGTGGTGCTGCACGCCCGCGAGCATGGCAATCCATTACTTTGTATCTGCCGGGGCATGCAACTGCTAAATAACGTCCTCGGGGGCAAGACATCACCCCTCCGAGGCCACCATCTGGAGAGGCATCGTCGGCTTGACACTCCTTTTGACGCTTCGGTTCACACCATCCAAATAGCGGCAGGTAGCGGTCTCAGGCGAATCCTCGGGGCCAACGTTGCCGAGGTCAACAGCGCCCACGGGTTCGCTGTCTCGGAGATAGCCGACCAGGTTAGCGCGGCTGCGCTTTCCGAAGACGGCATCGTAGAGGCAATAGAGGTCAGGGCAGATGCATGGACGGTCGGCGTGCAGTGGCATCCCGAGGCGCTGCTTGACGACCCGCGACAGTTCGCCCTCTTTAAGGACTTCGCTCGCCAAGTCAGGGATGTCGCGAGGCTCACTTAGGTATGCACTCCGAACATGTTCAGGAGGTGGGGTTAAGATACCATGACCGGCGCAGCACCCCCCGAGAGCCCGGGCCGTGGATTAGCGGGTGCGCATACCTCGGGTATGGGCGGGTTGCCTTCACCGAGTATAGATCAGGGTCAGCCATCGTCTGCGATACCAGTACGAGCCGGGTCATAAGACGGGTCTCGTCTCTCATCACCCCCCGCGCAATCTACCCTTTAGATGTGGGCGCCGTCATTGCGGAACCCGGCGCGCGCCGCTTCACTATTATAGATGTTGAGGGGAACATCAGACGTCAGACCCACCTGAATTCCATCAGCCCATGGCACGTCGCACCATACGGAGATGAATGGCTGGTGGTGGATGCTTCCGAGGCGGCGGTTTTCTTAGTGGACTCTGAGGGGCTTAACCCACGAAAACTACTCACCCCTTTCAAGCTGCGTGAGCCCAGAGCAGGTGTTCCCACCGGACGCGGGACGTACCTGCTGTGCGACAGTTGGCGCCATCAGGTCGTCGAGCTAACTTTAGCCGGCGAGGCTATCTGGAGATTCGGGCGGCTGGACAATCCATCGGTGGCGTCCGACTCCCTGACCAGCCCCGAACACGCCTGTCCTTTGCCCGATGGGGGCGTACTGATCTGCGACACGAAGAACCACCGGCTTGTGGATGTAGACTCCCGCGGCGTGGTGCGCCGCACATGGGCGGGGCCGGGCAGTATCGGCAGCGAGGCCCGCTGCCTTTGGTTCCCGGTAGCTTCCGCCGTAGGGCCTGGTAGCGAAATCATTGTTGCGGACGCAGGCAACGGGCGGTTGCAATTGATTGACGACTTCAGCACTGAGAAGACCCTGTGGGGAGATCCGCCGGTGGCACGGTGCCTCCTGCACAGCCCCCGCTCGGTCGAGCGTCACGGCTCGGACTACCTCATCGCTGACACGCTCAACAACAGCGTGGTTTTCGCCAGACCCGGCGGAGAGATAACGCCGGTCGTGAGTGAGGCAAAGGGGGTTCCGCTGTTCTGGCCGCGTTTCGCGACCCGCGTTGACGACACCTTGTATGTTAGTGACAGCCGGAATGGGCGGGTGCTTACGTTGTCGGACGGTGAAACGCCGCGCTCACTTGGATTCACTTTAGCCGGTAAAGTCGTCAGCGTATCGGACCCGCACTCCATTCGCCCCGCTGGTGGGGGGCTCTTGCTGATCTGTGACACCGGGCAGAACAGGCTCCTACTAATTGACAGGGCCGGAGCTATACTGAAGGCGTGGAGCGGGCAGGAGGATGATTGGCCGTCAATGGCGCGTATTGACGTGGAAGACCTCCACGACGCGGACTTGGACGCCCACAGGCATCTGTGGCTTGCCGATACCGGGCGGGGGAGGCTCGTCTGTCTTGATACTGACGACAGGCCGGTGCGCGAGATCATTAGTCTCCGGAGCCCTGGCGGAAGGGACATGTCACCGCTTAAGTCACCACGCTCAATACAGGCGGTGTCGGACGACCTGTTGCTAGTCTGCGACAGCGGTAATCATCGCGTTTTATTGCTCGACCACCACGGTTCGGTCCGCGGGATTTACGGGGGGGAGCGGGGGTTGGCCCACAGACATCTCTCTTATCCACGGTTCGCGCGCCTAAGCGGCGGCAGACTGCTCATCGCCGATTTCTCTAACAACAGAATCTTAGACCTTCCCCGGTCGCACATGTCTTCACCTGACGGAGAGGGGCATGATTGACATACTGACGAATGAGAATCACTTTCTGTACGATGATGCCTTCGAGATCGCGAACGGATACATCTATAAGGTCGTGGGCGACCTGCACCCTCCTTCGGGCGTGATTAGCTTGCTCGAATATGTCCCATGGCCGAGCGGGCGCAGGTTCGGCTTTGAAAAGACCTTTGACTTCCTCATCCCGCAACTCAACAGGCGCGTAGCCCCCATCTTCCCCCAGTGGTTTATAGCTCCATACGGAAGGGCGTTCGAGGTGGTCCCGCTTTCAGACATCCGCCGCCGCTTCGAGCCCGAGGTTGCTGCACGCAATGTCGCCGCTCACAGCACCGACGGCGAGCGAGCGGCGGACGAACTGCTCTGCGCGTTCTCCGAGTCCAGCGGAGTCTCACGCGGGGAGATGGGACTTAACGGTTCTTGGATGCTCAACCTGGCAGCGGGGGGGTCGAACGTAAACATTGATATCATCGGCGCCGAGGCGAGTGTGAAGGCCATGCGCTTCATGTCCAGCATAGGGAGGCACGGGCCCAGGCTCGGGTTTGAGCCACCCGGGCTGGTGGCCGGCCGTAACGCGGACTCGCTCGTCGGCTTATGGAAAGACGCCTTCCCGGAAAAGGGCGAGGCTGAAACATACCGGCTCCTCGGCAGTGAAGGGCGCTTATGTTTCTCCGGCTTCTACGCGGGGCATTCTTTCACGATGCAGATTCACTCGCAGAAGCGCGATGCCCCACACCGCGAACTCGCCCACCAAGGCGGACGTTTCATCCGGCGGACGCTCATTGAGGGTGACATCACAGACCGGATGGGGCTATTCAGCTACCATTCGCCGTGCACTGTAGGGCTGGCTAACGTGTGGGACTGTCTTCTCGGTACACACCTCGATGTCGAAGTCGTCTCCTCATGGTCTAAGCGCTTTTGGTACACAAGGCCGGGCGACAGGATATGTTTTCTGGCTGACTTAATCGAAGTCAACGACGAGTTACGGCTGGCGGTCCCAGGCTTCGGCGGGAACTGGACGTTCCTCTTCAAGCACCGTGTGGCGACGGCCGAAATATAATTTAACTGAATGACGTGCGGACGATGGCTTACCACCGCCTTCTGGTCCTGACGAATCGCGCGCCAATCGCATCCTATCTGTTCGAGGAGGTGCGCGCGCGCGGACATGAGATGATCGTCATCATGACGGGGAGCCCGCAGCAGCAACCCGTGTTACACCCCTCCGCCGGCTATCTTCCGGACATCGACACCGAGGCGGTGCTATCGCTAGCCCTGCGCTGGGGGGTCACGGCCGCCATCTATGCGAGCACGACCTCGCGGGTGGCGTCGCTGCGCGCGACTGCGCAGCTCAGGCAGGAACTGTCCGCCTCGGGCATTAGGATGGTAGCACACCCCTCCGAGGTGCTTGACGTCACGCTGGACAAATGGAGGTGTCGGCAGTTACTCGAGGGGCAAGGAGTCGGCGTGCCGCCGGGTGCTTTAGCGGGCTGCTTGGCCGACATCTCGTGTGAGGCTAAAGCGATTGGTTATCCGGTCGTCCTCAAACTGCTGGACCGATCTGGCGGTGTCGGCACGCATGTCGTCCAGGATGACTCCTCACTCGCGCGGCTTCTCGGCGGGACCGAGGGCGTTCTGCCTGACGAGCCGTACCTCGTGGAAAAAGCTCTGGAAGGGTTGGAGTATTCCGTCGAGGTCTTGATCAGCGACCGGGGCGTGATGCCGCTCGCCGTTATTAACAAGGGAAGAACAGACCTTCATTCGCCTCACCCGATGGGGCGCCCCCGGGTGGCCCCCTGGACGGGCGATGACGGGGCGCAAGTCCTGAGTACGGCAGTCACGGCCGCGCGGGCTGTCGGGGGCTGCGGGGTGCTGGAATTCGACATAATCGTGTCTGACAGAGGGCCGTCGGTTCTTGAGATCAACCCCCGCCTGGGCGGCGTCAGCTTCATGGGCATTTATCTCGGCGGGTACACGTCGCTCGATGGCCTGTTGGAGATGGCGCTCGGGGACTGGCAGCCGCTCCCGGCGGGAGACTGGCGGGAGCGGCCAGTCGTCGCCGAGGTGCCGGTGGCGTCCGAGTTGACGCCCGATATTTTGCGACGCCTGAGGTCTCATCCGGCAGTGCGAGTCGCGGCTCCCCGGAGCCTTCTCAATTCCAGCGGTAATTTGACGCTTTCGGCACCAGACCCCGTATTGCTACTGAGC
Source organism: Pyrinomonadaceae bacterium (assembly GCA_035645715.1). Taxonomy (GTDB): domain Bacteria; phylum Acidobacteriota; class Blastocatellia; order Pyrinomonadales; family Pyrinomonadaceae; genus QHXN01. The sequence goes on from DASQMB010000078.1 coordinate 57,171, forward strand.
GCGCTGGATGAAATCGCAACTCTGGGTGTGAGCTTCGTTGAGGAGGACGATCTCAGATTGAGGGTCCGAGCGCTACGGTAGGGAGGCGTGCGGCGCGCTCGTCAGCCCTCCTTCAGCGAGTGCACTTGCTCATAGACGGCCAGCGTTAGGCGCGCGGTCTCACGCCAATCAAAAAGCTCCGCGCGCTTGAGTCCACTGGCGCGCAATTCTTCGTGGAGCCGCGTATCCGTAAGCAGGCGCACGATGGCGGAGGCGATGGCCCTTTCGTCAAACGGATCGACCATAAGCCCGGCGTCACCGACCACTTCGGGGAAGCACGTCCGATCTGAGGTGATGACTGGCGTACCGCACCGCATCGACTCAAGAGGCGGAATCCCAAACCCCTCGAAATAGGAGGGGTAGATGAAGCAGCGCGCGTCCGTGTAGAGTGCCGGCAGGTCCGACTCGGGCACATAGCCGGTGAAGACTATGTTGTCCTTAGCTGCGCTGCTCTCCGCCGCCTTTATAGTCTCTTCATAGAGCCACGCACGTTTACCCGCGATCACCAGCCGCGGCATCGGGTCGAACGACCATTCGCGCAGCAGTGCGGCGTATGCCTTGATCAGGCGCGGTATATTCTTACGGGGCTGTATTGACCCCACCGCCAGGATATAGTCGCCCTTGATTCCGAACTTGTCGCGCACACGGCGGATTTCGGCGGCATTCTCGACGCGCCTGTACCGCGACGAGGCGGCGAGATGGGTGACGGTGACGCGTTCGGGCGGCAACTTGTAGGTGCGCAGGATGTCCTCCCGCGAGTGAATTGAGTCGGTGATAACGTGAGACGCTGCGCGCGCGGTGCCCCGCACCGTGAGGCGCAACTGCATCCAACTCCTGCGGTTAAAGGTCTCCGGCAGGTGCTCGAACGAGAGGTCGTGAATCGTTGTCACGACTGGGCAGGGAGCGAAGGGCGGCGCGGTGTACTGCACGTGTAGAACGTCTACGGGCCGCCTCCTGAGTTCGACGGTCAGGGTGAGGGGGATGCGAATAAGCGGCGTGTGCGGCAGGGTCAGGCGCGTCTGAAAGTTGGCCCAGCGGTTCGCATAGCGGATGGCAGCCTCCTGCTTCGTCACGTAAAGCGTGTAGCGGTTGACGGGGTCTATTTCGGCTAATGACTCTATCAGGTTAGCCGCGTAAGTCTCATTCCCGCCAAGGCCGGTGCCGAGCGAGTGGGCATCTATTCCGATGTGCAATGGTCGTCATCTCCCCGTAGGTCTTACCTTATGCTGCCCAATGCCTATGCGACCCGGAGGAAAATGGCTGAAGGTTGACCAGGCAGCAGACTGGTGCCGAGCCCGACCACGAAATTTTGACACACCGGGGCACGTGCCGTATAGTCCACCAACCGGAAGGGGATAGTAATATCGTCTCGAATTACAGATACAAACAAACTATTAGACAGAACTGAAGCCCCGTGAAGATGAGAATCGGGATTGATGGAATTCCCCTGAGTGAACCGAAGACCGGAGTTGGACATTACACTTTTGAAATCGCGCGCCAACTAGCGGCTCAGGCTCCGTCACACCAGTTCGATGTGGTTTCACACGTCCCCTTCCACACCTCTGCCGTCGCGGAACTCTCCCCCCCCCCGCCTAATTTGAGCTTGATCCAGATGAGGGTCAACAGGCTCACCCGCCACTGGTGGGCGGTCGGCCTCCCACTTTACATCAGGAGGCAGTCACTCAGCCTCTTCCACGGTACCAATTATGACGTGCCGCTTTGGGGAAGCTGCCCGACAGTGCTTACGATTCACGACCTCTCGCTGCTGCTGTATTCAGGGACGCACGAGGAGCGGCGGGTTCGGCGCGCCCGCCGCCGTCTTCCCGCCATGTGCCGTATCGCGACCCTCCTGATCACGCCTACGGTTAGCGTAAAGAATGAGGTCTGCGAGCACCTGGGGGTTCCCGCCGATAAGGTCGTGGTTGTGAACGAAGCGCCGCGTCGCTGCTTTCATCCGTTGCCTGCGCAGGAGGCCACCGACACTCTCAGGCGGCTCGGCATAGATGACGAATTCATTCTGTATGTCGGGACTATCGAGCCACGCAAGAACCTTCTTACCCTCATCCGCGCCTTCGAGGAAATAATGCGCGCGACGACGTTCCGGCCGCAGTTAGTAATTGCAGGCAAGAAAGGGTGGCTGACGGAAGAGTTGTTCACATATCTTGAGTCAGCCAAACTCGGCGATAGGCTGCGCATGACGGGATATCTCGCGGATGAGGAACTGCGTGCGCTTTACTCCAGATGCCGGGTGATGGTCTATCCGGCACTTTATGAGGGGGCAGGGCTCCCGCCTCTGGAGGCCATGGCCTGCGGAGCCCCCGTCGTTACCACCGACACTCCCGCCATCTCGGAAATGGTCGGCCACGGCGCACGCCTTTTCCCCCCCCCGGACTATCGCTTGCTGGCCCGCCACCTCATCGAACTGCTCACCAATAAGGCGGCCCGACAGTCCCTTGCATCGGCCGGCGTCAACCGGGCAGCCAATTTCACCTGGGAGCGCGCTGCCCTTGAGACGCTTGAGGTGTACGGCGAGGCGCTTAAGAGGCGGGCTCCCAACTAGGGAAGTAATAATCTCCTGAGAGCGTTGTTCGGCTAGGTAAGAACGAGGCGGCACACCTTTAGAAGAGGTCATTCCCTCGGTAGAGGCGCTCGCCGCGTACGAGTAGCCGGGTAGAGTCATACTGTGCGCCGGTTAGCTCATCTACGCTGTGATATGCCAAGGTCAGGCTTAGTCGTGTCCCTTCTGTTGTATTGACCCCAGCCGAATGGAAGGCGAGGCTGTCAAAAATGAGAACGCCACCCCGAGGCATAGGGATGGGTAGCGCTTGGTTCAGTAGGTCGGCGTACACCGAGTGCTCATCCATCCACGTGCCTCCGTTGTTGGGTGTGCCCACGAAGGGCAGGAAGTGAGAGCCCGGGATGATGCGAGTGCAACCGTTCTCAACGGTAGACTCCTCTAAATAAATAATGGTGCTGACTAAAGAGCGTGACCACTGGAGGATATCGCGGTGGAGTCGCGGCGGGGCCGCACCTTTGAGTGTAAGCGTCGCATGATTGTGCCGGTTTAATGTCAGTTCGATGTTTGGACCGAGGAGGGATTCTAGTGGGTCCAAGATCAGCGCGGAAGTGATGACTTCCATGAAAACCGGGGCTCGCGCGGCCAGGCTGGAGAGTTTAATAATCCGCCCGAACTCGTCCGTGGAGTAAGGGTGGATGCGTTCCCGCAGAGCATTATCTATTGCCCCTTTTAGTTGCTCCACCATGGAGACTGGGAGTGTGTAGGGAAGTTTCAGATAGCCATTGTGGCGGAAGAACCGAACCTGCTCCTGAGTTAAGAACATTTCCGAATACCCAATCTTGCGAAAGATGAGCGGTCGTCGCCGTGAGCGGTGCAATCACAAAATACGGGGCTGGCAGGGGTAACTATAAATGACTCGAATGCGTCAATCGTGACACGCCGATCCCGTGCCGCTTAGCGCAGAGGCACGGCGTCCTAGCCTTCTAGCACGCGGACGAATCGGTGCGCTGCGGGGTGGTTAGGCGGCGAATCACTGGCGCAGATTTGAACGTCGAAAATATTCGGGATCGCCGCTCTTATCATAGCCTTTAACCTCTGAGGTATCCTACCCTTCGCTGAGTCCGCAGGATATAACACCACGTTTATAATATTAGGGGCGGTTTGCAGGGCCTGATATTCCGCCGTGAACGTTTCTCGAAAGACAATGTGATTTAAGCGTGACGGGTCGAACCCCGTTCCGTCGGACGCCCAGAAGCACGGAATGTCTTTCCCCGCTATTCGCACGAGCCTCGGGGAGGGATTTCCGCACCAGCACTTCGACGGATCGAGTACGCCGGTATCTCCGGTGCGGTAGCGTATGAGGAGCATGCCGCTGTTCCGCAGGCTGGAAAGGACAATCTCGCCGCGCGCGCCGTCGTTAATAATGTTCCCGCCGCTATCATGTGTCTCGGCGAATGTGCCTGTGGTGTCCACGTGCAGCCCGCTTTCGGCGGGGCATTCCGCAGCCACCATGCCGAATTCGCTGAGGACATACGCGTCAGTGACGGGGCAGCCGAAGACCCTGCCGATCTCATCCCTTAATCCTTCGTGCAGGGCGCACCCACTGCTTACGACCAATTTGGCCCCGATCTTCCTGAGCAGTTGCGTGCCGGCGGCAGACCTGAGGATGGCCTCAAAGAACGTAGGTTTAGAGACGACCAACTCGGGCTTATTCTGGAGCATGAATTCGATGGCGTGCTTGATACTGTCGGGGCGCCTCTCGTCAATAGAGAGCCGCGCCATCAGACCTATACTCTCTAGAGGATCCTGGTGAACAATCGCCGGTTTGATATCACTCTGGAATAAGGTTACGCAGAACACCTCATGACGCCCGATCTCTACATGCTTGCTCAGCGCTATTTTCCTAAGACTCAAAAATAGTTCTTCGAGGTGGAACTCAGCGCTTAAAAAGGTATCGAAAGGCCTGCCGGTGGTGCCCGTGGATCGCTTTACCCAGAGATCAGGGCTACCGCTAATGTTACGAAATAACTGCGGATTGGCTCGGAGGCGGTCTTTCGTGATGGTCGGGTAGCGGTCGAATGAGGCGAACTCTTCATACGACGAGTAGGCAGGAATATGCCTACAGAGGTGATTTCGCACCTCCGCCTCGAAGGCGGCAGGCGTCACCTCTTGAACATCCCCGCGCAGGAGCGCATCAAAGCTGCGCAGCCGACCGGCAAGGAAGTCTTTATACTGGTAGCTGCGAATGCATTCGCGAATGTCGAAAGAAAAAAAAGGGTGCCTCTTGAGGAAATCTCCGACACTCAGCATCTCACGTACGTTTACGAGAAGACGTAGCCGTGGTGGATTCTTACCCCGATCAGTACATCTTTAAGCTCCACCGACGAAACAGTCGCTTCCTCGCCGGTGCCCGCCCTCTCAAGCACTTTTTCAAGGCCGAGTCTGGTGAGAATGGCGGAAACGTGCACTGAAGAAACCCCAGTTTCTTTGGATAGCTGTTCGACCAACCGTTCGTGATCTTTCCGTGGCATATCAAATCTCCTCTGCTGTTTGTGAGGACGGCATGGGTAGTGTTGCCGCCACCATATGTAGGGGGACTTTCAGAACGAGAGCAAAATACTCCGCAACTCTGTTAAAGTCAATAAGCAAAGCATAACTCCATCCAGCGAACGATTAATCCTTTGCTAAAGGACTTAGAAGAAAAGTGGAGTCTGAGAACCGGGATTATGTCCTGGTGTCAATTTCTACGGGGCGGCTTGTCTTCCGTAGGGACGTGAGAGTTTCGAGTTCAGCATATTGAGTGCCCCCTCGACCGCGCATTTTACTGCTGAAACCCTTTTGAGGCTACAAACATTTGCTCTCTACGAGCTGCCACTCCCGCGGTAGTACGCCTTCACTCCAATAGAGATCAGCGGCCCGGCAGACGCGGCGAACAGCATACTGCTCTCGTGTCTCCACCACGTTGCTCAATACCTGTGCCGTCAGAGGCATTTTATGGATCTTCTGCCGCAGGAGAGTGACTGCGCCTAAAGCTCTCCCGATAGCAGTCCTCGTCACCCGCACCGGGCGACCCGGAACTTCTCTGAGGCGAGAGGCTTCGGCCCTCACAGCGGCAGCATACTCCGCATCACGTCTCTTCCAGTCAACACTGCTGGCCGGGAGGTTGCGCCTCTGGGGGCAGGGCTTATGTCCATCCAGCCACTCAGAGTCGTATTGCAGTAGCCATGCGTACTCGCGCGGGAGCTTTCCCCGCAGAGCCTTCAGGGTGATCTTTCGCCCCTGCTTCATCGCGGAGAGCCATTTAGAGCGGCATCTGAGTCGCTTATTCTCCCATGCCGCTGAAACGGCCTCTCCTTTGAGCTGAGTGGCAGGGGTGAGTGGCTTCAACTCCTTGTCAGAGCGGGTAAGCGATAGCTCCAGGCGGGCGGCGTGCCTGCGGACGGTCAGCGGGTCTACACCGAGCCTCCTCCCGATCTCACTAAAGCTGAGTGATGAATCTTCCCATAGCTGCTTCAGCTTATCCTCCCACACCTGCCCGACCGAAATTATCCTCCCGATGCGGAATCTATCTTCCGGCGAGGAGTCAGGGCCGGTGCGGACGTATGCAAATCCGCAGTCACAGCTAAACCTTCCTGACGGCTTGCCGTACCGAAGCCTGTCACTTGGCTCGCATTCCATAATCACAGGCTGCCGATGGTGAGAGGCAGCAAGATTCAGGCATGGCCAGGGGCCTTCCCCAAAGGGGCTCAACTCCTCTGATAGCTGGCAGAATTCTTCAACGGTACAGCCGAGGAACTGGATGAGCAGTAGATGGTGAAGCGGCTGCTGTGTTCTCTTCGGAGAACGCAGCAGCCGATAGGTAAGAACTTTATTGTTTAGGTAAGGACTTTATTTGTTAGGTAAGGACTTTATTTGTCATAAACATCCGTCCCAGGGCTAGAAGAGCTCGAACTTGATGGTGAGGTACTTGCGGGGGGTCTGGCGGGAGTCGTAGAGGAGCTTGACGGTCTCGGAGGAGAGCTGGTTGACGTTCGAGTAAAGCTGGTCGTCGGTGAGCAGCTTGCCGGCCGTGCCCTCGCCGCGCTGGAGGGCGGCGACGACGCTGTCGATGCGCTCGGCGGTGGTGTTGAAGCGGGCGATGGCGGCGCGGGCGTCGTTGTAGACGGCCTCGTCGGTGAGGAGCTTGCCGGCCGTGCCGCGGCCCGCGCGCAGGTCGGAGACTATCAGGTTGATCTCGTCCACGGAGCGGTTGAAGCGTGCGACCGCCGAGCGGGCGTCGTTGTAGAGCGCCTCGTCGGTCAGGAGGCGGCCGGCCGTGCCGCGGCCGCGCCGCAGGTCCCCGGCGATGCCCTGGAGGGTGGCGCTGACTTCGGTCAGGTTGTTGTAGAGCGCCGGGTCGTTGATGAGGCGGCCGGCCGTGCCCTGGCCGCTCTCGATCTGGCGGACCACGTCGTTCACGTCGCGGATGGTGGCGTTGAGGTTGTTGTAGAACGCCTCGTCGTTGATGAAGCGGCCGAGCGTGCCCTCGCCCTGGTTGGCCTTGCGCGCGATCCCTGTGAACTCGGTCGAGAGCTCGTTGAGCTGGTTCATCAGCTCGCTGCCGGAGGCGGCCAGCTCCTGGTAGGTGCTCGGCTGGGTGGCGGTCCGCAGCATGAAGCCGTCGCGGACGGGCTCGGCGTCGGCCGTGCCGGGCGCGATGTTGATCAGTTTTTCGTTCCCGAGGATCGAGGGCGAGCCGAGGTTGGCGGTCGAGTTGGTGCGGATCAACTCGGTCGCGGGCCGGCCGTCGATGGTGCTGTCGATGGAGATGGTGGTCTCGACCCGCTCGTTGGGGTCCGAGCCCGGCGGCAGCAGCCGCACGCTGTCCACCCGCCCGATGCGGACGCCCGCCAGGCGTACCTCAGAGCCGTTGCGCAGCCCGTCGGCGTTGGCGAAGCGGGCCTTCAGCTCCAGCTTGTCCGAGAAGGGCGAGATGTCGCCCGACGCGTTCAGGACGAGGAAGATCAGCACGCCGATGGCAATGACCACGAACAGCCCGACGCGCAGCTCGCGGATGCCGACGCTCTTCTTCTTGGAAGGCATAAGGGCAACAGGGGGCGGCGACTGAGGCCCGCGGGGCCGGGGGCGGGACGAGCCCGCGCGCCCGGCCCCCGCGCCTCAGTCGCTGCTCCGCATCCTTTCGTCAGTGCCGCGGATGAAGCGGCGGATGTAGGGCTCCTCGTTCTTGTACAGTGCCTCGTCCGAGCCCTCGAAGATGATGCGCCCCTCGCGCAGCATGATGACCTTGGTGTTGACGAGACAGAGGCGCTCGCCCTCTTTCTCGAACGCGATCTCTCCCTGCTCGTCAACGACGGCGTACTCGGACGTGAGGTAGGCGACGTTGTTCATCTCGTGCGTGACGAAGATGGAGGATACGTCTTCGAGGTCGCGCAGCTTGATCGCCAGCTCGCAGATGGTGCGGGCCGTCGGCGGGTCGAGCCCGGCGGTCGGCTCGTCGAACATGACGATCTTGGGGCCGCCGACGAGCGCCCGCGCGATGCCGACCCGGCGGCGCATGCCGCCCGACAGCTCGATGGGCATCTTGTCAATGGCGTCTTCGAGGTTGACGAAGCGAAGCATGCGGCGTACCTCCTGCTCGACCTCCTCCTCCTCCACGCCCTGCTCGTGCAGCCGGTAGGCGACGTTGTCGTAGACCGAGAGCGAATCGAAGAGCGCGCCCTCCTGGAAGATCATCCCCATCTTCCTGCGGACGTGCATCATCTGGGCTTCTGTGTGGTCGGTGATGTCCTCGCCGTCCACCAGGATGCGGCCCGAGTCGGGCTTCAGCAGCCCGAGGATGAGCTTGATGGTCGTTGACTTGCCCCCGCCCGAGCCGCCGAGGATGATCTTGGTCTCGCCGCGTCCGACCGTGAAGCTGAGGCCGTCGAGCACCACGCGGTCGTCGAAGGAGAGGTGCACGTCCTGGAACTCGATGGCCGGGACGACGCGCTCGTGGTCGTCCACCCCGGAGAAGGTGGACTCGGCCGCCGCCTCGCTCACCCCGCCCTCGGGCCGGCGCGTCTCGCCCTCTCTGACTTCAAGGTCGGTGGTCGCCATCGCTCGTCTCGCCCCTCAGATCGGCAGCCCCAGGATAATCTGTAGCCCGCGGGTAATAAAGTAGTCGGCGACGATGATGAGGATCGAAGAGGTGACGACGGCCGTCGTCGTCGAGCGGCCGACGCCGACGGTGCCGCCCTCGGTCTTCAGACCCTGCCGGCAGGCCACCGTCCCGATGATGACGGCGAAGGCCGTTGACTTGATGAAGCCGCCGAACAGGTCGTCGGTCGTCAGTCCCTCCCAGACGGCCGCCAGGAACGAGCTCGACAGGATGCCGAAGAACTGCGTGCCGACCACCCACCCGCCGAAGATGCCGACGGCGTCGGCCAGCAGCGTCAGGAGCGGCAGCGTGACGACGAGGGCGATCAGGCGCGGCGCGACCAGCTTGCGCACGGGGTCTGTGCCGAGCGCCCGCATGGCGTCTATCTGCTGCGAGACGACCATCGAGCCCAGCTCGGCCGCAATCGCCGAGGCCACCCGCCCCGCCACCATCAGCCCGGAAAGGACCGGCCCCAGCTCGCGCACCAGCGCAGTCGCCACCAGCCGGCCGGTCTGGTCCTGCGCGCCGTAGTACTTGAGCGTCGGGTAGGTTTGCAGGGCGAGGACGCCGCCCGTGAAGAAGCCCGTCAGGAGGATGATGGTGAGCGAGCCGACGCCGATCACGTCCATCTGCGCCACCATCTCGTTGACGTAGGTCGGGCGGCGGAAGAGTCGCCCGGCGGCGCGCGCCGCGAGCAGGGTCGTCTCCTGAACCTCAAGCAGGGCGCGCGTGGCGAAGTTCATGCGGGGCGTCGTGGGCGAACGGTCAACGCTGCCTCGAGGGAGATTCCGGCCGGCCGGGCCGGCGTCTTCTGCCCCCGGCGGGGGGCGGGTGGGCCGGCACCTCAGGCCCGTCGGTCTGGTCGTAAACAGCAGGAACGAGCGGACTAATGATGTGCGCAAAGGGGCGGGTGCGTCAAGGGACAGGGCCGCTTCTTCGTCGCCGACGAGAGGGGCGCAAGGGGCGTGGGGGCGTGGCGCCGCGCGGGCGGCGGGCGGTGGCGGTCCGAGGGCGGGCGCACGGGGCGCGATTAAGGGGGGGCGCGGCGGAGGCCGAACCGCTCAGGGACGGCCGCGGCGGCGTGGGTGGCCGAAGCCTTCGCGCCGCTCGGGCGGGGCCGAGTCGTCGTGCGTGCGGTGCCCCTGCATCTCGACGACGGCCTGACGGCGCAGCTCGCGGAAGGTCCGAAGCTGTTCCGGCGTGAGCACCTGCCGGACGCGGACTTCGTTAAGGGCGCGGAGGCGGACGAGCGCGGCCTGCGCCGCGGCCAGCTCGCCCGCGCGCTCCTCGACCATGCGCTCGTCGAGCGTCTCGGCGTAAACGGCCTCGTTGAGCGCGCGGCGGGCCAGGCCCACGCGCCGGTTCAGCGCACGGACCTCCGGTTCGCTCTGGCGCCGAATCTCGCGGAGCCTCTGACGCTGTTCGGGGGTCAGGCCGAGGCTGCGGAGCAGTTCGCCGCGGGCGCCGCGCCGTCCGCGCCTCGGCCCGTCCGCGTCGGGCGGGGCTTCACGGCCCCGCTCCCGGCTGAGCGAACGTTCGGGTGGCGGAGGCGGTTCCTGCGCGCGTGCCGCAGGCGCCGCGGCGGCGAGGAGAAGGAGGGCGAGGGCCAGCGCCCCGACGAGCGGGGTGGTAGAGCCGACGAGGGAGGTGGTCGAGCCGAAGCGCCAGACTTGTCCTGCCATGCGGTTCATCTCAGCCGTCAAGTTCATCATCTTTCGCCCGGCCGCCACCACCGGCGGCCGGCGCGCCTCAGTCGTAAGCCCCGCCGAGCAGGTCCGAAAGGCTCGGCAGGTTGTCTTCGTCAACGCCGGCTGCCGCGCCGCGTCGCGCGTCGGCTCCGCGCGGGGCCGGGCGGCGGGCCTCGTCGCCCTTGCCCGAGGCCGCGACGACGCGCGGCGCGGTCCTCTTCGACGCGGCGGCTGTGCCCGCTCGCGGGTTCGTGCCCGCGCCCGCACTCACGCCCGTGCCCGCACTCACGCCCGCGGTCGCCGCGGCCTCCGGCCGTGCCTCCGCGGCCCCTCGCCGGGCCTCCGCCGCGAGACGTTCCCGAACTGCGGCCACCTCGACGGCGACACGCCCGGCGACAATCGCCTCGACCTGCTCCTGCGTGTAGCCGTGGCCCGCGGGCTCGTCAGGCCGCGCGGCTGCGTCCTTCGTCACGCCTGCGTGCCGAGCCGTCTCGCGCGCGGGCACAAACGAGCGGAAGGCGAACCCCTTATCGTCCCAGACCAGCTCGGCACGCGCGACGGTCAGTGCCGCCAGCCCGCAGACGACCAGAGCAACCGCCGCGGCCCCGGCCCGCAGCCAGAGCGGCGAAAGCCTGAAGAACTCGCGCAGAGCGGCCCGCGCCGAGCGCCTGCCTTCGGCCGGCGACCGGGTGAAGCCTGCGCGCAGGTCCGGCTCGTGCGTAGTCTTTCGCGGAGCGCGGGCGGACGCTTCGTGCGCGCGGGCCGCGCCGGCGGCGAAGGCTCCGGCCGGGGCGAAGGCGGGCTCGTGCGACTCGGCCTCGGCGCGCCAGAGGGCTATCGAGTGGCGGACCCCGCCGAGGGCCGCCAGCTCTTCGCGGCAGGCCCCGCACGCTCCGAGGTGCGCGCGGAACTCGCGCGCCTCGTCGGGCCTCGCCTCGCCGTAGAGGTAGGCGACCAGCTCCTCGGCGCGGTCGCAGGCGCCGCCGGCGTCCGCGTCGCGGGCCGCTTTCGTCTCGTCTCTCATCTCCGGGCCACCTCCACCTCGCCGAACCTGCCGAGCCGCAAACGCAACTGCCTGAGCGCAGTGTAGAGCCGGCTCTTGACCGTGCTCAGAGGCACTTGCAGCGCGTCGGCTATCTCCTGAAACGTCATCTCCTCGAACTCTTTCAGCAGGACGACCTCGCGCAGTTCCGGAGGCAGGGCGGCGACGGCCCTGCGGACCGCCTCGGCCACTTCTTCGCGCTCGGCCGACCTCGCGGGCGACGCGTGCTCGCCCGCCGCCGGCACGCTCTCGAAGGCCGCCCCCGCTTCGTCCCCGGCCACCGTCTCGGGGCGGACGCGTGCGCGCCGCTGTCGCGTGATGCACTGGTTGACCGCGATGCGGTGGAGCCACGAAGAGACCCTGGCCTCGCCGCGGAAGCCTTGCAGGTTGCGGTAGGCTGCGATGAAGGTCTCCTGCGTGGCGTCGCGCGCGTCCTCCGGGCTGCCGAGGATGCCGAAGGCGAGCGCGAAAATCTTCCGCTCCCAGCGGCTCACGATCTCGCCGAAGGCTTCACGGTCGCCCCCCAGAGCGCGCTCCACGATCTGCTCGTCGGTCGTCGCCGTCGTTGTCGTCATCATTCAGAAACGCCTGGGGCCTCGTCCCAACGGCCGCGGGCGTGCACTCGCCGGCCCGAAACCCTTAGACGCGCGGCCTCGCATAAAAGTCTTGAAAATGTCGGCGCCCGGAACCGGCCGCAGCCGCCGCAGCCGCCCGCGCCGACGCGACCCCGTGCGGGCCGTAGTCGGCGGGTTAAAAGCTAAAATAATAGAAGTTAAAATCAGTTAATCCGTTGACGCCCGCTCCCGCCAGCATTTAGTATATTCGATGCCGTCGGGTCCGCCGCAGGTCCGGCGGCCGGCCTTCAGACTCTCGCGCTACGGCGCGCCCCGCCTTCGCAGACATTTAGCCCGTACAACTCGGACGGCCCTTTTTGACGGCCTGGACTCTCACCATGTTTGAACGCTTCCGCCGCGTCCGCCTGATCTACATCGTGCTCGCCACGCTGCTCGTGGTCGGCCTGGTCCCGCTCGGCATGGCCGGCTGGATGCTCTCGGAGCGGAGCGCCACCGAGCTGCGCTCGATTGAGGGGCGCTACCAGGCCCAACTCGTGCAGGACAAGGCGCGGCAGATCGAGCTGTTCGGCCAGCGTTACCGCGAGGTGGTGACGGGCCTGGCGCGCGCCTTCGAGCTGACGGGCGGCGTCGGCGTGCTCGGCGTCGAGGGCAGCGGCGAGCGCCTGCAACGGGCCGTCAACGAAGACCGCGAGCTGAGCGCGCTCGTCATCCGCCCCGTCGTCGGGCCGCCGCACATGGCCTACAAGCCCGACGCCATCACGCGCGAGGAGGTCAGCGCGCGAGTCAACGAGGCGCTGGCGCAGATGGACGAGGCCGGCGTCCGCATCAGCGCCCCGACGGTCGTGCGTTCGAGTCAGGAGATGGCGATGACCATCGCCGCGCCGGTGATGGACGGGCCGGGCGGCTCGGAAGTGGCGGCGGCAGTGGTGGCCGTCGTCTCGTTCCGCGAGGTCTTCGCTTCGGTGCAGCAGCAGTCGTCGCTGAGCGAGGCGGAACTGCTGGCGCGCGGGCTGCCCGTCGTCTTCGTCGTCAACCGCGAGGGGCGGGCCGTGGCCCACACGGACGCGCGCGCGGCCTTCGCCGAGCGCTCGATGGCCGGCCTCAAGGTCGTGCAGGACTGGCTCGCCACGGGCGAGAAGGTCAAGTCTTACCTCGCGCCCTTCACGGCCGAACAGGACGGCGAGGAGGTCCGCATGCTCGGCGCCTTCGCCACCGCTCGGCTCGACGCCGCGGCGCCCCTCGGCGTGCTCGCCGTCCAGAACGAGGCGGCCGCCCTCCAGTCTGTCTCCGACATGCGGCGGCAGACGCTCGTCATCAGCCTGCTGGCGGCCACCTTCGCCCTCTGTATCGGCTTTCTCTTCGCGCGCCAGCTCACGCGGCCGGTGCGCGAGCTGGCGGCCGGCGCGCACCGCATCGCCGGCGGCGACTTCTCGCAGCGCATCGCCGTGCGCAGCCGCACCGAGCTGGGCGAGCTGGGCGACTCGTTCAACCAGATGACCGACCAGCTCGAAAGTCACATCGAGGATTTGCGCCGCGCGGCCGAAGAGAACCGCCAGCTCTTCATCGGCACGGTCAAGGCGCTGGCCGCCGCCATTGACGGCAAAGACCCCTACACGCGCGGCCACTCCGAGCGTGTCGCGCGCTTCTCGCTCGCCATCGGCGAGCGGCTCGGCCTGCCTGACGAGGAGATGGAGAAGCTCAGGATCAGCGCGCTGCTGCACGACGTGGGCAAGATCGGCATCGACGACAACATCCTCAAGAAGCCCGCGGCGCTGACCGAAGAGGAGTACGAGGTCATGAAGCAGCACCCGCAGAAGGGCTTCAAGATCATGTCGCAGATACCGGCCATGAGAGACTTCCTGCCCGGCATGTACATGCACCACGAGATGATGAACGGTCAGGGCTACCCGCAGGGCCTCAAGGGCGACGAGATACCGATGCAGGCCCGCATCGTCTCTGTGGCCGACACCTTCGACGCCATGACGACCGACCGCCCTTACCAGAAGGGCATGGCCCTCGACGTTGCCGTCGAGCGCATCAAGACCTTCGTCGGCACGCGCTACGACGAGAGAGTGGTGGCCGCCCTCGTCGAAGCCTGCGAGTCGGGCCAGATAACGCCGGGCCGCGTCCGCCTCTCCAAGCGCGCGAAGGAACTGGGCGGCGGCCTCACGCTCAACACCGCCGCGGCGTCCAAAGCCGCCAAGCCCGAGCCCCAACCAGCCTGAGAATCGTGACGAGTGACGAGTGACGAGTGACAAGTGGAAAACCTCCGCCCTTGTCACTCGTCACTCGTCACTCGTCACGCTTTCTTTTCGTCGCTCGTCACTGTTTACCCGTCGCTGTTATAATCCGCGGTTCAACTCGGTAATCAACAGCAAAGGTATCCGCGCATTCATGGCTTTCTGGAGACGCAAGAAGAAAGAAGACTTCATCACGCTCGGCCTGAACGAGCCGGCGGCCCGGCCCGACGAGCCGGCCGCGCCCGCGCCCACGGCGCCCGTGGCCGAGGCCGCGCCGCCCGCGCTCGAACCGCCCGCGGCCGTCGTCGGCGGTCAGACCGGGCGCGGGGCAGAGCCCGTCGCCGTCCCCGCCGACATCGAGCCGGTGGCGACCGGCGGTTCACCCGCCCCGCAGCCCGCACGCGAGTCCGGGCTGACCGAGGTCAGACGCGCCGAGGTCGTCGAGTCGCCCCGGCCCGCGTCCGCCGATTCTCAAACGGGCAGGGAAGAGGCGCGCGCGCTCGGAACCCCGGCCGTGCGTCCGCCTGCGCCGCCCCCGCCGCCCGCCGCCCGCCCGGCAGCGCCCGCGCGCTCGGCCTTCTCGTCCTCGTTACTCGGCCTCGACCGCTCCGAAGAGGAGTTGCAGGCCGAGATCGAAGCGTTGGAGCAGACCTACGCCGTGCGCTTCACGCGCGCCATCGCCGCCACGCGCGAGTCGCTCTCCGAGAAGATCGACACGGTCTTTCAGGGGCGCAAGGTCATTGACGCCGCGCTGCTCGACGAGCTTGAGGAGGCGCTCATCGCCGCCGACATCGGCATCCAGACCACCCTCGACATCCTCGACAAGGTGCGCCGCGGCGTCTCCCGCAAGGAGATCAGCGACGTGGACGCCCTGAAGGCCGCCATCAAGAACGAACTGCTCTCGATTCTGAAGGACTCGGAGCGCGAGGGCGTGGCGAGCGAGACGAGCGTGCCCGACCACGTCGTCCCTTACGTCATCATGGTGGTCGGCGTCAACGGCGTCGGCAAGACAACCACCATCGGCAAGCTCGCGCAGCGCATCAAGGCCGAGGGCAACGACGTGCTCATCTGCGCGGCCGACACCTTCCGCGCCGCCGCCTCAGACCAGCTCGCCATCTGGGCCGAGCGCACCGGCGTCCCGCTCATCCAGCAGAAGCAGGGCACTGACCCCGCGGCCGTCCTCTTCGACGCGCTGCGCGCCGCGAAGGCACGCGGCTCGGACGTGCTCATCGTGGACACGGCCGGGCGGCTGCACAACAAGTCGAACCTGATGGCCGAGCTGGAGAAGATGAAGCGCGTGGCGGGGCGCGAGGTCGAGGCCGCGCCGCACGAGACGCTGCTGGTGGTGGACGCCGTGACGGGCCAAAACGGGCTCGAACAGGCGAGGCAGTTTCTGAAGGTGGCGGGCGTCACGGGCATCGTCCTGACCAAGCTCGACGGGACGGCCAAGGGCGGCATCGCCGTCGCCATCGCCCGCGAGCTGCGCCTGCCCATTCGCTACGCCGGCATCGGCGAGCGCGTGGACGACCTCGTCGTCTTCGATTCAGAGCAGTACGTCAACAGCCTCTTCGCATGAGGGCGGAACGCAGAGGGCCGCAAGGCGCGTCAGCATCCGGCCACGTGGCTGAATTTCGACGGGCCGCCGCACTGTGCCCGCCCGGCTCGCACTCGAACATTCGTTGACTCAGGAGACGAAAAAGCCGTCACGCGGCCCGCGGCCCGCGGCCCCGGCGTCGAGCGACAGCGACGCGCGCCTGACGCGCCGCGCGCTCGAACTCGCGGCGCGCGGCCGCGGGCTCGTCAGCCCGAGCCCACTGGTCGGCTGCGTCGTCACCGACCGCCGCGGCGAAGTGGTCGGCGAGGGCTTCTACCTCTACGAGGGCGTGAAGCACGCAGAGGTGCTGGCGCTCGAAGAGGCGGGCGAGCGCGCGCGCGGCGGCACGGCCTACGTCTCGCTTGAGCCCCACTCGCACCACGGGCGCACGCCCCCCTGCACCGAGGCGCTCATCAGGGCCGGCATAAGCCGCGTCGTGGCGCCCGTCGAAGACCCGAACCCACTCGTCTCTGGCCGCGGCTTCGAGGCGTTGCGCGAGGCGGGCGTCGAGACCCGTGTGGGGCTGCTCGCGGAGGAGGCCGAGCGGCTCAACGAGAAGTACTTCCACTCCCTGCGGCGCGGGCGCCCCTTCGTCCACCTGAAGCTTGCGACCTCGCTGGACGGGAGGATCGCTACCAGCACGGGCGACTCGCGCTGGATCACTGGCGAAGAGGCGCGGGCGCACGTTCACCTGCTGCGCCACGAGTACGACGCCGTCCTCGTCGGCGCGGGCACGGCCGTCAAAGACGACCCGCTGCTCACAGACCGCAGCGGCCAACCGCGCCACCGCCCGCTCCTCCGTGTGGTGCTCGACCCTCTGCTCGCGCTCTCGCCCGGCTCGAAGCTCGCACGGTCGGCCCGCGAGTCTCCCGTCCTCGTCTTCGCCTGCGGTGAGGCCGACGACGCCCGCGCCGCCGCTCTCGAAGCGCTCGGCGTCGAGGTCGTCCGCGGGGCCGACGGCGGGCGCGAGATGGCGGCCGCGCTCGAAGAGTTGCACCGCCGCTCGGTCCAGGGCCTGCTGGTCGAGGGCGGGGCGAACGTGGCCGGCCGGCTCCTGCGCGCCGGCCTCGTCAACAAGGTCAGTTTCTTCGTCGCCCCGCTCGTCCTCGGCGGCGACGCCCTCGGCGCCGTCGGCGGCGCCGGCGCCCTGACGGTCGCCGAGGCCATCCGCCTCCACGACCCGGAAGTCACACGCCACGGCGAAGACGTGGAGATAACCGGCTACCTCGGCGGCGTGACAAGTGACGAGTGACAAGTGACAAGAGGAGTGACGAGTGACAAAAGGAGTGACGAGTGATGGGTGACGAGTGACGGGAAAGATTAAAGAGTGAGCAGTGGCGAGAGCGAAGGTCTCTCCTTACTTGTCACTCGTCACCCGTCACTCGTCACGGCCTTTCTCATGTTGCCGCGCGCGAAGAAGAGCCTGGGTCAGAACTTTCTGGTCGACGAGAGCTACGCGAGGCGCATCGTCCGCGCGCTCGGGCCGCGTGCGGGCGAGACGGTGTTGGAGGTCGGGCCGGGGCGCGGCGCCCTGACGGGGCGACTGCTGGCCGAGGCCGGGCGGGTGGTGGCCGTCGAGTTTGACCGCGAGCTGGCGGCGCTGTTGCGCGCGCAGTTCGCCGCCCGCGACAACTTCGTGCTGGTCGAGGCCGACGCGCTCGGGGTGGACTTCTGCGAGGCCGTCTCGCCGGCCGCGTCGGCGCGCGTCGCGGCCAACCTGCCTTACAACGTCTCGACGGCCATCCTGCAAAGGCTCGTCGCGCAGCGCCGGTGCCTGACCGAGTTCGTACTGATGTTGCAGCGCGAGGTGGTAGAGCGCCTGACGGCTCCGCCGGGCTCGCCCGAGCGCGGCTACCTGACGGTGCTGGTCGAGGCGCATTGCGAGGCCGAGGCGCTGTTCGACGTGCCGCCCGGCGCCTTCCGCCCCATACCGAAAGTTTGGAGTACGGTGGCGCGCCTGCGCGTGCGCGGGCGGCCGGCGACCGAGGGCTGCGACGAGGCCCTGCTGTGGGAGGCGGTCAGCGCGGGCTTCGCGCAGCGCCGCAAGACCCTCTTCAACAACCTGCGGTCGGCGCCCGAGCGCCTGCGCGCGCGAATCGAGGCGGCCGGGGGGGCGGCAGCCGTGCTCGAAGCGGCGGGCGTCGAGCCGCGGCGTCGGGCCGAGACGTTGGCAGTCGGCGAGTGGGTCGCGCTGGCCCGTGCGCTCGGCGAAGCGGCGGACGCAAACGGCTGAGGGCACGCGGCCGGACGAGCCGGCCACGTGCCCTCAAAGTTCTGCCGCGCGCAGCGGCGCCAACGTCGCCGGCCCCGCGCCCCTTTCAGCCGCGCTCGTAGACGAGCGCGCCGTCCATGGCCTTCATCACCTTCGCGGTTTTGCGGTAGACGCGGCTGAGGATGAGGACGAAGGTGTCGGGCGGCAGCTCAAGCTCGTTGACGAGGCGCCCGAGCAGCTTGGAGTCGGCCGCGTCAGAGCGCAGGCCGTACCACCTGGCGCGCGGCAGGACGGCGAGCACGTGGACCGGGCGGTCCTGGAAGTGCTCGACCGACTTACGCGCGAGGTACGCGGCCTTGATCTCGTCGTAGGCGCCGAGCCGTTCGCGGAGGCGTCCGAGCTGTTCGGCGTCGAAGGCGTGGGGTTCGAGCGGGTCGCCGTCGTTGTAGCTCTCCCGCTCTCGGCCCGCCTCTTCGAGCAGGTCGTAGTGTTTGAAAAGGCGGCGGCGGTAGACCTCGGCCTCTTCGGCCTGGCCGCGCTCGCGGAAGAAGGCGTAGAGGAGCTGGCAGCAGTGGGCGACGGCCTCGGGCACGACCTCCATCGTGCGCTCGATGTGTTCGACGCCCGCCGGGTCGCCGCGTTCGAGGAGCATCTGGCCGAGGGTGTAGTTGGCCTGCACGTGGTCGGGCTGGCGCTCGACCACCCGGCGCAGCAGCGGCAGCGCCTCGTCCGCCGACCGGAAGTCCGCGGCCAGTGAGGCGCGCTCCCACTCCTCTTCGATACTCAGCTCGCCGCCTGCGGCCTTCTCTTCGAGTTCGACCAGCCTCCGCTTCCCCTCGACAGCGAACTGATGCCGCTCGCGCCAAGCCGGCGCGACGCCCTCGTGCCAGACCGACTCCAAATGCGCGGTCAGCTCCTGCTGCAAGTCGCCGAGGTACTGGTCGGCAGCCGTCTCCGCGAGCGGCGCGATCTCTTCGAGCGTGTGCGCCACAACCGCCGGGGCCGAGCCGTTGCCGCCGGCCGCCGGGGCCGAGCCATCGGGGCCGCCGTGACCATCGCCGGCCGGGCCGTCGTTCGCCCGCGGGCCGAGGCCGGTCTCGTAGCCGAGCGCGGCGAGGCGCGCGGCGAGCGAGGGGTGCGTGTCGTCGTAGCCGGTCTCGCGCGAGAGGGCACGCAGCAGCAGCCCCGAAGTCTCCTGCGGGGCGAGCCGCGAGCGGAGCGCGCGCGACATGCCGGCGAAGGCGCCGCCCACCGGCTCGGCCTGCGCCTCGGCCTGGCGAAAGACCTCGGGCCAGAACTTCTCAGACAGGTACGAGCCCTTGACCTCGACCGTCATCAGCGCCTCGGCCGCCGTCCGCGGGCTCGTCAGCCTGGCCGCCGCCTCGTCGGCCTCGTACTCGTGGCGGCGCGCCAGCACGAAGGAGTAGGCGTTGAAGTAGGGCGCGTACCAGTTGAAGAACTTGACGAAGAGGCCGGAGCCCCAGCGCCCCTCCTGTTCGAGCCGCGACAGGAGCTGAAACCATGTCTGGCGGACGCGGTAAATCCAGCCGCCGAAGCGGCCGTGGTTGCCCGAGAGGTGGCCCAGCTCGTGCGCCAGCACCGCGCGGAACTGCTCGGGCGAGAGCGCCTGCATCAGCGGCAGCCCGAGCACCAGGTAGTTGCGGTGCCAGCCGAGCGGCCCGAGCCGCGGCACCTGCGCCACGGCCGCGTTGTACTCGTCGTCGAGCAGCACGTGGTGAAAGCGCGGGGCGCCGAGCGCGGCCGTCAGCTCGTCTACGAGGGCGAAGAGTCGAGGGGCCTGCTCGCGCCTGAGCTCGATGCCCTCCGGCGCCGGAATCGTCACCCACAGGGCGCGCCCCACCACCCACGCCAGCGCCAGCAGCACCCACCCGAACTTGAGCACCCAGAAGTTGAGCCTGCCGGTCCCGACGGTCAGCCAGGCGATCAGCCCGACGGCCGCCGCGGCCAGCGCCAGCACCAGCAGGACGAAGGCGTAGCCGAGCGCCGCGAGCAGCCCGACCCGCAGGGCGTATTTCGACGGCTCGCGGCGCGCGAAGCCTTCCAGGCGCTCGACCATCCCGACGAACTCTTCGTGTGTCATGGGCATCTGATGTTATTCGCTTTCGGCTTAAATTGTGTGAAGGCGCGGTCTTTAAGGAATCGGAGCCGGCGGGTTCGTGCCGGGCGTCCGCCTCGATGTTAACAGAAGGGGCGCCCGTTGCGGAAAGGCCGGGACGGAGGGCGGCGCCTTGCGGCGGCTTCATCCTTTCGCCCGCCGGTGTGCTATACTCGCCGGCTCAAAAGCCCCCCTGCTTGAGAGCTTTACAGAGTTCGCCGTGAACTTCCCGCGTCGCACTTCGGGCGTTATTCATACGGAGATATTCAAACAGTGAGCGATAAGATCGAGCTAATCCCGCTCGGCGGCCTCGGCGAGTTCGGGATGAACTGCATGGCCGTCCGCTGCGGCCAGGACATGATTCTGATTGACGTGGGGATGGGCTTCCCCGAGGAGAGCGCCTACGGCGTGGACGTGTGCGTGCCCGACTTCGAGTTCCTCGAAGAGTACCGGGACAACATCGTCGCCGTCGTCCTCACGCACGGGCACGAGGACCACATCGGCGCCGTACCCTACGTGCTCAAGAAGTTCAACGTGCCCGTCTACGCCTCGCACTTCACGATGGGGCTCGTCGAGAGCAAGCTCGACGAGCACCACCTTCTGGGCGACGTGCTGCTGCACCGCGTCGAGCCGCGGCAGGTGGTCGAGATCGGCGAGTTCGACATCGAGTTCATCCGCGTCTCCCACTCGCTCGTTGACTGCTTCGCCCTCGCCATCATGACCCCCGCCGGAACCATCATCCACACCGGCGACTACAAGGTGGACGAGACGCCCGTCATCGGCGAGCCGATTGACCTGCGCACCCTGCGCCGCTACGGGCAGGAGGGCGTGCTCGCGCTCACCTCCGACTCGACCAACGCCACCGTGCCGGGGCGCACCCCCTCGGAGCGCGCCGTCATCCCGGCGTTCGAGGAGATTTTCTCCGAGGCCGAGGGGCGCATCATCGTCGCCACCTTTTCGAGCTCCATCCACCGTCTGCAAATCGTCATCGACGTGGCGCAGCAGTTCGACCGCAAGGTGTGCGTGCTCGGCCGCTCGATGCTGAAGAACGTCGAGATCGCCGAGCGGCTCGGCTACCTCGACCTGCACGAGGGCATGCTGGTTTCCTTGCAGGAGGCCAAGCGGCTCGACGACGACCGGGTCGTTTACCTCGTCACGGGCTCGCAGGGCGAGCCGCGCGCTGCCCTCTCGCAGATGTCGAACGGCGTCTACAAGGGGCTCTCTGTCGGCGAGGGCGACACGGTGATCCTCTCGGCCCGCATCATCCCCGGCAACGAGCGGGCCATCTCGAAGCTCATCGGCGAGATTTACAAGCGGGGCGCCAAGATCATCGACGAGAAGCGGCGCCTCATCCACGTCAGCGGCCACGCCTCGCAGGAGGACATCCGCATCATGACCGAGGCCGTCCGGCCCCGCTTCGTCGTGCCCGTCCACGGCGAGTACCGGATGCTCTACCGCCACAAGGAGTTCCTCAAGAACCACGTCAACATCCCCGAGGAGAACATCATCCTCATCGAGAACGGCGACGTGCTCGAACTCGACGGCGAGCGCGCCGCCGTCGTCGGCAAGCGCGAGGTCGGCCGCACCTTCATCGACGACTCGGGCTTCGAGGAGATCGGCCGCGAGACCGTGCGCGAGCGCCGCCAGCTCGCCTTCGACGGCGTGGTCACGCCCGTCGTCACCATCCACGAGCAGAGCGGCGAGCTCGAAGGCGCCCCCGAAGTTGTCGCCCGCGGGCTGGTAGGCATGAACGGCAACGGCGCCACCTCGGGGATGCTCAAGGACATGCGCCGCGTGGTGACCGAGGCGGTCGAGTCGGCCAGCAAGGCCGAGCGCCGCGACGTGTCGCTGTTGAAGGAGCGCGTCCGCCTCGAACTCAAGCGTTACATCCAGAAGGAGACCGGCTCGAAGCCGGTCATCATGCCGGTCGTCGTGCAGGTGTAACGGCCGCATGTCTGCCGACCGGGTTGCGGAGTTGCTGCGCCGGACGCGCGTCGTGGTCGCGCCCGGCATTTTCGTTCTCGCCGGCCTGCGCCACGCCGACTGGACGCGCCTGCTCGAAAACCCCGAGCTGAGCCCGCGCCCCGACTCCGTCCACATGCTGCTGCGCGACCCCTACGAGGTGACGCTGCTCGTAGAGGAGGAGGACTGGCGCGCCATGCGTCACGCCGCGCGCGACGCCCGCGTCGAGGCCGGCTGGCGCCTCGTCACCTTCGACGTGGAACTCGCCTGGGACGTGGTCGGCTACCTCGCCCGCGTCACAGACATCCTGGCCGCGGCCGCCGTCCCCGTGGGCGCCCTCGCGGCCTTCTCGCGCGACCACATGCTCGTCAAACAGGAAGACCTCCCCTCGGCCCTCCGAGCCCTCGGCCCGCACGTCGCCGAGCTGTGTTGAGACGCTGAAAGAGTTTTCAGTTTTTAGAGAACTACAACGGAGCCGCGACCGCCACGTCTGACGAGACTGCGAACTGAAAACTACTTCAATGCCCTACGAGTGGAAAGAGAAGGTGGTCTTCCTGACCGGCGCGTCGAGCGGGATCGGGCGGGCGCTGGCCGTCGAGCTGGGGCGGCGCGGGGCGCGGATGGGGCTGACGGCCCGCCGCGCCGACGAGCTGCTGAAGACGGCGGAGGAGGCCGAGCGCGCGGGCGGCGAGGCGCTGGCCCTGCCGGGCGACGTGCGCGACCCCGAGCAGGTGAGGGAGGCGGTGGGGCGCGTGCGCGAACGCTGGGGCCGAATCGACGTGCTCGTCGCCAACGCCGGGGTGAGTACGACGACGGCCGGCACGGCGCTCGGGGCGGCCGAGGCTACCGAAGTCATCACGGTCAACGTCATCGGCGTGGTCAACTGCGTGGCGGCCGTGCTGCCCGGCATGCTCGAACAGGGGGGCGGCCACCTCGTCGCCGTCTCCAGCCTCGCGGCTTATCGCGGGCTGCCGAAGTCGGGCGCCTACAGCGCGAGCAAGGCGGCGGTCTCGACTCTCTTCGAGAGCCTGCGCGTTGACCTGCGCCGCAGCAACGTCGCCGTCACGGTCATCCACCCCGGTTTCATCCGCACGCCGATGACGGCCGGCCGCCGGAAGAAGCTGCCCTTCCTGCTCGAAGTCGACGACGCGGCCCGCCGCATCGTCCGCGCCGTCGAGCGGCGCGCGCGCACCTACGCCTTCCCCTGGCAGCTCGCCGGCGTCGTCCGCCTCATCCGCCACCTGCCCGGACCGCTCTACGACCGCCTCGCCTCGAACACCTCGTTCAGAGATTAGCCGTTATCAGTTTTTAGTTTGTGGTTTTCAGTCGTCGGCTTTCGGCCGGGGCCGCCGGCGGTCAGCTTTCGGCCGCGACTCTGGTAGAGTGGCCCGAACCCCTGAATCTGTGTGAATGCGGCCGCCGGCGGCCGAAACCTGAAACTAAAAACTACAAACTAAAAACTACCTATGTCCTTCATCCAGGCCATCATCCTCGGCATCGTGCAGGGCTTGACCGAGTTCATCCCGATAAGTTCGACGGCCCACCTGATCCTGGCGACTCGCCTGACCGGGTTGGCGAAGACGATGAGCGCCGAGCAGACGACCGCCATCATCGCCGTCATCCAGTTGGGTACCCTGCTCGCCGTCTTCGTCTACTTCGCGCGCGACATCTGGGCGATTTCCTACGCCTTCGTCCGCGACCACCTGGCGCTCCTGTCCGGGAGGCTGCCGGCCGCGCCGGGCGGCGGCGGTCTCTGGCGGCGGCTCTCGCACGAGGCGCGGCTCGGCTGGCTGGTCTTCCTCGGCTCGCTCCCCATCGGCGTCGTCGGCCTCGTCTTCAAAGACTTCATCGAGGGAGCGTTCACGAAGAACCTGTGGGTCATCTCGACGATGCTGGTCGCGGTGGCGCTGCTGCTGCTCGTGGCCGAGAAGGTCGGCTCGCGCCGCCGCGGGATGGAGGAGCTGGGGCTCCTCGACGCCGTCGTAGTCGGCTGCGCGCAGGTCATCGCGCTGATACCGGGCGCCAGCCGCTCGGGCTCGACCATCATGGGCGGACTCTTCGCCGGGCAGGAGCGCGAGACGGCCGCGCGCTTCTCGTTCCTGCTCTCGATACCGGCCATCGCCGCGAGCGGCCTGCTGGAGATGAGGGAGGCCGCGCGGATGCTGCCCGCGGGGAGCGCCGGCCCGCTCCTGGTGGCGACCGTCGTTTCGGCCGTCGTCGGCTGGGCCTCGATCTACTTCCTGCTGCGGTTCCTGCGCAGCCACTCGACCGGCGTCTTCATCGCCTACCGCGTGGCGCTCGGCGCGCTGATCGTGGGGCTGCTGCTGGCGGGCGTCGTGCGGCCGCTCGACTCGGTCGAGCCGGCCCACGGCGGGGCCGCCGCCTCCCACGCCGGCCCGGCCGGCAGCGGCTCGCGCTAGCTCGCCCCGTTCGGTTACACTTGCCGAGGGCCGCTCACTTCGCCGAGCGTTCAAAGACAACTCCCGGAGTGTTCGGAGGCCGGACGAGGAATTCGATGAGCGACGAGATCAACGCGGGCGAATTCCCACGCTCGCAGCGCCCGCGCAGCCCGCGCGTGCCCGTCAACTTCACGGTCGAGCTGGAAGGGCTGGACCCCGAGGGCGAGCCCTTCCGCGTCACGGCCGAGGCCGTGCGCGTCAGCCGCGGCGGGGCCACGCTCGTCACAGACCTGCACATCGGCGCAGGCACCGTGCTCAGGCTCACACCCCCCTTCGGCCGCCCGCTCGACGCCGAGGTCAACGGCGTCTGGACCGACGAGGCGGACGGCCGCCAACACATCGGCGTCAGGCTCCTCGACCCGAACGGGTGGTTCGCAGAATGACGGGCGCGGCCGCCACCGAGGCCGGCCGGCGCTGGCTGGTGCGCGCCCGCGCGGACGCCGGCGCGCGCTCTCTGGCCGCCGAACTCGGCGTCTCCGAGACGGTGGCGACCCTTCTCGCGGCCCGCGGCTTTGCGGACCCCGATTCCGCGCGTGCCCTCCTCAGGCCCGCGCTCTCACAACTCCACGACCCTTTCCTGATGGCCGGGATGCGCGAGGCCGTCGCGCGCGTGCTCGGCGCCGTGGACTCGGGCGAACGCATCCTGATCTACGGCGACTACGACGTGGACGGGACGACCGGCACGGTCCTTTTGCGCCGCGCGCTCGACGTGCTCGGCGCGCGAACCGGCTACCACGTCCCGCACCGCTTCACCGAGGGCTACGGCATCCGGCAGGACGCGCTCGAACGGGCGAAGGCCGAAGGCTACTCGCTCGTCATCAGCGTTGACTGCGGCATCCGGGCCTTCGAGCCTTTGGAGTGGGCGCGCTCGAACGGCCTCGACGTGATCGTCACCGACCACCACCTACCCGACGCCGACGAGGGCGACCCGCCGGCCTTCGCCGTCCTCAACCCGAACCGGCGCGGGTGCCAGTACCCCGACAAGAATCTGGCCGGCGTCGGCGTCGCCTTCAAGCTGGCCCACGCGCTCTTCCGCGAGCGCGGCAAAGAGTCGCTGGTGCCGGGCTTCCTGAAGGTGGTCGCCATCGGCACCGTGGCCGACGTGGCGCAGCTCGTGGGCGAGAACCGCGCCATCGTCTCGCTGGGGTTGGCCGATTTGCCGCGGGCGAAGAATCCGGGGCTGCGCGCCCTGATGGAGGTGGCCGGCGTCGGCGACGGGCGCAGGATGCGTGCCCTCGACCTCGGCTTCCGCCTGGGGCCGCGCATCAACGCGGCCGGCCGGATGGGCGCGGCCAAAGCCGTCGTCGAGCTGTTCGAGGCGCGCGACGAGGAGGAGGCCCGCCGCCTCGCCGAACATCTCGACGCGCGCAACGTCGAGCGCCGCCGCGTGCAGGAGCAGGTGACCGGCCTGGCGCTCGCCGAGTGGGAGTTCGGCGAGGGGGCCGGGCTGCCGGTGGCCGTGGTGGCGGGGCCGGGCTGGCACCGCGGCGTGGTGGGGCTGGCCGCCTCGAAGCTGGCCGAGCGGTCCGGACGCCCGGCCGTCGTCATCTCGCTCGACGAGGACGGCACCGGCCACGGCTCGGCCCGCAGCACCGAAGACTTCCACATGCTCGACGCCCTGACGGCGTGCGCCGACGTGCTCGAACAGTTCGGCGGCCACGCCCACGCCGCCGGCCTTTTGGTCCGCCGCGAGCGCGTGCCCGAGCTGCGCCGCCGGCTCAACGAGTACGCCGCGCGGGTCGCCCGCGTCGGGGCACGCGCCGACGAGCCGCCCTGCCTCCACGTTGACCTGGAACTGCCGGCCCGTGAACTCTCGCTCGGGCTTTGTGAGGAGCTGTGTGCCCTCGAACCCTTCGGCGCCGGCTGGCCCTGCCCGGTCTTTGTGACGCGCGGCCTCGCGGTCGAGGGCGAGGCCCGCGTGATGAAGGAGCGGCACCTGAAATTCAACGTCCGCGGCGATGACGGCCGCACGCACGAGGCGGTGTGGTGGGGCGGGGCCGAAAACCAGACAGCAACGCCCCGCGACCGCCAGCGCATCGAACTGGCCTACACGGTCGAGGCCAACCACTGGAAAGGCACCACGCGCCTCCAACTCGTCGTGGAAGACGTTAAGGTCGTGAACGGTGGGTAGAAGTTTTTAGTTTTCGGTCGGAGACGCGCCGGACGCCGGCGGGCGGGGACTGAAAACCAGCAACTAAAACCCGGCTTCGTCCATGTCCATTCGACAGCAATCAATGCAGGCAATCAGGCGGAGAAAGGTCACACTACTCGGGCTGCGGACGGCGGCGCCGAAGTACGTGCGCGTCCTGGCGCTGGGGGCGGCCGTGGCGACGATAATCGTCGTGGTGGTGGCCCTGACGCGGATGAAGGAGCGCGAGGTCTTCAGGATGCGGCCGGGCGTGGCCGAGCTGTCGAAGGAGCTGGTCGGCAAGATCGAGAACCTCGAACACGTCGAGACGCGCGACGGCCGGCTCTACATGGTCCTGAAAGCCTCGCTCGACCTGAAGTTCTCGGACGGCCACCACGAGCTCGAGAACGTCTACCTCGAAGTCTATCCGAAGGAGGGCGAGGGGGCCGACAAGATCAGGGCGCGCCGCACCGTCACGAACGAGGACAACACCTACTTCGCCTTCACGGGCGAGGTGGTCATCGAGACGCGCGACGGATTGGTGGTCAAGTCGGAATCAATCGAGTACGAGGTCAGGGAGGAGAAGGGCCGCGTCACCGCGCCCGTCACCTTCGAGCGCGAGAACGTCTCCGGGCGCGCCGACTCGGCCGACCTGAAGGCCAAAGAGAAGCACCTTGAGTTGCGCGGCAACGTCGAGATTACGGTCAGGCCCGAGGCCCCGGGGCAACAGCCGGGCGCGGCGACGCAGCCGGCGGGCGCGCCTTCGCTCAAGGGCGTGCCGCGCGGTCAGCCCGTCACGGTCAGGGCGCAGCAGGCCGTCTTCGACCAGCCCGCCCTGAAACTCGCCTTCTCGGGCGGCGCCACGGCCGAGCAGGGCGCCGAGCTGATGAGCGGCGAGACGCTCGAAGCGCACCTCAGCGAGCAGAAGCGCGTCCGCTTCATCGCCTCGCGCCGGAACGCCTACCTGCGCTCGAACGCGCCGGGCCGCGCCGCAGAGGTCTCGGCCGCCGAACTCTTCTTCGACTTCAACGCCGACCAGAAGCTCGAACACGCCAGGGCTCTCACGAACGTCCAGGCCCGCACGCTCGACGCAGACTCGGAGATGCGCCTCTCGGCCCCGGCCGAGGCGTGGCTCTTCTTCACAGTCCAGGAAGGGCGCAGCCTGCTCCGCGAGATGCGGGCCGCGGGCCGCCCCGTCGTCACGCTCTCGGCCCCGCAGTCGAAGGCCGCCGACCCGAACGCGGCCAACAAGCGGCTCGTGGCCGACCAGGTCCGCCTCTTCTGGCGCGGGACCGGGCGCGACCTCGAACGGGCCGAGGCCGAGGGCAACGCCGAACTGCTGATCGAGCCCGCGAACCCTTCGCCCGCGGCCGACCGCAAGACCGTCTTCGCCGCGCGCTTCGATTGCGCCTTCCACGAGGCCGGCAACCTCGCACGCACGGCCAACGCCACGGGCGGCGCAAAGGCCGTCGTGGACCCGCTCCAGCCTTCCGAGACGCGCCACCGGCGCGTGCTCACCTCGCGCGAGATGCAGGCCCACTTCGTCCGCGAGACGCAGGACGTGGAGCGCGTCGAGGCGCGCGGCGAGGCCCGCTTCGCAGAGGCCGCGCGCACGCTCGCCTCCGACAACATGACGGCGCAGTTCGGCCGCCAGACGCAGGCGCTCGAACGCGTGGACGCAGAGGGCGACGCCAAATTCAACGAAGCCGACCGCAACGGGCAGGCCGCCACTTTCTCTTACACGGCGCGCGACGGCGTCGTGCGCCTGCGCGGCGGCGAGCCCACGGCCTGGGATTCGCGCGCCCGTCTCAAGGCCGCCGAGATTGATTCCGACACCCGCAGCAAGGTGACGCACGCGCGCGGCAAGGTCACGACCACCTACTACAGCCAGGAGCAGACGGGCGGGGCCGCGCCCTTCCAGAACGTCAGAAGCCCGGTCTTCATCGCCTCGGCCAACGCCGAGTTCCAGCACGAAACGGGCGTCGGCGTCTACACGGGCGCGGCCCGCGCCTGGCAGGACGACAACTTCGTCCGCGCCGACCGCCTCGTGCTGCGCCGCGAGCAGAGCGTGATGGAGGGATTCGGCGACGTGCAGAGCGCGCTCTATCAGGCCCGGCGCAAGGAGGCGGGCGGCGCCCGCGCCGTCGTCCCGGTCTTCGCCTCGTCGGAGCGCATGTCCTACTCCGACGCCGAGCGGCTCCTGCGCTACGTCGGCCGCGTCGATATCCGGCAGGGGACCGAGCGCATCACGGGCGGCACCGCCGACGTTTTCCTGACCAAAGACTCTTACGAGGTCGAGCGCACCATCGCGCAGCAGAGCGTGGTCGTCACGCAGCCCGGCAGGCGCGGCACGGGCGACTGGGCACAGTACACGGCCGCCGACGAGACTGTGGTGCTGACAGGGAACCCCGCCCGCGTCGAGGACGCCGAGCGCGGCACCAACGAGAGCCGCCGCATGGTCGTCTACCTCCGCGAGGAGCGCGTCGTCAGCGACGGCGGCGGCCCCGAGACGCGCCAGTCCACCGGCCGCGTCCGCTCCACCCACAAGGTGCGGAAACAGTAGGGGAGTTTTTAGCTTCTAGTTTTTAGGGGGCCGTCGTGGGGCGAAGGCGGCCGCACCATACGGAACTAAAAACTAAAAACTGTTTCTCTCTTTTTATGCGTCTGGAACAGGAAGTGGAACGGGCGGGGGCGGCGCAGGACGAGGGGCCGCGCGGCGACGGGGCGGGGCCCGGCCCCTCGCCGAACGCCCTGGCCGCCTCCGGCCTGAAGAAGCGTTACGGGAGGCGCGCTGTCGTGAAGGGCGTGAGCCTGCACGTCGAGCCGGGCGAGGTGGTGGGCCTGCTCGGCGCCAACGGCGCGGGCAAGACCACGACCTTCTACATGATCATCGGGCTGGAGCGGCCGCAGGAGGGCAGCATCACCCTCGCCGGGCGCGACATCACGAAGCTGCCGATGTACCTGCGCGCCCGCCTCGGCCTCGGGTACCTGCCGCAGGAGCCCTCGATCTTCCGCAAGATGACGGCGGCCGACAACATCCTCGCCATCCTCGAAGTAGTCGGGCTCGGGCGGGCCGAGCGCCACAAGCGGCTCGAAGAGCTGCTCGAAGAGTTCGGCGTCCAGCACGTCCGCAACACGCGCGGCGACCACCTCTCGGGCGGCGAGCGCCGCCGCGTCGAGATCGCCCGCTGCCTCGCCACCGACCCGCAGTTCATCCTCCTCGACGAGCCCTTCGCCGGCATCGACCCGAAGGCCATCGAAGACTTGCAGCAGATGATCCTCCACCTCAGCCGGCGCGGCATCGGCATCCTCATCACCGACCACAACGTCCGCGAGACGCTCGGCGTCACCGACCGCGCCTACATCATGGCCGACGGGCTGGTCTTCCGCTCGGGCCGCCCCCGCGAACTGACCGAAGACCAGGAGGTGCGCCGCCTCTACCTCGGCGAGCGGTTCCGACTGTAGCCCTGTACCCGCCCGCGCCCGAATCGGTTATACTCTCCGGCGGGGCGCCCTGAGCGGCGCCGAGTCTGTCTCCCGTACAACCGAAGCGCCAGTACCGTAGAAGCATGTCGGTCAAGCTCACGACAAACCTTTCGCAGCGCCTCGTCCTGACGCCGCAACTGCGTCAGCGCATCGAGATGCTGCAAATGAACCAGCTCGAACTCTCCGATCTGATCCAGCAGCAGCTCCTCGAAAATCCCGTCCTCGAAGAAGTCCAGATGCAGGAGGAGCAGCGCGAGATCGAGAAGGAGATCATCGACCAGCTCGCCGGCTCGTCCGACGCCGCGGAGGGCTTCGACGCCGCCGCGCCCGAGATGATGAACGGCGCGAACGCCACCTCGAACGGCTCCGAGGCGCTCGACCTCGCCGGGCCGCTCGCGACCACCGACGCGGCCGAGGCCCCGCCCGCGCCCGAGGCCGCCGAGTTCGAGGGCGAGGAGTTCGAGACGGCCGACCGCGACCGCGACGCCTTCGAGGAGATAGACTTCGGCCGCGAGTTTCAGGAGTACCTCGACCCCGGCTACAAGACGCAGGAGTTCGAGTACAAGGAGGACGCGCCCACCTTCGAGCAGTTCCTGACCCGCGCGCCCTCGCTCTCAGACCACCTGACCTGGCAGCTCCACATGTCGCCCGCCGAGGGGGCCGCGCTCGACGTGGCCGAGTGCGTCATCGGCAACCTCGACGGCGACGGCCGCCTCAACGCCACCAACGAGGAGATCGCGCAGCTCGGCGGCTGGGCGCCCGAGCAGGTCGAGGAGGGGCGCCAGATGGTCCTCCACCTCGACCCGACGGGCTGCGGCGCGCGCGACGCCCGCGAGTGCCTGCTCGTCCAGCTCCGCGTGGGCGCCGCCGGCGAGTGCCCGCGCGGCGACGAACGCTGCATGGCCGCTCGCCTGATCGGCGAGTGCTCGCTCGTTGACCTGCAACAGCACAAGCTGCCCGGCCTCGCCAAGCAGCTCGGCGTCGAAGTGGCCGATCTGGTCGCCGAACTCGAACACATCCGCAAGCTCGACCCCTACCCCGGCCGCCGCTACTCGTCCGAAGAGCCCGTGCTCATCGCACCCGAGGTCTTCATCGAGAAGGTTGACGACGAGTACGAGATTTACTTCGCAGACGACGGCGGGCCGCGCCTGCGCATCAGCCGCGACCTCCAGTCCATGCTCGGCCGCCCCGAGACCAGCAAGGAGACGCGCGACTTCATCAAGGAGAAGATGCGCTCGGCCGTGGACCTTTTGCGCAACATCGAACACCGGCGCCAGACCATCTACCGCGTCGTCGAGTGCATCGTCCGGCGCCAGCGCGCCTTCCTCGACCACGGCGTCCAGCACATCAAGCCGATGATGCTCAAGGACATCGCCGAGGAGACCGGTATGCACCTGTCCACGGTCTCGCGCGTCGTCAACCGCAAGTACGCGCACACGCCGCAGGGCGTCATCGAGCTCAGGCGCTTCTTCACCGAGGGCATGGTCAACGACGAGGGCGAGGAGGTCTCGACCCGGATCATCAAGCTCAGGATCAAGAAGCTGATCGAGGAAGAGGACTCGCACAACCCCATCACCGACGACCAGGTCGTCAAGATTTTAGCCGGGGAGGGCATTAAGCTGTCGCGCCGCACGGTGGCGAAGTACCGCGACCAGATGTCCATCCCCGGCTCGCGCGAGCGCAAGGCGGTAATCTGAGGAGGGGGGAGAAAAGGGCAAGGATAGAAAGGGGGAAAGGGAAAGAGAGCGCGCCGGCCGCGCCAGTCCCGCATGCCACTTTCTTGTTCGCCGTTACCCCTTTCGCCTTTTACCTCTCTCCCTTTCCCCCTTTTTCGCCCCCGCGCAGCGAAGTTTCCGAGTAGTACGATTACGTTCGAGTCGGCTGCGGCCGGGGGAATGTCTCCCCGCCCCGCGCGCCTCGCGGGGGCCAGCGCCGGCGGAAAGGGCAGCAAGCCAGATGCAGTTCGAGTTCGTGGGCCGCCACATCGAGGTGACGCCCGCCATCCGCGCTCACGTCAAGGAACAGTTCAAGAAGCTCAGCCACCTCTTCGAGCGGGCGCAGACCGCCCGCGCCCACGTCGTCATCGACGTGAACAAGAACCGGCACAACGCCGAGATCGTCCTCTGGTGGCGCGACCACACGCTGACGGCCAAGGACACCAACGCCGACATGTATCAGGCACTGACGCGCTGCGTGGACAAGCTGGAGAAGCAGGCCGTCCGCCTCAAGAAGAAGCTGATCGACCGCAGCCAGAGCGGGATGCCGCTCTCGGCTCTCGGCGCGCCGACGGCCCCCGAGGCGCCCGCGGACGACGCGGGCGGCGCCGACGACGCCCCCGCGCAGCCGCGCATCATCGCGGCCCGCCGTTACCGCGTCAAGCCGATGACGGCCGAGGAGGCCGCGATGAGTTTAGCCGAGGACGGCGACCAGTTCGTCGTCTTCCGTGACGCCGACAACGACCGCCTCAGCGTGCTCTACAAGCGGCGAGACGGCAACTTCGGCCTCATCCAGCCCTGAAGATACGCGGGCCGCGCCGACGCGGCCGGCGGGTCAGCCTGAACGCCGGTGGCGCCCGCCGGCCTCGGCGTGTGCCGCGGGGCGCTCGCCGAGGCCGCGGCGTGTGCCGCGGCCTCGGCGCGGGGTAGTTCGTGGAGGAGTCGGTAAGGGAACCCCCCATGAAGAGAAGAAGGCTGTTCGCAGCGCCGGCCGCGCCCGTCCTGTCGGCCGTGCCCGCGCCGGCAACTACGGCGGCGTCCGCCAGATGAGCCGAGAGGCCGAGCGCCCGACCATCACCGTCGCCCGCTTCGTCGCGGAGTCGCCCCGGCCCCTCGGCCTCGGGTTCCTGGCCGGCGAGCGCGGCGCGGCCTCGCGCCTGCTCGACTCGCCGCGCATCCAGAAGCTCGGCCTCGCGCTCGCAGGCTTCACACACTACCTGCACGCCGGTCGCGTCCAGATTCTCGGCCAGAGCGAGGCCGCCTACCTCGACCAACTCGCCACCGAGGGGCGGCGCGAGGCCATCGCCCGGCTTGAGCTGGATAAGGTCGCCTGCGTGCTGGTGACGAAGCGGCTGGCGCCGCCCCCGGAGTTCGTCGAGGAGTGCGAGCGCGTGGGCGTCCCCGTCGTCGGCACGCCGCTCGTCAGCTCGGTCGCCATCTCGGCCGTCACGGAGTATCTGGAAGACCTCCTCGCGCCGCGCGAAGTGCGCCACGGCGTCCTGCTCGACCTCTACGGCCTCGGCGTCCTGCTCGAAGGCAAGTCGGGCGTCGGCAAGAGCGAGTGCGCGCTCGACCTGCTCGTGCGCGGCCACCGGCTGGTGGCCGACGACATGGTCGAGATTCGGCGCGCGGGGCAGTCGCGGCTGACGGGCGGAGCGCCCGAACTGCTGCGCGAACTGGTCGAGATTCGCGGCCTCGGCATCCTCAACGTCCGCGAGCTGTTCGGCGCGGCGGCCGTCGGCGGGCCGCGCCGCGTGGACCTCGCCATCCGGCTCGAACGCTGGGAGGATGCGGGCGAGGTCGAACGGCTCGGGCTCGACGCGCGGACGACGGAAATCCTCGGCGTCTCGATCCCTTACTTCGTCCTGCCCGTCAGCCCCGGCCGCAACCTGGCGACGCTGGTCGAGACGGCCGTGAGGGTACACTTGCTGCGGGCGCGCGGTTACAATGCGGCGCGCGAGCTGGCCGGGCGCCACGCGGACGAGCTGGCCGGCGCCTCGGCCCGGGAAGGCGGCGAGCGCGACG
The DNA here is from genome assembly GCA_035645715.1 of Pyrinomonadaceae bacterium. GTDB lineage: Bacteria > Acidobacteriota > Blastocatellia > Pyrinomonadales > Pyrinomonadaceae > QHXN01. Next base: position 91,106 of record DASQMB010000078.1, read on the forward strand.
AGGCTGACTCGACCGGCGGGACCGGAGGCGCGTCCGGCCGGGGGGCCGACGGCAGGGGGGCGGATGTCGGCTAAGGGGCAGGCGGCGAAGAAGGGAGCGGCCGGGGCGGCGGGCGCGGCGCCGGACGTGGTCATCATCACGGGCCTCAGCGGCTCGGGGATGTCTTCGGCGACCAACGCCTTCGAGGACCTCGGCTACTTCTGCGTGGACAACCTGCCGCTGACGCTGCTGCCCACCTTCGCCCGCCTCGTCCAGCCCGAAGACCACACCCGCCCGCACATCGAGCGCGCGGCCCTCGTCATCAACATCCGCGAGGGGCTGTTCCTGCGCGAGTTCGCCGCCCGGCTCGGGGAGCTGCGCGCCTCCGGGCTCAAGGTCTCGGTCCTCTTCTTCGAGGCTTCGGACGACGTGCTGGTCCGCCGCTTCAGCGAGACGCGCCGACCGCACCCGGCCGAGGCCGGCGACGGTCTCCTCCATTCCATCCGCGGCGAGCGCGCCGCCATGAGCGACATCCGCGCCCACGCCGACCAGGTGATAGACACCTCCGAGCACACGGTCCACACGCTGCGCCGGCACCTCATCGAGCGGTTCGGCACAGACCCCTCGGGCGCGACCATGCGCGTGCAGGTCTACAGCTTCGGCTACAAGCACGGCTGCCCGCGCGACCTCGACCTGATGTTCGACGTGCGCCACCTGCCGAACCCCTACTTCGAGTCGCACCTGCGCGATTTGTCGGGCCACGACCGCCGCGTCGTCGAATACCTCGCGGCTAGCCCCGAGGTGCGCGAGACGCTGCGCCGCTTCACGGAACTGATCGACTACCTGCTCCCGCTCTACCGGCGCGAGGGCAAGTCTTACGTGACGGTCGGCATCGGCTGCACGGGCGGCCGCCACCGCTCGGTGATGACGGCCAACTCCATCACGCGCCACCTCAGGCGCCACGGCTATGACGCAGTGGCCGTCCACCGCGACGTGAGGAAGGTGAAGAGGGCTCGGCGCGGCGCGGCCGCCGGGGCCGAAAAGGGCGGCCCCGCGGCGACGAAGACGGGCGCCCGCCCCGCGAAGAAGGCTGGCGGGGCGGCCGCGAAGAAAGCGCCCGCGGGCGCGGCAGAGCAGGCGCGCGACGGGGCGGCGGAGAAGTTGAGCGGGGCCGTGCGGAAGTCTGTGAGCCCCGCGGCGAAACGCGGCGCGCCGGGCGGCGGGCGGCGCAGGGGCGGGGGGAGGCGGGATGGCTGAAGAGGAGCTGAAAGGCGGCGAGCCGGCCGTGGCGGCGGGGCCGCGGGTGGCGGGCGTCGTCGTCTCGCACGGGCAGGTGGCGAACGAACTGCTGGCCGCTGCCGAGACCATCATCGGCCACATCCGGCACATCACGGCCGTTTCCATCGGCTGGCACGACGACGTGGACGCCGCGCGCAGCGAGATCGAGCGCGCCGTCGAGCGCGTCTCCGAGCGCGCCGGCGTGCTGCTGCTGACCGACATGTTCGGCGGCACGCCGACCAACATCGCCGCCATGTTTCTTCAGGACGGCGAGGTCGAGGTCGTCACCGGCGTTAACCTGCCGATGGTCATCAAGCTGGCGAGCCAGCCCGGCGGCGAGCCGCTCGCCGATGTCGCCCGGCAGGTGCGCGACCAAGGGCGGCAGGGCATCTACCTCGCCGGCGAGATGCTGGCCGGCGGGGCCAAGGGGCGTTGATGGCCGAGCGCAGCGTCAGGGTGGTCAACCGGCTTGGCCTGCACGCGCGGGCCGCCGCCAAGCTGGTGCGGGAGGCTTCGGCCTTCCGCAGCTCCATCGGGCTCGCGCGGGCCGACGGCGGCGCGCGGGCCGACGCCAAGTCGATCCTGAGCGTGCTGCTGCTGGCGGCCGCGCGCGGCACAGAGCTGCGCGTCTCGGCCGAGGGCACGGACGAGGATGAGGCGCTGGCCGCCGTGTGCGGCCTGATCGAGGGCGGCTTCGGAGAGGAGGCGTCTTGAGCCGGCTGAAGGGCAGACGCGAGCAGGGCTGGCGCGGCACTAGCGTCTCGGACGGCGTGGCGGCCGGCCGCGTCCTGCGCGTCCACTCCGGCGCGCGCCAGAACATCTACCGCGTCACGCTGGCGCCCGAAGACATAGAGCGCGAGGTACGCCGCTTCCGGGCCGCGGTCCGCCTCGCGCGCCGACAGCTCGCGGCCCTCAAGCGCCGCGCCTCGCGCATGCTCGGCGAGGAGCACGCCTACATCTTCGACGCCCACCTCCTCATGCTCGAAGACCGCAAGCTCAACGAGGACGTGGAAGAGATAGTCCGGGCCGAGCGGGTCAACGCCGAGTGGGCCGTCAAGGTCGTCACCGACCGCGTCCTCGCCGTCTACGAGGAGATCAAAGACGACTACCTGCGCGAGCGCAGCTCCGACATCGAAGACGTGACGCGCCGCCTGCTCGTCGCCCTCTCGGGCGAGAGTCTGCCGAGCCGCCAGTTGACCGAAGACGCCTGCCTCGTCGCCGAGGAGCTGATGCCCTCGACCATCGCCGAGATCGACTTCTCGCACGTCAGGGCCATCGCGACCGACGCCGGCGGCTGGACCTCGCACACGGCCATCATCGCGCGCGGCCTCGGGATTCCGGCCGTCGTCGGCCTGCGCGACTTCTACCGACAGGCCCGCACAGGCGACCAGATACTGATCGACGCTCGGCGCGGCGAGGTCTTCCTCCACCCGGCCGGGGCCACGCTCGAACGGCTCGGCGAGGCCGGACCGGCCCGCGTCCAGACCGGCCCGCTCGGGGCGCCGCCGGACCGCCGGGCACCGCTCCTGACGGCCGACGGCGAGGAGGTGACTTTGCGCGCCAACGTCGAGCTGCCGGTCGAGTACGAGGGGGTCTCGCGTTACGGCGCGCGGGGCGTCGGCCTCTTCCGCTCCGAGTTCCTGCTCTCGCATCACGGCGAGCTGCCGGGCGAGGACGAGCAGTGCGCGGCCTACGAGGAGGTGGCGCGTGCGGCCGGCGACGACGGCGCGACCGTCCGCCTCTTCGACCTCGGCGGCGACAAGCTCGGCGGCGTCCGCGGCGAGGGCACGGACGAGCGCAACCCGGCGCTCGGTTTGCGCGCCATCCGCCTCAGCCTGCGCCGCGAGGAAGTGCTGCGCACGCAGGCGCGCGCCGTGTTGCGGGCCGCGGCCGCGGGGCGCCTGAGCCTCGTGCTGCCGATGGTCTCGGACGTGACAGACGTGCGGCGGGTGCGCGCTATCGTCGAGGAGGAGCGGGCGAAGCTCAGGGCCGAGGGGCGGCCGGCGGGCGAGGTGCGGCTGGGCGCAATGATCGAGGTGCCCTCGGCCGTCCTACTGGCCGAGCGGCTGGCGCGCGAGGTGGACTTCTTCAGCCTCGGCACCAACGACCTCGTGCAGTACACGCTGGCCGTGGACCGAGGCAACGACGAGGTGGCCCACTGGTTCCGCACGCTCCACCCGGCCGTTCTCGAAAGCGTCAGGCGCGCGCTCGCGGCGGCCAGGGTGGCCGGCATCCCCGCGGTCGTCTGCGGTGAGATGGCGGGCACGCCCGCCTACGCGGCCGTCCTGCTGGGGCTCGGCGCGCGCGAGCTGAGCATGTCGCCGGCCTCGATCCCGCGCGTGCGGCGGACGGTGGTCGGCGTTGAGGCGTCGGCCCTCGAAGAGGTGGCGCGCGAGTGCCTGGGCTGCTCGACCGCCGACGAGGCCGAAGAGGTGGTCCGCGTCCGGCTCGGTCAGATGTGGCCGCACCTCTTTCCGCCGCAAACCTTGCCACCGCCGAAAGCCGGAGTTTAGAATCGAAAGTGCGCCGTCGCGGATGGCGCTTCCTTGAACTTCTCGCCTCTTTAGTCGTTTCAGACGGTCAGGTGTTCGAGAGCCCGCGGGCGGTGACACGCAGCGGCGGCGAAGCGCCCGAGCGACGGCGCGGACGCCCCCGGGGCGTCGCCCGGACAGGGCGGGTCGGTTCGTGTGAGGACGGAAGCTGCCATTGCCCGGCGGCGGCCGGCCCGGCGTTCAAGCGGGGTGAGTGCTGTATGCAAAAATTGATTCCGGCCATCTTCCTCTCGCTCGCCGTTGGCGTGAGCGCGGCCGCGGCCGGGCCGTCGCGGCAGAAGCCGAGCGTGAGGGTCGGGCCGCTCGCCGAAGAGCAGCACGCGGAGGGCGAGGCAGAGGCCGCTCCCCCGAAGAAGGGCGAACGCCCCGCCGCCGCGAGCCCGGCCGCGAGCCCCGCCGCCCCGCGCCGCGAAGAGGCCCGGCCCGCTAACGCAGGCGAGATCAGGCCGGCCGACGCCAACAGGCGCGACCCTGAGACGGCCCGCAACGGTGCGGCCGGCGCCGAAGCCGCCAAGCCTCCGCAGCCGGACACGACGGCGCCGCAGCCGGGCGCCACATCTTCGCAGCCGAACGGCCCGTCGTCTCGGCCGAACCCTTCGCCGTCTCAACCGAACTCTGCAACGTCTCAACCGAACGGCGCGACCGCGCAGCCGGGCGGGGCCGCGAAGGCTGCCGACACGCCCGCCCCTCGGTCGGCGTCACAGCCGGCGTCTCAGCCTGCCTCGCAGCCGGCGTCCCAACCGCCTGCACCAGCGGCCCCGCCGCTCACGGCCATCTACCGCATCGGCACGGGCGACGTGCTCGACATCCGCGTCCTCAACATGGGCGACACGCGCCAGTCAACCCTCTTCACCGTCCTGTCGGGCGGCGTGCTCGAATACCCGCTGCTGCGCGACCCGCTGACCGTGGTCGGGATGACGACCGAGGAGCTGTCGGCTCAGCTCGTCGCGGAGTTGCGCCACCGTGGAATCTACGACCGCCCGCAGGTCCGCGTCTCGGTGCGCGAGTACGCGAGCCACGCCGTTCTGGTCAGCGGGCTGGCGAACGACCCCGGCACCAAAATCCTGCGGCGCGAGGCGGTGCCGCTCTACGTGGTCGTCGCCGAGGCGCAGCCCAAGCCCGAGGCCGGCCGCGCCGTCGTCATCTCCCACAGGACCGGCCAGACGATCACCGTGGACCTCAACGACCCGGCGGCCCTGAACGTGCTCGTCCAGGCCGGCGACGTGGTCAACCTCGTCACCCGCCCGCCCGCCTTCTTCTACGTCGGCGGCGAGATCGGCTCGCCCGGCCAGAAGGACTTTCACGCCGGCATGACGCTGACGCAGGCGCTTCTGGCCTCGGGCGGCGTGACGCGCGCGGCCGGGCCGAAGGTCAAGGTCTCGCGGCAGGGCGCCGACGGGCGGCTGGTCTCGACCGAGTACGACCTGCCCGAGATCGAGAAGGGCCTGGTGCCCGACCCGGCCTTGCAGCCGGGCGACCGCGTCGAGGTCTATCGCGCCCGCGCGAAGTGAGGCTCGCGGCCGAGACCCCCGCCCCCGCGCCGCCCTCGCGCGCCGCTTCTTGTCGGCGCCCCGCGCGAGGCTGTATCATCCCCACCGGTCGAAGCGGGCACCCCAGATTCATCACCGAAGCCCGCCCGCCTCTCGCGCGCCGGGCGACAAAAAAACAACTCGAAGGAACTCGCACGCGCCCCTTTCGGAGGAGAATAACTTGAGTACGCTTAATCGTCTCGGCGCGGTCGCTCTCGCCGCCGCGCTCCTTTTGTCCCCCCTCGCCGCGCCGGCCTCGGCGGCCGCGCGCCGCGGCCAGGACGACACGCCGACTCAGGCCGAGCAGGCCGTCTTCAACAAGGGGCGCGACCTCTTCTCGAAGGGCCAGTACGAGCAGGCCGCCACGGTCTTCCGCGACTTCCTGAGGACCAACCCGAACAGCTTCATCGCCGACCTGATGCTGCTCTGGCTCGGCCGCTCCTACATCGAGCTCGGGCAGGTGACCGAGGCCGAGCAGGTCGCCGCGCGCCTGCGCCAGATTCCCGACACCCCCTTCAGCGACATCTTCGACGGCGAGTTGCAGACGGCCCGCCGCGACGTTGCCTCGCGCCCGCCCGTCGTGAGGCCGACGCCGACGCCCCCGGCCGCCCGCGCCAGTAACCGTCCGGCGCCCGCCCGCACCGCGCCGACGCCCGCGCCGACCCCGAACGAGGTCGCGGCCAACACCGCTCAGCCCGCCGCCACGCGCGCGGGCACCGAGGGCGTGCGCCCTCGCACGACCACGGGCCGCGCCGGTCGCGCCGGCCGCAGGAATACGCCGGCCGGCTCCCGCGCCGCGCGCGAGGCCGCGGACGAGCCCGCCATAATCTCCTCCACGAACGAGTCGGCCGCGGCCGCGCCGAGGCCGACCCCGACGCCGCGCGCGACTCCGACGCCCCGGGCCACGCCCGTTCGGCGCGAGCCTGCGATCTCTTCGAGCGCCTCGACCGTAGCCTCGAACACGGGCGCCGCGGCCCGCCCGTCAGTGTCTTCGCCCGTGCCGACCCCGACGCCCGTTCCGGCGCCGTTGCCGACGCCGCCCCCTGTCGCCGCGGCAAACACCTCGCAGCCCGTCAACACCAGCGTCGCGGCTCAGGGGCAGACCGGCGTCAGCATCGTCGTCAGGCAGGTGCCTGACCTTCAGCTCGCGCTGCGGCGCGCGGCCCTCGCCGCCCAGCCGGGCCAGACCCTTCAACTCCCGCTCATCCTGACCAACACCGGCAACAAAGAGGACCAGTTCCGCGTCGAGACAGACCTGCCGGCCGAGTACCAGCCGACCTTCAGCCAGCGCGGGACCGACACGGGCCTGCCCATCTTCGTCACGCCGCAGATGCCGCGCGGGTCGAACATCGAGGTGATGCTCAACCTGCGCGTGCCCGACAACGCGCCCGACAACCAGCAGCAGCGGTTCCTGGTCCGCGCCGCCTCGCAGGCCGACACCAACGTCCTGCGCGTGGCCGACGCCTCGCTGACAGTGGTCGCGGCCGCGCTAATCGCGCAGTCGAACGTCTTACAGGAGGCCGTGCAGCCGGGCGACACCTTCACGCAGCGGATCAGCGTCCGCAACCAGGGCAGCGCATCGGCCCGCTCGACCCGCGCCGACTTCGTCTTCAACCCCGACTTCGAGATGGTCAGCGCCACGCCCGCGCCGATTACCTACGAGCGCACCTCGCGCACGGCCATCTGGGACCTCGGCAACCTTGAGTCGCGCGACGCGCGCGAGATAACCGTCACCCTGCGTGCCGTGCCGGGCGCGCTGGCCTCGACCGGCCGGGCCATCGGCCGCGGCACGATGAGGACGCAGAGCCTCGTCATCCCGTCGAACTTCGACGGCCCCTCGATCTCGGTCGGCCGCGTCCCTGCCGCCCGCGTTGACTCCGTCTCGACGGGCCTGACGGCCACGCCCGGCGACACCGTCTACGTCCCCTTCGTCGTCCGCAACCCGTCGAACTACCCCGAGAGCTTCAGCCTGCAAATCACCGCGCCCGGCGCCCCGCAGGCCACCATCTACGCCGACACGAACGGCGACGGCCAGCATCAGGAGAGCGAGCCGGCGGTGACGCAGACCACGGCCCTCGACCCGCGCGGCGGGCAGTTCCCGGTGCTGCTCCGCGTTGACATCCCGCGCTCGACGCCCGACCGGCAGCAGTACGCCTACAACCTCGTCACGCGCGCCGTCGGCGCAGGCGCCCGCACGGCAAGCGAGGCGAGCACGGTCCTGACGGTCGCCACCCCGCGCGCGCGCGTCCGCTCCGAGGTGCCGAACTCCGAGGTCAGCCCCGGCGACACCTTCTTCTACCGCCTCGTGCTCGTCAACGACGGCAGCGGGCTCGCCCGCAACCTCGTCGTCACGGAGTTCCTGCCGCAGGCGCTTCAGTTCGTCTCGTCCTCGCCGCAGTTGAGCGTGCAGGACGCCGCGGGCGGCGCCCGCAGCTTCGTCTGGCGCGTGCCGGAGCTGGCGCCCGGCGACACGACGGTCCTGCTCGTCACCGTGCGCCTGAACCCTACTCTGCGCGCCGACGACGTAGTGACGACGCGCCACACCCTGACCTACCAGGACTCGAACGGCAACAGCTACAGCGGGCAATGAGCCACGACCAGACGCCCGCACGCGAGCGGGAAGGGAAGACGGAGGCCGCGCCCGACGGGGGCGGCCTCCGTCTTTTAGCGCGCGGCGGACGCGAAGACGCGCCGGCCGAAACGGGAGTGCCAGCCGCGTCCGCGACCGACGTTCCCGTCGCGGCCGGCGTCGCGCCAGCGGCCCGCGCGCGGCTGGTGCGGGCACTGCTCTTGAAGGGCACGTTCGACGTGCTCTTCGTCGCGGCGCTCGCCGTCGCGGCCCACTACGTCGCCTTCCGCCCCTCCTTCCGCGGCGCCTTCGACCGGGCCGACGCCCACGCCGCCGCCGGCTGGGTCTTCGACCGCGCCGCGCCCGACCGGCCCGTCGAGGTCCAACTCTACGTTGACGGCCAGTTCGCGGCGGGCGGGCCGGCCGTTGAGCCTCGGCCGGACGTGGCCGCCGTCGGCCGCGCTCCGCACGGACGCGTCGGCTTCGTCTTCCGCTTCGACCCGCCGCTGCGGGCCGGCTCGGAGGTGCGCGTCTACGCAGTAACCACGAGCGCGGGCGGGGCGCGCCGGACCCTGCGGCAGATCGGCAACACCGTGCGGGTCGGGGCGCGTTGAGACGGCGGATGCGGGCGGGGACGAAATGAGATGGAAGAACAGACGGGGCAGTCGCGGGCGACGGGCGAGAGGGCGGGCGGGGCGCCGGCCGTCTCGGACCGCGCGCTGGCCGCGTGGGAGATCATAACAATCGCCGTGTCGGTGCTCGTCGCCGAGTGGGTTGTGTTGTCGGTGGGCGGCGAGAGTCGGTTGCTGATGCTGGCGCCGGTCGGCCTTGCCCTCGGCTTCATGTTCTACTCTCACCGGCAGCGCGGCGAGACCGCGCGGCAACTCGGCTTTCGCCTCGACAACTTCGGCCGGGCGACGCGCCTTCAACTGCTGCTCTTCGCCGCGCCGGCGCTCGCGCTCGTCCTCTTCGGCTGGCTGAGCGGCAATCTCGACTTCGGGCGCTGGCGCGGCGGGCAGTCTATCCTCGGGCTGCCGGTGCTCGGCGCGCTGTGGGGTCTGCTTCAGCAGTACGCGCTGCAAGGCTTCATCCACCGGCGGGCGCAAATCGTCTTCGGAGCGGGGTGGAAGAGCGTGCTCGTCGTGGGGGTGCTCTTCGCCTTCCTGCACTTCCCGAACCCCTGGCTGACGCTGGCGACCTTCCTCGGCGGGCTCGTCTGGGCCTACGCCTACTGGCGCGTGCCGAACCTCTACGCCGCCGGCCTGACGCACGGGCTGATGACCTGGGTGCTCGTCGCCTCAGTGCCGCCGCCGGTGCTCCACAACCTGCGGGTCGGCTACAAGTTTTTCGCCTGAGAAGGGGCGGTTCGGCCGGCGCCCAGACGAATCAGAGCCCGTCGTTTTCCCCGTAAAACGGCGGAACCGGCCCGCCGACCGCGCATCTGAACGCGGACACGTCCGACCCGCCGCACGCCGGTTGTCAGCCACCTAAAGGGATGACCTGCGGCAACTTAAATCGGGCCTGTACGTGTTCAACGCGGGTTTGTTATAATCCGCGCGCCGCGCGAAAGTGTGGGCAGGTCGGGCGGTCGCCGCCCCTGCCTCCGAAAGGGGTGCAGGGGGGGAGGAAAGTCCGAACACCACAGGGCAGCGAGCCCGCTAACGGCGGGGAGCCAGGCCGGGAGTCGGCGCGAGAGCGTTCGGTTCCCGACCGAGGCGACGACAAGTGCAACAGAAAGCAGACCAGCCGCGCCGACGGGTCCTACGGGCGCGCGAGCGTCAACTCGCGGCGGGGTGATGGGTGAAATGGTGCGGGGGCCTGGTGTCGTAGGCGAAGCGGGCCCCTAAGGTAAGAGCGCACCGGCACGCCTGGTGACAGGCGTGGCTAGGCAAACTCCTCGCGGTGCAAGACCAAATAGGGAGGCCGTCAAACAGGGCTGCCCGCCCGACGCGCCTTGTCTTCTCTTCGGGGAAGAAGCGCGACGCCTCCGGGTAGGTCGCTTGAGCCGTCTGGCAACAGCCGGCCTAGAGGAATGATCGCCGCCCCGACTCTCAGGAGTCGGGGTACAGAATTCGGCTTACAGACCTGCCCACACTTTCGCGCGGCGTTCTGAAGTTCTTGGTTTTGATCTCTCATCCTGACCATGTGGCCTCAATTCCCCTCACGACGGAACCCCATATCTCACCCAGGAGAACCGACGAATGGCGAATCGCAAAGGCGTCTTCATCGGCGCTTACGTCCCGTCTGACTTGAAGAAGGCGCTGCAACAGCGCGCGGCGAGTGAGCACCGGACCCTTTCGCAGGAGATCACGCGCATCCTCGAAGAGGCCGTCAGGGGTGGCCGGCTCCCGCCCGGATTCATCGAGCGGCGCGGCGCCGGCTCGGCGCCGCGCCGCCGCGACTCTGACCCCCTGCCGCGCCGGCGCAAGGACGACCTGCCCTTCTACGGCGGCGCCCAATCCGCCGACGATTGAACCGCGCCGGCGCGTGCGCCGACGCCTCAAACGGACGAAGGCCCGACGGGAGCGTGAGAGCCTGCGCCCCCGCCGGGCCTTCGTCTTCGTTCGTCGTCACACCGGCGCGTCCGGGTGGGGCGTCTCCTTCGCGCGTGTTCGTCCGGCGGCCCCCGTCGGCCCCGCCCGTCCGCCGCCGGCCCGTCGCGCCCCGCCGGGCTTTCTGCTAGAATCCGCCGAGTCGTGAGCCCAAATCAGGACAGCCCCGCGAAAAGCTGGCGCCCCCTCCTCGTCATCGCCGCCGCAAGCCTCGTCGCCGGCTTCGCCGCCGGATTCATCCTCGCCGACCGTCTCAACCGCCAGGAGCACGACAGGCTGCGTGCCGAGGCCGCGCGCCTGCGTGAGGCGGCCGTCGCCGCGCGGCGCGCGGCAGACGGCTCCGGGGCCGAGGGCGGGCGGCCGTCAGAACGCGCCGGCGCCGAGGGCGAACTCGACATCCCGACTCTCACCGAAGACCAACTCCGCGCGGCCGTCGAGCGGGCCGACGCCTCGCCCGCCGACAGCGAGTTGCAGCGCGTCTCGGGCCAGGCCCTTTACCTCTACGCGATTGAGAAGGGCGACGCGGCCCTCCTGCCCGACGCGGCCCGCATCCTCGAACGCGCCTCCCGGCTCGACCCGCGCGACGCGCGGCTCGCGGTCTTCGCCGGCAACGCCCACTTCCAGCTCGCGCGGCAGGCCGGCGAGGCCGGGCCGCTCAGGCGCGCGCGCTCTCTCTACGAGCGCGCCCTGGCGAGCGACCCGCGCGACACGGACGCGCGGACCAGCCTCGGCCTGACCTACTTCTTCGACACGCCGCCGGACCCGCAGCGCGCCGCCGCCGAATACCGGCGGGCGCTCGACGTTGACCCACGCGCCGAGGCCCCTCTGCAAGGGTTGGTCGCCGCGCTCGCGGCCGCGGGGCGCCTCGAAGAGGCCGAGCGGCGGCTCGGCGAGCTGGCCGCGGTCAACCCGAACAACCCCGAACTCCAGAACCTGCGGGCGCAACTCGAACAGAAGAGGAACGCCGCGAAGGAGACCCCGTGAAGTACCTTGTCGTCCTGCTGCTGATCGTCGCCGTCCTGGGCTTCGCCTACTGGCGGCTGCGCCCCTACATTCAGTTGGTCCGGCGATTCTTCGGCGTCGTGCGCGAGGTCAACCGGATGCGCCCGCCCGCCCCGGCCGACCTGCCGCGACGCGGCGCCGAGCGGACCCCCTCGGGCCGCACCCCGACCGAACAACTCGTCAGTTGCGCCGTCTGCGGCACCTGGGTGGCCGAGTCGCGCGCCGTCACCCTGCGCGCCACCAAGACGACCTACTGCTCCCACTCCTGCCTCGAACGCGCCGCCGACGGCCCCCGCCGCCTCCACCGCAACGCTTCATAGAAGAAGGGAAGAGGGTAAAAGGAGAGGCGGAAGACTGAAGAGGTGCCTAGCGCGCCTCAAGTCATCCTTCCGCCTTGCGTCACCCGACCGTTAACTTCCTCGCCCCTCTGACTCTGCCCCTTTCGACCCTTCTCCCCCTACACTTCTGTCGCTTCCTCTTCCGCCGCGGCCTCCTCGGGCAGGAGGTTGCCGGCCTCGTGGACGGCGCGGGCCGTGTCGGTGAAGAGGAGCAGGAGCATCCCCGAGACGAAGAAGACTATCAGCGAGAGCAGCGCGTAGCGGAACGAGCCCGTGCGCGCCACCACGATGCTGAAGACGAGCGGCCCCAGCCATGAGGTGCCGCGCTCCGAGACCTCGTAGATGCCGAAGAAGGAAGCCTCGCGCCCCTTCGGGATCATCTGCGAGAAGAGCGAGCGCGAGAGCGCCTGCGACCCGCCGAGCACCACCGCGATCAATCCCGCTATCGCCCACGCCTGTGCCCTCGTCTCGAAGAAGCCGAAGGCGTAGACGACGATCCCCGTCCAGATGACCAGCGCGACGAGGATGGCCCGCTTCGTTCCCAGGAGGCGCGCCACCCGCTCGAAGAGCAGCGCCCCGCCGATGCCCATGAACTGCACGAAGAGGAAGATGCTGAGGACGAAGGAAGGCGCCTCGGGGTTGTCGAGCCCGCCGGCGAACAACTCTGCGGCGATGAAGACGGCGGCCGAGCCGATGACGGTCTGGATGCCGTCGTTGTAGAGCAGGTAGGCGACGAGGTACTTGAGCGTGTGGGGCAGGCGGCGCAGCTCGCGGAAGGTGTCGCGGAGCTGCGCGAATCCCGCCGTCAGGTAGCCCTTACCGGGCGGAAGCCGCCGGCGCGTCGGGCGCGACCTCAGGCGCCGGAACGCGAAGAAGGCGAAGAAGCCCCACCAGACACCGGCCGACAGCAGAGAGAGGCGGACGGCGAGGCCGCGCGCCTCGCCCCCGGCGTAGCCGAGCGGCGCGAGCAGGCCCGGCGCCACGCCGACCATGACGAAGTTGAGCGCGAGGAGGATGCCGCCGCCGAGGTAGCCGAGCGCGAAGCCGCGGCTCGAAACCTGGTCGCGCCGGTCCTCGGTCACGATCTCGGGCAGGAAGGAGTTGTAGAGGACGACGGCGCCGCCGAAGCAGAGGTTGGCGACGATGAAGAGGACGCCGCCCCACAGGTAGAGCTTGCCCGTCACGAAGAACATCAGGCAGGTGGCCGCCACGCCCGTGTAGCAGAAGACGGCCATCAGCCTCTTCTTCACATTCGAGTAGTCGGCCAGCGCCCCGACCACCGGCAGCAGCAGCACCTGCGAGCCGACGGCGACGGCCACGAAGAGCTGATAGAAGGACTGTGCCGTCACCACGCCCACCGGCCCGAGGTCGAGGACGACGCCGGTCCGTCCCACGTCGGCCTGCGCGAGCGCGATCAGGTACGGCCCGAGCAGCGCCCCGACGACCGTCGTGTAGAAGGCCGAATTGGCCCAGTCGTAGAGCATCCAGCCGAAGATTTCGCGGCGGTCGTTCGCTGGGCCGTCGTGTGGCGGGTGCCGGCGCCGGTCGCCCTCGTCGGGCGGCGCGGGGCGGCGGCCGGGGTCGTCGCTCTCGGCTGCGTCGGTGGTCAAGGGGGGCCCTCTCTCCCGGTCAGGATTTCGAGGATCGTCGGGGTGATGTCGGCCAGCGTGCGGACGCGGGCGGAGACCCGCTCGCGCGCCGGCCCCCAGACGAGCGTCGGCACGTCGTTCAGGGTGTGGTTGCGCGTCGAGAGGTCTTCGACGTTGCCGTGGTCGCTCGTGAGCAGGACGGTCGTCCGCGCGAGGTCAACCTCATCGAGCGCGGCGCGGACGAACCGCGCGAGGTCCGCGAGCACGCGGAGCGCCGCGGCCTCGTCCTGCTCGTGGCCGGCGCGGTCCGTCAGGTAGTGCTCGTAGAGCGTGAAGGCGTGTTCTGCTGCCAGCCGCGCCAGTGCCGCGGCGGCCTGCTCGGGCGAGCGCAGGGGCACGCCCTCGCCGCGCGCCGCGAGCAGCCGGTTGGTGAAGTCGTGGAAGACGGCACGGCCGGCGCGCAGGTCTTCGACGGTGCGGAAGGGGAGCGAGGCGGCCTCGACCGCGACCGTGGTGGCCGAGACCCAGCGCGGCCGTCGCTCGAAGAAGCTCTGGCCGTAGGCGTTGGCGAAGACGTTGGGGCCGACCCCCGCACGGGCCAGCCGGCGGAAGACTGAGTGTTCGCGCAGCACCTCGCGCAGCGCCTCGTTCGGGAAGCCCTGCTTGTGCCGGCCGAACAGCGCGGGCGCGTTGACGCCGGTCAGGATGGTGGCCTGCCCCGACGCGCTCTGCGGGCGGCCTTCGACGCCGAGCCGCGGGTCGGTGCGGACGCAGAGGCCGCCCGAGGGGAGCGACGGCTCCTCGTCCACGAAGACCGCGAGCGGGGCGGCCTCTGTCCCGAGCAGGTGGAGCGGGTTGTGGCCCCCGCGCGTGCCGATGCCGAGCCCGTCCACGAAGATGAGCAGCACTCCCATCCGTTCAGCCGGGGTTGGGGCCGGCGCCGGCAGTCGGCTTCTTCTCGCGGTTGGGGCCGCGCGCGGCCGGGTGGGCTGAGGGGCGCGAGCCGTCTTCTTCGAGCATGCCGCGCTCGCGGTAGTGGCGCAGCTTGTTGTGGAGCGTCTTGAGGCTGATCTGCAAGAGTTCGGCGGCGCGCGTCTTGTTGTTGTCGGTCTTGCGCAGGGTGCGCAGGATCATCCGCCGCTCGACCTCCTCGATGGGAGTGCCGACCGGGAGCGTGACCGTGTCCTCGGCGCGCTCGCGCTCGCGCTGTTCGAGCGGGTAGGGTGCGAGGTGGTGGCGCTCGACGGCCTCGCCCGAGCAGATGATGATGGCGCGCTCGACGACGTTGCGCAGCTCGCGGACGTTGCCGGGCCAGGTGTGCGACTGTAGCGCGTCGAGCGCGTCGGGGCTGAGGAAGCGGGCCGGCCTCTGGTGGCGCTCGGAGAGGACCGTGACGAGGTGCTGCGCGAGCAGGGGGATGTCTTCGACGCGGTGCCTGAGCGGCGGCAACTCGACCGTGATGACGTTGAGGCGGTAGAGGAGGTCTTCGCGGAAGGTGCCCTGCCTGATGGCCTCCATGGGGTCGCGGTTGGTGGCCGCGAGCACGCGCACGTCCACCGGCGTCTCGCCCGCCGCCCCGAGCCGCCTGATCTTGCGGTCTTCGAGCACGCGCAGGAGCTTGGCCTGGAGCGCGACCGGCATCTCCGAGATTTCGTCGAGCAGGAGCGTGCCCCCGTTCGCCAGCTCGAAACAGCCGGGCCGCCGCGTCTGCGCGCCTGTGAAGGCCCCGCGCTCGTGGCCGAACAGCTCAGACTCCATCAGGGTCTCGGGGATGGCCGAGCAGTTGATGGCGACGAACGAGGCCGTCTTGCGCGGGCTCAGGTTGTGGACCGTGCGCGCCACCAGCTCCTTGCCCGTGCCCGATTCGCCGGTGATGAGGACCGAGGCCGACGAGGGCGCCACCTGCTCGATGAGGGCGTAGACCTGCCGCATCGGCGCGCTCGTGCCGACCAGCTCGCCGAAGGCGCCGCGGTCGCGCAACTGCCGGCGCAGCGACTCGTTCTCGCGCCGGGCCGCCGCGTACTCGGCCGCGCGCTCTACCACCACCCGCAGCTTGGCGAAGTCAATCGGCTTCTCGAAGTAGTGGAAGGCGCCCTCCTCCTGGATGGCGCGCAGGGCCATCTCGACCGTGCCGAGGCCGGTCAGGAGGATGACGGCGACGCCGGGCGTGCGCTCGCGCAACTCGCGCAGCAGGCCGAAGCCGTCGAGCTCGGGCATGTAAACGTCCGTGACGACGACCGACGGGATAAACTCCTCGGCCAGCAAAAGGCCCGAGCGCCCGTCAGAGGCGGTCGCCGTCTCGTAGCCCCAGATTCCGAGCATCTCGTTGAGCGCCTCGACAATGGAGGGCTCGTCGTCAACGATCAGCACGCGACCTTTCGACATGGCTTCCGAGTGTAGCAGAGGGGAGGGGGAAGAGGGGAAGGCTGAAGAGGAGAAAGGGGAAAGGAAAAGAGGGGAAGGAGGGGAAGGGAATGGGGGCAAAGGAAGCGAACGCCCCGCGCAGGGCGGGCGTTCTACGGCTCGCTCTTCCTCTATTCCCCCGTTCCCCCGTTCCCCGGCTGCCCCTCTTCTGCTCCCCCGCCGAAGTGTTCGGCGACGGCGCGGGCCAGGGCCGGGGCGTTCTGCTCGGCGGGCAGGATGTCTGTGCGGAGGTTGTGCTCGGCCGCGGCCCGCGCGGTGACTTCGCCGATGCAGGCGACGCGGACGCCTGCGAGCAGCGGCGCGAGGTCGCGCGTGCCGAACAGCTCGGCGAAGTGGCGGACGGTCGAGGGGCTGGTGAAGGTGACGCAGTCCACGCCGCCGCCGACGAGCAGGGCCTCGACCTTCGCGCGGTCGGTCGTCTCGGGCCGGACGGTGCGGTAGGCGGGCACCACGTCGCAGCGGGCGCCGGCCGCCTCCAGCTCGTTCGGGATGAGGTCGCGCCCGGCGGCGGCGCGCGGCATCAGGAAGTTCAGGTTCTCGAACCCGGCGCGCCCGCCGAGGTAGGCTTCGAGCGCCTCCATCACGCCCTCGGCCTGTGCCCGCGCCGGCACCACGTCTACGTGGACGTGGGCCTCGGCCAGCCGCTCGGCCGTGGCCCGGCCGACGGCGCAGACACGCAGCTCGTCCAGCTCGCCGACTTCGAGGCCGGCGGCTGCGAGGCGCGCGAGGAAGTGCTCGACGGCGTTCGCGCTGGTGAAGACGAGCCAGTCGTAGCCGTAGAGGTTGGCGAGCGCCTCGTCGAGCAGTTGGTAAGATTCGGGCGGGACGATCTCGATGGTCGGGCAGGAGACGACCCGCGCCCCGTTGGCTTCGAGCAGGGCGGCGAACTCGCCCGCCTGCGCCCGAGCCCGCGTGATGAGCACCGTGCGGCCGGCGAGCGGCCCCCCCCCGGCCATCCCGCTCACCTCTGAATCAGCAGCGGGACGCCTTCGAGCAGCCGGCCCGCGCCGCGTTCGAGCATCTGTTCGGCCAGCCGCTCGCCCAGCTCGTCGGCGCGCGCGGCGTCGCCCTCGGCCTCGTCGCGCAGCACCGACTCGCCCGACAGCGAGGCGACGAGCCCCTTGAGCCGCAGCCGGTCGCCCTCGGCCACGGCGTGCGCGGCGATGGGCACCTGGCAGCCGCCGCCGAGCCGGCGCAGGAAGGCGCGCTCGGCCGTGACGGCGGCGCGCGCCGGCGCGTGGTCGAGGCGCGAGACGAGGGCGTTCGTGCCTTCGGCGTCGGCGCGCGTCTGCACGCCGAGGGCGCCCTGACTGACGGCCGGCACCATCTCGGCCGTCTCGATGGGCGCGCTGATGCGGCCCGCGAAGCCGAGCCGGCGCAGGCCCGCCGCTGCGAGGATGATCGCGTCGTACTCGCCCTCGTCGAGCTTGCGCAGCCGCGTGTCTACGTTGCCGCGCAGGTCTTTGATTTGAACGTCCGGGCGCAGGTGCTTGAGCTGCGCGATGCGCCGCAGGCTCGAAGTGCCGACCGTCGCGCCCTCGCGCAGCCGGCCGACCGAGGGGCCGCCCCCTTCCGCGCCGTCGCCTTCAGCCGCGCCGGCGTTCCCGTCCGAGCCCGCGCGCAGGACGAGAGCGTCGCGCACGTCCTCGCGCGGCGGGACGGCCGTGATCGACAGCTCGGCGGGGTTGACGGTGGGGAGGTCTTTGAGCGAGTGGACGGCGATGTCAATTCGCCCCTCGATCAGGGCGTGCTCAAGCTCCTTCGTGAAGGCGCCCTGCCCGCCGATAACGGAGAGCGGCACGTCGCGCATCACGTCGCCCGAGGTCTTGAAGATTTCGATGCGGACCGAGACCGAAGCGTCCAGCTCTTCGAGCCGGGCCTTGACCCATTCCGACTGCCACAGCGCGAGCTTTGAGCCGCGCGACCCGATGGTTAGTTCCATAACTTTCAAGTCGTCGCCGGTGGGGAAAAGGGGGAGGTTAGGGGGAGGGGGAATAGCGGCCGGGCGAGATAATCTCTCAGGCGTGTGGCCCGCGCGCCCGGCGCCCGCCCTACTCTCTCTGCCCCTCTTTCCCCTTTATCTCTTCTCCCCCGGCCCTCCTTCGTCGAGGCCGAAGACCTCGCGCCAGGCCCGGACGTTATCCTCTTCGCCGGTCTCGTAGGAGCGGCGCATGCGGTGTATGACCGGGTGCGAAATCTTGTTGACGGTTGATTGCAGCAGCGCCTCGACGGCGCGCTCCTGCTCGGGCGTCAGGTCGCCGAGGCGGGCGCGCTGGCGCTCGAACTCCTCGCGGGCGATTGATTGCAGCCGCGCCTTGAGCGCCCCGACCGTCGGGCCGAGGTCGAGGTCTCTGAGAGCCTGCTGGAACTCGGCCACCTCGCTGTCCACGATCATCTCGGCGCGCTCGGCCTCGCGCTCGCGCTCGCGCAGGTTCGAGGCGACGACCGCCTGTAGGTCGTCCACGTCGAAGACGAAGAGGTTGCCGAGCTCGGCCACGGCCGGGTCCACGTTGCGCGGGACGCTGATGTCTATGAAGAAGGCCGGGCGGTTGCGGCGCGAGGTGCGGGCCTGCTCGGCCATCTCGCGCGTGACGACGTAGCGCGGCGCGCCCGTCGAGCAGATGACCACGTCGGCCTCGTGCAGGCGCTCGGCCAGCGAGTCGAAGCTGACGGCCTCGCCGCCGAACTTGAGGGCCAGCTGTTCGGCCGTCTCGTAGGTGCGGTTGGCTACGAGGATGCGCGCGGCCCCCGCGTTCGAGAGGTGCTGCGCCGCCAGCTCGGCCATCTCGCCCGCGCCGACGAGCATGACGGTCGCGCCCTTCAGCGTCCCGAAAATCTTGCGCCCCAGCTCGACCGCCGTGTAGCTGACCGAAACGGCCGAAGAGGCGATGCCCGTCTCCGAGCGCACCCGCTTGGCGACGCGGAAGGCGTGGTGGACGAGCTTGTGCAGCACGCGGCCCGCCGTGCCGGCCTCGACCGCCAGCGAATAGGCGCGCCGCACCTGCCCGAGCACCTGCGGCTCGCCGACCACCATCGAGTCGAGCGAGGAGGTGACGCGGAAGACGTGGCGCACGGCGGCCTCGTCGGCGTGCGCGTAGACGTGGCCGTGAAGCAGATCGGGCGGGACCGAGCGGGCCTCGGCGAGGAAGGAGTTGACGCGGGCGATTGTGCCGGGGCCGCCCTCAACCGCCGAGGCCAGCACCTCGACGCGGTTGCAGGTCGAGACGATCAGCCCCTCGCGCACCACCTCGCCGTCCACCAGCGCGGACAGGCTGGCGGCGCACGCCTCGTCGCTGAACGCGAGCCGCTCGCGCACCTCGACGGGCGCGGTCTTGTGGTTGATGCCGACGAGGACGATTGACATAAGACCCGGGGACAGCAGCCCCTCAGCCTTTACCCCTTGCCGAAGGCGTGGAAGCCGCCGAGCAGTAGCGCCCCGACGAAGGTGCAGACGACGAGCGCGAAGCCGGCCACGCCGAGCCATGCGGCCTTGCGACCGCGCCACTGCACGCGGAAGTGGAGCAGCGTCAGGTAGAGCACCCAGGTCAGCAGCGCGAAGAACTCGACGGGGTCGTTGTGGAACATCCGCCCGTTGCGCGCCTGCGACCAGATGACGCCGGTGACGATGCCGAGCGTCAACAGGGTGAAGCCGACGCTGGCGGCCGTCGAGCCGAGGTCGTCCACGGTCGTCAAACTCGGCAGGCGGTGAAAGACGGCGCTGAACTTCTTCAGGCGCAGCTCGCGCTCCTGCCACAGGTACATCACGCTCGCGGCGAAGGCCACGAAGAAGCAGGCGTAGGCGAAGAGCAGCAGCGTCGTGTGGACGGGGAAGAGCCAGGAGGCCCCGCCGTCTGTGACGCGGCTGGCCGCGAGCCCCGCGTCGCCCCTGACCACGTTCGAGGCGAAGACCAGCAGCGCCGCCGCCGGCAGCAGGAATGCCCCGAGCGCCCGCACCCCGTACTTGTAGGTGACGGCGCCGAAGGCGATCACCAGCGTCCAGCCGAGGAACGAAACGGTCTCGTGGAGATGGAAGAGGGGATAGTGGCCGTCCTGCACCCAGTCGGCGGCGATGGCACCGGTGTGCGCCGCGAACCCGGAGGCGGCCGCGTAGACGGCAATCCTCTCGGCGGCGCGACGCTTGTTGACGAAGGCCAAGACGGCGTGGACGGCGGCGACGACGTAACCCGCCAGGGCTGCGTAGAGGAACGGTTTCATCGCGAGAAAAACTGACGCGGGCCGAACCGAGACATTCTAGTGGACGGGACGGGCCGCGGCAAGCAGGCCGCCACGGCGCAAGGACGCTTAGACCCGATGCTCGGCACGCTCGGAACCCGAGGCGCGGCGCGCTTGGACGGGCCGCGCCGGGGCGTGCGAAACTAGCCGCCGCCGACACCCCCGAAAGCGGCGGCCCCCGCCGGAGAAAAGAGGAGCTATGCCGAACCGCGAAGAAGCCTGGGAGCTGCTCTGCGAGTACACGAAGGGCAAGAGTCTGCGCCAGCACGCCCTGGCCGTCGAGACGGCGATGCGCGCCGCCTGCGGGCGCTACGGCGGCCCCGGCGACGACCCCGAGGAGTGGGCCATCACAGGGATGCTCCACGACTTCGATTACGAGATGTTCCCGGACCCGGAGGGCGGCCACCCCTTCAAGGGCGCCAACATCCTCTGCGGCCGCGGCTACCCCGACCACATCATCCGCGCCATCATGGGCCACGCCACCTACACCGGCGTCCCGCGCGACACCCGACTCGCCCGCGCCCTCTTCGCCACCGACGAGCTGTGCGGCTTCCTCGTCGCCTGCGGGCTTGTCCGCCCGTCGAAGAGTCTGGACGACCTCGAAGTCTCTTCGGTCAGAAAGAAGCTCAAGGACAAGGCTTTCGCCCGCACGGTCAACCGCGAAGACATCCGGCAGGGCGTCGAGGAACTGGGCGTCCCGCTCGAAGAGCACATCCGCTTCTGCATCGAGGCGCTCAGGCCCGTTCAGGACCGCATCGGCCTCGGCGCCGCGGCCGGCACAGGGGCGGGCGCGGGGCCAGAGCCCGAGGCGGCGGGGACGAAGCCGGAAGAGAGGTCGGAGGTGAACTCGGAGGCGGCGGCGGGCGAGGCCCGGGGCGCCTGAACGGCGCGGGCGCGGCGGTGTCCCGCCCCCTCCGCGCGTGCTATGCTGGGAGGGCCGTCTCAGGAGTTGCCGGCCGTGGGCGAGTGGATGGGCGCGGCCTCGACGGGCCACTCGCGCCCGACGAGCGAGCCGGCGAGCAGCGCCGCCAGCGTCAGGGCCGTTGCGAGCAGCGCCGTCGCCATCGCCTGGACCGAGCGGCGGCGGGCCGTGTGGCGATAGACGAAGATGCTGGCGAAGGTGATCGCGGCGACCGGCGCGATCAGGCTCGCCGCGAGGACCGCGCCGCCCGTGCCGCCGGCGCCCGAAGGGTCGGCCGCCAGCCGCGCCACTGCCCACGCAGCGCCGGCCCCGACCAGGGCCGCGGCGAGCGAGGCTATGATGAGCAGTTTCCAGCGCATCCGGCTTTCGGCCTATCCTTTTGTGGCTTGTTGTCTACGGTTTGGCTGATGCGGGGCGAAGAGCGCGGCAAGGATAGCACAGCGGCGCCCGGACGCGCCCGGTAAATTTATCCGCCCGCGCCCCGCAGGGCCGGGCCGAAACCTTCGAGCGAGGACATGGTCGCCAGAAACACGCTCCTTTTCCTCTCGCGCCACGAAGGTCTGAAGGACTTCGCCACGCGCTTCAGGCCCTTCCAGCGGATGACCGCCCGCTTCGTCGCCGGCGAGGACATCCAGAACACCGTGCGCGCCATCCGCGAGATCAACGCCCACGGGTGCACGGCCAGCTTCGACCACCTCAACGAGTCGGTGACGACCGTCGAGGAGACCGAAGCCGAGGTCCGCGAGTACCTCAACGTCCTGCGCGCCATAGACGAGGCCGGCATCAAGTCGAACGTCTCGATCAAGCTGACGCAGTTCGGCCTCGGCTTCGACGCGGAACTGGCCTACCGCAACGCCCGCACGGTGGTCGAGGAGGCCGCCCGCCGCGGCAACTTCGTCCGCGTGGACATGGAAGACTCGCCCGTCACGCAGGTCACGCTCGACATCTTCCGCCGCCTGCGCTCGGAGTTCGATCTCAACACCGTCGGCATCGTCGTCCAGTCTTACCTGCGCCGCACCGAAAAGGACGTGCGCGACCTGCTGGAAATCCCGGCGCGCATCCGCCTCTGCAAAGGCGCCTACAACGAGCCGCCCGAGGTGGCCTTCCCCGACAAGAGGGACGTGGACGAGAACTACGTCGGCTGCATGAGGCTGCTGCTCTCGTCCGGCGTCTACCACGGCATCGCCACCCACGACGAGCGGATGATCAAGGCCACGAAGGCTTACGCCCGCGAGCAGGGCATCGACAAATCGGCCTTCGAGTTCCAGATGCTCTACGGCGTCAGGCGCGACCTCCAGGTGGGCCTCGCCCGCGAGGGCTACAACGTCAGGGTCTACGTGCCCTACGGCAAGACCTGGTATCCGTACTTCATGCGGCGGCTGGCCGAGCGGCCGGCCAACGTCTGGTTCGTGATGAAGAACATGCTGAAAGGCTAGCGGCGCGCCCCGGCCTGCGCGGCGGGCGCCGCCCGACTTCCCCCATATGAGCGACCTCGTCTGGATTCTGTGGGCCGTGCTCGGCGTCGTCCTCGTCATCGCCGAGATTTTCACCTCGGGCTTCGTCCTCCTCTGGTTCGGCGTCGGGGCGCTGGCGGCGGGCCTGCTCGCCATGCTCGGCGTCGGCCTGGGGCTCCAGTTCCTCGCCTTCATCGTCGTCTCTTCGCTGCTGACGGCCCTCTCGCGCACGATTTTCCTCAACTACTTCGAGCACAAAAACGAGGGCGACCGCGTGCGGGTCGGCGCGGCCTCGCTGCCGGGCCAGATCGGCACGGTCGTCTCGGAGAGTCGCGGCGCCCTTAACGAGGGGGCGGTCAAGGTCTACGGGTCCGTCTGGACGGCCTTCCCGGCCGAGGGCGAAGAGCCTTTGAGGGAGGGTGAGCGGGTGGTGGTCGAGAGGCTGAGCGGCGCCTCGCTCTACGTCCGGCGCGCGGACGCCGTGCCCGACTGGCGTGCGAGGGAGTTGCCGGGCGCCGGGGGCGAGACCGGGTGAGTCGGCCGCGGCCGCGGGGGGGAGAGGGGCCGCCGGCCTAGACGAGCCGCTCGGTCTGGCCTTCCTCGGGCGTGATGGTGTCGTCGCCGTCGGGCGGCTGCGGGAGTTCGACGGTGATGCGGTCGGTGTTTGGCGCGGCGAGGTCTTCGCCGCTGAAGCGCGCGAGGACGACGGTGATGTTGTCTTCGCCCCCCCGCCGGTTGGCCTCTTCGACCAGGTTCTCGCTGGCGCGTTCGAGGTCGCCTTCGGAGTCGGAGACGATGTAGAGGATGTCGTCGGCGCGGAGCTTGCCGGAGAGGCCGTCGCTGCACAGCAGGACGATGTCGCCGCGGTAGATGCGGACCTTAGCGCCGGCGGGCGCGAGTTCGGGCTGGGCGCCGAGGGCTTGCAGGATGACGTTGCGGAACATGTGCGTCTCCGCCTCCTGCTCGCTGATCTGGCCCACGTCCACGAGCTGCTGGACGAGCGATTGGTCTTTGGTCGCCAGCTTGATGGCTTCGCCGCGGATGACGTAGGCGCGGCTGTCGCCGACCTGCACGAAGCTGAGGCCGTCGGGCGTGACGGCGGCGCCCGTCAGCGTCGCGCCCATCCCGCTGCACCGAGGGTCCTCCTGGCTGCGCCGGTGGATGGCGTAGTTGGCGTACTCGGCCGCGTTGCGCAGGCACTCGTCGAGCGGCGCCGAGTCCGAGACGGGCTCGCCGTCTTCGCCCCCGGTCAGCATGTCGCGGACGGTCTCGACCGCCATCTGGCTCGCCACGTCGCCCGCCAGCGCCCCGCCCATCCCGTCCGAGACTACCAGCACCAGCCCCCGCCCGCCGACCTCGAATCGGCGCACCTTCTCGGGCGTCGTCTCGCCGTCGGAGCCGGTCCAGGAGTTCGACGTGTCGAGGTCGAGCACGAGGTAGTTGTCCTCGTTGCCCGAGCGGACGCGGCCGACGTGCGTCTTGGCGTAAAGCTCAACAATCATAAGCGGGTGAACGGCGAATGGTGAGTGGGGTTTTTAGTTTTTAGTCTCCAGTTTTTAGTTTCTAGTCCTGGCCTCAGGGCATCGGCCCCCGGCCTTTCCTCAGCTAAAAACTAAGAACTAAAAGCTCCACTTGCTAAATTTTACCGAGCGCCTGGTCGAGGTCGGCGACGATGTCCTCGGGGTCTTCGATGCCCACAGAGACGCGGATGAGCCCGCCGGTGATGCCGAGGCGGTCGCGCGTTTCCGGGAGGACCGAAGCGTGAGTCATCGTCGCCGGGTGCGAGATCAGGGTCTCGACGCCGCCGAGGCTCTCGGCCAGCGTGCAGAGGCGGACGGATTCTAGCACAGTGCGCGCGTTCTCAAGCGAGCCGGTCTCGAACGCGACCATCCCGCCGAAACCCTTCTGCTGTTTCCTGGCGATCTCGTGCTGCGGGTGCGAGAGCGAGCCGGGGTAGTAAATCTTCCGCACCTTCGGATGCTCTTCGAGGAAGGCGGCGACCTCGCGCCCGTTGCGGTCGTGCTGCTCCATGCGGAGCGCGAGCGTCTTGGTGCCGCGCAAGGTCAGCCACGAGTCGAAGGGCGAGAGGATGGCGCCGACGCTGTTCTGGATGAAGGCGATCCACTCGGCGTCGCGCTCGTCGTTGAGGACGACGACGCCGCCCACGCTGTCGGAGTGGCCGTTCAGGTACTTGGTGGTCGAGTGGACGACGATGTCCACGCCGAACTCCATCGGCCTTTGCAGGTAGGGCGACATGAAGGTGTTGTCGCAGACGACGCGGGCGCCGGCCGCGTGCGCCACGCGCGAGACGGCTTCGAGGTCCGTCACCATCATGACGGGGTTGGTCGGCGTCTCGACGAAGACCATCCGCGTGTTGTCGCGCAGGGCCGCCTCGACGTTCGAGGCGTCGGTCGTGTCCACGAACGAGAACTCGACGCCGTAGTTCGAGAGGACGCGGCTGAAGAGGCGGAAGGTGCCGCCGTAGGTGTTGTCGGAGACGACGACGTGCTCGCCGGCCTTGACGAGCCGGAGCGTGGCGTCGATGGCCGCCATCCCGGAGGCGAAGGCGTAGCCGAACCGGCCGCCTTCGAGCGCCGCGATGTTCTGCTCGACGGCGAGCCGCGTCGGGTTCTGTGTGCGCGCGTACTCGAACCCCTTGTGGCGCCCGAGTCCGTCCTGCTTGTAGGTCGAGGTCTGGTATATCGGCACCGTCACCGCGCCCGTCGTCGGGTCCGGCTCGTTGCCCGCGTGGATGGCAGTCGTCGCAAAGCCCATAATTGTTAGTGACAAGGAAACCGTGACGAGTGACGAGTGACAAGTGACAAGAAAGAACAGTCTTTTTCTTGTCACTTGTCACTCGTCACTTGTCACTAATCAAAGATTCCCTGGCTCATGTACCTCTCCGCGCCGTCGGGGAAGAGGGTGACGAGCCGCTTGCCGGGTCCGAGCCGTTC
>DASQMB010000079.1:0-2311 GCA_035645715.1 Pyrinomonadaceae bacterium
TGGTCAGCTCCTACGTCGGCGAGAACAAGGAGTTCGCGCGCCAGTTCCTGGCCGGCGAGGTCGAGGTCGAGTTCAACCCGCCGGGCACGCTGGCCGAGCGGATCCGCGCCGGCGGGGCCGGCATCCCCGCCTTCTTCACCAGGACCGGCGTCGGCACGCTGGTGGCCGAGGGCAAGGAGCACCGCGACTTCGGCGGCGAGACCTATGTCATGGAGCGCGGCATCGTCGGCGACCTCGCCGTCGTGAAGGCCTGGAAAGGGGACTTCGAGGGCAACTTCGTCTTCCGCAAGACGGCGCTGAGCCGCCCCCAAGTGGGCTCTTCCGCACTTTCGATGCAGCGGATGGGGTTGGAGCTGCTGATGGCCATGTGAGCGGGATCCCTGTCCTCCCGCCCAACCCGATCGCCCCCGTTGCCCGCACCCATCCTCTCGCTCGTTCCGGCCGGCCTGATCGTCGACCGGCTGCTCCCCGGCCCCGAGCACATCCTCCTCGTCACCCGGCCAGACCAGGAGGCGGTGCCATGCCCGTCCTGCGCCCGCCCGTCCGCCAGGAGGCACAGCGCCTACCAGCGCCGCCTCGCCGACCTGCCTTGGCAAGGCCGGCTGGTCGAGCTGCGGGTGCGGGTCCGCCGCCTGCGCTGCGCCAACGCCGCGTGCCCTCGGGCGATCTTCGCCGAGCGCCTGCCCGGGGTGACGCTGCCCAAGGCGCGCCGGACCGTGCGCCTCGGCGAGGCGCAGACGAGCATCGGCTTGGCGCTGGGCGGCGAGCCCGGGTCGCGCTTGGCCGGGAAGCTGGCCATGCCGGCCAGCGGCGACACGCTGCTGCGCCTCGTGCGGGCGGCCGGCGCCGAGCCGATCACCCCGCCGCGCGTGCGGGTGCTCGGCGTCGACGACTGGGCGTGGCGGCGCGGGCAGCGCTACGGCACCATCCTCTGCGACCTCGAGGAGAACCGCGTCGTCGACCTCTTACCCGACCGCTCGGCCGCGACCCTGGCCGATTGGCTCGGGCGTCACCCGGGCGTCGAGCTGATCGCGCGCGATCGTGCGGGCGCCTACGCCGACGGCGCCCGGCAAGGCGCGCCCGAGGCTACCCAGATCGCCGATCGCTGGCATCTGCTCAGAAACGTGAGCGACGCCCTGCGGCACGTGGCCGACCGGTGCCACGCCCGCCTCCGGGCGGCCGCCAAGGCGGCCCCGGCCGCCAGCAAGGCCGAGGCCGCCGACGCGGTTCCGACTTCGGCGCCATCCCCGTCGACCAGGCTCGAGCAGGGCCGGCGTGACAGGCTCGCCGCACGGCGGGCGCGGTTCGACCATGTCGTGGTGTTGCGCGACCGGGGGCTGACGCTGGACGCCATCGTCGCCGCGATCGGCCTGTCGCGCTCGACGGTGAAACGCTGGCTGCGCCGCGGCAGCGTCCCGACCTGCCGCAAGCCGAGGCGCGCCAGCATCCTCGACCCGCACCGCACCGCGGCCACCTCGAGCACCGTTGGCGGGAGGGCTGCCGCAACGCCAGCGCGCTCTGGCGCGAGCTGCGGGCGCGGGGCTTCGCGGGTCGACCCGGCGTCGTGAGCCGGTGGGCGGCACGCATGCGTCGCCAGGAGAGCGCGGCCGGCCGGAAGCCGCCTCCGCTGCGCGTGCCCTCGGGCCGGCGTCTCGCGCGCCTGCTGACCGCCGAGCCGGCAGGGCTCGGCGCCAGCGACCGCCGGCTCGTCGAGCTGGCCCGGACGGCGGCACCCGAGCTGGCCGAGGCCGCCGAGCTGGCGGTCGCCTTCGGCCGCATGGTGCGGGACAAGGACGGGAGCCGGCTTGACGGCTGGCTGGACGCCGCCGCGGCGAGCGGGCTCGCCCCCTTCGCCCGCGGCCTGCGCCAGGACCTGCCGGCCGTGCGCGCCGCCCTCGGCCTGCCCTGGGGCACGAGCCCGGTCGAAGGCCAGATCAACCGGCTGAAGACGATCAAGCGCCAGATGTACGGCCGTGCCGGCTTCGATCTGCTGCGCCAACGCGTCCTCGCGGCCGCCTGACCAGTGTTTCGGCCGTCCCAGCTCCGGTCACCACCAGCCTGCACCGAAAGTGCGGAAGAGCCCCATGGTGACCCAGAGGATCTGCAAGGGCGTGATCGGCAGGACCGAGCCCGCGAGGATCGCGGCGATGATCGCGCAGGCCTCGCCGCCGTTGATCGGCAGCAGGAAGGCGATCGCCTTCCTCAAGTTGTCGTAGACCGTCCGCCCCTCGCGCACCGCCGCGGCGATCGAGGCGAAGTTGTCGTCGAGCAGCACGATCTCGGCCGCCTCCTTGGCGGCCTCCGTGCCCTT
>DASQMB010000080.1:0-82758 GCA_035645715.1 Pyrinomonadaceae bacterium
CTCCGCGTGACAGTGAATCTGACTTGAATGTAGAGGCTTAACGAGAGGCGCTGAGTTGTAATGAAAGTGCGGCAAGCTAAAGGCAGTTCGTTACAGATTGAGGGCGGCCTAACAAATCGCTGAACCCGACCGCGAATAGCGGTACTTTCGTCGAGAACATATCTCTGATTGCGGTTGTGCGCGGCGGGTTACCCCAGGCGTTAGGCCGCTCATCGAAGGTGACATTTGGAGAAGAACATGCTGGATGATATCAGAGATGTTGCCGCCTTCTACGATAGTAACCCGGACAAAGAACACGGACGTTTAGAAGAGCATCAACTTGAGTATGGCCTCACCTGGCGCTATTTGCATGAATATCTGCCCACTCAAGGAGCCGTCCTGGAAGTTGGTGCCGCGACAGGCAGATATACGGTGGAACTGGCCCGGCGCGGGTATCGTGTGACGGCTGTTGACTTGTCGGCAGCTTTGATAGAAAGGTGTAGGAAGAACCTTACTGATGAAGGGCTGGAGTCTCGCGTTCAACTTGTTGTAGCCGATGCGCGCAATCTTGGCGCAGTAGAGGAGGGGCAGTTTGATGCTGTTCTTTTAATGGGGCCTCTGTATCACCTCGTAGAGGAGGCCGACCGAAAGTTGGCATTGAAAGAAACATCTGATCGATTGAGAGTAGGAGGCGTTATCTTTTCAGCCTTCACCAGTCGGTTTGGTGTCGTAGCAGATTTGATCAAGGGCGCCCCGCATTGGATTGAAGATCAAGTACATGTTCGGTCTTTACTGGAGAGCGGCAAACGCCCCGACAATTATCAGCGTGGCGGTTTTCGCGGATACTTTGCACACCCGTCCGAGATTGCCCCCCTGCATGAAGCGCTGGGATTTGAGACCTTAGTCGTAGCCGGGGTCGAGCCGGTAATATCGGCTGATGATGAGAGTTACAACAGACTGCCGGCGGAGCAACGTCAGCTATGGCTTGATTTGCTATATGAAATAAGTACCGAGAGGTCGATAGTCGGAGCCTCCAGACATCTTCTCTACATCGGGAAGAAGCAGAAGTAGTAGGTGCGTCATGGAAAGCGGCCTAACAACGGCATGCACCCGACCCGAGTTAGTGTGCCTCTCGTTCAAGACTTGCCGTTAGCGAAGTATGTGCGGGCGGGTGATGCCGGGCGTTGGATTGATTCGCATTAACCGTTGCTATAATACTCGCGTGGGTGAAAAATGGGGTGCTTGAACTCGGCATCGAATGTAATTCCGAAGGAGAATGTTAACCATGAGCCAAAACAACATTCCCCCATACGAGATAATTTCCTGCCCGATTAAGCCCCCGGTTGGTGAGAACCACTTTGGCGCAAAACCTATGGTTGCATCAAGCCATCACATTCAATCAGATGACCCGTGGAATAAGGAATTTTGGGGTAAGACTGAGCAAGAGGCAATTGCGCGCGCACAGATGTCTGTTGACAACTGGGCGCGCGGAGAAACCTAATACATCCGAGCAGCTCAGAATGTTAACTTGTGTGGTTTTCACAATGGCGCAATCCAACAACTCATCCAACCCGGCCGCCCGCAGCGTGCCTCTCATCAAGCCTGTACCCTGCGATGCAGGTCGTCACTTAAGGCGGGCGGCGGGTTAATTCGGGCGTTGGGCCACCATGGCAGTTAATGCTATTTCAGCCAGAAGCACGTTATCTATAGATTTTGCAACAAGAAGCAACCATGAGTCATGAGGAAGTTAAATATGATGTGTTTTTGAGTTATAACAACCGTGATCATGCGGAGGTGGAAGTTGTCGCGCGCAGATTGAAAGAACTAGGACTCACCGTTTTCCTCGACCGTTGGTATTTAGTAGCTGGAACTCCATGGCCGCAACATCTAGAGACAATTCTTAATGCCTGTCGCGCAGCGGCAATTTTCCTCGGTCCGTACGGAATGGGCCGCTGGCAGCAACGCGAACAATATCTAGCACTTGACCGCCAAGCTAAGAACTCAGACTTCCCCGTAATCCCTGTTCTCTTGCCGGGGGCTGATCCTGCCTTAGGCTTTCTCTCTTTGAATACCTGGGTGGATTTACGCCAGGGGCTTGATAGTCCCGGTTCATTAACGCTGCTGGCGGGGGCAATTCAAGGTAAGCCACCGGGGCCAGATTTCCAACGCCGCATAGCAACTGCGCTATCAACCATTTGTCCTTACCGGGGGTTACGTTTCTTCAGGGAAGAGGATGCCCCCTTTTTCTTTGGGCGCGACGCGTTCATAGAACGGTTAGCGGGCGCGGTTAATAGGCATACCTTGGTGGCCGTGGTGGGGGCATCCGGTAGCGGGAAATCATCTGTCGTGCGTGCCGGTCTGGTGCCGCGTTTGAGGCAGAGAAGGGGCGATCAAGTATGGGATATAGCCACGATAGTTCCCGGAGACCGTCCCTTGCAAAGTCTGGCCGCTGTTATGGTCCGCCTGCTTGAGCCGGACATGACCGAAGTTGATCGCTTGAAGGAAATTGGGAAGCTGGCTGAGTTGTTCGGGGCAGGACAACTCAGACTGCGTGATGTCATATCCAGGGCCATCGAGAAACAGCCGGGCACGGATCGCTTGATGTTGGTAGTTGACCAGTGGGAGGAACTTTATACGCTCACGCGCGATCAGTCATCCCGGCAAAGGTTTTTGGATGAAATACTTGACGCAACTACTTTAAGCCCGCTCTCAGTAGTGCTCACACTCAGGGGAGATTTTTTCGACCAAGTCCTCAGCCACCGGCCATTCTCCGACCGCATACAGGATGCCACTGTCAATGTCAGCCGAATGACCAGAGAGGAATTAACACAGGTCATTGAAAGCCCGGCGCGAAAAGTCGGGCTGCGATTCGAGTCGGGTCTAGTCAACCGAATTCTGGATAAGGTACAGGGGCAACCGGGAAATTTGCCGCTGCTTGAGTTTGTTCTCACGGAACTGTGGAAAGAGCGGCAGGAAGAATTGTTGTCGCATGCGGCGTACGAGAAGATCGGCGAGATACAGGGGGCTATAGCAACACATGCCGAAACGGTATTCGCGGCCCTTTCACCTTCCGACCAGGAGATAACCCGGCGAGTGTTCTTACAGTTGGTGCGTCCGGCGGCTGGTGGCGACACTGCATCGCACGAGACTGAGATGGGCCCTACGCGCCGCCGGACATCCTTCGCTGAATTAGGAAGTGAAAGCCTCCCGGTCGTTCGCAAATTGGCCGACGCCCACTTGATAGTCACAGGGAGAAACGAGGCCACGGGCGAGGAAATTGTTGACCTTGTTCACGAGGCGTTAATCGAAGCTTGGAGCAGACTGCGTGGATGGGTTGCCGATGACCGCGTGTTTCTCGTCTGGCGCGAGCGACTGCGAACCTTGTTTAGCATTTCCGCGGCGAGCGGTTACGAAAAAAATACGCTTCTGCGAGGCCACCTTCTCACGGAAGCAAAAGGGTGGTTGCAGAAGCGCAGGCCGGACCTGAGCACTTCGGAACAGGGTTATATCGAAGCTTCAATCAAAGCGGGACGTTCGCGCTTAACATGGCAGGCCGCTATTTCTCTCGGCGTCCTCGTCGTGCTAGCTGTATCCGGCATTTTCTTATACAGGTCACGCTTCATTGTGATACCCGGCGGGGACGGGCCAACTCCAACCCCGTCGGCCAGTATTGAGGGACCCGTTAAACATGAGGATGAGCCTCAAAAAACAGAGATAACAGAGGATGCGTTAAGGACACGCCTTAGTGAGATACGCCTGTTGCTCGGCGTCACTTCCTTGGAAATGAATAGCTCTCCAACGATTGCCGTACTTGGACCTGCACCGACGGCAGGCACATTACCCGAGGAGCAGATGAGAGTTTTAGACCCACCGGCTGGGGCGAATTTGGAAGAGTTTTCTGGGATGTCTAATTATGTGTCTTCGTTGGTGCAATGCGTGAAGTATGTTGCGCCGAACGTAAAATTTGTGTTCATTCCCGTAAGGTTCGATTCGAACTTAGGGGCTGACCTCTCGACCGCCATCAACCAGTTGATTGCATCCGGGGATAAGCCGAACATTTTGTTAGCTCCCTATAGATTCCCCAGCCTCAATGACGCTGGCTCAGCGTTAAGAGTAGCATCATCTCAAGGTGTCCTTGTCGTCACTTCGACTGGTCTTCAAGAGTCCCTGCCGCCTAACTCTGAAAACATGCCCTTTCGAAAGCAATTTATGATGGTCGCCTCGGTAAATCTTGAAGGACATAGATCGAGCTTTTCGCCGCAGTATGCTGGCCTCTTATGGTCGCTCGGAGAGGATATTCCGGTGAAATCAGAAGGCCGGATGATAGCCTATAGTGGTACGGGCCCGGCCGCAGCTCTTGCTGCTGGCGTTGCCGCTAGGATAGTTGACCGCCACCCCCAGCTTACGCCCGCACAGATAATCCAGGTGATGCGCGCTGCTTCGTTAGCTAGGACTTCGGATGGCCCGCCGGTAATTAAACTTGATGCGACACTGACCCGGCTTTCAACAAGCCGTTAGGTCATCTACATTATGAAGGCAATTTACCGACAACGGGTCGGCCCAACAACTCATTCAACCGGACGCGCAATTAGCTGGCCTTTTATCGAAAACTTGAATGGTTTCGGCGGCCTGTGCGCGCCGGTTAATCCGGGCGTTAGGCCGCATACCTATTTGCATATGGACGAAGAAACACAGTCAACAGTAGATAAACTTGGCCGCCAGCCTGATCCTGAGCCCCCGCCTTACATAGCTTCTACTCCCCCCTCACTTTTGCTTTACGCATGTCTTCTAGTCTTCGCCTTATTCCTATCGTTGTTAGCATTCAGACTGAAAGCCGCAGATTGGCCTGGATTTCTCTTGAATTTGGCTACTGAAATAATAGGCGCTGTCATAATACTCATTCTAGTTGAGCGCAGGTTTCGAGCAAACGAAATACGCTTCATACAGGGCATTCCTGAAACTACAAGTTCATGGCTCTCGACCTGGTACTTAGGTGAAGCCAGGGAAGTTAAGGCTTATGTTTTAATACTAGCATCTCGCGTAAAGCTAGCCTCGCTCCCCTTTTACCTGTCCCGTCCGCAAGTCGAGGCCATTCTGGAAAAGAATCGTTCAAAAGGGATGATATTGATTGGTGCTGCTGGTATGGGTAAGACCACCCTCCTGCATCATTTAGTTCGCACTCAGGCCAAAGATGTTTTGAAGAATCCTCAAAGCGCCCTGGTGCCAATAATTCTTCCGGTTGGTAGATTGTGGAGCGATGTTGAAGCAGTTGAAGCATTACGCACAGCCATGCGAGATTTCTATCCAGTTAAAGACCGTAACTTCAGACGACTTTTAGAGGGAGGACGCCTGTTATGTATTTTCGATGGGGTTGATGAATTATTGAACACTAATGAAGTTCTGGAAAAGATAAAAAGATTTCGTGCCCAATATCCTGATAACGTGCTTATCATATCGAGCCGCCCGCTCGGTTACGACGCCTTTGAAGAATTGGAACTGGAGCAGTTTGTAATACCACCTCTTACTGAAGAAGAAATGAATAAGTTGTTAAGACTGAGAGGGCGTTTGGATAAAGCCAATGCCTAATCATTGCTTACAGCGGCCTAACAACGGCATGCGCCCGACGCCCCTTCAGCATGCCTGTTATCTACGTTGTGCAGGGTCGCGGGTTAGCTCAGGCGTTAGCTTGCTTCCTCTACTGTATGAATTATAGTCATGGGAGGCGTATACATAGTCGCGTGGAGGTGTCGTGTCAAAACCGCGTCTGATCCTGCTCTCGGCTGCGGTGGGCGCGCTGATCTGCGGCACTATCGTAGCGTTGCCTATGGGCATAAGTGCGATAGGCACCAGCGTGGCGTTGACGGGCCTAGGGGTAATTGTCGCCGGGCCGCTTGCCGCAGCCGCTCTGGGGGGACTCTTAGGTGGAGGCGCAGGCTTTATACTTGGTTTAATCGCCGGCGTAATTATCATCTCAGTTCGTCGGTGAGTGTTTTTTGTGAGGCAGCTCTTGTCATACGTAGCGCTATGGCTTTAACCTTAAGCGCAAGCTAACAACTCATTCAACCCGACCGCCCGCAGCGTACTTCTCATCAATCTTATGCCTGCGATGCTGGTTGTCGCTCGCGTCGGGCGGCGGGTTAATTCGGGCGTTAGGCTTCCACCTCGAGTGAAAGCGAGAAGAACCTGCTTGAATAAAGTCTCATATCAGCAGGATAGGTTTTACAGATAACCGGGTGTTAGGGAGACTTATGATGGGGCTCTTTCTGATACTGTTACTCCTTCCTCTCCTCCTTCATGGCTGCGGCGGCCGACAGGATACCTCAGGCGCTATAACACTCGGCACGCACAAGGTGTCGGTCAGGCCGCGGTGCGTAACTACCCGGATCAACAACCGCTTCCCCGCTGGCGGGGCCATTTACAACCTGAATTGCGGGGACACGGCGGTCATGATCAGGAATGAAGAGTTGGTAATAAATGGGAAGTCATACGGGCGGCTGAGCGAGGGCGACGCCGTCCACATCGAGGGCGGTAGTGTCTTCATCGATGGGAAGCAGATAGAAGAACGAGCGAAGGAGTAGGGCGCGGCGAAGCCTGACAGCGGCATGCACCCGACCGCGAAATAGCGCGGCTTTCATCCGCGAGACTATGTTGTAATCACGTCTCGTCGCGGCGGGTTAATTCGGGCGTTATGCGTCTGACTGTGAAGTTACTAGAAGCAGCCTCATAAATACCCGAGATGGTGTGGCGGGTTGAAATTGCCCCAGTAAATCTGACGCTCGGAGACGTCAGCGGGTATTTGTGAGATGGCTTCTAGTGTGGATGGAAACTAAACTGATTTGGCATTCGGATCATAAATGATCGTGTTAGACAGAATACTCACATGCCTGTTGAACTGTATCCAAAAGAAGCCCTAGTAAATGCCACTCTCATGACGAAGCGGCCAGTCGCGTTTCTTGTTGGCTCACCGCTATCGCTGAAAGACGGAACCGGCGTACCAGGAATAACGACGATGCTCGATTTTGTTCAAGCTGAGATTCGTAACCGGCTCGCACTTGCTCTGCCGCAATTTGAATCGGCGCTGAGTGGAAAGATCGGTGCGGATGCGTATCAAGCTGCGATGAAGTGGCTCGGTGTGAACGCGGGCCAGGACGCTGTCAACGAAGTCATCGCCAAGGCGGTGCTTCAAGCCCGCAAACCTACCGCAGGAGAGTGCCCCGCTGGTTCGGACGGTCAGCCTGAAGATTGGAACATCCCGGCGGGAACAACCGGCTTTGCTGAGTTGGTCACCCATGGAGAGGACAGATTTCTTGGCCCGATTCTCACAACGAATTTCGACCCGCTGATCTCGCTCAGCATACGCAAGTCGGGGGGGCGAGCAAACCGCAGGGTTCTTTTCGCCGACGGGACGCTCGGTGGTGGAGCCGAGGACGAACCCGGCGTCCGCAGCGTGGTTCATCTTCATGGGTTTTGGCGTGAGTCGGACACTCTTCATACGCAGGCACAGTTGACTAAATCTCGGCCCAAGCTGAAAGCGTCTCTGCAACGTTTGCTTGTGAATCAACGACGAACTTTGATCGTCGCCGCCTATGGTGGATGGGACGACGTGTTTACTCAGGCGCTCATTGAACTCATGAACGACGAGCAGGCGCAGCTCGATGTCATCTGGTGTTTCCACGAGAGCGACCCCGATCAAGTTGAACAGCGATATGGAACGCTCCTGCACGCGATGGACTCTGCTATCGTGTTGAATCGCTTCCGCCCGTTCGGAGGGATCGACTGCCATAGCATCTTCACTGAAATTCTTTCAACTTTGCGGGGAATGTCATCACCTGCCGTAGTAGCCTCCTCCGTCTCGTCTCCGCTGGCCGGCTGGGAACATATCGACTCAACATATCTAAAATCGTTACCGGCTTTGAGTCCGGGCGAGATCGTTCGCTATTTCGATGGTGCAGTTCCGACCTGGCCGCACGCAGTGTCCCCCGCTATTCCACGAAGGCAGGTTGTCGCGGAAGTTACTGAAAATTTAACGAGGGTGGCGAAGGACGGCACCGCTAGCTCAATGCACCTCATTCGGGCTGCTGGTGGCGAGGGGAAGTCCACCCTACTCCTGCAAGCGGCGGCGGATATTGCCCGTGCGGGCGGCTGGTCAGTCCTGTGGCGGTCTTCGCCAAAGGAAGGCATATCGCCGGAGCTGATCGCCAATCTGGACCCGGCTCGCCGATGGCTCATCGTTGCCGACGACGCCGATAACATCGTTCCTGGTCTTGCCGACTCCGCCTATCGCCTCAGCCAGTCGGGACGCGCCAGAGTTCACTTCCTTTTGGCTGCCCGCGATGTGGATTGGAGGAGTGCAAGCGGACTGCAAAAGCCCTGGGCGGAATGGCTCACTCATTTCCCTGACATTATTCTGCGTGGCATCAGCCCTGAAGACGCCAAAGCAGTTGTGACCGCGTGGGAACGGCTCGGGAGTGATGGCCTGCGTGAACTCAGCTCTATCGGCGACACCGCGCAACGTATTGCGGCTTTCGAGTCTGCCGTCGGCAACGCAAAGGACGAACTAGCGGAGCAGCAGAGACGGCACCGTCCGCAGGATGGCTCCTTCTTTGGCGGATTACTGGCCGTACGTTTCGGACAGAATGGGTTGCAAGCCCACGTGCGAGACTTCCTCAAGCGGCTCAAGGACGTGCATATCGAGCACGGCACCAGCAGCTTGTTTGATGCGCTGCTCTATGTCGCAGCGTGCCATGGCACCGGCATTCCGGGCATCGACGAAAGGGTGCTGGCTGATTTGGTAGGGGCCGAGCGTGAATGGGTGCAACGCCAGGTCGTGAGGCCCCTAGGAGAGGAAGCTGCCGTTGTCCACAGTGCGGGGTCTGTTCTCACACGCCACAGCCAGGTCGCCGCCGCTATTCTTGTCGAAGCAGAGCACACGTTTGGTATAGACCTTGCCGAGGTCTGGGCGCAGATCGTCCTCCAGGTGGTACTTACCAAGCGCTCTGGCGTTCGCTTTGTGTATTGGCTTTCTGAGATTCTTCACGCCGGCCCTCGTCTCCAGCGCGCCTTGCCTCAGCAGCTTGCCGACGAGCGCCGCAAGGCCATCGCAATTGCCGCGGCGAAAGCTTCAATCTCTGCGGAGCCAGAAAGATTGAGTTATGTAAGTGACCTCGGCAGAACTTACCGCAAGGCTGAAATGATTGAGCAAGCGGTGGCGACATTTAGAGACAACTTGAACGGTGCCGAGTCAAAGGTAGACTTCGAATACAATATCCGGGGCTTCTGGTATGAATGGGGTGTGTGCGAAGGACTTGCTGGCGATACGGTCGAACATCGGGCCGCTGATGCGTGGATCCAAGGACTCTCCCTCTCTGACTACCTCAGCCCCGCGCAGATTACGTCAGACGATGTGAAACTGATCTGCGCTGGCCTTGGCGTCGCTTTCGGCAAGCTGGCTCAGTCCGACCCCAACTCCCCCTCCGCCAAAGCCCGGCGCGCCGTCGCCTTTCTTGGTCACCTCGCAAATCCCGATCCGAGGACCGCTCGGAACCTCGACAGCCACCATCGCGAAGCCGACAAGCTCAAGACGCCGCACCCTCGCGACATACCTGAAGCCGTCGCCTGGCTCACTGCCGGAGTCGCTCAAGCTGGTCGCGAACTCCAGGATCCCTTCTTAAAGGCTCTGACCGAACCCGATCAAGTCTCCTTCAATCTGCTTCAGACAACTTTGGAACCAGACTCAGTTCCGAAGCCTCTTAGGGCGCAGCCCTCCAAACCTGGCACGCCACCAAGCGCGACGCCCTCGGATAGCATACTGCTACAACTCAGCAAACAGCATGAAGACCGGATTCAAGCAGGCATCGAGCGAGTGCTAAATGAAGCCTGGAAAGCAGTCCCTCCCGACACGGCACCGGAGAAGCGTCTCCACCTAGCCATACAAAAGGCGGAGCAGAGCATTTCCCGACTTTCGCCTCACATCAAGCGACAAGTTAGAGCGCATTTTCAGACCAAAAACTGGGAGCCTCTGAAATCCCGCGAGCCAAAACCGTAGTCTCGCAGGTGCTCTAACCGTTGCCCTCAGTGTGAGCTGGGCCTAAATTAGTTTGTACATGCGTTGGTTGAGTCACACACGCATGTTCGGAGAGGGCGCGGAAATGAGTGGCGGGACTAAGCCGCGCCGCATAACAACGGCATGCACCCGACCGCGAACAGCGCGGCTCTTATCCGCGAGGCTTGAATGATTGATGCGTTGTCCGCGCGGCGGGTGATGCCGGGCGTTAGGCCCCGTCGCGGAATGAAAGCGTAAAGCAGAAGCTCAGGCGTGTAGAATGTGGGTGAACGCTCTGCGTGATAGTGAATCTGACTCGAAGGCGGAGGCTTGACGCAGGGTGTTGAATTCTAATGAGAGGGCGACAAGTGGGTGGCAGTTCGTTACAGGTTGAGGGCGGCCTAACAATCTGCCGAACCCGACCGCGAATAGCGAGGCTTTCATGCGCAAGAGAACGTTCTGGCAAAGTATGTGCGCGGCGGCTGATTGCCAGCGTTATGCCTTTCACACTTAGCTAGGTTTATTTCGAGGCATGTTACAGGAGCCAGTTTTCTATGGTTGAAAGCCTTCCGCCTTACGTCGCCTGGGTTTTTGCTCTAACTACAGTCTCGACGGTTATCATTTACCTTTATGCCGTTCGGGCGGCGTCGCGGCACAAGAGTTTCTTAACCGCCGCTGTTCTGGTCATTTTACTCGGAATGCACGCAGCTTTGGCTTCGAACGGTTTTTATCTCGCGAACACTAATCCACCGCGTTTCCCTCTCGCCCCATTACCGACAATTATCATTCTTTTGATTTTGTTCTTTGCCTTCTCGCGAGAAGGTACGTCGGATAAATCGCTTAAAATCTTAACGCTTTTATCTGTTGTGCGCGTGCCGGTTGAGCTTGTTTTGCTCTGGCTTTATCGACACGGAGAAGTTCCGCGGTTAATGACGTTTGAAGGCAGAAACTTTGACATCCTCTCCGGCCTGACCGCCCCCCTAGTGGCGTGGTTCGCTTTTCGGGGAGATAAAGTGAACCGCCCGCTTCTGGTTGTTTGGAATTTGTTCGCCTTCGGCTTGCTCTTGAATATTGTGGCGAACGCTATCTTGTCGCTCGAAACGCCTTTTCAGCAATTTGCCTTCGATCAGCCGAATCGGGGCGTTTTATATTTCCCCTTTATCTGGTTACCCGCGATTATCGTCCCGGTGGTTTTCGTCGCTCATGTTATTAGCCTATGGCAGCTATCGAAACGTCGGGGGCGGGCATAACAACGGCATGTACCCGACCCGATTTGGCGTGTCTCTCATGCGAGAGTTGCATGGTTTCGCAGTATGTGCGGGCGGGCGATGCCGGGCGTTAGATGCTTACTAAAGATAAACGAGGTGTGCTTCAAATGAAGCTGTTTCTTCCCACGACTGTTTGCCTTCTAATGGCTGTCCTTGCGTTGGCCGCGCGAGAAACCTCTGTGGCCCGGCAGATTAATATTGCCGA
Organism: Pyrinomonadaceae bacterium; assembly: GCA_035645715.1. Classification (GTDB taxonomy): domain Bacteria; phylum Acidobacteriota; class Blastocatellia; order Pyrinomonadales; family Pyrinomonadaceae; genus QHXN01. Next base: position 11,495 of record DASQMB010000080.1, read on the forward strand.
GCAGGAGTTGATCGGTCTATCTACGGAGTTGATGAAAGCAGTGGAGAGGAAAGACCGAGCGGTGCTTGAGCACCTCGTCTCTGATGAGTTCACCTTGGAAAGCCCCGGGGCCGCTGGCGAGGGCGTGAGAAAGGCTATCTGGATAGATAATGCCGTAGGGATGAAGTGGGAGGATTTCGAGTTTCATAATTTCAGGGTTCGTTTTTATGGTGATACCGCAGTGGTCACCTTCCTACTTGATTTCAAGGTGACCACCGGAGTGGGGATACCGATTAGTTCGGATGCTCAAATCACGGACGTATGGGTCGAACGAAATGGGCGGTGGCAAATTGCCGCGCGGCATTTGGGCGCGTACTCGCTCGGCGGGAAGGTTAGAATTGCTGCCGGATTTATTGCGGGCCTGGCACTCTGGTTTCTCACCTGGTTAATACGCAAGCTGAGGAGAAGGTTTGCGGCGAAGAGGCGAGCAGCCGTCATCTAGGTGGCCCTTTCCTTCAGCGCCGCATCTAACAACGGCATGCACCCGACCCGAATCAGCGTACCTTTCATGCAAGAATTGCGTGTGGCAAAGTATGTACGGGCGGGTTATCTCAAGCGTTAGATGCTTCCCGTCTTGGCGAGCGTGACGTTCCTGGGGGTTACATTAGCGAGGTCAGCCGATCATGGAATTCCATCTCGACTCTGCTAAAGAAATTCTCAGGCGTACCCCAGCCACGTTGAATTCGCTGCTGCGCCACCTCCCCGATGAGTGGGTCATCTCGAACGAGGGCCCCGATAGCTGGAGCCCTTTCGACGTTGTGGGCCATCTTATTCACGGCGAGGAGGCCGATTGGATTCCCCGCGCCAAACTCATCCTGGAGTACGGTGAGAGCCGCCCTTTCGAGCCGTTCGACCGGTTCGCCATGTTTGAGAAGTCGCGGGGCGAATCTTTAGGCGAGTTGCTGGATAGGTTCGGGCATCTGCGGGCGGGGAGTCTGCGAGAGTTGGAGGGGATGAGCTTAACTCCGGAGTTGTTGCTCAAGCGTGGGCTGCATCCCGAACTCGGGGTGGTGACGCTCGGCCAGTTGCTTTCGACGTGGGTGGTGCATGACCTCGGCCACATCGGGCAAACCGTCAGGGTGATGGCGAAGCAGTATGGCGAAGCGGTGGGGGCGTGGCGGGCCTATCTGCCTATCCTGAGTAGGTAAGTGTATGGCGGCACGCACCTAACAGAGGCATTCACCCGACCGCTAAATAACCCCAACCCCTCCAGCCTAAAACGCTGTAGGCCGCTATTGGCGCCCCGCCCCTACGGTAACATCCTGCTCGCCTCAGGCCATTAGTTACACTTCGATCACGGCGGACCCCCTCTCCCTCTTGCGCGTCTTTAAGCTAACTGGATATGATTTAACAAGGGGGTGACGAATGTTCATTTATACTATACAAGCAATGCCGGGGCAGAAGGCCAAATTCGAGGGCGACACTTCAATCAAGTACCGGGTCAAGAGGCTGGATGATTCAATCCCGGCCTCAAAAAAGGGACGCTCTGAGATCATCAGGGACAACCTGGACTATGATGATGCGGTAAGGCTAATCGAAGGCTTCAATAGCATGGAAGGTAAATCGCAGGCCATGAGGGATGATATAGCCCGGCAGAAAGGTGAGCCGTAGGGTTACCCACAATGAGCGGACGGTACAAAATAGCTCATACACCCCGTCTCCCCGCTAATAGCCGCGCCTAACAACGGCATGCACCCGGCCGCCAATAGCGCGGCTTTCATCGAGGGCGTTCGTGTATCGCAGTTTGTGCGCGGCGGGTGATGCCGGGCGTTAGATTGCTTCAGGGTAAGGACGTAGCTAAAATGTTGCCCGATGAGTGATAAACCCGTAGCTTATGATGCTTATGAAGTCTTAGCCGAGGCTTACGCGGCGATTATAGACACGAAGCCGCATAACGCATATTGCGAACGCCCAGCAACCCTCTCATTATTACCTGATGTTAAAAATAAAATAGTTCTTGACGCCGGTTGCGGCCCCGGAGTTTATTCCGAATGGCTGATGAAACAGGGCGCCGAAGTTGTCGCTGTTGATGTCAGCCCCAAAATGATTGAGTTGACAAAGCGAAGGCTCGGTGAGAAGGCCGATGTACGGCAGGCAGACTTGAGCAAGCCTCTTGGCTTTTTGAATGACTCCTCCTTCGATATTGTCTTGAGTCCTCTGGTTTTAGAATACATCGAAGATTGGAGCGGGACGTTCGCAGAGTTTCACAGAGTTTTGCGCCCGGCAGGTCAGTTCATTTTTTCCGTCACACATCCTTTTTCCGACTATCTGTATTTCAAGTCAAGCAAGTATTTTGAAACAGAGTTGGTGGGTAGTGAGTGGCGAGGATTTAAGCCAGTTAAAGTTCATATGCCGAGTTTCCGCCGTTCGCTTAGTGCGGTACTGAATCCGGTTATTGCCGCGGGTTTCTACCTGGAAAGAATACTTGAGCCGAAGCCGACGGAAGAGTTCAAGGAGGCCGACCCGAAGCATTATGAGGAGCTATCGCAACTGCCGTGCTTTCTGTGTGTCTGTGCCAGGAAAGTAAACTTCAAGAGGCCGAAAACGGGCACTTCGCCTGCCGCGCCGCGCCCGCGCGGGCCTTTGCGCCGGCCGCCGAAGTAGCTCTCGTCGCACTCGACCTCGCCGCCGAGCGGGCTGTGTAGTTCGCACTCGCGGGCGAGGCAGCGGCGGACGACCTGGTAGACGAGCTCGGCGCTGTGGCGGTTGATGCCCATGACTTCGGCGGCGCGGTTCGCCGGCACTTCTAAGGCGAAGTACTCGACGAGTCCGTTGAGCTGGCGGTTCGCCAGCTTGCCGTTCCTGATTAGTCGCCGGGGCACTCGAACAGCCTATTTCTCGTTAGCTGTTCTAGACAAGCTCCATGAAAATTAATAAGTCGGAAGTGCAGTAGAAAAGGTCTACTTTTCTAGGGAAAGAAAGTGCCGGAGGTCGGACTCGAACCGACATGGGGTTGCCCCCGCCAGATTTTGAGTCTGGTGCGTATACCGATTTCGCCACTCCGGCGTGGGAGTGGCAATGATAAGGGGTGCGGGTGGCAGCGTCAAACGGCGGCTTTGGTCGCCGCCGGTGCGGCGAGGCGAGGTTAGTTCGGGCGGGTTGCGGCGGCGGGGCAGGGGCGTAGTGCAGGAGAAACGGCGGCGGCGGTTTTGGTGAAAAGTTTTTCCAAAATCGCGTTAAAAGTTCTTGTCACCGAGGGGGGAAGGCTGTAAGATGTGCGGGCTCACGGGTGGCTTCTGAATGAGGAGCCGGCCGCGGAGGAAAATTCAGGCCTCCTCTCCCGACCTCACGCCTGTTTTACCCAACAACTTCGGAGACCGCCATGTCAGAGACTCTGGGCCGGAGAGTGCGCGTCCTGATCGCCGACGACGAGAGGGAGATCAGGGACGTTTTGTCGGAGCTGCTGGGCTCGAAATACGAGTGCGTGCCGGTCAGCTCGGCCGAGGAGGCGCTCGCAGCCCTTCGCCGCCGCCAGTTCGACCTGATCGTCAGCGACATCATGATGGGCGGTATGAGCGGCATCGAGATGATCCCGCACGTCGCCCCGCTCGCGCCCGACGCCCTGGTCATCATGATCAGCGGCGTCCAGACCGTCGAGAGCGCCATTGACGCCCTGCGCGCCGGCGCCTTCGACTACATCATGAAGCCGTTCGACATTCAGCACGTCGAGGCCGTGGTCCGCCGCGCGGTCGAGCACCACTCGCTGCGCGTCTCCAAGCGGCGCTACGAAAACTACCTCCAACAGATCGTCGCCCGCCGCACAGAGGAACTCGACGGCGCCCTCTCCTCGCTCGAAGACGCCTACCGCACGACGCTCAAGGCCCTGACGGCCGCGCTCGAAACCCGCGACCTGGAGACGCACGGCCACTCGGAGCGAGTCGTCAACTTCAGCCTGCGGCTCGGGCGCGAGATGCGGCTCGGGCAGGAGCAGCTCCGGTCGCTGGAATTCGGCTCGCTGCTGCACGACATCGGCAAGATCGGCGTGCCGGACGCCATCCTCCGCAAGCCCGCGCGCCTGACCGATGACGAGTGGGCGAAGATGCGCGAACACCCCCTGCACGGGCAGCGCATCCTGCGCGGCATAGAGTTCTTGGAGGGCGCGGCCCGGGTCGTCGCCCAGCACCACGAGAAGTGGGACGGCTCCGGCTACCCCTACGGCCTGCGCGGCGACGAGATAGACCTGAACGCGCGCATCTTCGCCGTGGCCGACGCCTTCGACGCCATCACGAGCGACCGCGTCTACCGCCGCGGCCGCGGATACGAGGAGGCCGCCGCCGAGTTGGACGCCTTCTCCGGCACGCAGTTCGACCCCGAAGTGGTCGCGGCCTTCCACCGCGTCCCCGTCGGCGAGTGGGAAGAGATTCGCCGCCGCTCAATCGAGGAGGCGGAGGCACCACCCGCCGAAGAGGCGCGGGCGCCGCTCGCGCTTTTGCCCGAGTTGCTCTTCGCGGGCGCGGCCGTGTCGGTCTACTGAGGCGGGGGCAAGAGGCGATCAGGGTTGAGACGAAAAGGCCCGCGGCCGAACGAAAGGCTGCGGGCCTTGTTTCGTCTTTTCGTCGGGCCGGGGCTCGTCGGGCCCCGGCCTTTTGGCCGTCGGCCCTAGCCGGTGGGGCGGGCCGCGGCGGGAGCCTGCTGCTGCATCGTGCCGACGACGTAGCCGCGGCGCGCGCGCAGGTTGAGGCCGAGCCGGCGCGAGCCGACGTGGATGCGTCGGTACTCGGTGGCGGGCGCCTGGCGCAGCGGGCGCTTAGGGCGGTAGGTGACGACGTACTGCGTCCCGATCTCGCGGGCCACGTCGCCGCCGCGCTCGACCATTTCGGGCGCCGACGCCGGCAGCAGCAGGCTCCCGCCAGTCTCCTCGGCAATGGCCTTGAGCCTTTCGCCGGCGCGGATCATCGCCTCCTGGTAGGTCTTGCGCAGGCGGCGCATGGCCGGGTCGAAGGTGACGGTGGCGCCGATGGCCGGGCCGCCGCCGGCGCCGCCGCGGCTCATGCCGGGCGGGAGCGTCGGGTCGATGCCGGCGCGCGCGACGCCCGTCGAGGCGACGCTGCCGGGACGCGGGCCGCCCTCGGCCTTCCCGGCCTTCTCTTTCTGCTCTTCCATCCTGAGCCGGCCCATCTCGGCGTAGCTGATGACGTGGACGGTGACCTGCGCGGCGATCACCTGCCGGACGGCCTCGGCCGCGCGCGCCCGCTGCTCGTAGGACTCGGCCGAGAGGACGCGGACGGCCTCGTCGCCGCTCAGGCGGCCGGGCGTCTCGACGCCGTCGGAGACGAGGACGATGTGGCGGTTGCCGAGGGGCTGGCCGTCGAACTGGCGCGACGCCTGCGCGAGCGCCTGCGCGAGCCGCGAGCCCTTGCCCGAACTGAGCTTCGTGCGCAGGGCGTCGGCCACCTCCTCCTTCTCCGTCGTCCAGTTCTGGAGCAGGCTCACGCGGCGGTTGAACTGTAGGAGCGCCACGGAGTCGCCCTCGCCCAGGCGCGAGAGGAGCGCGAGGGACGCGTCGCGCGAGACGCTCGAACGCACAGCCGGGTTGAGGTCGCCGCCCGTGTCGAGCAGGATCAGGACGCTCGCGGGAATCCGCCGCACGCTCTTGACCTGCTGCGGCACGCCGTCCTCGACCACGAGCACGTCGTCAACTTCGAGCCGGTTGTCGGCGCGCCCACGCTCGTCGTAAGCGAAGACGGGGATTCGGACCTCCTCTGTAAAGACGCGCTCGGCCTCGTCCTCCTGGGGTGTCGGGGAAGGGCGCGGCCTGACCCCGCTCTGCGCGGCCACGGCCGCCGCGAAAAGGGCCGCGAGGAGCAGGCAGAGCAGTGCTGGCGGCAGGGCGCGTCGAGCGAACATGAGAGACCTTTCCACCGAGATTTTAAGCGTCTTCCGACAGGTTCAGATGCGCCCGGCGAGCCGCGCCGTTCGCCCGCGGCGGAGGGGAAGAGAGAAAAGGAAAAGGGGCAAAAGGGGAGGTGGGGAAAAAGGGGAAAGGGGCAGGGGGAAAAGGGGACGGCGGCAGGGGGAACGAACGTCCGTCGTCAGTCTCGAAACCCCTTGTCCGCCATCTCCCCTTTCCGCCTTCGCCTTTTACCCTTTTCCCACTTCTCGTTTCCGCGCCTGCGACTGGACGGCCGTGATGGCGACGGCGTCCACGATGTCTTCGGCCTTGCAGCCGCGCGAGAGGTCGTTGGCCGGCCTGTCGAGACCTTGCAGGACGGGGCCGATGGCCGTGGCCCCGCCGAGCCGCTCGGTCAGCTTGTAGGCGATGTTGCCGGCTTGCAGGTCCGGGAAGACGAGGACGTTGGCGCGCCCCGCCACGCCGGAGCCGGGCGCCTTCGACTCGGCCACCTTCGGCACGAGCGCGGCGTCGGCCTGCAACTCGCCGTCTACTTCGAGATCGGGACGGCGCGCACGCACGGTCCTGGCCGCCTCGACCACCTTGTCGATGAGCGGGTGTTTGGCGCTGCCCTTGGTCGAGAAGGAGAGCATGGCGACGCGCGGCTCGGCGTCGAGCAGGGCGCGGCAGCTTTCGGCCGAGGCGATGGCTATCTCGGCCAGCTCGGCCGCCGAGGGCTCGATGACGACGCCGCAGTCGGCGTAGATCATCGCGCCGTCTGCGCCGAAACGCGCGTCGGGCATGACCATGACGAAGAAGCTTGAGACGATTTTGAAGCCTGGCCGAATGCCGATGCAGTGGAGCGCGGCGCGGACGGTGTGGGCCGTGGTGTTGGTGGCGCCGGCGACGGAGCCGTCGGCGCGGCCGTCGCGCACGAGCATGTTGCCGAAGTAGAGCGGGTCGGCCATGGCGATGCGCGCCTCGTCCGGCATCAGCCCCTTCGCGCGGCGCAGCTCGTGGTAGTGGGCCGCCACCTTGTCGAAGTCTGGGGCGCGGCGGTGGTCGAGTATCTGGACGCCGCCGAGGTCCGCCCCGGCCTCGCGCGCGGCGGCGCGGACCTTCTCCTCGTCGCCGAGCAGGGTGACGCGGGCCAGGCAGTCGCGGGCGACCTGCGCGGCGGCCAGGACGGTGCGCGGGTCTTCGCCCTCGGGCAGGGCGATGTGCTGCAAGTCTGCGGCGGCCTTGCTGCGGATGCGTTCGAGTATGGACATGGCTCAGGGGCTACGACTCAAGGGCTTCGGCGAACGGGTTTGACGGGATCGGGCTTAATGTAGCACGAAGGGCGCGGGGGCCGTAGGCGGGGCGCGGGCGGCTTGCTCACTCACGACTGCCCGCGGCGCTACACGGCAGCGTGCCGCGGCTGCCCGCGGCGCCGGGCGGCGGCGTGCTTACTGCGGGAGACTCTTCTCGGCCAGCGACTCGGCGGCCTCGGCGAGCCGGCGGACGAGCGACGGGTCGCTCGTCTTGAGCGCGCGAAACTGTCTGAGGTCGGGCGAGGGGTCGGGCGAGGCCGTGCCGGCGCCGTCCTCTTCGAGGGCGACGAGCGCGGCGCTCATGCTCGGCGAGTCGGCGACGACGAACCACTCGCGCGCGAGCCGCGCGCCCTCGGGCAGGGCGACGGCGCGCAGGTTCGGGTGGCGCGGCGGGCGCCAGTCGTCCTCGCCGAAGGCGTAGACGCGCTCCGACACGTCGGCGATTCGCATGTAGCGGTCCACGACCGGTTCCATCCGCGAGAGTTTCTGGAAACAGGCGTAGACCCGGCCGCCGCGGTGCGTCCGCAGAAGCAGCGAGTTCTCGATGAGCAGGCTGAGATATTCGAGGACCGGGGCGGGCGCGCCGAAGGCGAAGGTCTGGTGCTCTGCGTAGTCGCGCCGCGAGACGTGCGCGACTGTGCCGAACTCCTCGGCCCGCTCAACGGCGGCCCCCACGGCGAGGGTGTGCATTGAGAATTCCCGCATGGCGCTCGGGTCGGCGGCTCGGCGCGCCCGCGCGCGAACAGCGACGCGGGAATATCTACGGCGTCGAATCTACGGCCTCGTCGCAAATCTTTACTTTTTTTGTGAGGAGGCGGCCGGCCCGCGCCCGGCCAGCGCCGCGAGCAGCTTTTCGTGGACCTGACCGAAGCCGCCGTTGGACATGACGGCCACCACGTCGCCCGCGCGAAGCTCCGCCGCCAGGCGGCGGACGATCTCGTCGGCGCCGTCGAGACTGAGGGCGGGCCGGCCGCGCGCCGCCACGCGCGCCGCCAGCTCGTCCGTGTCCAGAAGCGCGCCGTAGGCGCTGCCCTTCTCGCGGTCGAAGACGGTCGAGAGGACCACGTAGTCGGCCTGGTCGAAGGCTTCGACGTAGTCCTGCTGGAAGACTGCGAGGCGAGAGGTGGCCGAGCGCGGCTCGAAGACGGCGACGAGGCGGCGGCCACTGTACTTGTCGCGCAGGGCGCGCAGGGTCTCGCGGACGGCCGTCGGGTGGTGCGCGAAGTCGTCGATGACGGTAACGCCGCCCTCCTCGCCGCGGACTTGCAGGCGGCGCTTGACGCTCTTGAAGGTCCTGAGCGCCTCGGCGATCCGCTCGCGCGAGACGCCCCAGGCGTCGGCCGCCACGATCACCGCGAGGCAGTTGCGGACGTTGAAGTCGCCGACGAGCGGCGTCTCGAACTCGGCCCACTCTGCGCCGTCGCGCAGGACGCGGAAGCGCGTCAGGTCGCCCGCGGAATAGTCAACGTCGCGGGCCTGCCAGCGGGCGTCGTCGCAGGTGCCGTAGGTCTCGACGCGCGCGTGGAGGCGCGCCCCCATCTCGGCCACCACCTCGCGCACGACGGGGCTGTCCCAGCCGGCGACGAGGCGGCCGTTGGCGGGCACGAGGTTCATCAGGCGGCGGAAGGCCAGCTTGACGGCGGCGAGGTCCGGGTAGATGTCTGCGTGGTCGAACTCGATGTTGCCGACCACGGCCGTCTCCGGCAGGTAGTGCATGAACTTCGGCCCCTTGTCGAAGAAGGCCGTGTCGTACTCGTCGCCCTCGATGATGATGTGATCGCTCGCCGTGACGCGGAAGCTCGCGCCGAAGTTCTGAACGACGCCCCCGACCAGGAACGAGGGGTCGAGCCCGCCGACCTCCATCACCCACGAGGCGATGCTGGTGGTGGTCGTCTTGCCGTGCGTGCCGGCGACGACGAGCGAGCGCCGGCCGCGGATGAACTCCTCCTTGACCACCTCGGCCTGCGAGCGGTAGACGAGCCGGCGGTTCAAGGTCTCTTCGACTTCGGGGTTGCCGCGCGACAGCGCGTTGCCGATGACCACGCAGTCGGGCGCCGGGTCGAGGTTCCCCGCGCCGTAGCCCTGCGCCACGGTGATGCCCAGCTCTTCGAGCATCGTGGACATGGGCGGGTAGACGTTCTGGTCCGAGCCGGTCACGCGGTGGCCGCGCGCCTGCAACATGCCCGCCAGCGAGGCCATCGCCGTCCCGCAGATTCCGATGAGATGGTAGTGCATAAGGGCCGTGACGAGTGACGAGTGACAAGTGACTAGAGTGGGTTTGACGGGTGACGGGTGACGAGGCGACGAGCGGCGGGTGACGAGAAAGAGCCTGCCTTTATCTTGTCACTCGTCACTTGTCACCCGTCACGACCGGAATGGTGAACGAGAAGGTCGAGCCGCGTCCGACCTCCGACCTGGCCTCGATGCGGCCGCCGTGCAGCTCGACGAGCTGGCGCGTGATGTAGAGGCCGAGGCCGGTGCCCTTCTCGCTGCGGGTGGCGCGCGAGCGGGCCTGCTCGTACTTGTCGAAGAGGCGCGCGATGTCCTCGGGCGGGATGCCGACGCCGGTGTCGGCGACCGAGATGCGGGCCGAGCCGCCGCCGTCGAGCGCGGCGCCGATCTCGACGCGCCCGCCGCGCGGGGTGAACTTCAGGGCGTTCGAGACGAGGTTGACGAGGATGCGGCGGAGCTTGGCGCGGTCGGCGCGCAGGGACGGCACGTCCGCCGGCACGGTCGTCTCGATCTCGATCTCCTTCTCGCGGGCCATCGGCAGCATCGTCTCGCGCAGGTCTTCGACGAGCGGGCGCAGCTCGACGGTCGCCAGGTCGAGCCGCATTGTGCCCGATTCGAGCTTCGAGGCGTCCAGAAGGTCGTTGACCAGCTCGATGAGGCTCTGCGTGTTGCGCTCCATCATCGAGACCATGTTGCGCTGCTCGGGCGTCAGGTCGCCGAGGCGGCCCGAGGTGAAGAAGTTGATGACGCCCGAGATGACCGTCAGCGGCGAGCGCAGGTCGTGGGTCGTCAGCGCCAGGAACTCCTCCTTCATCGCCGACAGCTCGCGCAGCTTGGCGTTGGCCTCGTTCAGCTCGCGGTTGCTGCGTTCGAGCTTCAGGTTGGCGGCCTCCAACTGCTCGCGCTTCTCCTCCAGCTCGTTGAGCACCTGGACGAGATCGCGGTTCTGCCGGGCCAATTCTTCGAGCGCCGAGTCGTCCTCCTCCTGGCCCAGGAAGTCGCGCAGGGCGTTGACGCGGCGGCGCGCCTCCTCGGCCTCGGCCGGCGGCAGCCACTTGACGACGGCGACGCGCGTGCCCTCGCCGGGCGCCGAGCGGATGTCGAACTCGTCCATCAGCCGCCGCGTCCCGATGAGGCCGACCCCCATCCCCGAGGCCGAGCGGTACTGCCCGCGGATGATCGAGCGCAGCTTGGCCTCGTCCATCCCCGGCCCCTCGTCGCGCGCCGTGATCTGGAGTCCGGTCTGCGAGGGGCCGCGCTCGACCACCGCGAGCGTGATGGCGCCCGCGCGCGCGTACTCGTAGATATTGCGAGTCAACTCGGAGATGGCCGTCGTGATCTTGATCTGCGTGGTCGAGTCGAAGCCCATCTCGCGGGCGAGGCGCCGGACGCGCTCGCGCACCTTGACTATGTCGGCCTCGCGCCGCACGTAAATGTCCCCGAGCCTTGTCGCGTTGATGCCTTGCATAGAGGTAGTAAATCGTAAATCGTAAACGTCGAATAGTAAATGGAGGGGGAAGTATTTAGTTTTCAGTTTCCGTCTTTACCGGCGGCCGAGGGTCAACAATGTCTTTGCTAAAAACTAAAAACTACCATCAACCTCTCGCCCTCTTCTCACCTGTAGATGATGATGGTGGCGTCGTCGGAGTTGCGGCTGTAGTCGCGGGCGAGGACGCCGGCCATCAGCTGGGGGCTGCGGTGGCGCAGGCCGGGGTAGGAGGACAAGTCCCACTTCGCGCTCAGGCCGTCGGTCGCGAGCACGAAGGTCGTGCCCGGCTCGTAGCGGTGGGGCCAGACGCGCAACTGCGAGAGGCGCGCCCCGAGCGTGCCGTTGGCCGGCACGGGACGCACGGGCTCGTCCGTGCCGATGACCCGCACCTCGACGTTGCCGACGCCCGCGTAGGCGAAGGAGCCGCGGGGCTCGTCGATCAGGACGGCGCCGACCACCGCGCCGCGCGTCGCCCGCAGGGCATCGTGCAGGCCCCAGAACAGGTCGTCGAGCGGCTCGCCCTCCCAGGCTTCGAGCACCTCGACGGCCGCGCCGGCCGCCTCGGCCGCGCCGTGCCCGTGGCCGAGGCCGTCCACCACGGTCAGCAGCACCTTGCCGCTGTGCTCGCCGAAAAAGTAGGCGTCGCCGTTACGGTCCTCTCCCGGCCTCGGCCGCGTCCAGACGCCGCGCCGGCGTGCCTGAGCGCGCTCCCTCTCCTCGGCGGCGTCGCGCGGAGGCCGCGCCCACTTGCGCCCGAGCAGCGCCGTGCCCCAGGTCGTGCGCCGGGCCGAGGTCAGCCGGCGCGTCGTCCCTTTCACGGTCGAGTGGGCGTCGAACTCGTCGAGCAGCCGCCGCATGGCGCCGAAGCCCGTGCCGAGGCTCCCGCCCGACGAGACGCCGTCTCTGAGCGCGCGGTCGAGGTCGTGGATGCCCGGCCCCTTGTCCTCGTAGGTCAGCTCGATGCCCTGCCCCCCGCAGAGCGACGAGCGCCAGTGCAGGCAGCCGCCCTGCGTCGCGTAGCGGACGGCGTTGGTGCCGATCTCCTGGACGACGATTTCGAGGTCTGAGAGAGCGTCGGCCCCGAAGCCGGCCTGCTGGGCGAAGCGGCGCACGGCGCGCCGCGCCGCGCCCACCTGCGGCTCGTCCTTGATGGCCTGTGAATGGAAGACCCCCATAAAAAAAGATGCCGGACGTTAGATGTTAGACGTTAGATGTTGCCGAGGTCTTCACTAACATCTGACATCTAACTAACATCCGACACCCGCCGCCCGCCGCCCGCCCTCAGAGCCAGCGGACGACCGTGATGCGCGTCCCCTTGCCGACCTCCGACTGTATCTCGAACTCGTCCATCAGCCGCTTCGAGCCGGGCAGCCCCTTGCCGAGGCCGCGCCCCGTGGTGAAGCCGTCGCGCATGGCGGCCTCGATGTCGGGGATGCCGGGGCCGCGGTCCTCGAAAATCATGCGGATGCCGTGGCGGCCGCGCGCGTCCTCCCAACGCTGCAAGATCATCTGCCCGCGCCGCGCGTACTTGACGACGTTGCGCGCCAGCTCGGACGCGACCGTAGCGAGCCGCGTCTGGTCTATCAGGCGGAAGCCGATGGCGGCGGCCATTTCGCGCACCTGCCCGCGGGCCACCGCGATGTCTTGTTCGCCCTCAAGGGCGATGGCTCTGCTCGGCAAGACCGCTCAACTCCCCCCGGGCTGCCTCGTCCTCGTCGTCGTCAATGCCGAACTCGCCGCGCAGCAGCCGGATGCCCTCGTCCACGTTGAGCACGGTGTCAACGCCGCGCAGTTCCAGCCCCAGCTCGACGAGCGTGATGGCGACCGCCGGCTGCATCCCGACGACCACCGTCCGCGCGTCCATGATGCGCGCCATCGCCGCGATGTCCGAGAGCACGCGGCCGATGAAGGAATCGACCATCTCCAGGAGCGAGATGTCTATGAGCACGCCGCGGGCGCCCGTCCGCTCCAGCTCGGTAAGGATGCGCTCCTGTAGGTGGATGACCGTCTGGTCGTCCATGTCCACCTGGATCGGCACGATCAGGACGCGGCCGACCTTCAGAATTGGGATGCGTTGCTGTCCGTCCATAAGAGCCCTTCGGGCGTGAACCGTGAGCCGTGAGCCGCAACAAGAGGCTTTATCACTCTGAGTTTCTTGTCACGATTTACGGTTTACGATTCACGGTTTTTCAGTCTTCTCGCCGCCCGTGGTGATGATCTGCTCGGTCTGCTTGAGGGTGGTTTGCAGGCCGTCGGCGTTGCCGTTCTGAAGCTTGGCGAGCGTCTTGGTCGGGACGACCGTGCGGCCGATCATCTCTAACGCCAGCTTGATGCCGTCCGACATCTGGGCGCGGGTGGTGATCTGCGTCAGGTCGATGCCGAGCTGGACCATCGTCTGCGCGATGGCCGGGCTGACGCCGGTCAGGATGCAGCGGGCGCCCATCAGGCGGGCGGCCGTCACGGTCTTGATGAGGTGGTTGGCGACGAGGGTGTCCATCGTGCGGACGCCCGTGATGTCGAGGATGGCGATTGTGCTGCCGGTCTCGACCACCTTCTGCAAGAGCGCCTCCATCATCATCTGCGCGCGGCGCGAGTCGAGCGTGCCGATGATCGGGAGCGTCAGGATTTTGTCCCAGACCTTGATGACGGGGGTCGAAAGCTCCAGCATGTCGGCGCGCTGCTGGCGGATGATCTCCTCGCGCGAGCGGATGAAGTTCTCGACCATCACGAGCCCCATCTTGTCGAGCAGGCGCGTGAAGTAGTTCATCTCCTCGATCAGCTCGGGCGGGGCGCCCTCGTACTCCTCGGCGAGCAGCGGCAGCACGACGTTGCGGAGCGAGAGGACGTAGGTGGCGTTCTCCATCGGCGTGTAGCCCTTGACGGCGCGCATGTGCGACAGCTCGTTGAGGTAGCCGCGCAGGTCGTCGAAGGCTCCGTGCTCGAAGTCTGCGCCGCCCGAGTCGGTGACGGCGCGCGTCAGCATGTCGAGCACCTCGCGCGACTGCTGGCGCAGGTCCTTCTTCGAGATCAGCTCGTCGCGGAACTCGTCGGCTTCGAGCCGCCCCTTGATCCAGAGGTTCAGAATCTCGTCGTGGCGCGTCGTGAGCAGGCGGGTGATGCGCCGCTCGCCGCGCCTGTCGGTCGGGTTATCGTCCGCCATCATTCGGTCCTCGCCGGCCGGGCCGCGAAGGGGGCGGCCGGGCACTTGCCGCAAGACTCCCCGCGCGGGGGGCCGCAAGAGCGTCATCCGGTCTTGGTTGGGCTGTTTAAAACGACGGGCTTATCTTAGGCACGGCGGCGGGGAAAAGCAACCGCGCCCCCGCGGGCCGGGCGCGCGGGGGTCAAAAGGGCGAGGCGGCTGAAGAGGCCGGCGTGGGCCTCTCCGCCGCCCTTTCGTGGGCCGGCCCGCGCCGAGGCCGCGCGCCCTCACTGCCCCTTCGTGCGCTTCTGCATGGTGACGGTGATGAGGGGCGAGTCGCCGGCCGTCCGGCTGTACGCCACCCAGTAGCCGGCCTTCGGGTAGTCAACGATTCGGTGCATCGAGCCGTCGGGCTTGGCCTCGGCCTCCGCCCCGAGGACGGCCTTCGCCGTCGGGACGCTCTTGCCGCCGGTGTAGAAGACCGAGACGGCGTAGACCTTCTTCTCCGAGTCGTAGAAGACCTGGGCCGACTCGTCGTCCGAAAAGGCGTAGAAGTCCTGCGCGTCGCCCTTGTCTTCGGGGCTGCCGAGCGACTTGCGCACCTCATCGGCCGTCATGCCGATCTTCACGCCCTTGTAACTCTGGTAGACGGGTTCCTTCTCGCCCCCGGGGCTCTGCGCGGGCGTGGCGGCGGCCGCGGAGAAGAGGGCGAGCAGGAGAAGGGCTGTCAAATAGCCTCTGGACAGGTGGAGCATAGACATCCTCCTTCTGCTGGCGGTGTGTTGCGGGTTAGAAGCTGACGAAAACCGGGAACGCGGCTTCGGCGGAGGCGGCTGGCGTGCCGGAGGCCGCTTGCCCGCCTCCACGCGCCGGATGCGGGCGAACGATATGCCAACTCGCCCGGCGTGTCAAATAATTGAAGGGGAAGGGGGAAGGGGGAAGGGGAGGTGTGACGGTGGGGCCAGGGCCGCGCCCTCGGGCCGGCGGCGCGTGGCGTGCGCCGCCGCTGCCGGAGTGAGGTATAATGCCGGCACAAACTTTCAAGCCGGCGCGTGGGCGGGCGGCGGCCGTGCCGGTCGGATTCCGCGAGAGCTTTGTCGCCCGCCGTTCGCCCCCGCCCCGACCCGCGCGCCGGCCGGCGCCTGTCTCACCCGACATTCAATTGAGGCACACTTACGAACGGAGGAAAAGGTATGAAAAGCTTGACCGACATACTGCTCTGGGTCGTGGGGCTGCTGGCCTTCCTGTACTCCGCCTACGCGCTCCTGCGCTTCACCACGGCGGTTGACCCGGAGACGCGGACGCCGAACGTCTGGGCGGGCACCCCGCACCTCTACGCGGGCCTGGCGGCCTTCGTCGTCGCCATCGTCTGCCTCGGCCTGGCCTACGCCCGCCGCCCCCACGTCGAGGAGGAGATACACATCACGAAGTAAGCCCGCGAGCCGGGAGGGAGAAGAGGCGAAGGGAGGCAGGGGAGTGGCGGGCGGGGAGGCATGAGCTTGGCGCCATCGCTACCTTTCGTCCGCCGGCCCCCCTCTCCCTCTTTCCTTCTTCCTTCTTCCCTCTTTCCCTTAAATCTGAATTCCGCGGACCTTCTCGATTTTCTTGGCTTTGGAGGGCGGGGCGGCGAGCAGGGCCGAGTCCTGTTCGCGGTGCTCGCGCTCGTCTCGGTTGTGCCAGCGCGCCCACTCGGAGGGGGCGTCGAAGGTCTCGCCGCCGTGGCGCGTCAGGCGCGGGCGGACGCGGCACATGACGGGCGTGTTGACGCCGACGCCGGAGATGACGGCCTGGCCCTTCGTCAGCGCGGGCAGCTCGTCGAGGAGCTGGCGGCCCGCGCCCTCGACCGACTTGGCGACCGTGTCCTGATCCACGGGGTTGACGATGCGCATGATGACCTGCGTCATGCACTGCGAGAGCACGTCCTGGTCGAGCTTGCCGGGCCGCTGCGTGATGAGGCCGATGCCGACGCCGAACTTGCGCCCCTCGGAGAGTATCTGCTTGAGGATGTTCGTGGAGACCACGGTCTGCCCGGCCGGGGCGAAGCGGTGCGCCTCTTCAAGCAGGGTGAAGGCCGGGTAGGGGAGGTAGCTGTCGGAGTGCGGCTCGGCCTCGCCGCGCACGGTCGCCATCCGGGCCTTGTTGAGCCGGCGGAGCAGGGTGGCGACGACGACCTGCTGCTCGTTCTGCTCGATGTCGGAGAGTTGGAGGACGGTGCAGCGGCCGGGCCGGAACAGCTCGGCTAGCGGGATGTGCTCGCTGTCGGAGAAGATCGAGTTGGGCTTGTCGAAGCGCGAATCCAGACGCCAGAGCAGCCCCTCGATGGAGCTGGCGTTGCTCGACTCGCTGCGCTCCGAGCCCTCGTACTTCTGCGCCTTCACCTCGTCGCGCAGGTCGTGATAACCCCACAACTCGCCCCGCCGCGTGGCCGTCAACTGCCGGAACGCCTGCGACAGAAAATGGAGCATCTTGTCCGAGGTGCCCTCGGGCAGCAGGTACTTCACGTCGGCCTCGGTCAGCGTCGAGAAGCGGACCTTCACGCGCTCGTGCGTGAAGATTTTGACCTCGGGCGCGTAGCCGTCCTCCGCGTCGCCGAAGCGCGGGTCCTCTTCGATTGAGCGCAGCGTGTCGTACTCGCCGTGCGGGTCCACGACGAGGACGGCGGCGCGGTTGTACGGCAGCATCAGCTCCTCGACGAGCACGCCGGCCGTGTAGGACTTGCCGGAGCCGGTCGAGGCGAGGATGGCTAGGTGCGTCGAGACCACGTCCTTGACCGAGAGGACGACCGGCACCTCGCCGGCCTCGCGCGTCAGCAGGCTCCCGACGTGGGCCGAGCCAGTCTCGCCCGCGTGTCTGGGGCTGAGTACGTCGGCGAGGGTTTCGGACGAGGCGAGGAAGACCGGGTCGCCGGGCTGCGGCGGGATGCGCGGGTTGACGAAGTCGCCGAGCTGGCGGCTGAAGTAGCCGATGGTCTCGACCGTGATCTCGTACAGCTCGCAGCCGTCGCCGTCGAGGCCGATGAGCGAGGAGACGACTGCGGGCGGCGTCTCGGGGTCGGAGAGGAATGAGTCGGGCAACTGGCGGACGAGGCGGCGCTCGGTAATGTTGCCGAGGATGCGCCGCTCCTCGCGGCCGTCGCGGGCGACGTAGTAGACGAACTCGCCGATGCGCGCGCGGCGGTTGTCCGCGGTGATGAAGAGGAACTCGTGCGGGCGCTCGCCCGGCCCCTTGACCGTCCCGGTTAGGGCGTCCGTCGTCGTGTGCTGTTGGTCCATGCGTGAAACTCTGGGGCCGGAAAGTGCCGGAAAATCAGAATTGCGGCGGCGCCGGGGCGGGCGCGAGTATAACACGGCGGCGGCCGCGGCGCGGGGCGCCGGCGGCGGCGCTTCGTTCCGCCGACCAGCGTGCGGGCGCGGCTCGCCTCGCGGTCAGTCGCGGTCAATCGCGGTCAATCGCGGTCAATCGCGGTCAGATGGGCGCAGTCAGAGAGCCGCAGTCAGAGGGGCTCGGCGAGGCGCGCGAGGACGGCGATCAGTTCGTCGGCGTTGACCGGCTTGGCGACGTGCTGCTGGAAGCCCGCGCGCAGGGCACGGAGGCGGTCTCCGGCGCGGGCGTAGGCCGTCAGGGCCACGGCGGGCGTGCGTCCGCCCCGCTCAGGGGCGAGGGCACGGACGCGCGCGATGAGCTGGTAGCCGTCCTCGACAGGCATCCCGATGTCGCTGACGAGCAGGTCCGGGCGCTCGGCTTCGAGGAGCGCGAGCCCCTCGGCGGCCGAGCCTGCCGCGCAGGCCCGCGCGCCGTGCGCCGTGAGCAGGCGCGACAAAAACTCGCGCGCGTCAGGGTCGTCGTCAACGACGAGCACCTTCAGCCCGCCGAGCCATTCGAACGGCCCCGATTCGCGCGCCGGCGCCGCCACGTCCAGCGAGGCCCGGGCGTCGCCGACCCCGTCTCCGGACTGCGCGCCGCCGCCCGCCTCCCTCAGGGCCAGGAGCGGGAGCGCGACCGTGAAGGTCGAGCCCAGCCCCTCGCCCGCGCTCTCGGCCCGGACGGTGCCGCCGTGCAGCTCGACGAGGTGGCGGACGATGGCGAGGCCGAGGCCGAGGCCGCCGTGGGCGCGGGTCGTCGTCGAGTCGGCCTGCCGGAAGCGGTCGAAGACGTAAGGCAGGAATTCGGGCGCTATCCCGGCGCCGGTGTCGCTCACGGAGACGAGGGCCTGCGCGCCCGCGCGCTCGACGCGGACGTTCACCCCTCCCCCCGGCGGGGTGAACTTGACGGCGTTCGAGATCAGGTTCCAGAAGACCTGTTGCAGGCGCGCCGCGTCGCCAGAGACGAGCCCGGCCGGCCCGCCGCTCGCCGCCTTCGAGAGCCGGACGCCCTTGGCCTCGGCCGCGGGCCTCAGTGCCTCGACGGCCGCGTCCACCGGGGCGTGCGGGTCGAGCGGGAGCGCGTCGAGCAGAAGCTTGCCCGAGATGATGCGCGACACGTCGAGCAGGTCTTCGATCAGTTGCGCCTGTGCCCGCGCGTTGCGCTCGACGGCGGCGATGGCGCGCACGGCGTCGTCGCCCGCGGCCCGCCCCGTCCGCAGCAGGTGCGCCCAGCCGAGGATGGCGGTCAAAGGTGTGCGCAGCTCGTGCGAGACCGTGGCGAGAAATTCGTCCTTGAGGCGCGAGGCTTCTTCGGCCTCCCTGCGCGCGTGCCGTTCGCGCGCGAGCAGCTCGGCCCGCTCGGCCTCGACCCGCTTGCGCCCGGTGATCTCTTCGACGACGGCCACGAGGCCCGAGACGCGCCCGGCCTCGTCCTTGAGCACCGCGGTCGAGATGCTCACGTCGATAAGCGCGCCGTCCTTGCGCCGCCGGCGCGTCTCGAAGCCGGTGAAGGTGCGGCCGCGGCTGAGGGCCTCGTCGGTGTTCGAGTTGAACTCGGGGCGCAGCTCTTCGGGGATGGTCGGCAGCGGTTGGCCGAGGACCTCCCCGGCGCGCCAGCCGTAGACGCGCTCGGCGGCCGGGTTCCACATCGTCACGCGCCCTTCGTTGTCGAGCGCGAGGACGGCGAGCGGGCAGGCCCGGATCAGCGCCTCGACGGTCTGCGTCGTCTGCCGCAGCTCTTCGAGGGCGCGCCGTCGCGCCGTCACGTCGCGCGAGATCGAGAGCAGCCGCTCGGGGCGTCCCGCGGCGTCGTTGACCGGCGTGACGATCACGTCCCACCACTTCGGCGTGCCGGCGGCGGTCGGGAAGAAGCCGTCGAAGCGCCCGGCGCCGCCCGCGAGCGCGGCGGCCAGCGCTCCTTCGGCGGCGCGGCGGCTCTCGCCCTGCCAGAAGTCGAGCCACGAGCGGTTGAGCACCCGGCCGGCGTCGTCCACCTCGTTAAGTCGCAGGCCGGCCGGGCTCATGTAGAGGAGGCGCGCTTCGAGGTCGAGGAGCTTGATGCAGTCGTCGCTGCTTTCGAGGACGCGCCGGTTGAAGCTCTCGCTGCGGCGCAGCTCCGACTCGGCGCGGCAGCGCGCGAGGGCCTGGCCCGTCAGCCCCGCGACGAGGCGCCCGAGCGACAACTCTTCGTCCGTGAACTCGCGCTGCCGGCCGAAGCAGGCGGCGAGCCGCCCGAGGACGCGCCCGCCGCCCGATACGGGGAAGAAGGCCAGCGCACCGATACCCGCGTCGAGCCCGGCCGCCTGGCACTCGTCGAGCGCCGCGTCGGCGACGAGGGCCACGTCGAGGGCCGCGTCGCCGACGAGCAGCGTCTGCGACGCGGGCGTGTCGTGCGAATCCTGCGAGTCGTGCGGGCCGTGCGAGTCGTGCGGGCCGTGTGTGTCGTGCGGAACAGTCGAGGTGTGAGGGACGGTCGAGTGGTTCGGGCCGTCGGCGCCGTTTGTGCCGTCAGCGCTGTCGGCATCGTGCCGCCACGGGCCGCGACCCTCGACGGCGCGGCGAAACTCTTCGGAGAGTCCGCGCCACGCGACGAAGCGCCCGCGGCCGTCTGCCCCGCGCGTGAGCAGCGCGGCCCGGTCGGTCCGCAGGGCGGCGCAGAGCGCGTCGAGCGCGGCCTCGTAAATCTCCTCGGCCGAGTCGGCGCGGCCGAGGGCTTCGGCCATGCGGAGGAGGTCTCCGAGGCCCGAGGCGGACGCGGGGTAGGGATGCGTTTCGACTTGCACCGAGACGGCCGTCTCTCTCTTTAACCGAGGTTTGTTCCGGGGCGTGGCCCTCTGATGAGGGCCGGGGTCGGGAAACTGTCGGCCACAAAGATACTCCGCCGCCGGGCGGGGCGCCATTCTTTTGTGCTCGGGGCCAAACGGCGCGGGCCTCAGGCTTCGACGCCGAAGTAGAGCAGGACCAGCTCGGCACCGCCGTTGTTCGAGACCTCATGTGCCTCGCCCGGCTCGACCGCGACGCAGACGCCGGGCCTCAACTCGACCTCGCGCCCCGCGACCAGCATCAGCCCCGACCCTGACTCGACCATGAAGACTTCGCTCATGTCCGCGTGGGCGTGTGCCGTGGTCCGGTGGCCGGGCAGCAGGCGAGCGCGTGCGAAGTTGGTCAGGTGCGGCAGGTCGCCGCGCCTGAGCAGGACGCGCTTCCTGATCTCGGGGTCGTGCGAGACTCCCTCTTCGGGCACAGAGTCGAGGGCGACGAACTTCATCCGCGCGCCTCGGCGCCGGGCCGCGCGACGGCCGGCAGGGGCGTGCGCCGCGGCGGGTCCAGCATGTCTGCGAGGAAGACCGCCGGGTCGTCGTTCGGCGACCACCCCAGCTCGCGCCGCGCGCGGCCGGGGTCGACGCCGATGACGAGCGGGTCGGCCGGGCGCAGCAGCTCGGGGTCTACGCAGACGGCCGGCTCGCCCGTCGCGCGGAAGCTGGCGTGCCACTCGCGCGGGTCTTCGCCGTCGAGGTGCCAGACCAGGTCGAAGCCGGCGAGGCGGAAGGCCGCGTCGGCCAGCTCCCAGACGGCGAGCGTGCGGCCGGTGCCGAGCACGTAGTCGCGGTAAGAACGCCCCTCGTCGGCCGCCTCGCCCGCGCGCCCGGCCGCGCCGGCCCCGGCACCGTCGGAGTCTGCGGGGCCGTCGGAGTCTGCGGAGTTGGCGGCAGAGAGCGCGGCGCGGATGGCGGCCTGCCGCTGAATCAGGAGCGTGCCCTCGACGTAGTCGGGCGCGTAGCCCCAGTCGCGCCGAATCTTGAGGTGGCCCGCACGCAGCGGCGGCAGCGAGCCCGGCCCCGACTCGCGCAGCCCCCGGACGTGGTCAACGATCTTGCGCGTCAGGAAGCCCGCGGGCCGGCGGTGCGACTCGTGGTTCGAGAGGATGCCGCACGAGATGCGCAGGTTATAAGCCTCCCGGTAGGAGCGGCAGAGCATGAAGGCCGCGGCCTTGGCGCTGGCGTAGGGGCTCTGCGGGTTGAGGGCCGAGTGTTCGTCGTGGCGGACGCTTGAGCCGGCCGCGGCGCCGAACATGTCGGTCGAGGCAGCCTGGTACAGGCGCGTCTCGGGGCTGGCGAGCCGGAGGGTTTCGAGCAGGCGGGCGACGAAGCCGGCGTTGGTGCGCCAGGTGTGGAGCGGCTCGGCGAACGAGCGCGAGACGCTCGACTGGCCGGCCAGGTTGTAGACCTCCTCGGGCCGCTCTCGCGCGATCAGCCCGAGCAGCTCCTGAGGCTCGGTCAGCTCGACGGCCAGCACGCGCAGGCCGGCGGCGCCACCCGCGGCGGCTGCGCCCAGTCCTTCGAGCGCGGCCGGGTGGCGCGTCGTCGCGCAGACCTCGCGCCCCTCGGCCAGCAGCCGCTCGGCCAGGAAGTAGCCGTCCTGCCCCGAGGCGCCGATGACGACGGCGGCCCCGCCGGCCGCACCCGTTTCCGTCATGCTTTTCTTCAACCCTCTACTCCGGCCACGCCGTCGCCGGCCCGCTGCCCTTCAAACAGCTCTTCGTAGAGCGACTTGAAGCGCTGCGCCTGCAACTCCTGCGTGTACTCGGCCTCGACCACCTCGCGGCCCCGGCGGCCGAGGCGCGCGCGCAACTCATCGTCCGCGAGCAGCAGCTCGATGCCGCGCCGCAGGTCTCCGGCGTCCTTGTAGGCGGCGAGGTAGCCGGTCTCCATGTGGCGCACGGCGTCGCGGCAGCCGCCCACGTCGAAGGTGACTGCGGGCGTCGAGCAGGCCATGCTTTCGAGCACGCCGTTCGGCAGGTTCTCGGCCAGCGTCGGCAGCACGAAGAGGTCGGCGGCCGAGTAGATTTCCGAGAGGCGCGCGTCGTCGTCCACGCGCCCGACGTGGACCGTCTCGAAGGGCAGCCCGGCGCCCCACCCTTGAGACTTCCCGCCGACGACGAGCAGCGTCACGCCGCGCCCGCCGACCTCCGGGCTCATCCCGGCGAGAGCGCGTTCGAGGTAGGCAGCACCCTTGCGCGGGTCCGTCACCGAGTGGGCGCTGAAGAGGACGACGCGCCGGTCGCGGCCGACGCCGAGCGAGTCTCGCGCGGCCCCCTTGTCGCGGGGCCGGAACGTCTCGGCGTCGAGCCCGTTCGGGATCAGCCTGACGGGAAAGCGCCCGAGCAGCGGGCTCTGGCGCGCGGCCTCGGCTATCCAGTTCGAGGGCGCCACGACGCAGAGCGGGGTGCGCGCGTAGACGCGCTCCTTCAGGCGCCAGAGCTGTGCGGTCGTGTCGCGGTACAGCTCCGGCGGGTCCGACAGGAGCGGACAGTGGCCGCAGCCCGTCTTCCACCGCTCGCAGTCGAACGAGTAGGAGCAGTGGCCCGTCATCGGCCACATGTCCGAGAGGCGCCAGACGACCGACCGGCCGCGCCCCAGCAGCGGCAGCGCCGTGTGGCTGAAGTACCCTCCGTGCGTGTTGTAGAGCTGCACTACGTTCGACTCGCGCAGCCACCGCCGGCCGAGCATCGCCAGCGACGAGGGGTAGAAGAGGTACTGAAGGCTGAGGCGACCCGTCAGGCGGTTGAACAGGTCATCGAGCGGCCGCAGACGGCCCGCGATGAGCGCCACGTCCGGGTCGTCCGTCACCTTCTGCCCCACCAGCATCCGCGAGACGACGCCGAGGCGCCGCAGGCCCGTGTGGATGCGGTAGGCCGAGCGCCCCGACCCGCCGCTGTTATCGGCGGTGCTGATGTGCAGTACCTTGAGCAAAACCTTTGAGCGTGACGAGTGACGAGTGACGAGTGACAAGAGCCGTGACGAGTGACGAGTGACGAGATTAAGCCGGGCCCCGACTTGTCACTCGTCACTCGTCACTCGTCACGCCTTCCGGTGCCGAGTATGCCGTTGCCGCCGGGGCGCACGTCAACCTGGGCGAGTCCCGCCTCGTCGAACCATGCGCGGACGGTCTCGGCCGTCTGCGGGAAGTCGTACTGAGGCGAGAGCGCGTCGAAGGTGTCGAGGATGGCCCACTGCCTGATCTGCTCCTCGCCGAGCGGCAGTTCGCCCGTGTAGTTCCAGCAGGGCACGACGGCCGGGGCCACGTAGCGCAGCACGCGGACCTTCTGCAGCCGGTTGTCAATCGGTATCCAGCGCGGCACGTACCACTCGACGATGCGGCGCAGCAGGTCGCGCGGCATCCGCTTGGTCAGCGGGCGATACCAGTATTTCGAGGTCCAGCGCGTGATCCACTTCGTCTTCGGGTAGAGGTCAACGGCCAGCTTGCCGCCGGGCCGGAGGAAGGGCACGAGGCTGTGGAAGGCCGCGCGCGGGTCGGGCGTGTGCTGGATAACGCCGAAGCAGAAGACCTTGTCGAAAGAGCCGGGCGCGAAGGGCAGGCGGTAGAGGTCCGCCTGCGCCAGCGCCAGGCGCGGGTGCGGCCCGAGGTTGCGCCAGCAGGCATCGACGGCGCTGCTGTAATCAATCGAGTAAAGGTCGGCCCCCGCGTCGAGCAGCACCTGCGTGAAGCGGCCAGCCCCGCAGCCGACTTCGAGGACGCGCTCCCCGCGCAGCTCCTCGGGCGTCCAGCGCGTGTCGCGGAAGAGGCGGTCGCGGCTGAGCGTGGTGCCGTTGAAGCGGTCGATCTGGGTGCGGCGGTAGCGGTTCCACTGCTCGCCGAAGCTGGCGGCGTAGGTGTCGTCGGGCACGAAGCGCGGGACGAAGTCTCGGACTGGGTAGACCTGTCCGGTCGTCTCGCAGACCAGCTCGCCGGCCCTGACCTCGTCGGCCTCCTCGGCCGTGACCCGGCCGAGCCGCAGCCGCGCGCCCGTGCCCGGCGCGCGCAGGTGTTCGACCGCCACGGGCCTCACCGAACAAACCTCCGCGCGGGCACGCCGCGGCGGCCGGCCGCTCTCGCGGCGGGGCAGGGCTTGGCTTCGCGGGGGGGATTTTCTCGCCTCATAGTAGTTCGTCAGTGAAGGCGTACGGGGAGAAGATAATAGACCACGCCCGGGGCGTTGTCACTCAGGGCAGGCGGCGGGCCGGAGGGCGTGCGGCGCGGCCACTCCGGCGACTGCGGTGCGGCGTGATATATTCGGCCGCATGAGGCCCGCCCCCATCGTTTACCCGAAGCGTCCGGCGATAGCACCCCGCGCCGCCGCCGTCCTCGTCGCGTCCTCCCTGACCCTCGCCTGCCTGGCCCCGGTTCGGGCCGGCGCCCAAGTCGAAGCGGCCGCCGCGGCCGCCGAAATAGACCGCGTGCTCGCCAGGAAGGAGGCGAAGTGGCAGTGCGTTAAGCTGGCGAAAGCCGGGACCGCCGCGGCTCCCCACGCCCCGCGCGGCGTTTACTACCGGTTCCAGTGTCAGCGGCGTGCCTTGACGGTGCTCGGCCTCGTCTTCTTCGCCGACTCGGGGCCGG
Organism: Pyrinomonadaceae bacterium; assembly: GCA_035645715.1. Lineage (GTDB taxonomy): Bacteria > Acidobacteriota > Blastocatellia > Pyrinomonadales > Pyrinomonadaceae > QHXN01. The sequence continues at coordinate 36,297 of DASQMB010000080.1, forward strand.
ATGCGGCCCGCAGGCTTGAGTGGTCGCTCAACGACCCGCAGACTTTTCAGGGCAGGCCCCTCCCGCTGACCGGTGCGGGCGAGCAGGCTTACCAGCAACAGAGGCCCGGCTTCGCGGCCGTCGCCTTCCGCGACGGACCGGTGTACGCGCAGGTGAGCGTGAGCGTCGTGGCCCCTGTGGGCGGCGCGTCCCCCGCGAAGATGGAGAAGCCGACCGCCGAGGCGTTGAAGACGGCGCGGCGGTTCGCCGGCCATCTGTTGGCCGGGAAAAAAGACTCGCAGTGAGGAGTCGCGGTCGGGCTTTAGGCCGTCGGACAGTCGAACGCCCGTCACACCTTGAGAGGTGTGACGGGCGTTTTTGAAAAGGCTCGCGGCCGCAGTTACTGCTGGGGGAGCACCGAAGTGGGCGAGCCCTGGCCCGGGCCGACCTTGTTGTCGCCGAAGGAGACGATCTGGCCTCCCGATGCGGCCAGCCCGATGGACTGGTTGAACTGGACGACCGTGTCGCTGATGAAGACGCGCGAAGTGCCCGATCCGAATCCCGACTGGATGCCGATCTGATTGGTGCTGACCGAGCAATCCTCAAGGTGAACCTGGGCTGACCTGCCGGCGTTGGATGTAACGTTGACGCCTGTCGCATTCCCGGCCATGACCGAGTCGCGGACCACGCCGCGCACGTCGCCGTTGAAGGCGAAGACGGCGAGGCCGACGCCGTTACCGAAGTTGACGCCATTGGCCTCGATCCGCGCGTTGTCAATGGCGAAGTCGAGCGGGTTGCCCAACCGGCCGTCGAGGTAGATGCCGTAGCCGTAGTTGTTGTAGACCTTGGTATCGGAGATCGCCAGCTTCGCCGTGAGCGTGGCGGCTCCCGACGTGGTCTGTGACGCCTGGGCGATGATGCCCGCGCCCCTAAAGCTGTGGATGTCGCAGTTCTGGATGACGAGCGCGCCGCCCGAAAGGTAGCGGATGCCGTTATCGCCGGGGCTGGTCGCCGTCACCTCCTGGAAGCCCGTCAGGGACAGGTTGCGGATGATGACGGTGTCCCCGGCTCCGACCTCGACGCGGATCGCGTCCTGGAAGTTCTGGGACGTGAGCGTCGCGCCGACGCCGAGGGCGTCTATGGTGACTGCTTTGTTGATGACCAGCGTGCCGGTGGGGCCGGTGTAATCGGCCACGTCCACGGCGTTGATCTCGCCGCCGGCGCGGGTCTGGGTCAACGCGTACTCGAAGGTGCGGCAGGGGGCGTTGCGCGGGCAGGTGCCCGCGTCAGTGCCGGTCGAGGCGACGAACGTGCGGTTCTGCGTCTGGGCCTGTGCGAACACGGCGCCGGCGCAGAAGAGGGTCAGCAGGGCAAGCGTCCTGAAGACGAAATTAACTTTCCGCATGAGGGGTTTTCTCCTTTGATTGGTGATCCACTTTGGAACAAGAGAGCTAGTCTCGGCGCGCGGCGCGAGGCCCGCATGCGGGCGAGCGCGGCACTAGCTCGTGTCGAATATCCTTGTCTTACCGGCGTGTCGTCCCTGGCAGTGTAAGGCGCATGCGGTAGTAGGATATTTTTAAAAGGAACCCGGTCTTCATCAGAGACGCGAGTTTTCAGGCAGGGACGCTGGGCGGCAAAAGATTGCTCAACGAGATTCCCTGGATGGACGGGAAACGCCGCCGGACCCGCGTGGCGTCCTGGTTGGACGGGCGCCCGGCGGGATGTGCCACCGCCGCGGGTCGGATTCGATTTTCCCTCGTCGGCCCGAAGAGAACGCGGGGCGACGGCGCAGCTACTTCAAAGGCTGGTGCGGGAGAGGTTTACTGCTAATCGGGAAAAAAAGCAAGCAGAATCTTTGCCCGCGCGGGCGCCGCCGCCTACGCCCGCCGTCCACGCGACTGCCGCTCGCGCCGGGCCCGGGCTTTAGAGCAGATCGCGCCAGGAGAAGGTAGGGCGGTCGGCCTCGCGCCGCTCGACGAAGACGACGTGCCAGAGCTGGAACATGAGCGCGGCCCAGACCTGCCAGGTGTAATCGGCGCGCCCCTCGACGTGCGGGGCGACGAACCTGCCGAAGAACGAGGGTCGGAAGAGTCCCTGCGCCGCGAGCCTGTCGGGCGCCAGCAGCCGCTCGGCCAGCGGGCGCAGCGGTCCGCGCAGCCAGAGCTTGACGGGGATGACGAAGCCCTTCTTGCGCGCCCCGAGGACTCCGGCCGGCAACAGGTCCGAGACGGCGCGCTTGAGCAGGTACTTCAAATCGTCGGGGCGCGTGCGGAGGCGGGCGGGGATGCGGAAGACGGTCTCGACGAGCTCGTGGTCGAGGAAGGGCACGCGGGCTTCGAGCGAGTGGGCCATCGAGAACCTGTCAGTCATCAGCAGGAACTCTTCGGGCAGTTGCGTCATGAAGTCTACGTAGGCGACGCGGTCGCGGTAGTTCGAGGCGCCGGCCTCGGCAGCCAGCCGCTCGATGAGGGCGGCCGTGTCCTCGGCCGCCTCGGCCGCGCCGTCGAAGACCGCATCGCGCTTGGCCCGGTCGGTGAAGTAAACCTGATTGGCGTAGTAGTGGTGGCCGAAGGGCGCCTCGAAAAGCTTGTCGAGCTCGGCGAGCCTACTCTTGCGGCCGGCCCCCGCCAGCGCGTCGGGCACGGCGGCGAGCGCCCCGCGCCATGCGGCCCAGGCGGCTCGCGGCAGGCTGCGCGCTGCGCGCGCGAGCGCCGGGTAACTCGCCGCCGCGCGCAAGACCGGGCTCGTCTCGAAGGGCACGAACTTGCCGTAGTTGCCGAACAACTCGTCGCCGCCGCTGCCGGTCAGCCCGACCTTCACGTCCTCGGCCATCAGGCGGAAGACGTACCAGGATGGCAGGCCGCCGCCGTAGGGCTCGTCGAGGTGCCAGACCATCTGGACGAGGTCTTCGAGCAGGTCTTCGGGCTTGAGAATCACCTCGCGGTGCTCTGTGCCCCAGCGCGCAGCGACCTCGCGCGCCAGCCGCAGCTCGTCCCACTCCTCCTCGCCCTCGCCGGCGAAGCCGAGCGAGTAGGTCTTGACCCGGAAGCCCATCTCGCCGAGCAGCCCGACGACCGCCGTCGAATCAATCCCGCCCGAGAGCGAGCACCCGACTGGCACGTCGCTCAGCATCCAGCGGCGCACGGCCTCGCGCAATTCGTGGCGAAGAACTTCGGCCCACTCGTCCGCGCTCCGCCCTCCTTCTCCTCCGCCCGACGCGCCGACGGGCAGCCGCCAGTAACGCTCGACGCGCAGCTCGCGCCGGTCCACGGAATACTCGAACCAGTGTCCGGGCGGCAGGCGCCGGACGCCCCGGAAGGCCGAACGCTCGCCGGGCACGTGCAGCAGCGTCATGTAATGGAAGACGCTCTGCGTTTCGACCTCTCGGGCGAGCGTGGGCAGCGCCAGAAGCGACTTGACCTCGGAAGCGAAGGCGAACAGGGCGGGCTCTTTGACGTAGTAGAGCGGCTTGATGCCGACGCGGTCGCGCGCGCCGAAGACGACGCGGCGCCGCCGGTCGTAGATGGCGAAGGCGAACATGCCGTTCAGCTCCTGGAGGGCCGCGGCGCCGCGCTCCTCGTAGAGCTTGAGCAGGACTTCGGTGTCGGAGTTGTGCGTGAAGAATTTGTGGCCGCGCGCTTCGAGGCCGGCGCGCAGCTCGGGCGAGTTAAAGATTTCGCCGTTGAAGACGACGGTGAGGCTTCCGTCCTCGTTCGACATCGGCTGATGCCCGCCTTCGAGGTCGAGGATGGAGAGCCGGCGCATGGCGAGCGCGACCTCGGCCTCCGGGTCGCGGTACTCGCCCGCGTCGTCGGGCCCGCGGTGCGTCTGCACCGAGTTCATTGAGGCCAGCCACGACCTCTCCTGCCTGCCCGCGATGCCGACGATCCCACACATAGCTATTCAGAAAACGGACCGGGGAAGGGGGCGCGCGCGCCCCGGCGCGCGCTCAGAAAACTTTGAAAACGTGACCTTTCATGAGACTCACTTGACGGCCTCGACGTAGAGCGAGTGCGGCTTGTACACGGTCCCGTCCGGCTCAGTGTCGAGGCCGAAGGCGGCCCAGTTCGGCACCCGACTCTCGGCCGGGCCGAACAACCGCGGCGACTCGAAGCCCACCTCCGTGAGCAGCTTCGGCAGGGAATAGCGGTCGTACATCCACAAGTGCGGCTCGCCCCGGCGGCGGAAGCGGCCCACCCGCAGCGCCTCGTAGTCTTCGCCGAGTATAAGACGGAGCAGCGCCTCGCGCCCGAAGCCCGCGCGGCGCAGCCGGCCGAGGGCGCGCCGCGGCAGGGCCGCGAGCGGCCGTCTTTCCTCAGGCCCGCCGCCCGCCTGCCTTTCACCGCCGCCCCCGTTCCGCCGCGCGGCCTCGATGATGCCGAGCGCGTCCACGCCGCCGCGGTCGAGCACGAAGCTGCGGTTCGGCAGGTCGCGCTGCCGCAGGTAGGCCCCCATCTCGCCGCCCGGGCGCTCGCGCACCGTCTGGTCGTAGAGTTCGAGCATCACGTATTCGTAGTTGTCGCCCCACCCCGCCTCGCCCGCCGCGGCGCGGCCGAGTGTTTCGAGGTAGGCCGCCGCGAGGTCTTCGAGGTCGGGCACGACGACGCGCACCACGCCGCCCGGCCGCAACACGCGGCGGCACTCTGCGAGAAGCCGGCGGGCGCCTTCGCGCGGGAAGTGTTCGAGGACGTGCGAGTGGTAGGCGAACTCGAAGGTGTCTGCGGGGAAGGGGATGCCGCGCCGCAGGTCGTGGGCCAAGACGCCGGGGGCCGCCGCCTCGAAGTCGAGGTTGGTCCAGGCGGGGTGAAAGCGCGTGCCGCAGCCGAGGTTGAGATAAGACTTCATGCGGGGTCTCAGGGTGCTTCACGCGCGGAAGGCGAAGACGTTCAACTGCATGTCCATGCCTCCCTCGACGTGACGTTGGACGAAGGGGCGCGGCGAGGGAATGACCGGCTGGATGTGGAGGCGGAAGCCGGCGTCGGCCAGCAGGGTCGTGAGCCGGTGCAGCGTCTGCGGGCGCTCGGCGAACGAGTGGTATTCGACGAAGAGGTGCTCGACCTCTCCGAGCCTGTCGGCGCAGTCCTCCAGCACCTCCGTCTCGGCGCCCTCGATGTCAACTTTCAGAAAATCCACGCGCCCGCCGAGGAAGTCGCGCAGCCGCGCCGTCGGCACCTCGACGCCCCGCGCCGCGACGCCGTCGCCCACGTCCGACAGGCGGCCGCCGTCGGCCCCCTCGCTCCAGAAACTGAGCGTCGTCTCCTCGGTCCAGACGGCGCGGCGGTGCAGCTCGACGCCCTCGCCGTGCCCCTGCGCCGCGACGTTGCGGCTTAAGACCTCGAAGATTTCCCGGTCGGGCTCGAAGGCGGCGACGCGAGCGCGCGGGTAGAGCTGCTTGAAGTAAAGGACGCTCAAGCCGATGTTGGCGCCGCAGTCGATGATGTAGGGCTCGTCTGTGCGGGCGCGGAAGCGGTAGATTTCGTCCACGAAAATTTCGCGGTACATCCAGAGGAAGGAGGCAGAGTCCACGACTTCGAGCGGCCGGCCGAGAATCTCTGTGACGGCGGGGCGGTAGCGCGGCACGCGCTTGAGGCGCGCGAGGTGGCGCGAGCGATGACGATAGGCCGAGTCCACGAGGTACTTGCCCCAGTGGACGAGCTGCGGCGGCGCATAGCGCACGACCTGTTGCTTGAACGTCGTCGGATTCACTTCTGCTTCGGCCCTCTCCTCTGGCGCGCGTTTATTGTGACACGAGCGCGGCGCGGATTAAATCGTCGAGCTGGGCGGCGCGGCAATCGAAGGTGTGGTCGCGCAGGGCTCGGCGCCGGCCGGCCTCGGCGATGCGGCGCCGCTCGTCTTCGTGTTCGAGCAGGTAGCGAACCTTCTCTGCACACTCGTCGGCGTCGCGGTATGTGACGACCTCGGCGTCGGGCTCGAACATCTCGGCGAGGTTCGCCTTCCAGTCCGTGAGCAGGCAGGAGCCCACGCCGGTCGCCTCGTAGAGCCGCATGTTCGAGGCGTGGGTCGAAGACAGGTCGATGTGCGTGTTGAGCGTGACGCGGCTGCGGCGCAGCCGCTCGTACATCTCCAGGCCGTAGACGGCGGGGCGCGAGCGGCGGGCGAGCCGCGCATCTACGGCGGTCGGCAGCTCCGGCCGCGCGGCCCAGCCGAGCACCCTGCGCGCGGGCGGCGCGGCGGCGAGCACAGAGGCCGGCACGCCCGCCCTCCGCGCGGCGTGGACGGCGTCGTAGGCCGCGCGGCGGACGAGCGTGCCGCCGCGCTCGCGCCACGTCGGCCGGTGAATCTCGGCCCAGATGCGCAGCGGCGTCCGCCCGATCAGCCCGGCGAGCAGCGCCTCGCGCCCGAGGTGGAAGTCGCGCTTCTTGGCGAGCGAGCCGACGAAGGAGAAGTCCGTGTCGGGCGGGGCGTCGAGGTCAATGCGTTCGAGCACGCGCGGCTCGAAGGCGTGGTTGACGTGGCGACAGCGGTGGCCCTGCGCGCGGAACTCTTCGACCAACTCGGGCACGCTCGAGAGCACCACGTCGTATTCGCGGAAGACCGAGGCGTCGCGGTAGGGCGCGCCGCACCAGCCGAGCACGAGCCGGATCGAAGGACACTCGGCCCGCAGCCGCCGCAGGAACGGGGCCGTGAAGGTCACGTAATCGTTGACGAAGAGCACGTCGGGCGCGAAGGCTTTGACCTGCGCCGCGGTGATGTCGAAGAGCCAGCCGGGCTCGCCGAAGGGGGCGCCGCGCTCGCGCGCCCAGGCGCGCTGCATCGGCTCGACGTTCGAGACCACCTCGTCAGCCTCGTAGCCGAGCTTGCCGAGGGCGACCGACCAGAAATCGGCCCACCCGCTCGCCTGCTCCATCAGCGCGGCGTGCTGCACGGAGAAAGGCTCGGCGTCGAGCCCCGGCCGCTTCGCATAGAACTGTCGCAGGAAGCCCGGGTAGTTGGTCGTGATCCGCTGGATTCGCAAGAGAGTCTTTCGCCGGCGGCGGCGCGGCAGCGCAGTCGCGCCGGCCGTGCCTCAGGCCGCCCCGCGCACGCGCCCCGCGGCGGCCCGCGCCGCCTCGCGCCTCGCCTTCATCGCGCGCGCCCACTGCTCCAGGACGAGGCACCGGTAGAGCATCGAGGAGGACTCGCGCGGCCGGGCGAGAAGCCGGGCGATAGCCTCCGGGCGGCAGACGCCTTCGCCGACCAGAAGCCCCTCGGCGAGGTCGCGTCCGTGGCGCTCAAAGATCAGCCGCTTCCACTCGCCGACGGGCGGGGTGAAGCCGCGCTTAGGCCGCTCGATAACGTCGCGCGGCAGGACGCCTTCGAGCGCCCTGACGAACCACGCCTTCGGCGGCAGGGCGAAGTCGCTGTTTCGCTTCCGCGCGCCCTGGACGACCTCCCACAGCCGGTGGTCGAGCAGCGGGAGCCTCTGCTCGACCGAGGAGGCCATGCTCAGCCGGTCGCCCTGCACCACGCCGTTCGACCGCAGGTAGGTGCGCGCGATGAGCGCCGAGAGCTTGACGGGAACGTCGCCCCACTCGCTCATCGGCAGCGTCGAGGGCGCGTAGGCGTTCTCCGGCGTGAACGAAGAGCGCCACCCGTCGGTCAGAAGCGCGCGGGCCTCGCGCTCGATGTCGCCGAACTCTGGCGATAGCTCCATGAAGACGAGCCGCGCGCGGTCGGAGCGCAGGTAGCGCGCGAGCCGCAGGAGCGGGCGCCGGCGCCAGTCGAGCGCGTGCCGCCGCCCGGTGATGTAGCTGCTCCGGGCGTACCTCTCGGGCAGCCCGTTGGCCTCGGCGAAGGCCTGCCGCGCCCACGCGCGCAGGTCGAGGCGCCCGCCGTTGCCGTGGCCGAAGAGGGCGGCCTTCTCCAGACTCTGGCGCGCGGCCTCGGCCACCCAGGCGTAGCCCCAGAACAGCTCGTCGCCGCCCTGCCCGCTCAACATCACGCGTATGCCGCTCTCGGCGGCCAGACGGTTGACGGCGTAGTAGCCGTAGGCGCTGATGTCGGCGACGGGGTCGTCGGTCCACTCGACGAGGCGCGGGAAGAACTCGGCCACGTCCTCGGCCGCGACCTCCACGTCGTGGAATTGCAGGCCGAGGCGGCTGGCGAGCGACTTCGCGTCCTGCCGCTCGTCCGAGGCCGCCTGCCCGCGGTAGCCGACGCTGAAACAGTGGAAGGTGTCGCGGTACTTGGGCGCGCAGAGCGCCGCCAGCGCGCTCGAATCGAGCCCGCCGCTTAAGGCGAGCCCGACGGGCACGTCGCTGCGCAGCGTGATGGTGGTGACCGTGTCGAGTTCGGCGCGGATCAGCTCGACCGGGTCTCCGTCGGTCTCGGGCGCGTCCTCGATGCGCCAGTAGCAGCTCTCCGAGAGGCGCCAGTCGTCAACGTCCACCGTCAGGACGTGCGCCGCGTCGAGCTTGCGCACGCCGCGCAGGGGCGTGCGCGGCTCGGGCACGTACTGGTGGTGGAAGTAGAGGTCAACCGACTCGGGGTCCAGCTCGAAGGGGACGAGGCCCGAGTCGAGAAGCGCCTTCATCTCGGAGGCGAAGGCGAGCCGGCCGTCGCCCTCGTAGAGGTAGAGCGGCTTCTCGCCCATGCGGTCGCGCGCCAGCACGAGCCGGCGGCGCGCCTCGTCCCAGAGGGCGAAGGCGAACATGCCGCGCAGGTGCTCGACGCACCCGAGCCCGTGCTCCTCGTAGAGGTGGAGGATGGTCTCGCCGTCGCTGCCGGTGTTGAAGCGGTGGCCGCGCGCTTCGAGCCCGCGGCGCAGCTCGACGAAGTTGTAAATCTCTCCGTTGAAGACGAGGGCGAGCGAGCGGTCTTCGTTGTAGAGGGGCTGCCAGCCGCCTTCGAGATCAATGATGGAGAGGCGGCGCATCATCAGCCTGACGTGCGGGGCGTCGAAGCGCCCCTCGCCGTCCGGCCCGCGGTGGGCGAGCGAGGCGTTGGCCGACGCCACGCCCGCGCGCTCCTCCGCCCGCAACTCCGCCCGACCGACTATGCCCGAGATGCCGCACATGAAGCAGAGACTTTCCCCTTCAGACCTTTCGCGCGTCAACGATGAGGGAGGTGTAGAAGAGCTCGCCGCGGCGGAAACGCTCCTGGGAGTCGAACCGAACCGAGCGCGAGACGAAGCCCTCGCGCTCGTCCCACTCGGCGGCGTGGAAGTTTTCCGCGGCGTCGAAGTATTCGAGTGGCGTCGCCTCGAACCCGGCGCCTTCGAGCAGGTGCGGGAGCGTGTCCACCGTGAAGAGAGACTTGTGGCCGTCGTTGGGCGGCGTGACCTCTGCGACGTAAGCCGAATCGCGGCGGTAGCCGTCGGGCACGGCGACGCGGAAGAGGCCGCCCGGCTTCAGGTGGCGGTAACACTCGGCGAAGGCCGCGCGGCACTCGTCCTCGGTCAGGTGCTCGAAGACGTGCTCGGAGAGCAGCCGGTCAATCGAGTCGGGCACAAACAGCCGGCGCCAGTCCTCGGGGCGCGTCACGTCGAGCACCTCGCGGTCGGTGCAGACCCAGCCGTCGAAGCGCGTGCCGCCGCCGCCGATGACGACCAGCAGCGGGTCGGCCCCGCGGACGCGCCGACGCAGCCGGCTCAACTCGTACTCGCGCCGCGCCTGCCGGTAGAGCGGCACGCGCCTGACGACCTGCTTGATTCTCTCGGGTACTTGCACAGCCTTTTAAATCAAACCCCCTCGCGCGTCCTGCAAAACTCCCGCGTCTCATTTCGTCTCAGCTCGCCGCGCCGGCCAGCTCGCGCCCGAGGTGGGCGCGGGCCTCCTCGATGACCAGCCTTAAGCCCTCTTCGAGCGGGACGCGCGGCGCCCAGCCCGGCAGAGGCTCGGTCGGGTCCACCGGCGCCTCGGAGCCCCTCGCCGCGCCCGCCTCGACCCCGACGTTCAACTGCCGCGCCACCTCTTCGGCCACGTCGCGGATGCGCAGCCACTCGGGGCCGGCGATTTCGGCCGTCTGCAAGTCTGAGTCGAACAGTCCGACGAGGGCCTCGACGCAGTCGGTCTTGTAGAGGAAGCGGCGCCGCTCCTCGCCCGTGGTCATCATCCGCACGCGGCCGCGCAGGCCCGAAAGCACGAGGTCAGTGACGACGTGGCTGCGCTCGTCGGGGCGCTCCCAGCCGTAGACGTTCCAGAGCCGCGCGACCTTTCCGCCGAGGTGCGCCGCCCAGTGCCAGGCCATCAGCTTGGTCGTGCCGTAGGCGTTCGGCAAACCGGCGAGCTGCGAGGTGGTGAAGAGGAAGGGTTTCTTCGTGCGCGCCAGCACGTCGAAGACCCTGAGCGACATCTCGCAGTTGTTGCGGTATTGCGCGTGCTGCTGGTCTTCCGATTCGAGGTACTTGGCCCCGCCCGTGTCCCAGGCCAGGAACCAGACGCGGTCGCACTCCCCGAACGGCCTCGGGTCGAAGGGCGCGCGCAGGTCGAAGCCCGTCCTGAGGTCGAGCGAGCGTGCCTCGTGGCCGCGCCGCCGCAACTCCGCGACGAGCGCCGACCCGATCAACCCCTCGCCGCCCAGCACCAACTCTCTCATCAAAACCTTTTTCCTCTCGCCCCGGAACTCCCGGCGTGGCGGCAAACGTAACAGACCGCCGCCCCCGCCCTCAACCGGCCGCGGGCTCCTCCAGGCGCCAGACGCGCTCGCCCAGCTCGACCTCGCGCGCGTCGCCCAGACCCCAGTCCTCGCCGTTGTGGTACGGGATGTCTTCGAGGTCGGCGGCCTCGCCGTGGTGCGGCCTGACGCCCTCCGTGCAGGAGGTCGGGTGTTGCAGGTGAAGGACGTAGCCGGCGCGCCGGATCGTCGCCCCGTGCGCGAGCATCTGGGCCGTGCCGCGCACGTCGCAGCCGATGCGGTGGCGGATCATCCGCTCGTCGTAGCCGCGCGTGCGGCGCCACAGCTCGCGGCTGGCGAGGATGAACTCGCCCGTGCCGAGCTGGTGGTAGGGGATGGCGCGGCGGTAGCGCAGGCTTTCGAGCAGGCCGATGCGGTCCTGCGTGCCCTCCTCCCACGGGATGTCAACGCGCTCGGCGGTCCAGGCCACCGACGGGTCAAGCTCGGCGTCGAGGACGGCGTTGACCGTGTCGAGGCCGAGCGCGGCGTCGGCGTTCGTCACCAGCACCCAGGGCGAGCGCGCCCGCCTGACTCCGACGTTCTTGGCGTGGTATTCGAGCAGCTTGACGTTACTGTTTTGGCAGATGCGCGCGTGCGTCTCGGCGGGCACGACGTAGGCGCGCAGGTTTTCGAACCGGCGCGTCAGTTCGTGGGCCAGCAGCTCGCGGTCGGCCGGCGGGTTCCACTCGACGAAGACGACTTCGCCGACGAGGTGGCGCGTGTTCCACTCGATGGTGGCGCGGAGCCGCTCGGCGAAGTCGGGCATGTAGTCGTCGTTGCGCCCGACCATGACTGCCGCCACCTGCGGCCGCGCGCCGCGCCCGCCGCGCAAACGCAGCCGCGCCGCGCCCGCCGCCCCGCTCAGCGCGAAGGCGGCCCGCTCCTGAAACAGGCCGAGCCGGTAGGCCAGGCCCCTCACGCCCGGCAACTCTTTCAAACTCTCGAAAGCTGTACTCATCGTCCTCACCGCCGCCTGCCGCGCGCTAGCGCCTGCGCCAGAAGGGGCGCTTCTTCTCGGCCTCCTCCGGCTCCTTGTTGAAAGGCGCCCCGATTCTTCTCGCCTCCTTCTCGGGCCACGGGCTCACGGGCAGGTCAGACCTGTCCGGCTGTGAGAGCAGCGGAAGCTGCGTGCCCTTCCGTGCCAACATGGTGAAGCGGTCCTGGTAGTTTGTGAGGTCCGACGGGTGTTTCACCTCGTAAACCGAGGCGAAGCCCGCGTCGAGGAGCATGTTGAGGAGCGACGGGACCGTGAAGCAGAAGCTCATGTCGTTGTCGAGAGAGGCCCACGCGAATTTGCTCTTGCCGCTCTCGGTCGTGCCCTCCGGGAACTCCGCCCAGCGGTGCCCCGCGTAAGTGCCCCCCTCGTGCTCGACTGAGATTCGGGCATACGTGCTCGTCAACGTGTCCACGACGGCGAAGTCATGGCAGACCTCATTCACCCGCCTCATGAAGTGAAACACGTCCGGCGTGTCGAGGTGGTAAAGGATGCCGAGCACGAGCACCACGTCAAAGGTTCCGTACTTCTCGGCGCTCAGGTTCCGCACGTCGTCCTGGAAGAATTCGACGTTCCCCAGCCCGAGCACCTCCTTGGCGAAGCGCGCCTTCTCGATGTTGATATCGCGGCCTTCGACGCCGACGACCCGCGCGCCGTGCAACGCCATCTCTATCGAGTAGCCGCCCTCAAGGCAGGCGAGGTCCAGGATGCGCAGTTCTGAGAAGGGCTTGGCGGCGTTGTCGGCCACGACCTGAAGCACCCGGCGCAGAGGATGGATGTCGGCCGGCTCGTTCTCGGGGATGGTGTAGACGCCCCCGCCCAAGTGAATGCGGTGCGACGTCCACTTGCCGTGACGTTCGACGACTTCGGCCAGCCCGCGGCGGATGTCGGCCTCGGACATCTTGGCATGTTGCGGTCCCATCAGTTACTCCTTTCAAGCGAGGCGGGGCGACGCCCGCTGCTGGCCCTCACAGCGCCGGGTTCAGTTGTTCCAGCTCCTCCGGCCGCAGCTCGGCCGGCCGCCGCCGCCGGTGGTAGCGCAGCGACGAAGACCACCTCTGCGAGGGCAGCTCGACGAGGCGGTAGAGGGCGTAGGCCGCCGCAATCGAGACGGCGACGGCGAAGAGGACCGCCAGGTACTTCTCGGCCTGCGTGTCGGCACCCGTCGCGCGCACGTAGACGTTCAGCCCCCGCCGCCCGACGGGGCTGTGAATCAAATAGAGCGAGTAGGAGATCGAGCCGAGGAAGACGAAGATCGAGTGGCGCACCCGCAGGAACAAGATGGCGAAGACGGCCAGCGCCCCCGCCAGCGTCGAGGGCAGGCCCCCCACCGCGAGGTTGCCGGCCACGGCCAGCGCCGTCAGCAGGGCGTACTGCCCGCGCCCGATCATCTCCGTCCGAAGCTGGCAGGTGAGGATGCCCATCAGGAACAGGAAGATGTAGTGGAAGATGAAGGCGCCCGAGGTGACGACGAACGAGAGAGCGCCGAGCGCGGCCATCGCCCCGAGCCGCAAGCGCGCGTCGCGGCTGAAGACGACGGGGAAGGCGAGCCCCATCAGCAGGTAGTACTGGAACTCGATGGCGAGCGTCCAGAACACGTCGCTCAGCCACGGGTAGCCGAAGAAGGTGTTGACGTAGCCGAGGTGCAGCAAGACCTGCGGCCAGCTCACCTCGAAGGGCGGCCCCTGCTGGAAGGGCACGTACCACGAGAGCACGCCGAGGCCGATGATGACGGCGATGGTGACGAGGTAGGGCGGGTCGAGCCGGACGATGCGCTTGGCGACGAAGGTGCCGAAGTTGCGCAGCCCGTAGCCGCCGCGCACCAGCGAGTAGGGGATGATGAAGCCAGAGATGACGAAGAAGACCTGCACGCCGAGCTGGCCGTAGTGGCTCGCGGCCCTGATGGGGCCGTCGTCGAGGACGTTGCAGAAGTGGTGCAGCGCGACGGCGAGCGCCGCGGCGCCCCGCAAGAAGTCCAGCACCTCGATCCTGTTTCTGCCCTGCTCCATCGTCTCGGCTCGCCGTCGCCCCTCTCACCCCACGCGCCCGCCGCCCCGGGCCTGCGCGCACGCCGCAGGCGCCCGCGTCGGTTCCCCTAGTCTTCGCGCCCGACGGCCGTCTTGACCTCGCGCACGATCCGGCCGCCGACGCGCCGCCACAGCGGTCGCGGGCCCCCGTCGCCGCGCGGGATGAGCGTCGGGACGAGGTGGGCCGGCACGGCTTCGGCGGGCGCGTCGCCGTCGCCGCGGTACTGCGTCTCGACCTCGCGCGCCTCCTTGACGAGCGTCATGCCGAACACGTCGGCCGGCTGCCCCGAATCGAACAGGCCGAAGCGGCGCGCGGGCCAGCGCAGGTCGAAGGGCTCCCGGAGCATCATGCCCGAGTCCCAGACCAGTTCGAGCGGGCGGTTCAGCTCGAACCACATGCTCATGTCCACGGTGATGACGGCGCGGCCGCCCGGCTTGAGCACGCGCGCGATCTCCTGGATGCCGCGGCGGCGCACGTCGGCCGGGACGTGCTCCATCACACTGACGGAGAAGACACGATCCTGCGAGTCGCTTTCGAGCGGGATCGAGTCGAAATCGCCCTTGAGCACCCTGAGTCCCGTCCGCTCGACGAACTCCTGGCTGACGCCGTGGGCCAGGTACTTGACGCCGGCCTCGAACATGTCCGGGTCAACGCCCGTCACGTCGCACCCGGCCACCTCCTTGAGGTAGACGGTGAAGGCCGTCATCCCGCAGCCGATGTCCGCGACCGACATGCCGGGTTCGAGGTCGGCCGCCAGCACCGAGAAGGGGTACTCCCAGAGGCGCGCGGCGTAGAAGGCCGGCTTGTTGAGCATCCCCTTCGACCAGGGGTAGCGGGCCTCGTTCAGCTCCGTGTGGTCGGCCAGCGCGTACTTCGACGCGAGACGGTCCATCTCGCGGTTGATCGAGACGTACTCAGGCGACCGCACGTCTTCGACGGTGGCGAATTTGCTGTACTGTTTCATCCCTTGAAAATCACTTGCGGAGGTTGAAGGATTCATTCGGCAGCGCCGCGCTCGCGGCGCCGGCGGGGTCGGCCGCCGCCCGTCACGCCGGCCGCCACGGACTTCAGGAGCGCGGCCGCGCGGCGCGGGCGCAGGACCTCACGCGGGGCGGCGCTCACGGCCCCGCGCAGCGAGGCGAGAGCGTCGGAGAGCCGGCCCACCCGGGCCGAGGCGTGGCACTCGTCGAGATAGCTGCGCGCCGCGACGGCGAACACGTCCGAGACGTGCGCCATCCCTTCTGCGAAAGACTCCTCGCACCGCGCGCAGCCGGGGTGAAAGCGCGCCCGCTGCGCGGAGAGAGTCTGCCGCATCGTGACGGCCAGCTTGTGCTTGTTGGCGCAGAACTGCGTCGGCAGGAACCTGTACTCGGTCAGCACCTCGCCGAGCACCAGCACCGGGTGACGCTGCGCGACGGTGAACCACAGCTCCCAGTCGCCGCAGCCGACCGTCTTCATGTCAGTGAGCAGGTGCGGCGCGACCGCCTCGCGCCGCACGAGGGCCGAGGAGGGGCAGAAGGGGTTCTGCGTCAGCAGCAGGTGGAAGACGTCTTCGGCCGAGTAGAGGCGCTCGCCCAGGTGCTCGCCCGCGTCCGCGCCGGGCAGCGGGCGGCCCCGCTCGTCAACGTTCCGGTAGCGCGTGAAGACGGCGCCCAACTCGGGCGCGGCCTCGGCGGCGCGCAACTGCTTTTCGAGCTTGTCGGGCAGCCAGAGGTCGTCGTGGTCGAGGAGCGCCAGCCAGTCGCCGGTCGCCTCGCTGAAGGCGCGCTGGCGCGCCCCGCCCCCCATCGTGCCGTCGTTCTCCTGCCGGACGTAGCGCACGGCCGGGCCGAACGAGGCGCAGACCTCCGCCGTGTGGTCGGTCGAGCCGTCGTCCACGACGATGATCTCGTCGGGCGGGCGCGTCTGCGCGAGCGCGCTGCGGATGCTCTCGCCGAGCAGCTCGCCGCCGTTGTAAGTGGGGATGCAGACGCTGACCTTCATTCCTTGTTCCCTGAAACCCTCTCCCGCGGCGGCGTGAGGCCCGGCCGGTTGAAAAATCTCGCGCTCAGGCGCCGGCCGCCTGCGGCTCGGCCTCGGCGGCGAGCCGCTCTCGCACCTCGCGCGAGCCCCCGACCGAGAGCCGGATGACGCGGCAAATCTCGGCGATCTCCGCCTCGCCGACGGCCGTGCCCGTGGGCAGCAGCAGCACGCGCCGGCAGAGCGCCTCGGTCTCGGGCAGGAGCAGGCCCGCGTGCGGGTAGTAGGAGCGGTACGGCTCCATGCGGTGGCAGCCGGGGTAGAAGTAGCGGCGTGCGACGACGTTCTCGGCCCAGAGAATCTGCACCAGCTCGTCGCGGCTGACGCCGGCCGCCTCCTCGTCCACTTCGAGCACGACGTACTGGTAGTTGTTCCGCTCGCGCTCGTCGTAGAGGGTCATCCTGACGCCGGGGATGCCGGCCGTGCCCTTGCGGTAGAAGTCGTAGTTGCGCCGGTTGACGGCGACGAACTCGTCCAGGCTCTCGAACGACGTGAGCCCCATCGCGGCCGACACCTCGGTCATCTTCCCGTTGGTGCCGATGTAGATGACGTTGTCGTAGCCGGCGAACCCGAAGTTCTTCATCAGGCGCATGCGGGCCGCCAGGTCGTCGTCGTCGGTGGTGACGGCCCCGCCCTCGAACGTGTTGAAGAACTTGGTGGCGTGGAAGCTGAAGACCTCTGCGTCGCCGAAGCCGCCGGCCATCCGGCCGCCGCGCGAGCTGCCGAAGGCGTGGGCCGCGTCGTAGAGCAGCCGCAGGTTGCGGCGGCGGCAGACCTCGGCGAGCGCCTCGGTGTCGCAGAGGCGGCCCCAGAGGTGGACGGCGATGACGGCAGTGGTGCGCGGCGTGATCATCCGCTCGACCTGTCGCGGGTCGAGCGTGTGAGTCTCGGGGTCAACGTCGCAGAAGACGGGCGTGATCTCCTGCCACTGGAGGGCGTGGGCCGTGGCGACGAAGGTGAACGACGGCACGATCACCTCGCCCGTCAGGCCGAGGGCGCGCACGGCGATTTCGAGCGCGATGGTGGCGTTGCACATCGCCACGCAGTGCTTGACGCCGACGAAGTCTGCCACGCGCCGCTCGAACTCCTGCACGAAGGGGCCGTTGTTCGTCAGCCAGCGGCGGTCGAGCAGGTCGTTCATGCGCGCGAAGAGGGCCTCGCGGCGGCCGACGTTGGGGCGGCCGACGTGGAGCTTTTCGGCGAAGGCGGGCAGGCCGCCGAAGACCGCCAGATCGGCCAAACTTTTCTTCATCTGTCGCCTCGGTTAGTCAGGTCCGGGTGTCGGGCGAAAGGGTATTGTTAGCACAGTCCAAAGGCTCAAGTCGAACGGCGAAGCGGCGCCCGCCCGAGGCGACTTCCATCCCGGTGAAGCCGGGAAAGGTCAGGCAGCGGACCAGCCGCAGCAGCTCGGCGCCCGTCATCCCCTCGACAGCCGCGCGCTCCTTCAGCTCGAAGAACTCGCGCCGGAAGTGGTGGCTGCCGCCGCCGCCCTCCTGCGCGCGGGCCGCCGGCCTTTCGCCGCGGACGACGCGCGGCCAGTGTTCGAGGAAGAGTCGCTGCTCGGCCTCGCGGACGCGGGCGTGGAGCGAGCCGCCGGTGTCCGAGTCGTCATACTCGACTTGCTCCTGCGCGACTAGCGGCCCCTCGTCCACGCCGGCGCTGATCTCGTGCAGCGTGGCGCCGGCGGGCGTGCCCTCCCACAGCGCCCAGAAGACGGGGTAGAAGCCGCGGCCCCAGGGCAGGTAGCCGGGGTGCAGGTTGTAAATCACCCGGTAACGCTCGATGAGGTGCGGCTTGATGACGCGCGGGTAGTGGACCGAAAAGCCGACCCGCGCGGCCTCGAACTCGACCGCGTTGGCGTTCTCGGTCGAGACGGCGAGCCCGAGCGCGCGTGCCTCGGCGGCGATCTCTTCGTCGAAGGTGAAGACGCGGCCGGCGTGCCCGGCGCCGGCCTGGCGCAGCGCCCAGAGGCCCAGCTCGCCGCCGAGGTAAAGGTCAACCCTATGCGACGGCGCGCCGGCCGCGTTCGTAACAGTGGCGCTCATCGGCTCTCACCCGCCCCGCCGGCCGGGTCGGCGCCCGCGCGCTTACCCTGCCGGCCCTGCCGGAAAATCTTCTCGTACATCTCGACGATGCGGGGCCGCAGGCTGGCGCTGTCGAAGCGGCCGGCGACCGTTTCCCAGTTGAGCGGCGCTGCGCGGTCAACCAGCTCGTCGTCGGCGAGGGCGCGGCGCAGTGCGGCGGCGATGCCCTCGGGGTCTTCCGGGTGGACGAGCAGGCAGGAGACCCCGTCCTGGAAATGCTCGTCGAGACAGCTCGTGTTGCTCTGGACGGGGAACGAGCCCATCGCCATCGCTTCGAGGACCGAGAGCGGCAGCCCGTCGCCGCGGCTGACGCCGATTGAGAGGCGCGCCTCGCCGTGCAGCCGCAGCATCTCGTCGGGCGAGACTTTGGGGACGAACTCGATGGGAACGCCCGTCGCGCGCCCGAACAGCTCGGCCGCGTTCGTCACCTCCGGGTCTGACGAGTAGTAGAACCCGACGCGGTAGCCCTTGAGGGCTTCGGCGCAGAGTTCGAGCGCGCGGACGGCGAAGAGGGCGCGGTTGCCGCCCTTGACGAGCACGAGCCGCCGCGCCGAGGGAGGCGTCTCGTTGCGCATCGCGCGGATGTGCTCAACGTCGAGGCCGCCGGTGACGGGGAGGACGGGCAGCAGCTCGCCGCGGAAGCCGAACTTGAGCGGCGTCTCGATGTCGCGCCGGCAGTCGCAGGTGAAATAGTCGCAGGCCGAGAGCACGCGCCGAATCTTCTCGCTGTAGTTCGACAGCCACGGGAAGAGGTAGATGTCTGTGCCCCACCCGCTCTGGACCCAGACGGGGAAGTCGGGCGGCTCGCCCATGTGAGAGCGCGCCTCGGCGACGAGGTCGCCCGCCGGCCAGGTCGTCATCGAGTGGATGATGTCGGGCCGCAGGCGCCGGATGGCGTAGGCGAGGCGCCACGAGCGTTCGGCGCGCCGCGGGTAGAAGACGCTCTCGACGCGCCGCGCCGTCATCGCGCCGCGCCGCAGCGGGTAGCCGTCGCGGAGCGAGGGCCAGAAGTCGTCCACGGCGCGCACGGTCGGGTCTGCGCCGCGCGGGCGGCCGTGGATGGCGTCGTGGACGGTGACGCTTTTCAGCTCCGGGTGGACGCCCTCGTCCACGTTGAGCGGGAAGAGGTGGAGGTCCCAGCCCGTCGCGCCGAGCTGGTTGACCCAGCGCGCGAGGTGTGGGCTCCAGCCGACCCCGACGAATAGGATGCGCAACGGCAAAACCCCTTCTTAGTCGCCGCCCCCGGCCAGCCGGCCTTTCAGCCGCCGGACGCGGTTCATCAGACCGCGGCCGACCAGCGCCTCGGCCGCGAGCGAGCGGAGCGCCCTGTCGCCCAACCACCGCGGGTCGTTGCGCAGGCAGCGCAGCACCATTTCGCGCGTCCGGGCCGGGTCGGTCGCGTGACTGCGGAACGCGTCCTCGGCGCAGAGCCGGGCCGTGACCAGCCGCCCGGCCGCGCTGGCGAAGGACGCTCCCAACACCGGCCGCAACTGCGCGACGGCCCACGGGCCAAAGCCGGAGTCGGGACTTTCGGCCCCGGCCGGGTGGAAGGGCTCGCGCCCGCGCGACTCGACCCACGCGGCGAACGCGTCGGGGCGCTCGAAGGCCGGAAGGCCGAAGGCGGCCGACGCCTTCAGGTCGCGGGCCGCCCCCTCCGGGTCGCCGGCGCAGTAACGCAGGTGCGCGAGCCGTAAATCGAGCAGCGCGCCGAACTTCTCGTTGCCGAGCTCGGGCGCCCGGCGGCGCAATGCTTCGATCACGGCCAGCGTGTGGGAGAGGTGGCGGGCGGGCTCGATGCCGACGCTCGTGTTCGAGCCGTGGACGCGATACTTGACGAGCGGCCGGTCGAGGAAACCGACGGGCGCGAGCGCGAGGAAGCGCGCCCAGAACTCCCAGTCGCTGTAAACCAGCCCCTCCGCGTGCGGATAAACGCGCGCCACCTGCTCGCGCCGCGCCAGCACCGTCACGCCGGGAACGACGTTGATCTCGACCATCCGCTCCAGCGGGTCGGCGTCGGCCGAAAGGTCTTCGATCCGTTGCGTGCCCGTCATGCGCCCCGCGTCGTCTATCAAATCGTAAGGGCCGTAGACGAAGCCGACCTCCGGGCGGGCCTCCAGAAACGCGACCTGCCGCTCGATCTTGTCGGGGTAGAGTACGTCGTCCGAGGGGAGGCCCGAGTAGTAAACGCCGGTCGCCTTCTCGAAAGCGAGGTTGACTGTGGCCGAGATGCCGCGGTTGGCGTGGCCGGGATGCGTGAAGACCCTGACGCGGTCGGGATGACGGGTCTCGTAATCCCGGGCGATTCGCAGGCTGCCGTCGGCCGAGCCGTCGTCGACGATGACGACCTCGACGTTCGGGTAGGTCTGCCTGAGCGCGCTCTCGATGGCCTCGGGCAGAAATCGCGCGTGGTTGTACGACGGGATGCAGACGCTGGCCTTCGGGTACTTCGGCACTAATAATGGTCCCCCGGGGCGGCCCCGGTTCAGGCGCTCTCGGCCGCTCGGGCCTGACGGAACGAATGCACCGCCGAGACTACCTGCTCCTGTGCGTCGGCCGACAGGTGCGGCCCCATCGGCAGGCTCAGGATTTCGCGCGCCATCGCCTCGGCGACGGGCAGCCTCCCCGGCCCAAGCTCAAGCTCTCGGTATGCCTCCTGAAGATGAGGCGGCACGGGGTAATGGATGAGCGTGCCGACGCCCTCGGCCGAGAGGTGCTGCTGGAGCGCGTCGCGCTCGGGGTGGCGGACGACGAAGAGGTGCCAGACCGGGTCGGCGTAGTCGGGCACGAAGGGCAGCGCGAGGCCGGGCACGCCTTCGAGCGCGCGAAGGTAGCGACGAGCCGCCTCTCGCCGCCTCCTGTTCCACTCTTCGAGGCTCCGCAGCTTGACGCGCAGCATCGCGGCCTGCACGGCGTCGAGCCGCGAGTTGAAGCCCTTCACCTCGTTGTAGTACTTGACGCGCGAGCCGTAGTTGCGCAGCACCCGCAGGCGGTCGGCCAGCGCCGCGTCGTCGGTCGTGACCGCGCCGCCGTCGCCCATCGCGCCGAGGTTCTTGCCCGGATAGAAGCTGAAGCCGGCGGCGTGACCGAGCGAGCCGGCGGGCCGCCCCTTGTAGTGTGCGCCGTGCGCCTGCGCCGCGTCCTCGATGACCCGAA
The DNA here is from genome assembly GCA_035645715.1 of Pyrinomonadaceae bacterium. Taxonomy (GTDB): domain Bacteria; phylum Acidobacteriota; class Blastocatellia; order Pyrinomonadales; family Pyrinomonadaceae; genus QHXN01. The sequence continues at coordinate 57,168 of DASQMB010000080.1, forward strand.
TGCCGTGACGTGCGGCCGTTTCGTTGATGGGGTCCATGTCGGCCGGCTGGCCGTAGAGGTGAACGGGGATGACGGCTTTTGTGCGCGGCGTGATGGCCGCCGCGAAGGCCGCGGGGTCAAGATTGTAGGTGCGCTCGTCGGGCTCGGCCGGCACGGGCGTCGCTCCGGCGAAAGAGACCGCGAGCCACGTCGCCACGTAGGTGTTCGACGGGACGATCACCTCGTCGCCCGGCCCCACGTCCATCGCGCGCAGGATCAGGTGCAGCGCGTCGAGGCCGTCGGCCACCCCGACGCAGTGCGCGGCGCCGCAGAGGGTTGCGAACTCCGTCTCGAAGGCCTCGACCTCCGGCCCCAGAATGTAATGGCCCGAGGCCAGTACGCGGCGCGCCGCCTCGTCCAGCTCGCCAGCCAACTCTGCATAGGCCGCCCGCAAATCCAGAAACGGAACGTTCATTTTTCTCCCCTGACAGCCCGCGTAAACTCTTCGTAATCGTAGAAGTAGTCCGACTCGTCGTAGTAATCCGAAGCCAGCACCGTGCAGACCGAGCCGGAAGAGAAGTTTTCCAGCTCGCGCCAGATCATCGGCGCGATGTAGAGCCCGTAGTAGGGACGGTTGAGGTGGATGCGCCGCTTCTCGTTCCCGTCGTCGAGCACCACGTCGAAGCTGCCGGACATGGCGATCATCAACTGTTGCAGGCGGCGGTGGCCGTGGCCGGCGCGCGTCGCCCCGCCCGGCACGTCGTAGAGATAATAGACGCGCCTGATCTCGAAGGGGACGTGGCGCGCCCCCTCGATGAAGGTCAGACTTCCGCGCGGGTCGCTGATCTTCGTCAGCTCTATCATCCGGCAGTCGGCGATTGCCATCGCAAATTCACCTGAGCATGATCTCGTAGAAGTCGTGGACGACGGCCCGAGCGCCGAAGCCCTGCTTGTTTTCGATCAGCCCGACGTTGAGTGTGCGCCCCTCGTCCTCGGTCGAGATGCCGAAGTCGAAATAACGCTTGTCGGCGTAATACTCGCCCACGAGGTGAGCGATTACCAGATCGAGTGCGCCCGCCGCCTTCCCCTCGTCGGTGGCCGAGATGTACTGCGCGTGGGCGACGTGGCGGCTCTCGTAGATGAGTACGCCGGCCAGCATCCGCCCGGCGTCCGTGGCCGCGAAGAGCTTGATCTGCTCGGGGAAGCGGCCCGCCAGCAGCTCGATTTCGGCCGCCGTGTGGACGGGCCGAACGCCGTACTTCCTCAGCAGCAGCTCCTCCTCGATGCGCATGAAGCCCCCGAAGTCGTGGCTGCGCTCGACCGTCAGGCCGCGCTTGCGCGCCTGCGCAACGGCCCACTTGCGACCCTTGCTCAGAGCGGGCCGCTCGGCCGAGAAGATAGTCGAGGACACGTCGCGCCGGAAGAGACGCGCGCCCGAGCGATAGAGCGCGTAGAGGTCTTCCTCGGCGGGCAGGGCGTGGTAGATGTGGGGCACGGCCTTGTAGACGAGCCGCCGCGCGCCGCGCGCCGCCTGGTACGCCAGCATGACCTCGAACATCTCCAGCATCAGCGACACGCGCATCCGCGCGTCTGTCACGACGCCGCCGAAGGTCAGCCCGCCGTGGCTGTGTACCTCGTCGCCCTTGACCGAGGCCGGCAGAAGGCCGACGAGCCGCCCGTCGTCGTCTTCAAACATCAGCGAGGCGTCCTCGAAGCGGTCGGCGTGATAGTCCATGTAATCGCGCCGGAAAAGGAAAAGCCCGTTCTTCGAGCGGGCGACGAAATCGTCCCACTCCCTCTTGCGCTCGGGCGCGTACCCGCTGACCCTTACCCTGCCGCCCGTCGTCACGCCGTCCATCCTCAGCTCGCCCCGCCCGGCGGGACCGCGTAACAGATCAGGTCCATGCCGTCCTCGCCCTCGGTGCGCAGGTAGAGCCGGCTTTCGGGGCACATCTCGCGCATCAGCAGCGGCAGCCGCCATAGGTCGGCGGGCCTGTGGTAAATGCTGACGCCGAGCAGCGGTTGCTCGCGCCCGATCAGACGGCGCGCACCGGCGAGAGCCTCCCACTCGGCGCCCTCCACGTCGAATTTCAGGTAGAGCTGGCGCTCGTCGGCTTTCACCACTTCGTCGAGCGCCAGCACCTCGATCTCGTCGTCCGCCTCGCGCGCCGCGGCGTCGCCGCCGCCGGGCATGAAGGCCGCGCTCATGTCGCCGGTCGAGCGAAACCGGAGACGGCCGCGCTCGGCCCCGACCCCGGCGTTGAAGACGAGAACGCGCTCGGCCGTCTCGGCGCCGAGCGACGCGACGTAATCCCGCAGCCGGCGGCAGTTGGCCGGGTCCGGCTCGAAGGCGTAGGCGCGGTGAAAGCGCCCGCGTTGATGCGCGACGAAGCGGCGGAGGGTGTCGCCGTCGAAGGCGCCGCAATCTACGAAGCTGGCATCGGGGCCGAGCCCGAGCGGCACGTCGGAAGGGAAGTAGGCGGCCCGCGAGTTGGCCGGCAGCGCCTCGTGTTCGAGCCGCAGGCGGAAACGCAGGTGCGCCACGAATTGCCGGCGCGACTCCTCCTCGTCGAACAAATAGAAGGCGCGCCGGACTTCTTCGGCCTCGCCGAGAACTTCCCGCGGAAGGACGAACTGGTAGTGCGGCAGGAACGTCTCGGGATACTTCCACGCCACGTCGAGGAAGGAGGCGACGCGCGCGCCCGTCGCCTCCGCCAGCCGCGCCCGCGCTTCGAGGAAGCGCAGCGCCGGGTTCAGAATGGTCACGACGAAGAGCGTCTGCGGCCCGAACCTTTCGACCGCCTCGCGCGGCGCGAGCACCGGCAGGCCGTCCAACTCGGAGCCCTGTTTGGACAGAGTGTCGTCGGCGAAGGCTGCCGGCTCGACGCCGACGCGACGCAGCTTCGAGAGCACGTCGCGGCCGAGCGTTCCGGCGCCGTAGAGCACCAGCGCGGCGCTCTCGCCGGCGACGAAGCGCAGCTCCGCGCGCCGGTCGGCCTCTTCCGGGCTCTCGGCCAGCAATTCCTCCAACTCCCTTTCGGAGAGCGAATCCTTCATTGCCTCTTTTCGTCCGCCGCCTATCCGCTCAGGCCCCGAGACGGGCGAGACGCTTCTCACGAAACTCCCGCACGCTGGGGTCCGGTTCGCTCTCGTAGCCGAGCAGCTTCGCCAGAAACGGGTCTTCGCAAAAACGCCCGCCGAGCGCCTGCGGCAGACTGATCTGCTGCTTGATGAACGGCAGCGTGTACATGTGGTTGACCGCCCGCCGCACGCGCGCCGTGCGGTTCAGGCCGCCCCGGTGATAGAGCATCGAATCGAAGACCAGTACGGAGCCGGCCGGAGCCTCGATTGGCCGCGACTGGTCACGAACGAACTCTTCCGACGGGAAGCTCTCGGCCTTGTGCGTGGCCGGCAGCACGGAGGTGCCGCCGTTCTCCTCGGTGAAATCGTCAACGCAGAAGAGGGCGCTGATTGAGAGCGGCCGGGTGCTGACGAAGTGCTGATAGTTGAGGTCTCGATGCCACGAGCCGGCGTTCTGCTCGTTGCCCTCGGCGGGCACGTTGAGCAGCCCATTCTGCAACATCAGAACGAAGTAATCGCCCAGCAGCCGCTCGACCACGGAGAGGACCGCGCGGTTGGTCGCCAGGGCGAGAAAGAAGTCGTCGTAGACGAGCGGGCACCGCACGGTATAGCCGTCGTTGATGGCGGCGAGGCGCGCCTCGCCGCCGACTTCCTCGACCTGCCTTTGGTAGATGCCGTCCAGCTTCTCGCGCGCCACGGCGAGCTCGTCGGCCGCCAGCGCGCCCGGAACTATCGTGTAGCCGAGCAGCCTGATTTGCTCGACGTGCGCGTCCCAGCTCGACGCGAGCCGCGTGAACTCCTTGACGCCGAAGGTCTTCAACGTGTCAGTCATAACGAAGAGGGGCAGACCCTCACCAGGATTCAAGCTCGGCGTAGCCGAAGCCCTCGCGGCCGTACTCGTTGCCGTTGTAGAAAAGAAAGGTCCGGTCCCCGTGACGGATTACGGCCGGGTAAGCCTGCATTTGCGAGTCCCACCCTTCGGATGAAACGGTGATACCGACCTCCGAGTCTCGCCGCTCCCAATTGATGCCGTCGTGTGACTCGGCGTAGGCGAGCCGATAGCCCGTCGTCTCGGTGCCGGCCGAGAAGAACATCCTGTAGAGCCCGCCGTCGCGGACGATGTAGGGGCGGCCCACGCGGTATTCGTCGCGCTCGGTGTCGACGCAGACTCGCCACTCGTCGTTCAGTCGCAGGCCGTCGGCCGATTCGGTGTAGCGGATGTTGTAGGAGGGCAGCTGTTTATCGCCCTCGATCTCGTAGGTGTCGCCGCCGCCGTACCAGACGCGCCAGCGCCCGCCCTCGAACATGATGGTGTGGATGACGCGGAAGAAGAGCTCGCCGTCGCGGCGGTCCGTGACCGGGGCCTCGCTGTAGCGGCGGAAGGTCTCGCCGCCGTCGTCGCTGACGGCGAGGCCGCCGAAGACGTAAAACTTGACCTTCTGCCCGAGCTGGTAGCCGGCGTAGTAGAGGTAGAGGCGGCCGTCGCGCTCGACGACGGCGCAGGGGACGACGCCGTTCTCGTCGAAGGCGCCGGGGCGGCCCACGTCGAGCGCGGGCCGCTCGGAGACGCGCAGCACGCGCGAGGGGTCTTCGGCGTCGAGGTCTACGAAGCCGACGCGGCTGACGCCTTCGAGCGTGCGCAGGCCGGCGAAGACGCGGATGGTGCCGTCGGGCCGCACGAGCGGCGTCGGCTGCAAGGCCCACGCCTGCGCCCACCACGAGTCGCCCGTGGGGCCGTAGACGAGCCCCCTCTTCTCCCACCTCATCCCTGGTCTTCCTCGATGCCGTAGACGGCGAAGCTGTCCTTGACCGGCTTGCCGGGGTTGCCGACGTAGACCTTGCGCTCCTCGGTGTCCTTGTGGATGACGGCGCCCATCCCGATCAGGCAGTCGCGGGCGATGCGGATGTTGTTGGCGACCGAGCTGTTGACGCCGAGGAAGCAGTTCTCGCCCACCTCGCAGTAGCCCGAAACGACGACGTGCGACGAGATGAAGACGTTCTCCTTGATCACCGTCTGGTGGCCGACGTGGTTGCCGCTCCACATGACGACGTTGTCGCCGACCCGGACGCCGTACTGCACGACGTTGTTCTCGAAGATGAAGCAGTTCTCCCCGACCTCGACGTTGTGCCAGACGAAGGCGCGCGAGCTAACGTAGGGGGGGCAGCGGTAGCCGCGCCGCTTCGCCTCTTTGAAAAGGCGCTCGCGGACGCGGTTCAGTTTGGTGTAGGAGACGGCGACGAAGGCCGCATACTCGCCGGGCGGATACTTCCCCTCGATCTCCTCGAAGGCGACCACGGGGAGGCCGAACATCTCCTCGCGCTTGCGGTAGGCCCGCTCGACGGCGAAGGCCACCACCTCGTGCGGCGAGTCGTGCGTCAGGTACTCGTAGGCCAGTTCGGCCGTCTCGCCGTCGCCGACGATGACCAGCTTTTCCGCTCCGCCCGGCGCTTTCCACTGTCCGCCTTCCACCATTGACCTCCTTAACTGACCGGACTGAAACTGACGGGACCGGCAACCCTTACGACGAGCGTTGCGCGGCCCGCGTCTCAGAGACTGCGTAACCCCGGAAGATGCTCTCGGCGTCGGGCGCCGGATACTCGATGCGCTCGGCGCCGCGGGTCAGCGTCCACCCGAGCGCCGGCTGCTGGAAGACGCCGTCCTGATCGGTGAGGGGCGGCGGCCCCTCGACGGAGAAGACGCCGAAGGTGGCCGCGGCCAGCGGCAGCAGCGCGCTCATCTCTCCGGCCTCCGCGCCGGGGCGCACGGGCCACGCCGCGACGTGAATCTCGTAGAAGTGCGGGACGAGCCTGAGCGGCGGCAGCCGGCCTTCGAGCACACACCGCCCCTCGAAATAGTCAATCCTGAAGTCGTCGTAGCGGTTGTTGAAGTTGCAGACGAGGACGCCGTCGGCCCGCACCAGCCCGAGGTTGACGAGCGGCGACTCGATGCGGCGCGAGGCCTCGATCTCAATGCGGAAGCGGACGCGCTCGCCGAAGCGAAAGCTGCGGCGGCTCTGGCCGTCCTCGCCGTACATCTCGAACCCTTCGAGCGTGACGCCGGTGTCGTAGCCGCCCGAGCTGGCGTAGTGGCCGCCCGCCGCGTCGGGGCTTTTGCTGCCGAGCGACTCGCGGAAGCGGGAGATGACCGCGGCCGTCTCGCCGACGGCCGCGAGCGTCCCGCCGTCGAGCAGGATCGAGCGCTCGCAGGTGTCCTGGACGGCCGCCATGTTGTGCGAGACGAGCAGGATGGTGGTGCCGCCGCGCTTGAGGAGCCGCATCCGGTCGAGGCACTTCTGCTGGAAAGAAAGGTCGCCGACCGCGAGCACCTCGTCCACCAGCATGATCTCGGGTTCGAGGTGGGCCGGCACCGAGAAGGCCAGCCGCATGTACATCCCCGAGGAGTAGTGCTTGACGGGCGTGTCGATGAACTTCTCGATCTCTGAGAAGGCGACTATCTCGTCGAACTTGCGCCGCACCTCGGCGTGCGACATGCCCAGGATGGCGCCGTAGAGGTAGACGTTCTCGCGCCCGGTCAGCTCGGGGTGGAAGCCCGTGCCGACTTCGAGCAGGCTGCCGACCCGCCCGTACAGCTCGATGCGGCCGACCGTCGGCTCGGTCACGCGCGAGAGGAGCTTGAGGAGCGTGCTCTTGCCGGCCCCGTTGCGGCCGATGACGCCGATCACCTCGCCGGGCATGACCTCGAAGCCCACGTCCCTGAGCGCCCAGATGGTCTCGCCGCCGGGCGCGCGGCCCCGGCGGCGCCTGACCCAGCCGTCGAACAGGTCGCGGAAGGTCCCGTAAGGGCTCTGCCTCGTCCCGATGCGGTACTGCTTGCCCAGGTCTTCGACCCTGATGATTGGTCTCATCTGCGCACATGCGGGGCGCGCGGCGTGCGCCCCTCGAATCACGTCAAATCACGTCGGCGATGCCGCGCTCGACGCGCCTGAACTCGAAGGCCGAGACGACGAGCAGGACGGCCGTGACGGCCGCGGTGACGCCGAGCGCCCGCAGGTTGAAGCCGCCGCCGAAGAGGGCCGCGCGGAAGTTGTCGACGACCCCGACCAGCGGGTTCAGCTCGTAGATGCCGCGCCACGCCTCGGGCACCATCGTGGTCGGGTAGAGCACGGGCGAGACGAACATCCAGAGCTGGATGAAGACCGGCAGCGCCACGCCCACGTCCCTGTACCTGACGTTGACGGCCGCGAGCAGCAGCCCGCAGCCCAGCGCCAGCGCCGTCGCCAGCAGCACGAGCGGCACCACCAGCAGCAGGCTCCAGGCAGGCTCCACCCGGTAGTAAACCATCATCCCGACGATGATGGAGAAGGCGACGCAGAAGTCCACGAGCCGCCCCCCGATGGCCGCCGCCGGCACGATCAGGCGCGGGAAGTAGACCTTCGTGATGAGGTGCGAGTTGCTGATGAGGCTGGTGCCGGCGCCGACCACCGCGCCCGAGAAGAAGGTCCAGGGCAGCAGCCCGGCCAGGACGAAGAGCGGGTAGGGGACGCGCTCGGACGGCACGCGCGCCAGCACCCCGAGGAAGACCGTGAAGACCAGGGTCATCATCAGGGGCTGCATGACGACCCAGGCCACGCCGAGCAGCGTCTGCTTGTAGCGCACCTTCAGGTCGCGCCAGATGAGGAAGTAGAGCAGCTCGCGCTGCGCCCACACCTCGCCGAGGTTGAGCGAGCGCCACGCGCTCGACGGCCCGACGGTGACGAGGGGCTCTTCGGGGAGCCGCCGCGCGTCGTCCATGCGCGCTGGCGCGACCCCCACCCCGCCCGCCCCGCTGCCAGTAGTCGTCTCCATTTATTCCAGAAATTGAACGGGGCGGCGCGGGCGTCCGTCCGCGGTCGCCGCGAATCACTTTAGCGTCCCCCGCCGGCGGCGCCCCGGAAATGTGCAGGAGGATGAAAGAAGGGGGTGAGTCTAAGCTCGGCGCGGCGGGCGCGTCAAGCGAGGCCCCGGGCGGCGGGTGGCGCGGCGGGCCGGCCGGCGGGGGGGCAGGCGGACCCGAAAACATGCGCCCCCCGCCCGACCACGGCGGCCGGGCGGGGGGCGTTTGGCCCAGAGTTCCGTGCGCGCCTGCCCTAACGGGTGCAGGCGGCCCCGAGCGAGCCGATGGCCGCCCCGCTGGTGTCCGTGTTGTTGCCGAACACCTTGTTGTTCGAGCAGCTCGAAATCGAGCCCGAGTTCGCCACGCCCGTGGTGTTGCGCGAGATGAAGTTGTTGTTCAGCCGGATGGTGGCGAAACCGTTGGCCGCCGTCACCCCGGTCCCGTTCATCGTGATCTGGTTGTCGCTGGCGTTGACGACCGCGCCGACCGACCCGCCGGCCGTGATGCCCGAGTTGGTGCTGCCGGAAATGTTGGTGCGAGTGATGGTCAGCGTGCCGGCCTGCACGTCGACGCCGTTGCCGTTGTTGGATAACTGGCTGTTGTCCACCGAGACGTTGACGGTCGCGCCGGTGCTCACCATCCTGACGCCGGCCGTGGCGCAGTTGCGAATGACAGTGTTGCGGATGACCACCTCGAAGTTGCCGGCGGCGCCGGCCGCCACCTCCAGGCCGTCGCCCGTCACCCCGTCGATAGTAGAGTTCTCGATGTGCAGCGAGGTGCCGGCGAGGAACCGGACGCCGTCGAGGCCGCTGCTCGCCCCGTTGATGTCGAGCCAGTTGAGCCGCACGGCCTTGCGCACGTCGGCGGCGTCGGTGATGTTGATGACGACGCCGTTGGTGCCGGCCGCGAGGATCGAGCCGTAGCCCTGGCCCTGCCCGCCGCCGTTGATGGTGATCGACTTGGTGATGGTCACAGAGCCGAAGCCGCCCGGGTCGAGCGTGCTGATCTCGCCGTCCTTGGCCGTCTTCGAGATAGCGCCCGCGTAGGTCTTACACGGGGCGGTGCGGCTGCACGGGTTAACGTCGTCGCCGACGCCGGAGACCCAGGTGCGGGTCGCCTGCGCCTGGGCCGCCGACGAGATGGCGAGAGTGAAGGCGAGTAGCGCGAAGGCGCTGACGGTCAGGCGTAACTTGTTCATTGTTGTCCTCCGTGTTCTGAGCGCGGGGCCGGGCCGGAGTTGGTTCCGGTCCCGGCCCCGCGCTCGCGGCGGGCAGCCGGAGGCGAGGGGGCCGCCGCCTTGTGGGCGTGGCGCCGGGCGCCGAGTGCGGCGCCCGCGCTTACCTGAAGTTGGTGCCGCTGACGCTGCTGATGGTGGTCCCGAAGGCCACGTCGGTCGTGTTGCCGATCACCTCGTTGTTGCCGAAGCTCTGGATGGTGCCGTTGCCGGCGACGCCGGTCGTGTTGCGCGTGACGCTGTTGCGGCTGATGCGCACGGACGAGGGCGAGGCGCAGTTGATGCCGGTGCCGTTCGAGGTGACGCGGTTGTCCACGGCGTTGATGATCGCGCCGTTCGAGGCGGTGATGCCCGAGCCGGCGCTGCCGTCAATGACCGAGTTGCTGATGTTGCCTGTGCCGCCCGTCGCGTTCAGCCCGTTGTTGTTGTTCGACAGCAGCAGGTTGTCGTAGGAGGCGTTGAGCGTTCCGATGGAAGTCGTCTGGCGGATGCCGTCGCCGGTGTTGTCGTGGATGCTCGTGTTCTTGACGACGAGGTTGAAGTTGGTCCCGGTCGAGGGAGCGACCTCGATGCCGTCGGAGTTGAGGCCGTTGCCGCGGAAGCCGAAGATCTGGCAGTCCTCGACGAGGAGGCGGCGGCCCGAAAGGAATCGGACGCCGTCGAAGCCGGTGCCGGCCCCGTGGATCGAGAGGTTGCGCAGGACGACGATGATGGTGTTCGGCGCGCCGGACTGGCTGTCGTTGACGATGACGCCGTTGGTGCCGGCGGCGAGGATCGAGGCCATCGTGCCCTGGCCGTCAATCGTGATCGACTTGGTGATGGTCACCGTGCCGTAGCCGCCGGGGTCGATGGCGTTGATTTCGCCGTTGGCGGCCGTCTTCGAGATGGCGCCGGCGAAGGTCTTACACGGGGCGGTGCGGCTGCACGGGTTAACGTCGTCGCCGACGCCGGAGACCCAGGTGCGGGTCGCCTGCGCCTGGGCCGCCGACGAGATGGCGAGAGTAAAGGCGAGGAACGCAAAGGCGTTCACGAAAAGGCGGGTCTTGCTCATGAGATTTATCTCCGTGGTAACAGGGTTAGAGTTGTCTTAGGGTTGAATGTTCGGCGCGAGGGTGTTCACGCTCGGGTGCCGGGACGGCAGAAGCGGGCTGCGATCCGGTAGTCGGGTAGTTTCCGCAGGCGTTCCAGTTAAACGCGTCGGAGTCGAGTTAGGCGGGAAAGCTTTTACGCCTGTTGTCCGATTAAGTCAAGCCGAAAAGTGGGGGCCGCGTTTGCCGGCGGGCCGCCCGGCCGTGTTACAGTGGCCGCCTTCCGCCGCAGGAACCCGAGCCCGCGCTGCGCCGCCGGCGGGGCTCCGTCCGGGGGCGGGGGCCGCGGGGGCGGGCGTCGTGCCGCGTCTCGAACGTCTCTTCTTTAACTCTCTTTCATGGAAAAAAAGACCACACTCTTCGTCACCGGGGGCGCGGGCTTCATCGGCTCGGCCTTCGTCCGGCTGGCCCTCGAAGAGCTGCCCGACTGCGAGGTCGTCAACTTCGACTCGCTGACCTACGCCGGCAACCTCGACAACCTCGAAGGGCTCGACCCGAACCGCCACCGCTTCGTGCGCGGCGACATCTGCGACCCGGCGGCCGTGCTCGCCGCGCTGCCTGAGGGCGCCCGGGCGATAGTCAACTTCGCCGCCGAGAGCCACGTGGACCGCAGCATCTCGTCGGCCCACGAGTTCGTCCGCACCAACGTGCTCGGCACGCAGGTCCTGCTCGACGCGGCGCGCGCTCGCTCGGCCGCGCGCTTCGTTCAGGTCTCGACCGACGAGGTGATGGGGAGCCTGCCCGAGCGCGACGACGCCTTCTTCACCGAGGACTCGCCGTTCGAGCCGAACAGCCCCTACTCGGCCTCGAAGGCCGCGGCCGAACACCTCGCCCGCGCCGCGCACCACACGCACGGGCTCGACACAGTCACCACTCGCTGCGGCAACAACTACGGCCCGCGCCAGTTCCCGGAGAAGTTCCTGCCGCTGATGCTCGCCAACGCCATGCGCGACGAGCCGATCCCCGTCTACGGCGACGGCCGCAACGTCCGCGACTGGATTCACGTCGAGGACCACTGCCGCGCCGTGCTGGCCGTTATGCAGCACGGCCGCCCCGGCGCGGTCTACAACGTCGGGGCGCGCAACGTGCGGCGCAACATCGAGGTGGCAGAGTCCGTGCTCGACGCGCTAGGCAAGCCGCGCTCGCTCATCCGCTACGTCAAGGACCGCCCCGGCCACGACCGCCGCTACGCCATCGACCCCACGCTCATCGAGAGCGAACTCGGCTGGGGGCCGCGCGAGACCTGGGAGAGCGGCCTCGAAAAGACCATCCGCTGGTACGCAGAGAACGAGAACTGGGTCTCGCGCGCCCGCAGCGGCGCCTACCGCGAGTACTACGCGCGGCAGTACGGGGCGATCTGAAGGGCGGCGGAGTCGCCGGGCGAATAAGGGGGAAGAGGCGCACGGGGAGAGTCGCCGTCATATGGGCCGCCTCCGCCGCGCCTCGCCTGCCCCTTTCGCCTTTTACCTTTTTAACCTTTCCCCCTCCCTCAAACCCTTCTCCTTAAAATTTATGAGAATCTTAATCACCGGCTCGGGCGGGATGGTGGGGCGGGCGCTGGCCGAGCACTGCGCGCGGCTCGGCGACGAGGTGGCGGCCTTCGACCGCGGCGCGCTCGACATTGCCGACGCCGCCTCAATCGCCGCGGCCTTCGAGCGGGCGCGTCCCGAGGCGGTCGTCAACTGCGCGGCCTGGACCGACGTTGACGGCTGCGAGTCGGACCGCGAGCGCGCCTTCCTCGTCAACTCGCGCGCCGTCGGCCTGCTGGCCGCCGCCAGCCGCGAGGCCGGCGCCTCCTTCGTCACCATCTCGACCGACTACGTCTTCGACGGCGCCAGGGCCGAGGGCTTCTACACGCAGCGCGACGACCCGCGCCCGTTGAGCGTCTACGGCGAGGCCAAGCTCGAAGGCGAGCGGCTGGCGCGCGACGCCTCGGCCCGGACCTCTGTGGTGCGGACGGGCTGGGTCTTCGGCCGCGGCGGGAAGAATTTTCTGGCGACGGTCGTCGAACGCGCGGCGCGCGGCGAGCGTCTGAAAGCAATCGCCGACGCCTGGGGCACGCCGACTTACGCGCCACACCTGGCCGCGAGGCTGCGCGAGCTGGCGGCGCTCGACCTGCCCGGCCTCTACCACGTCGCCAACTCCGGCGAGGGCGCCACCTTCGAGGGTTTCGCCCGCGCGGCCGTCGAGACGGCGGGCCTCGGGCCGGCCGAGATCGAGCCTGTCGCGCTCGACTCGCTGCGGCGTCCGGCCGCGCGCCCGCGCAACTCGCGCCTGCGATGCCTGCTCTCGGAGGCCGTCGGCCTCGCGCCTCTGCCCGACTGGCGCGCGGCCCTCAGGGAGTTCGCGGCTCCCGAGGGCGAACGAAATTAGGGCGCCGCCGGGGTGCCCCCTGCTTTCCCTCGGCCGGGCCGTTTGGTAAGATGATCGGTCCGCATCCGTCCCGACGACGAACTTTTCAAACAGGTAGAGCTTTTGAAGTATGGCTTCCCAAGATGAACGTCTGATCCCGCTGCCGCACGTTGACCGCGCCCTCGACCGCCCGGCCCCCGAGTCCGTTCCCGTCGCCGTTCGGCCGGGCGGCTACGGCGCGGCGGCCACCGACCCGGCCCACCTGCGCGAGTACCTCAACATCGTCCTCAAGCGCAAGTGGCTCATCCTCAGCCTGGTGGTGGTCGTCACCTCGCTGGTCACGCTCCACATGTATCGCCAGCCCTCGATCTACGAGGCCGCCGCCACCATCCAGATCGAGCCCAAGCGCGACAGCGTGCTCAAGACGGGCAAGGGCGACGCCGGCGTCGTCATCAACTACGGCAACGCCAAGGACCCGGCCTACATCAACACCCAGCTCCGCCTGCTGGAGAACCCGACGCTGGCGCGCCAGGTCATCAAGACTCTCGACCTCCAGAACAACCCGTCGTTCCTCGGACAGTCTTCGACGGGCCTGCTCGCCTCGCTGCGCCGCATCTTCTCCGGCGACGCGAGGCTGGCGGCCGCCAGGCCCGAAGAGTCGGGCGAGGCCGTCCCCGTAGTCACCGAGGCGGACGTGAAGGAGGCGCAGCTCACCGAGGAGGAGCTGGCGCGGCTCGAACCCTACGAGGTGACGCTGGCGGCCAACATCTCGGTCGAGCCCATCGTCGGCACCAACCTCGTCACCCTCAAGTACGCGCACAACAACCCCGAGCTGGCCCAGAAGATCGTCAACACGCTGGCCGACACCTTCATCCTCAACAACATCCAGCGCGAGACCTCGGGCACCGCCAACGCCGCCGAGAAGCTGGCGAAGACGGTGGCCGAGCTTCAGGTCACGATCCGGCAGCTCGAAGAGCGGCGCGTCAACTTCGCCCTAGCCAACAACCTGCCGGCCGGCGCCACCACCGCGGGCGGCGGCAGCGACATCCAGATGGCGCGGCTCGAACAGCTCTCGACGCAGCTCCTGACGGCCGAGAACGACCGCAAGAACGCCGAGGCCGTCTACCTCGCGGCCGCCGCCGAGCCTGACGCCAACTCGATCCCAGAGGTGCAGGAGAACAAGCGCGTGCAGGAGCTGCGCGGCTCGCTCGACAAGCTCCGGCAGAAGCGCGACGAGCTGCTGACGGTCTACACCGCGGAGTGGCCCGAGGTGAAGAAGATCGACGCGCAGATCAGGCTCATCGAGGACTCGCTCAAGAACGCCCCGCGCGAGGTCGTCACCGGCCTCAAGACGCGCTACGAGGCGGCGAGGCAGCGCGAGGCGTCGCTGCGCACCGCCTACAACCGGCAGAAGTCGGAGACCTCTTCGCGCAACATCGCCGAGATTCAACTGAGCACGCTCAAGGCCGACCTGGAGAGTGCCAAGCAGAACTACAACGTCTACAAGCAGCGGCTCAACGAGATCGAGCAGACCTCCGACGAGAAGCCGAACAACATCTCCGTCACCAACTACAGCCGCGTCCCGAACGCGCCGGTCGGCCCGGCCCGGCTGCGGACCATCATCCTGGCCTTCCTCCTCGCGCTCGGCGCGGGCGTCGGTCTGGCCTTCCTGCTCGACTTCCTCGACGACACGCTGAAGTCCACCGAGGACGTTGACCGCTACCTGCACCTGCCGACCCTCGCCCTGATCCCGGCCCCGACCGCGGCCCGCGGGCTGCTGCGCGGCCGCGCCCCCGCGCCGGAGCCGGCCGGCGGCGCCACCGCGCTCGCGCTCATCGAGGACGTGCGCTCGCCCGTCACCGAGGCTTACCGCCACCTGCGGACCTCGCTCCTGCTGTCGAGCGCAGGCCAGCCGCCGCGCACCGTGCTCGTCACGTCGAGCCAGCCCTCGGAGGGCAAGACGACGACGGCCGTTAACACGGCGATGATGCTGGCGCAGACCGACGCAGACGTGCTGCTGCTCGACTGCGACCTGCGCCGCCCGCGCATCCACACCCACTTCGGGCTGCCGAACGCGAAGGGCGTGACCAACTACCTGTCGGGCGAGTTGAACGTGGGCGACCTCGTGCAGGAGGTGCCGGGCGTGCCGAACCTGAAGGTCATCACCTCGGGGCCGGTGCCGCCGAACGCGGCCGAGCTGCTCGGCTCCGACGAGATGCGCAAGCTCCTCTACGTCCTGTCGGAGAACTTCACGCACATCATCGTGGATTCGCCGCCGGCCATCTCGTTCACCGACGCCCGCATCCTCTCGACGATGGTGGACGGCGTGATGCTGGTGGTCCACGGCGGCCGCTCGTCGCGCGCCGTCGTGCGCCGCGCCAAGCAGCAGCTCACGGACGTGGGCGCGCACATCTTCGGCATCGTCCTCAACAACGTGAAGCCCGAGTCGAGCGACTACTACTACTACTCGGCCGGCTACTACTCGAACTACTACTCGGCCGGCCACGAGGACGAGGGCGTGCCCGAGGGGGCCGAGCCGGCCGGCGCGGCCGACGGCAACGGGCGCCGCTAGGCGCGGTTGGCGGGCGCGGTAAAGTCTGTCTGAAAATGGCGAGCGGCGGGCGAGTTCTGACGAGCGCGCCCGCCGCTCTTAACTTGTCCGGCGGCCCGTTGGCGGAAAGGCTCGCGCCGGGCTGCGGGTGGCTTTGATGACTGCGATGACTTCGGCGAGAACACTGAAGCAGGTCCCCCTGCTCGACTTGAGGCGACAGCACGAGGCGCTGCGCGGTGAGATAATGGCGGCGCTGGCGCGCGTCGTGGACACGCAGCAGTTCGTGCTCGGCGAGGACGTGAGCGCGCTGGAAGCGGAGCTGGCGGCCCTGTCGGGCACGCGCCACGCGGTCGGCTGCGCTTCGGGGTCCGACGCCCTGATGCTCGCGCTGATGGCTCTCGACATCCGGCCCGGCGACGAGGTGCTGACCACGCCCTTCAGCTTCTTCGCCACGGCCGGGGCCGTCGCCCGTCTCGGCGCCGTCCCGCGCTTCGCCGACATCGAGCCGCGCACCTACAACCTCGACCCGTCTCTCCTGGAGCGGGCCGTCACCCCGCGCACGCGCGCCCTGCTGCCGGTCCACCTCTACGGCCAGCCGGCCGACGCGGACGCGGTCAACGAGGTCGCCGCGCGCCGCGGCCTGCCAATCGTGGAGGACGCGGCGCAGGCTATTGGGGCCGAGGACCGCGGGCGGCGCGCCGGCTCGCTCGGCCGGGTCGGCTGCTTCAGCTTTTACCCGACGAAGAACCTCGGCGGGGCCGGCGACGGCGGGATGCTCGTGACCGACGACGACGAGCTGGCCGCGCGGCTGCGGCGCCTGCGCGTCCACGGCGGCGAGACCGAGTACGTCCACCGCGAGGTCGGCGTCAACAGCCGGCTCGACTCCTTCCAGGCCGCCGTACTGCGCGTCAAGCTCCCGCACCTCGAAGGCTGGTCCGCCCGGCGGCGCGAGCACGCCGCGCGCTACACGCGCCTGCTCGCGGAGGCGGGCCTGGACGGGACGGTCACGCCGCCCTTCGTCCGCGAAGACGCCACGCACATCTTCCACCAGTACGTCGTCCGCGTCCCGGCCGCCCGGCGCGACCCCCTGATGGCTCACCTCAGGGCGCGCGGCGTCGGCACAAAGATTTATTACCCCGTGCCTCTCCACTTGCAGGAGTGCTTCGCCCACCTCGGCTACCGCGAGGGCGACTTCCCCGAGGCCGAGCGGGCCGCCCGCGAGACGCTGGCGCTGCCGATGTTCCCCGAGCTGACCGCGGAGGAGCAGGAGTACGTGGTCGAGGCGCTGGCCGAGTTCTTCGGCTGAGGCGCGGGCGAAGATGTAGTGACGGACGCCTGAGGACGCCCCTTAAAGTCGAGAGTCCCGCGCGCCTCCACCGAGACGCGCGGGACTCTCGACTTTACAGGGCTCTCGACTTTAAGGGCGTTGCCCCGCGGGGCGCCGGCCCTTACGTGAGCCTTTTAGTTGTTGGCGCCCCAGCGGGCTTCGACGATGGCGGCCTGTGAGCCGGCGTGCCGGGCCTCGCGGGCCTCGCGCTCGGCCAGCCTGAGGTCGTGGTCGGTCATCAGCCGGGCCAGCTCGCGGAAGGTCACCTTCGGCTCCCACCCGAGTTTGGTGCGGGCCTTGGTCGGGTCGCCGAGCAGGAGGTCCACCTCGGCCGGCCGGTAGTAGCGCGGGTCTATCTCGACGTACTCCTTCCAGTCGAGGTCGAGATAGCCGAACACCTCGTCGAGGAACTCGCGGATCGAGTGAGTCTCGCCCGTCGCCAGCACGTAGTCGTCCGGCTCGTCGGCCTGCATCATCAGCCACATCCCCTCGACGTAGTCTCTGGCGTAGCCCCAATCGCGGCGCGCGTCGAGGTTGCCCAAAAAGAGCTTCTGCTGGAGGCCGAGCTTGATGCGGGTGGCGGCGCGCGTGATCTTGCGGGTCACGAAGGTTTCGCCGCGCCGCTCCGACTCGTGGTTGAAGAGGATGCCGTTGCAGGCGAAGAGGCCGTAACTCTCGCGGTAGTTGACCGTGATCCAGTAGGCGTAGGCCTTCGCGCAGGCGTAAGGGCTGCGCGGGTAGAAGGGCGTCGTCTCCTTCTGCGGCGTCTCGACCACCTTGCCGTAGAGCTCGGACGAGCTGGCCTGGTAGAACTTCGGCCGCGAGCCCGTGTCGCGCTGGTGCTCGCGGATGGCTTCGAGGATGCGGACGGCGCCGAGACCGGTGACTTCACCCGTGTACTCGGGCACGTCGAAGCTGACGCGGACGTGGCTCTGCGCGCCGAGGTTATAGATTTCGTCGGGCCGCGTCGCGCGCAGGATGTTGTTGAGCGAGCTCGAATCGTTCAGGTCGCCGTAGAACATGCGGAGACGCGCGCCCTCTTCGTGCGGGTCCTGGTAGAGGTGGTCGATGCGGTCGGTGTTGAAGGATGAGGAGCGGCGCACCATGCCGAAGACCTCGTAACCCTTTTCCAGCAGCAACTCGGTCAGGAACGAGCCGTCCTGCCCCGTGATGCCCGTAATCAGAGCGCGTTTAGCCATACTACTGTTCGTGTCCCTTCCCCGTGTCGTTGAAGTTTTGCCGGCGGGCGTTCGTCGGGTTCTAGTAGGTGCCAGTTGACGGCGGATACCATAGCGAATGGCCCGCGCCGGGGCAAGCGGCCGGGGCGCGGCGCGCGCGTCCGCGCCGGGAGCCCCCGCGCCGCCGGCCGGCCCCGCGGCCGGACGACAAACGGGCCGGCTTCGGTTATCATCGCCGTTCGCTTCCTCCGGCGCACGCCGGGATGAGAAAACCCTGAGCAGAAACAGAGTCGAGCGAGGATTGATGGAGATCAAGGATTTTCCTTTCAAGAGGGTGACGGTGACGGGCGGCGCGGGCTTCCTCGGCCGCTACGTGGTCGAGCGGCTCAAGGACATGCCGGGCGTCGAAGTCTTCGTGCCGCGCAGCCACGACTACAACCTCGTCGGGGCGGAGGGCGTGGCGCGCCTGCTCGACGACGCGCGGCCGGACCTCGTCGTCCACATGGCGGCCGTAGTCGGCGGCATCGGCCACAACCAGAAGAACCCCGGCCGCTTCCTCTACGAGAATTTGATGATGGGCACGCAGCTCATCGAACAGTCGAGGCTGCGCGGCGTCAGGAAGTTCCTGGCGCTCGGCACCGTCTGCGCCTACCCCAAGTTCACCCCCGTCCCCTTCAAGGAGGACGACCTCTGGAACGGCTACCCCGAGGAGACCAACGCGCCCTACGGGCTGGCGAAGAAGATGATGCTCGCCCAACTGCAAGCCTACCGCGAGCAGTACGGCTTCAGCGGAATCTACCTGCTGCCGGCCAACCTCTACGGGCCGGGCGACAATTTCGACCTTGAGACCTCGCACGTCATCCCGGCGCTGGTGCGCAAGTGCGTCGCCGCGCGGCGCGAGGGGCTTGAGTACGTCGAGGCTTGGGGCACGGGCGACGTGTCGCGCGAGTTCCTCTACGTCGAGGACTGCGCCGACGGCATCGTGCGCGCCGCCGCCCTCTACGACGACCCGGACCCCGTCAACATCGGCAACGGCCGCGAGGTCTTCATCAAGGAACTGGTCGAGACCGTGGCGCGCATGACCGGGTTCGAGGGCGAAATCCGCTGGCAGCCCTCGCGGCCGAACGGCCAGCCCAAGCGGCAGCTCGACACGACGCGCGCCTTCGAGCGGTTCGGCTTCCGCGCGCAGACCTCGCTCGAAGACGGCCTGCGCAAGACGATAGACTGGTACGAAAGCAACTACCCGGCCTGACGCCCGCCGGCCCGGCGCGGCGCGCGGCGCGCGGACTCCCCCGCGTCCCGCGGACTTCGCGCCCGCCGCCGCGCCCGTCCGGCCCCGAGCGTCACCGGCCCCCGGCCCCGAGCATTTGATGAGCCTGCCGAAGCTGTCCATCGTCACCCCCTCTTTCAATCAGGGAAGGTTTTTGGAGGAGACCATCCGCTCGGTCCTCGGCCAGGGCTACCCGAACCTCGAATACATCGTCGTTGACGGCGGGAGCACGGACGAGAGCGTCGAGGTCATCCGCCGCTACGAGGACCGCCTGGCCTACTGGGTGAGCGAGCCCGACCGCGGGCAGGTCCACGCCATCAACAAGGGGCTCGAACGCGCGACCGGCGAGATCGTCGCCTACATCAACAGCGACGACCTCTACCTGCCCGGCGCCTTCGACGCGGCCATCAACCACTTCCGCGAGCGCCCCGCGTGCGAGTGGCTGTGCGGCGACACGCTGATGTTCGGCGGCGGCCACCAGACTTATCTGGTGCGGGCGGAGGTGCCGAAGTCGGCGGCGCACGCGCTTTCGTGGGCCTACACGGCGCCGCAGCCCGGCATGTTCTGGCGGCGCGAACTGCTGGCCTCGGGCTTCGACGAGGAGTGGCGCTACGACTTCGACCACGACCTCTACGTCCGCCTGCTGCTGGCCGGCCACCGCTGCGAGCACCTGCCCGTGCCGCTCGCCGCCTACCGCCTGCACCCGTCGAGCAAGACCGTGGCCGAGAGCCGCCGCTTCGACGAGGAGTTCGAGCGGAGCGCGGAGGTGTACGAGGGGCAGTTGAGCGGCGCGGGACGCCGCTGGTGCCGCGCCACGCGCTACCTGCGCCGCTCCTACGCGGCCAGCGAGGCCGGCGACCGGCGCGAGGGCGCGCGCTGGCTGCTGCGCGCCCTCGCCACCCACCCGGAGGGCCTGGCGGGCCGCCCCTTCTGGGGCTGCGTCCGCCGGCTGGCGGGCGGCCGCTAATTTCGGCTGAGAGTTGATGGCTCGGTTTTGAGGATGAAAGTCAGCGTCGTCATCCCGGCACGCAACGAGGAGCACTCGATTGCGGCCCTCATCGAGGGGCTGCTCGGGCAGACGCGCCCGCCCGAAGAGGTGGTCGTCTGCGACAACGGCTCGACGGACGCGACGGCCGCCGTCGTCGAGTCTTACGTCGGGCGCGGGGCGCAGGTCCGCCTCGTGCGCTCGGGGCCGGGGCTGCCGGGCCGGGGCCGCAACCTCGCAGCCGCGCAGGCCGCCCACGACTGGCTGGCCTTCATCGACGCGGGCATCCGCCCCGCCCCCGACTGGCTGGCCGAGCTGGTCTCGCGCGCCGAAAGCTCGCCCGAGGTCGAGGTTGTCTACGGCGCATGGGAGCCCGTCACCGACAGCTTCTTCAAGGAGTGCGCGGCCATCGCTTACGTGCCGCCGCCCGCCGAGTTCGAGGGCACACGGATGCGGCCGCGTTCTATTGCCTCGTCGCTGATGCGGCGCGAGGTCTGGCTCCGTGCCGGCGGCTTCCCCGAACACCTGCGCTCCGCCGAAGACCTGCTGTTCATGAACGAGGTGGAGCGCGCGGGCGCGCGGACGGCCTACGCCCCGCGGGCGGTCGTGCGCTGGGACATCCAGCCGAACCTCTGGCGCACGTTTCGCCGCTTCGTGGCCTACTCGCGCCACAACATCCGCGCCGGCCTCTGGCGCGACTGGCAGGCGGCCATCCTGCGCCGCTACGCGCTGCTCGCCGCGGCGGCGCTGCCCGCCTTCGCTTTCGGGGCGCGGTGGGTCGTGGCCGGGCTGTGGCTGTTGATGCTCGCGGCGCGGGGCGCGGCGGCGCTCAGGCGGCAGCGTCGGGCGTTTCCGGCCGGGGTGGGCCGCAACCTCCTGCGCCTGTGCGTGCTCGTGCCGCTGATCGCGGCGCTCGACGCGGCGGCGCTCGCGGGGAGCGTCAGTTGGCTCCTGCTCGACAAGCTCAACCTCGCGCGGCGCGGGGCGGCGGAAGTCGCCAGATGACGCCGAAGGGCAGGCGCGTCCTCTTCATCTCGTACAACGGGATGCTCGACCCGCTCGGTCAGAGCCAGGTCATCCCGTACCTGCGCGAGCTGAGCCGGGCCGAGGGCGTCAGCTTCACTCTGCTGAGCTTCGAGCGGCCGGCGGCCTTCACGCCCGAGGGGGCAAAGGCTTGCGAGGGGCTCGCGCGCGACCTCGGGCGGGACGGCATCGAGTGGCACCGGCTTCGCTATCACCGGCGCCCCTCGCTCCCGGCCACAGCCTACGACGTGTTCGCCGGCGTCCGCTACGCGAGGCGGCTCGTGCGGCGTAACGGGATCGAGATGGTCCACGCGCGCAGCCACGTCCCGGCCGCGATGGCGCTCAGGCTCAAGCGCGAGTTCGGCGTGCCGTTGATCTTCGACGTGCGCGGGCTGTTGGCCGAGGAGTACGCCGACGCCGGCCACTGGCGGGAGGGCGAGTTCAAGTACCGCCTGACGAAGAGGATGGAGCGGCGCGCGTTCCGGGCGGCCGACGGGGTGGTTACGCTGACCGAGGCCATCTGGCCCGTCATCAGGGAGTGGCCGGGCCTCAGGGGCCGCGTCGTCGCCCACGCGGTCGTCCCGTGCTGCGCCGACCTCGGACGCTTCCGCTTCGACCCGGCGGCGCGCGGCGCGCGGCGGGCCGAGCTGGGCCTGACTGACAGGTTCGTGCTCGTCTACAGCGGCTCCATCGGCGGCTGGTACATGAACGGCGAGATGGCAGACTTCTTCGTCGCGCTGCTCGGCCGCAAGGCCAACGCGCATTTTCTCTGGCTGACGCCGGGCTCGCGCGCGGAGGTCGAGGCGCTGATGGGGTCGCGCGGCGTCGGCCCCGAACGCTACACCGTGCGCTCGGTGCCGCCCGCCGAGGTCGGTTCGTACCTGTCGGGGGCGGACGCGGCCGTGGCCTTCATCAAGCCCTGCTTCTCGAAGCTCGCCTCGTCGCCGACGAAGACGGCCGAGTACCTGGGCTGCGGCCTGCCGGTCGTGCTCAACGCGGGCGTCGGCGACTCGGACCTGCTCGTCACGCGCGAGCGCGTCGGCGCGCTGGTCCGCGAGTTCACCCCCGCGGAGTATGCGGCGGCGGCCGACACGGCGGTCCGCATGGCCGCCGACCGCGAGGCCACGGCCCGCCACGCCCGGCAGGTGGCCGAGAGGCTCTTCGACGTGGGCCGCACCGGCCTCGAACGCTACACGCGGCTCTACGAGGAAGTGTTCGCCGCGAGCGAAGTAGGAGGAAGAGGGGGAAAAGGGTAAAGGGGAAGAGGGGAAGAGGGGAAGAGGGGAAGAAGGAGAGGGAAAAGGGAATAGATGTCAGGGGAGAATAAACGTCTGTCGTCGGCTTCGCGGTCCGTCATCGAATTGACGGCCCTCTGTCCGCCATTCCCCTTTTCGCCTTTTGACCTTTTCCCCTTTTGCCCCCTCTTCCCCTTCCGCCCCTTCGCCGAGTGATGAGAGTCCTGGGTCTCGCATCCTACCCGGTTGAGGCGGCGGCGACGCGCTACCGGCTGCAACAGTTCGTCGAGCCGCTCCGCGACCGCGGCGTGGAACTTGAGGTGCGCCCGTTCCTCGACTCGCGCCTCTTCAGGTCGCTCTACCGGCGCGAGGAGATGCTGGGTAACGCCTGGGGCCTGGCCCGCTCGGCGCTGCGGCGGGCGGGAGACGCGCTGGCGGCGCGCGGCGCGGACGTTCTGCTCGTCCAGCGCGAGGCGATGATGTTCGGCCCGCCCGTGGTCGAGTGGCTCTCGATGCGGCTCGGGGGGTGCCCGATGGTGCTCGACCTGGACGACGCCACCTACGTCTCCTACACGAGCCCGACCTACGGCCGGCTCGGCAGCGCGCTCAAGTGGTTCCGCAAGACCGACGACCTGATCCGCTGGGCCAGCGTGGTGACGTGCGGCAACCGCTCCATCGCCGAGTACGTCGAGGGGCGGGGCGCCCGCGCAATCCTCGTCCCGACGGTCGTGGACACGGAGCAGTTTCGGCCGGCCGAGGCGCGCGGCGACGGCGGCCCGCCCGTACTCGGATGGATCGGTACGCACTCGACTTTCCCCTACCTTGAGTCGATCTTCCCGGCCTTGCAGGAGGTTGCGCGCCTGAGACCCTTTCGTCTAAAAGTAGTGGGCGCCGGGCGCGAACGCGTCGAGCTGCCGGGCGTCGAGGTCGAGAACTTGGGCTGGGACCTCGGGCGCGAGGTGGCCGACTTCCAATCCTTCGACATCGGGCTCTACCCCATCGTGGCGAGCGACTGGGCGACGGGCAAGTCGGGCTTCAAGTCGATACAGTACATGGCGGTCGGCGTGCCCTTCGTGGCGACGCCGGTCGGCGCCTCTGCCGAGATCGGCGAGGCGGGACAGACGCACTTCCTCGCCTCGACGCACGGGGAGTGGAGCGCGGCCCTCGAACGCCTCCTGGCCGACGAGGGATTGCGCCGCCGAATGGGCGAGGCGGGCCGCCGCCACGCGCTCGCGCACTACACCGTGCCGGCGCAGGCCGACAAGCTGGCGGCGGCGCTCCGGCAGGCGGCCGGGAAGAGTTAGTGACGAGTGACGAGTGACGAGTGACAAGAAGGAGGGAAGGGTGTAAGGGGACGAGTGAGAAGTGATGAATGACGAGTGATGAATGATGGGTGGCGGTTGGTGATGGGTGGCGGGTGAAGAGATGGCTTCGCAGGAGGGCGGGGAATTGAGCGGGCCGAGCGGGCCGGGCGCCGCTTCGGCCGCGGGTCGCGCGGGCGCGGCGGCGGACGCGCGTGCCGATGCGGCGGCGGACGCGCGTGCCGGCGCGGCGGTAGGCGCGCGTGCCGGCGCTTCGGCCGCCGGGCTGCCCGCCGAACGGTCGGCGCCGCGGCGGCGGGCGTCACGGCTGCGGCTCGCGGCGCTGCTGCTGGTGGCGCTGCTGCCCTCTTTCCTCAAGCGGCCGTGCTACCGTCTGCTGTTCGGCTACCGCATCGGGCGGCGGGTCTCCATCGGGCTGACGCTGCTCGACGCGGGCGAGTGCCACATCGGCGACGACGTGCGGATCGGTCATCTCAACGCGGTCGTCGGCGTCGGGCGGCTCTCAATCGGCGAGCACGCGCGCGTCGGCCATCTCAACGTCCTGCGCGGCGGCGACGAAATCCGGCTCGGGCGCTACAGCGAGATCATCCGGCTCAACGAGATCAACTCGATACCGGACCCGGAGGTGGTCAACCCCATCGAGCCCGTCTTCGTCCTCGGCGACGGCGCCGTCGTCACGGCCGGCCATAAGATAGACTTCACCGACCGCGTCGAGATCGGCCGCCGCACCATCCTCGGCGGGCGCAATTCGAGCCTCTGGACGCACAACCGGCAGCGGACGCGCCCCGTCCTCGTCGGAGAGCTGAGCTACATCGGCTCGGAGATTCGCGTCGCGCCCGGCGGCGTGATACCGTCCCGCTGCATCGTCGGCATCGGCTCGGTCGTGACGGGCCGCCTGGAGGGCGAGTACCTTCTCATCGGCGGGGTGCCCGCCAAACCAATCAAGCGGCTGAGCGAGGAAGACCGCTTCCTGATCGAGCACAAGACGCGCGCCGATTTGCCCGACGACCTCTGAGCCGGGCGGGCGCCGCCGAGCGAGAACGCCGGGGGCGCCGGGGCCGGAGTCGGGAGGCGCCCGCGGCGCGGAGTTTTTCTGTAATAGAGTCATGAAATCTTTAGTAGTAGCGGCGACCATCATGGCCGGCATCCTGAGCGTCCTGCTGGCCGGGGCGCAGGGGGCCGGGGCGGCGGCCGTCTGCACGTTCGCCGCCGGGGCGGCCGCGCTCCTCATTTCCCGCCTGAAGGAGGAGAGGGATTTCCTGCTCGTCGTCTTCTTCGGCGGCCTGGCGCTGCGGATGTTCTGCGGGCTGATGATTTACTACACCGGCGCACAGGAGTTCTTCGGCGGCGACGCGCTGACCTACGACTTCCTCGGCGCGCAGCTTCTCAAGGTCTGGCAGGGCGAAACTCCATACCACGTCTTCGACCAGGTGCTCGGCGTCTTTTTGAACCGCAACTGGGGGATGATTTATATTGTCGGGGGAATCTACTCCATCACAGGGCAGAATGGCCTGGCCGTGCAGTACTTCTGCGCGGTGCTGGGCGCGGCCACGGCGCCGGTCGTCTACCTGTGCGCCGTGGACATTTACAACAACCGGCGGGCGGCCAGGCTGGCGGCTTACGCCACGGCCTTCTTCCCCTCGCTGATCCTCTGGTCGTCGCAGGGCTTGAAGGACGGGCCGCTGGTCTTCCTGCTGGCCCTCAGCATGCTGGCGACGCTCAGGCTGGGGCGCGGGCTCAAGGTCGCGCACCTGGCGCTGCTGGCGGCGGCGCTGTTCGGGATTTTCACGCTGCGCTTCTACGTCTTCTACATGATGGCGGCCTCGGTGGCCGGCGCCTTCCTCATCGGGGCGGGCAAGGTCTCGATCAAGAGCGTGGTGCGGCAGGTCTTTATCATGCTGGTGGTCGGGCTGGCGATGATCCAGTTCGGCGTGCTGCGCTCGGCCGGCACGCAGTTGGAGTCTTACGGCAACCTCGAAGCCGTGCAGCGCAGCCGCGCTGATTTAGCGCAGTCCGGGCAATCGGGCTTCGGCCGCGACGTGGACGTTTCGACCACCTCGGGCGCGCTCTCGGCCATCCCCTTGGGCGCCGTCTACCTCCTGTTCGCCCCCTTCCCGTGGCAGCTGGCGAGC
>DASQMB010000081.1:0-27103 GCA_035645715.1 Pyrinomonadaceae bacterium
CGCGGTGGCCGTGTGCCGGCGGTGGCGCTGACGGCATACGCGCGAGCCGAGGACCGGATGCAGGCGCTGAGGGCTGGCTACCAGATGCACGTCTCGAAGCCTGTGGAGCTGGCGGAGCTGGCCGCCGTCGCCGCCAGCCTCCTGCGACGCGACGAGTGAGCCGCGCGCCCCAGGCTGCGCCCGTCCGGCAGCGCCTCACGGCGCCGTAACCGGTACGGAGCCCGGCGGGCACGCCCGCGAAGATCAGACGAGAGGCCGCGACGTGGCAGTTAAGCCCGGCGCGGCCTCTGCGCTTTGAGCCCGTCGGGGGCGGCGCCCTCGGACGCCCGGCCCGCGGTTACGCGCGTGGCGACTCGCCGAACCGCCCTCCGCCCTTCTTTGAGCAATCCCCGGCCACAATTGAGCAAGATACGGCGAGACGCGCGCGGCGGCGTTCCTTTATCCTCACTCTCATCATTCGAGAAGGAGAATTAGTCTAAGTGTCAGCAGAAGATATGAAGGGCGTCGAGATCGCGCCCGCGAAGGGTAAGCTCGGGGTGCTGCTCGTCGGCCTCGGGGCCGTCACCACGACCTTCATCGCCGGGGTCGAGGCCATCAAGAAGGGGCTGGCCGAGCCGGTCGGCAGCCTCACGCAGATGGGCACCATCCGCTTAGGCCGTCGCACCGATAACCGCTCGCCGCTCATCAAGGACTTCGTCCCCCTCGCCTCGCTCGACGACATCGTCTTCGGCGCCTGGGACATCTTCCCCGACTCGGCCTACGAGGCCGCGCTCACCGCCGGCGTCCTCGAAAAGGAGCTGCTCGCACAGCTCAAGACCCCTCTCCAGAAGATCAAGCCGATGAAGGCCGTCTTCGACCAGCAGTACGTCAAGCGTCTCAACGGCACGAACGTCAAGGAGGGCGCGACGAAGATGGAGCTGGCCGAACAGCTCATCGAGGAGATCGCCGAGTTCAAGCGCCGGAACCGCTGCACGCGCCTCGTCATGGTCTGGGCCGCCTCGACCGAAATCTTCCTCAAGCCCCACGCCGTCCACAAGACGGTCAGGAGCTTCGAGAAGGCGCTCCGCGACAACCACAAGGCCATCGCGCCCTCGATGATCTACGCCTACGCGGCGCTGAGGTCGGGCGTCCCCTTCGCCAACGGCGCGCCGAACCTGACCGTGGACCTCCCGGCGATGTTGGAGCTGGCCGCCGAAAACAACGTCCCCGTCTGCGGCAAGGACTTCAAGACCGGCCAGACCCTGATGAAGACCATCCTCGCGCCCGGCCTCAAGTCCCGCATGCTCGGCCTGCACGGGTGGTATTCGACCAACATCCTCGGCAACCGCGACGGCGAGGTCTTAGACGACCCCGAGTCGTTCAAGACGAAGGAGGAGTCGAAGCTCTCCGTCCTCGAATACATCTTCCAGCCCGATGTCTACCCGCAGCTCTACAAAGACTTCTCGCACGTCGTCCGCATCAACTACTACCCGCCGCGCGGCGACAACAAGGAGGGCTGGGACAACATCGACATCTTCGGGTGGCTCGGCTACCCGATGCAGATCAAGATCGACTTCCTCTGCCGCGACTCGATCCTGGCCGCGCCCCTCGTCCTCGACCTCGCCCTCTTCCTCGACCTCGCGCAGCGCGTCGGGATGAAGGGCACGCAGGAGTGGCTCTCCTTCTACTTCAAGTCGCCGATGACCGCGCCCGGCCTCTACCCCGAGCACGACATCTTCATCCAGCTCATGAAGCTCAAGAACACGCTCCGCCACCTGCGCGGCGAAGACCTCATTACGCACCTCGGCCTCGAATACTACGACTGAACGGGGCCGTCCCGGCGTGCGCGCAGCCGGATACGGAGTAGCGGGCTAGACGGCTCTAAAAGGCCGTCTAGCCCGCTCTCTTTTTCGGCCGCGCGCGCCGCCGCGTAGCCCACACCTTTTGGCGCGCCCGGCTCCCCGCGGCAGACTTTTCGGTGCGCGCGGCCGGTTCAAAATTTCGGAAACGGACGTTTAGTGTCACCCCGCCGATGACGAAAAGTGCCAGCCGGCGCCGCCCGGAGCGACGCGGCCGTCCAGGAAAATTTTTTACTTTTCTCGAACATTTTGTGGTGACAAAAAGGCCGGGGTCGTATATATAGTGCTCTCGTTTATCGGGCCGCTTCGGCCGATCCCAGGCCCGGGGCAAACCGCGGCTCATCCCTTCTCATCTTAAAGTTCAGCGGTTCGCTCTTTGCATGGAGCATGAACGGTGACGCGGCCCGCGAGGCCGGCGGCCGCCACTCGCGGCGGCTCTGCCCCCAACCTCGTGCCCCGGCATCGGCGCCCCATCAAGGAGAGCGGCCCATGGTTGCAGAAATGGAAAGAGAGACGATCAAGCACAGTACTGTCCCCCTGGACCCCGACCAGAAGAGCCCTCGCGCGCAGGAGTTCGAGGAGAAGCTGCTGGCCCGCATCGTCGGCCAGGAGCGCGCGGTGCGCCGCATGTCCGGGCTCTATCAGATTTTCCTGGCCGGGATGAACCCGCCGAACCGGCCGGTCGGCACGATGCTCTTTCTGGGTCCGACGGGCTCGGGCAAGACGCGCGTGGTCGAGGCCGCGGCCGAGGTCCTCTTCGACGACCCGAACGCCGTCATCAAGATCGACTGCGCCGAGTTCCAGCACTCGCACGAGATCGCCAAGCTCATCGGCAGCCCGCCGGGCTACCTCGGCCACCGCGAGACCTCGCCGATGCTGACGCAGGAGAACCTGGAGCGGTTCCACACCGAGGAGACGAAGCTCTCGCTCGTCCTCTTCGACGAGATCGAGAAGGCGTCCGACAGCCTGTGGCAGCTTCTCCTCGGCATCCTCGACAAGGCGACGCTGACGCTCGGCGACAACCGGCGCGTCGACTTCTCGAAGACGATGGTCATCATGACCTCGAACCTCGGCGCCCGCGAGATGAGCGAGCTCATTTCGGGCGGCATAGGGTTCGCGCCCTCGCAGGGGCAGCGCAACCCGAACGACACCGAGGTCGACCAGAAGATTTACCGCACCGCGGTCGAGGCGGCGCGCAAGAAGTTTTCGCCCGAGTTCATGAACCGCATTGACAAGGTGGTCGTCTTCCGCTCTCTGAAGGAGCACCACCTCAAGCAGATTCTCGATCTCGAACTTCAAGCCGTGCAGGACCGGATCATGCGCGGCGCCGGCACCAAGTTCGTCTTCCAGTGCTCGGACGCGGCCAAGCAGTTCCTGCTCGAAGAGGGCATCGACTTCAAGTACGGCGCGCGTCACCTCAAGCGGGCCGTCGAGAGGTTCCTCGTCTACCCGCTCTCGAACCTGGTGGCGACCGAGCAGGTTGGTCTCGGCGACCTTGTCTACGTTGACCTGAATGAGAACGGCAAGCTCGTCTTCTCGAAACGCTCGGGCGGCGCGCTCATCGCCGAGCCGCAGGAGCGCCACGACGCGGACGACGAGCCGCGGGCCAAGTCCGACGGCGCAGCTCTCGCGCTCCCGCAGGCGCGGGTCGCACGCAAGGGGCAGGGGCGCGGCGACAAGGCCGAGGGTTAAACCGCACTTGTAGCCGTGCGTCGTAGGCACGGCCGGCACGTGACGAAAGCGAAGGCCGGGGAGAATGATTCTCCCCGGCCTTCGCTTTTTCGACGAACACATCCGCCCCGGTGTGCGCTTCCGGCCGGCCACCTCAGGGCGCGGCGGGCGGCACCGGGCCGCCGATTCGGCGGAGCGCGTCCAGGGCGAGGCGGGCGAGGTGCGGGTCGCGCGAGTCGAGCGCGGCGCGCAACGCGGGGGCGGCGGCAGGGTCGCCGATCCGGCCGAGCGCAGCGGCCGACTCGCGCCGCACGTCGTCGGGCGTTCGCTCGTCCGAGAGGGTCGCGGTCAGGGCCGGAACTGCCGCGCGGCTGCCGACTGCCCCGAGGGCGACGGCAGCCGCGCGCCTGACGAACTCATCACGCTCGGCCCTGCGCCGGCCTCCGCGGTCCGAGAAGCCCGGCGCAGGTATGCTCGCCGCGAGCGAGTTGGCGAGCGCGGGCAGCGCCGCCGTGTCGGCCAACTGACCGAGCGCGACCGCCGCGGCCCCGCGGACCGCGGCCGAGCGGTCGGTCTCAAGCGCATTGACGAGCGGCACGACCGCCGCGGTGCCTGTCCGCCCGAGCGCGTAAGCGGCCTCGCGCCTGACGAACTCGTCTCGGTCCCTGAGCAGCGGCGCGACGTGGGCCGCTGCCTCGTGTGGCCCGAGCGACAGGACGGCGTGGGCCGCTACGGCGCGAACCGACGCCGAGGCGTCGCCGAGCGCCGGGAGGGCAGCCCGCGAAGCCTCCGGCCGGGCCAGCGCCCGCAACCTCATCACGGCGTCGCGCCTCACCTCGGCGTCCGCCGACGAGAGGCGCTCGGCCTGTGCCCTGACGGCGCTCTGGAGCGGCGTGAGCGCGGCCGCACGGTCAGCCTCCTGTAGCGCGCGAGCGTGTCCGGCCGCCTCCACCAGCGGCAGGTAAAAAGTAAGAGTTGTCGTGAGCGAAATGGCTGAGAGCAGGAGCGGCGCGAGAGACGAAGAAGCCCGCCGCGCCGATTTGCGGGGTGCGGGCGCGGGGCCGGGGTGGCGTGGCGAGGCGAGCGCGACTCTCTTCATGCGCGGGCCGGAACGCTCAGGGCCGCGCGGCGCTCGGCGCGGCGGCGGACCGACTCCCACTCGAAAGCCTGGCGGGCGCGCTTGTTCTCTTCTGAGTCGGCGAGCATCGCGACCAGCTCGTCGTCCCATGCCGGGACGTTGGCCGACGCGCGGCGCATCGCCTCCATGATCGAGATGTAGTCGAGAACTTCGTGGACTTCCGTGTCGCTCAGGTGTTCGAGCCTGAGGGCGAGTCGCTGTCTGTCGTCGATCCGCTTTGCCATCGTTCGGCTCCCTTCTCCAGCGGAGCCAAGCGGCCGCGGGTCAACTCGCGGCTCGGGGGCCGCGCTCGTCTGTGCGCGGGCCGTCGGCTCTCGTCTGCGGCGCGGCGTGCGCGCCCGGTGGGTTCATTGGCACCGTGGCTGTGCTTAACTCTGTCGGCAAGCCCTCTTTTTGTCTTCCCAGCCGAGTATGACGGCGGGCCGCCCCGCCTCGTCCGGCAGCGCGCCGGCGCGCGAAACTGCCCGCCGGCCTTGCGGCCTCAGCCTGTCCTTCCCTGTCGAGCTGGCGACTTTAGAATGTAGCTGAACCTGACTTGCGGCGAAATATACACGACGATGGACGGGCAGGCAAGGTCGTGATGTTCGCGCGCACGGCCGCGCAGTGCCGCGCGGAGGACGGCCCCGGAGCCGTCAGTCTATCTTGGCCGCGATGGTGTGGAGCAGGTCCACGATGAGGACGGCGATGGGGGGGAAGACGAAGTGGTCTAGGCGGAACTGCGCGCCGAAGAGCGCGGGCAGGTACTTGAAGAGTGGCGACTGGCTGATCTGCTCGCCGAGGAGAAGGCCGGCCCCGAGGCTCACCCCGAAGCCGAAGATCAGGAAGGTCGAGGCCGCGAACCGCGTGAAGGGCTTCTCCGGCCCCGAGTCCTCGGCGTTAATCAGCGAATCGTGGACCGACTTCGGCTTGTAAGTGTAGTGCTCGAAGCCGGCCTTGAGCCGCACGAACAGGTGCCAGAGGCCGATCAGCGCCAGCGAGACCAGCACGGCCCGCCCGAAGAGCTGTATGTGAGTCCAGATGTTCGGTTTGAACCAGGCGACGAAGAAGGTCGAGAGGAAGAGCGTGACGGTCGTGAAGACGGCCTGCTGGAGGGCGAAGGTCTCGCGCCGCTCGGCCTCGATGATGCGGTCCACGACGCGGTCGAAACGGGCCTGCACGGCCATCCGGCGCATCCTCTGCGCGTGCGGATTGTGCGAGTGGAAGACTGAACCGGCCGAGTCCTGGGCGTAGCCTCGCCGGAGTTGCGTATCGTAGTAGGCCCGCTCCTGGGGGTCGCTGAGGGTGCGGTAGGCCAGCGAGACGAGGGCGAAGTCGCGCGCCGCGGCGTCGGAGCCGCCGTTGAGGTCCGGGTGGCGCTCGCGGGCCAGCCGGCGGTAGGCCGACTTGATCTCGACCGCGGTCGCCGCCCTGTTTACGCCCAGAACTTTGTAGAAATCAACCACCGCGTTCCACCCGTGGCCGCCTTCGCGTCGCCGGAATTTAGACGCCGCAAACCTTTTCCGGGAAGCCTTCGCGCGGGCCGAGGAGAGGGTCCGCCGGGTGACAATATAGCATGAGATAAACGCGCCCGTCCCGCCTTAAGTTACCGGGGTGAGGACAGTGTTCACACGGTAATTCAGGTGCGGGACGGGCGCGTTTGTGAGGACTTCGGGCCGGGACTGACGCCGCCGGTTCCTCGGGCGGCCTCCGAGGGGGGCGAGGACTTTTTTGAGCGCCCCCCGACCCGTTTTCTTTACGGCTTGCAACGACGGTGCCGCTCATCCCGTGCATAACTTTGGCCGAAAATATGGAAAAGTGTGTTCCGAGGGAACGCCAACTGTCTACAAACGCGGACGCGGGCGTCCACAATTGTGGACGCCCGCGTCGTGTCACTCAAGGCCGCGCCGGGAGGGGTCATCCGCCCATAGTTTTAACCCCGGCCCCCGCCAGCCGCGCGCGCCTGGCGCTCGACGAAGTTGACGAGCGTGCGGACGGCGACGCCCGTCGGCCCCTTCGAGCGGAAGGGCTTGGCCTCGTCGCCCCAGGCCGTGCCGGCGATGTCGAGGTGCGCCCAGGAGAGCCCGTCGGCGAACTCCTTGAGGAAGGCCGCGGCGGTGATGGTGCCGGCCTTGCGCCCGCCGACGTTCTTGATGTCGGCGATGTCAGACTTGATCTGCTTCGAGTACTCCTTGTCGAGCGGCAACTGCCAGAACTTCTCGCCGACCTCGCGCCCCGACTCGATCACCTCGTTGATGAGTTCCTGGTCGGTGCCCATGATGCCGGTGTTCACGTCGCCGAGGGCGATGCTGACGGCGCCCGTGAGCGTCGCCATGTCGATGACGCGGGTCGCGCCGAGTTTCCTGGCGTAGGCGATGGCGTCGGCCAGGATCAGGCGCCCCTCTGCGTCGGTGTTGATGACCTCGATGGTCTTGCCCGTCATGGCGCGGACCACGTCGCCGGGCTTAGTGGCCTTGCCCGAAGGCATGTTCTCGGTGGCGGGTACGAGGCCGAGGACCGGAATCGGGGGCTTGAGCTGGGCGACGGCGCGCATGACGCCGAGGACTGTGGCGCCACCCGTCATGTCGTACTTCATCAGCTCCATGTTCTCGCTCGGCTTGATCGAGATGCCGCCGGTGTCGAAGGTGATGCCCTTGCCGACGAGGGCGAGGTAGTCGTCGCCGGGGGCGGGCTCGCCCGCCCCCTCGGGCGTGTACTTGAGGACCATCATCTTCGGCGGCTGGTCCGAGCCGCGGGCGACCGAGAGGAGCGCGCCCATGCCCTCCTGCTCCATGCGGGCCTGGTCGAGCACGTCGATTTCGAGGCCGAACTGGTTCGACATCTCCTGCGCGCGCTCGGCCATGATGGTCGGCGTCAGGTGTCCGCCGGGCTCGTTGGCGAGGTCGCGCGTGAAGTTGACCGACTCGCCGACGACGCGTCCGCGCTCGGCCGCGCGGCGCATCTCCTCGTCGCCGACGGCCGCGGCGACGATGACGACGCGGTCGATTGGCTTCTCCTCCTTCTCGGCCGTGCGGTACTTGTCGGGGTCGTAGAGGGCGATGACGGAGCCCTCGGCGGCGGCCGAGACGGAGCTGGCGAGGTCGTCGCCCTCGAAGCGGGGAACGAGGCCGATGGTGCGGGCGTTGCGCCCGCGCAGGGTGCGGACGGCCGCGCCGGCGAACTGCGAGACCTGGGCGAGGCGGTAGTCTGCGCGCTCGCCGACGCCGACGAGCAGCAGGCGCCGGGCCTTGAGCCCCCCGCCCGCGGGGAGGTGGACGTAGGCCGTCTCGCCCTCCTTGCCCTTCAACTCCTCGGCTTCAAGAATCGAACGGACGAGCCCGCCCGTCGCGTCGTCGAGTTCCTTGAGGAGCCCCTCGTCGGCCTTCTCATCCTTGAAGACAGCGACGGCTAGGGCCTGCACGTCCGCTTCAGCGTAGAGCCCGCTGCTGGTCTGAATCTCCATACTCTGCCTTTCCCTGTTTCAAATCTCAGTTGTCTCTGCCGCGCTCTTTCAACTGGGCGCGGGCCTCACGCTCCACTGTGCGGCGCATCTCGGTCTCTCGCTTGTCGTAGAGTTTTTTACCACGAGCCACGCCTATTTCAAATTTGACGCGCCCGCCCTTGAGGTAGACGCGGGTGACGACGAGCGTCATGCCCTTGGTGGTGGCCTGGTCGTCGAGCTTCTCGATCTCGCGGCGGTGGAGCAGGAGCTTGCGCGCGCGGACCGGATCGTGGTTCTCACGGTTGCCGTGCGAGTAGGGCGAGACGTGGGCGTTCAGGAGCCACGCCTCGCCGTCGCGCACAGTCACGTAAGAGTCCTTCAACTGAATGTTGCCGGCGCGCACGCTCTTGACCTCCGTGCCGGTCAGGGCGGCGCCCGCCTCGTACTTGTCCAGGATGTGGTACTCGTGGAAAGCCGCGCGGTTCGTCACTATCACCTTCTCGCCTTCGGCCATCAATCATTCCCCCCGACGATACGCGGGCGCCGTCCGGACACCGGCGCCGCGCTCGTCGCCCAAGCTCAACCGCCCGCGCCCTCGAACTCGCCCTCGAACTCGCCCTTAAGCGGCCTCGACATCAGGGCCCCGACCGCCTCGTGCGCCCCCCTGCCTTCGTAGAGGACCGCGTGGACCTCGTTGACTATCGGCATCTCGACGCCGCTTCGCGCGGCCAGCAGCCTGACGGCCCGCGTCGTCCTGACGCCCTCGGCCACCTCTTTCATCCCGGCGAGCACGTCGGCCAAAGCGCGCCCGCGCCCCAGCTCCCGGCCGACGAAGCGGTTGCGCGAAAGCTCGCCCGTGCAGGTCAGCAGCAGGTCGCCGAGGCCCGCCAGCCCCATCAACGTCTCGGGCCGCGCACCTTCGGCCAGCGCGAGCCTCGTCAGCTCTGCCAGACCGCGCGTGACGAGCGCCGCCACGCTGTTAGCGCCGAGGCCGAGCCCGGCCACCATCCCGGCCGCGAGCGCCATCACGTTCTTGACGGCCCCGCCCAGCTCCGTGCCCGTCACGTCGGCGTTCGTGTAGACGCGGAAGTTGCCGACGCTCAGGGACTCCTGCACGAGCCGCGCCAGTCCCTCGTCTTCGCAGGCGGCGACGACCGCGGTGGGATGTCCGGCCGCCACCTCGCGCGCGAACGACGGGCCGGAGAGGCAGACGAAACGGCGCCGGGCCGCAGCGCCCGCAACCGCCCCGACGACCTCGGAGACGCGCATCCCCGTCTCGACCTCGACGCCTTTGGCCGCGCTCACGTAGACGGCGCCGCCCCCGACCTTTGCCCGCAGGCTCGTCAGAATCTCGCGCAACGCGTGCGACGGCGCGGCCAGGATCAGGAGCTGCGCCCCCCCCGCGGCCCGGCCCAGGTCGGCGCCCGCCTCGACGCCCGCCGGTATCTCCCGCCCCGGCAGGTAGACTGAGTTGACGCGGGCGCGGTTGATCTCTTCGATCACTTCGGCGTTGCGCGACCAGAGCCGGACCTCGTGCCCTGCGCCGGCCGCCAGAATGCTCAGCGCCGTCCCCCAGCCGCCCGCCCCGATGACCGCTACACGCATAAAGGCCGTGACGAGTGACGAGTGACGAGTGACGAGTGACGGGTGACGAGTGACGAGTAAGAAGAGTCTTTGACTCTCATCACACGTCACCTCTGACTCGCCACTCTTTCCTGTTACCCATCACTGCTCACTCTCCCTTGTCACTTGTCACTTGTCACTCGTCACTCGTCACTTCCACTTGTTTTCCTGGCCGCGAAGGAGGCGGCCGATGTTGGCCCGGTGCATGACGACGACGACCGCGCCGCCGAGGAGGGCCGCCGCGAGCAGCGGGGCCGACTGCTCGGCCGGCAGCCCGCGTCCGCCGAGCAGCCAGACCGCGGCGGGCAGCGCCGCCGCCGCCGTAATCGAGCCGAGCGAAACGTAGCGCGTCGCCCAGACCACCGCGACGAAGACCGGCAGCACCGCGAGCACCGCGAGCGGCGCGAGGCTCGTGAAGACGCCGAGGCCGGTCGCCACGCCCTTCCCGCCGCGGAAGCGGAGCCAGACCGGGAAGACGTGGCCGAGCACGGCCGCGAGCGCCGAGGCGGCCACCCACCAGTTGACCCCGAAGTCTTCGGCCAGCAGGTAGCGGGCCAGAAGCACGGCCGCCGCGCCCTTCGCCGCGTCGAGCGCGAGCGTCAGGACTCCGGCGCCCCGCCCCGCGCGCCGCGAGACGTTGGTCGCGCCCGTGCCGCCCGAGCCGTGTGCCCGCACGTCGCCCCCGCCCCTCGCCCGCACGATCAGATAACCGAAGGGCACGGAGCCGAGCAGGTATGCGAGAGCCAGGACGAGCGCGTGAAGCATTCGTATCAGACCGGCACGAAGAGAGCGGTTCGGGCGCGCGTTGCCCGAACTATAACAAGCGGGCGAACGGCCGGACAAGGTGCGGCGGCGCAGGTCAGATGAGCCGGCGGCGCAGGAGGTCGAGCGCGGCCTGCGACGAGCGCCAGCGAATCAACTGACGGTCGCCGGGCAGCATGAGCCGCCGGTGCTCCGTGTGCGCGTCGTCGGACAGGGCGACGAAGACGAGGCCGACCGGCTTCTCTTCCGTCCCGCCGCCCGGCCCGGCGACGCCCGTCACCGAAAGCCCGAAGTCCGTGCCGGCGCGCCTGCGCGCCCCCTCGGCCATCGCCTCGGCCACCTCCGCGCTGACCGCCCCGTGCCGCCCGATCATCTCTTCGGGCACGCCGAGCAGGCGCGTCTTCGCCTCGTTCGAGTAGGTGACGACGCCCTCCATGAAGTAGCTCGAAGAGCCCGGCACTTCGGTCAGGCGGTGCGAGATGAGCCCGCCCGTGCAGCTCTCGGCGACCGCGAGCGTGAAGCCCGTGACGGCGAGCCGCAGGCCGACCACCTCCTCCATCGTCTCGCCGCGGAAGGCGAAGACGGCGTCGCCGAGCCGCTCCTCGATCTGGCCGGCCAGCCCGTCGAGCAGCAACTCCGCCTCGCGCTCGGTCGGGGCCTGCGCCGTCAGTTGAATCTCGATGTCGGTGTTGTTGAAGAGGATGGTGGTCTGCGGGTTCCTGTGCTGCGTGTAGACGGGCGCGATGGCCGCGTCCACGGCCGACTCGCCGAGGCCCGCCACCCGCAGGACGCGCCGGACGACGCGCACGCCGCCCGCCCTCTCCGACAGGCGCGGCAGTACCAGCCCCTCGAACATCGGCCGCATCTCGCGCGGCGGCCCCGGCAGCAAAACGACGACGCGCCCCTCGTGCTCGACGTACATGCCGGGCGCCGTGCCGTTCGGGTTGTCGAGCACCTGCGCGCCCTCGATGACCATCGCCTGCCGCGAGTTGATCTCGGGCATCCTGCGCCCCCAGTGCATGAACTTGGCGCGGATGTCTTCGAGCACGCGCTCGTCGAGGGCGAGGCGGCGCCCGAGGGCGCGGGCGGCGATCTTGCGCGTGATGTCGTCCTCGGTCGGCCCGAGGCCCCCCGTCAGGACGACGCAGGAGGAGCGCTTGAGCGCGTCGCGGATGGTCTCTTCGAGGCGCGCGTCGTCGTCGCCGACGATGGTCTTCAGCTTGACCTCGACGCCGACCGAGTTGAGCCTGTCGGTCAGCCACAGGCTGTTGGTGTCGGTGCGGAAGGGCGTCAGCAGCTCCGAGCCGACGGCGACGATCTCTGCGGTGAGCATGGGCCGACTTATAGCAGATGCGCGCGCGCGCGGCGAGGCCGGGCGCCGCGCGCGGCACGCGACAGGCCCGGCGAGTGCGACGGGCGTGCGGGGCGGGCGCAGGGCGCGGGGCGCGTGACGGGCGCGGGGCGCGGCGGGCCGGCGGGGCTTCGGCGGGGTTTCGGGCCAGGCCGCGCAAGGTGCTAGAATGCGCGCGGCTCCGGCGCCTTACACGCCGGACGCTTGATCCGCCCGCAGGGTTTGCGTTCCGTAGCGCAGACGGCCTTCGAGCCTCCTTCAAACCCCTGGCCGGCGCTCCGCCCGGACGCCGCTTCTACCGGAGAACAAGTGATGTTCGGTAAGTTTTCCCTCGCCCTGCTGTTGACCGCCCTCTTCGTCTCGCCCTGGGCCGCCGCCCAGGACTGCTCGCCGCCCCCCATCGTCGCCAACGCGAAGTCTTCCAACCTGTTCACGCCCGAGCAGGAGATGATCTTCGGCGAGCTGACGATTCAGAACCTGGCCGGCGAAATCCGCTTCATCCGCGACGAGAAGCTGCTGGCCTACGTCAACGAGATCGGCAACCGCATCGCGCGCCACGTGCCGCAGACCGGCCTCCGCTTCCGCTTCCACCTCATCGAGCTGCCCGAGGCCAACGCCTTCAACCTGCCGGGCGGCCACGTCCTGCTCTCGCGCAAGCTGGTGGCCTTCTCGAACAACGAGGACGAGCTGGCCGGCGTCATCGCGCACGAGCTGGGCCACGCCGTCGTCCGCCACGGCGCCACCGACATCTCCGAGTCGTTGCGGAAAATCCTGAACGTCACCTCGCTCGGCGACCGCAAGGACGTGACCGAGAAGTACAACCTCCTGATCGAGCGGGCGCGGACCAAGCGCGTCTCGCGCCGGGGCGGGCACGAGAACGAGCAGCAGCTCGAAGCCGACCGAATCGGCGTCTTCGCCATGGCCGCGGCCGGCTACGACCCGGCCTCCTTCACCTCCTTCTTCGACCGCCTGACCGAGACCGGCGGCAAGACCGGGAGCTGGTTCTCCGACCTCTTCGGCGGCACCCGCCCCGAGCAGAAGCGGCTGCGCGAGATGATTAACGCCACCAAGCAGCTCTCGCCCACCTGCCGCGAGGGGCGCGCGGCCCGCGCCACCGAAGATTTCCTGGCCTGGCAGGCGGCCGTCGTCTCCTTCCGCGAGACCGACCGCCGCGAGGACCTGCCCGGCCTGCTCTGGAAGAAAGAGCTGGCGCCGAAGCTCCGCAGCGACGTGAGCCACTTCGCCTTCAGCCCCGACGGCAAGTACCTGCTCGCGCAGGACGACTTCGCCATCACGGTCATCGAGCGCGAGACGCTGGCGGTCCTCTTCCAGATACCGGTCGAGGGCGCGCGCGAGGCCGCCTTCACGCCCGACGGCCGGTTCATCGTCTTCACGACCGAGGGGCTGCGCTACGAGAAGTGGAGCGTGGCGGGCCGCCGCCCGGCGGAGGTGCGCGAGCTGGTCCTGCGCCGCGACTGCTGGGAACACAAGCTGTCGCCCGACGGCAACTACCTCGCCTGCGTCGACATCTCGACGGCCGTCAACCTCCTCGACACGCGCACCGGGCAGAAGGTCTGGGAGAAGAAGGACTTCTACCAGCTCTCGCTCTTCGAGTACCTGACGTGGCTGATGAACGCGCGCGGCGGCGACGGCGAGGGCCGCGGCAGCTTCTTCCGCATCGAGTTCTCGCCCGACGCCCGCTACGTCATGTTCAGCCGGTCGGAGAAGTACCGCTTCCGCCTCAAGATCGACGG
This sequence comes from Pyrinomonadaceae bacterium, assembly GCA_035645715.1. Classification (GTDB taxonomy): domain Bacteria; phylum Acidobacteriota; class Blastocatellia; order Pyrinomonadales; family Pyrinomonadaceae; genus QHXN01. The sequence goes on from DASQMB010000081.1 coordinate 13,556, forward strand.
CATGACCGAGGACGAGACGGAGAACGCGGCCTTCGCCCTCGACCTTACGACGCTCAAGCCGGCCGGCATCGGCGGCGACCTCAAGAAGGTCTCTTCACGCCCCTACGTCTTCCTCGACTCGGGCACGGTCCTCGGCCAGCCCTCCTGGAAGGCTGACGACGCCGGCCTCTTCTCGTTCCCGTCCGGCAAGCGCCTCCAGAAGTTCCAGTTCTCGGCCCAGCAGATCAAGCGGACGGCCAACCCCGACTACGTCGTCGTCAAGCCGCTGTCGAACGTCAAGATGGGCGTCTTCGACCTGAAGAAGGGCATCCTCGCCTCGGGCCTCAACAAGGAGGACGGCACGCTCTGGAACAACCTGATGGCCTACGAAGCGGCCAACGGCAAGCTGCTCATCCGTGAAGTGAGCTACAACGCGGCCGAGAAGAGGTTCGACAGTAAGGACGTGGGCACCGTCGAAATCCCGGTCGCCTCCATCAGCGGCCTCGACGCGGCCGAAGTCTCCGACAACTTCGATTGGCTGCTGCTCTCCTCGAAGACCCGCGGCGGGCTCTGGAACCTCAAGACCGGCGAGCGCAAGATGTACGTCCGCGGCTTCAAGGGCGGCGCCATCGGCGAGGACGGCGTCGGCGTCGGCGACTTCCCTGCCCTCGACGACGCGCCGCACAGCCTCGTGTTGCTCAACCCCCACACGGAGGCGGCCGACGCAGTCCGCCACCTGCCCGAGCGCGGCGCACGCCAGCACGGCCGCTTCGTCCTGCTCCGCACGAGTCTCAAGGAGGCGAGCAGGAAGGACGGGAAGAAAGAAGAAAAGAAGAGTGAGCAGAGGGTTTTGGGTAGCCTGACCGCCAACTTCGGCGTCACTCGGTCGGAGGAGTCCGACCTGCGCCGCGAAGTGCGCTTCGAGCTCAAAGACTTCGTCGAAGACAAGGTGATCTGGACGCGCGACTTCCAGAAGGAGGCGCCCGAGTACTCCTTCGACGCCTACAGCGGCCGCCTCGTCTTCTTCTGGCGCCTCGGCACCGACGCCGGCAAGGCCAGGCTCAAGGAGTCGCCCGCGCTGCAATCTAAGGCCGACGCGCTCGGCAACAAGGCCGACGACTACCTGGTCGAGGTGGTTGACGCCTTCGCCCGCAACGTTGTCGGCGCCATGCTGCTCGAAACCGGTAAGGGGTCGTTCGACGTGGGCCAGGGGCGCTCGGAGGGCGACTGGCTGGTGCTGAACGACTCGCAGGGGCGCGTGCTGGTCTACTCGCTCAAGGAGGGCGAGCTGCGCCACCGCTTCTTCGGCAGCAGGGCGGCCATCAACCCCCGGCGCAACCTGCTCGCGGTCGAGAACTTCCCCGGCGAAGTCTCGCTCTACGACCTCGACAGCGGCGACCGCCGCGGCGGCTTCGTCATCGGCGGCAGCGCGGCCTTCCTCCGGTTCAGTCTTGCCGGCGACCGGCTCATCGCCCTCAGCAACACGCAGTCGGCCTACGCCTTCGACCTGGGCAGGATGCTCCCCGCACCGCCGGCTGCGAAGTGACGGCCGAGGCGGCCGGAGCAGTTCGTGTGACGCCCCCGCCGAACGCGCCGCCGCGGGGAAAGATGCGGACGGCGGCATCCGGACGGCGAGAGAGGAACGGCGGACGACTTCAAGCGTCGTCCGCCGTTCCTCTCTCACGTCTCCGGCCGGGCGCGGGTCGCATCTTCTCCCCGCGGACGTGACGGCCTCAGGCCGTCTTCTTCTCCTTCTCCTCGTAGAGGTCGTGGAGGATTTCGGAGATGGGCGACGGCACGGCGGGCGGCAGCGGCCGCTTCGCGCCGGGCACCGCGTGCAGCGTCGCCTCCTCGCGCTCCTCCCGCTCCTCGCGCGGCTTCCCGACCGCGGCCGTCTCGCGGGCGGCGGCGCTCAGGTGCGCGCGGCTCTCTTCGAGCATCTGCGCGGCGCGGGTGCGGCGGGCGCGTTCGAGGCTGCGCATGGCGGCCATAGTCTGCGGGGCGTCGGCCGGGTCGCGCTCGATGCGGCGCAGCACTTCGACGTAGCGCCGCAGCTCGGGCGAGGGGCGGAGCAGGCTGAGCTCGTCGCCGCGCTCGTCTTCGAGGACGTAGGCCAGGTGTTCGGCGGCCGAGGCGTGGTCGCCGACGCGGTGGTAGAGCGCGCCGAGCGTGAAGTAGACGAGCGGCGGGGGGTCGGGCAGCAGGTGCAGGACGCGCTCGCCGTCGCCGATGGCGTGGCCGACCTCGAAGCCGTACCACCTCTTCTCGTCCTCGCGCAGGATTTCGTTGGCCGCGATGTAGAAGTCGAAGATGTTCTTAACGTCCTGCTGCTCCGACCGCTGGACGGCGCGCCAGACGAAGTAGACCACGGTGGCGAAGAAGAGGATCACAGTCAGAGGGATGCCCATCACGCCGAGCATCGCCATGATGACGAGGATGGCGATGAGCCTCTGCGCCGTTTCTTGCCCTCTAGTCATAACAGCAGTGGACAGCGAACCGTGACCCGCCGGTCGCACGCGCGGCGGCCGCCGCCCGCTCCGGCCGAAGCGTTGTTCGGACGAAGCTCAGGCCCCCCCGATCCTCCTCCTGACGCTCTCGCCGGCCTCGTGCGTCGAGAGTCGGCCGCCCAGATCGCGCGTCGTCTCGCCGGCCGCTATCGCCCCTTTGACCGCCCTCTCGACGGCCGCCGCCGCCTCGGCTTGTCCCAGGTATTCTAGCATCAGGGCCGCGCTCAGAATAGCCCCGGCCGGGTTGGCCTGTGCCTTGCCGGCGAGCGGCGGCGCGCTGCCGTGGACGGGCTCGAAGAGGGAGACGCGGCCGGGGTGGATGTTGCCCGAGGCCGCCAGGCCGAGCCCGCCCTGAAGGGCCGCGCCGAGGTCTGTCAGGATGTCGCCGAAGAGGTTGCTGGTGACGACGACGCCGTACTGGCCGGGGTCGAGGACCATGAACATGGTCATGGCGTCAACGTACTGGTGGTTGGCCTCAAGGTCCGGGTAGCGGGCCGCGACCTCGCGGAAGGTGCGCTGCCAGAGGTCGCCGCCGAACCGCTGGACGTTCGACTTGTCGGCCATCGTCACGCGCCGCCTCCCCTTCTCGCGCGCGTACTCGAAGGCCGCGACGACGATGCGCTCGACGCCGCGCCGCGTGTTCAGCTCCTCCTGCGTGGCGATCTCGTCGGGCGTGCCCTTCTTGAGGAAGCCGCCGGCCCCGCAGTAGGCGCCCTCGGTGTTCTCGCGGAAGACGACGAAGTCGATGTCGGCCTCCGAGCGGTCGCGCAGGGGCGTGAGCCGCGGGTGGAGCAGGCGCACGGGCCGCAGGTTGATGTAGAGGTCGAGGCCGCGCCGCATCCCGAGCAGGATGTCTTCGGCGTGCCGGTTCGACGGCACGCGCGGGTCGCCGAAGGCCCCCGCGAAGACGGCGTCGAACTCGCGCGAGAGCATGTCGAGCGCCCCCTCGGGCAGCGTCACGCCCTCGCTCAAATACTTGTCGGCGCCCCAGTCGAAGTGTGTGAACTCCAGCCGGACGCCGTGAGTCTCGCCGAGGCGTTCGAGGACGAGCACGGCTTCGCGCGTCACCTCGGGTCCGATGCCGTCGCCGGGGACGACGGCGATTCTCTTCGCGTGGGGGCTCGTCATTCGTCTCTCTTCGCGGCCGGGCACGTCATTCGTCGAAGGTGTTGGCGCCGCGGTCCGACGGGCAGGTGGCCTCGATCACGGTCGCCTCCTCCAGGATTTCGAGCGAGTGGGGCGTGTCCTCGGGCACGCAGTAGCTGTCGCCGGCGCGGACCTCGAAGGAGCGCCCGCCGAGCGTGACGCGCAGCGCACCGCCGAGGACGTAGGCCACGTACTCGTAAGGGTTCGAGTGCTCGTCCTTGACGGTGCCGGCCGGCTCGCGCTCCCAGAGGCGCATCCCCATCCGCGCGCCGTTGACCAGCATCTTCTCGCCGCGCTCGCCCGTGGGGGCCTCCGCCCCCCGCACCATCACCGTCTCCGCGTGTCTCGGATTGCTCATGCCTTGCTCACACCTCCCGCTCGGATAGGGCCGTTAGACGCCCGCGGCCGACGATAGTTTCAAACTGTCCCGATTTCTTCACGCCCCTCTGACTCTGTCATCCCGCGCGCGGGGCGCCTGCCGCCGGCCCTCAGAACGGCACGCAGAGCACGGGCACGCGCGCGCCGCGCAGGACCTTCTCGGCCGTCGAGCCGAAGAGTAGCTCCTCGGCCTGCGTCGAGCGGCCGCGGACGCCCATCACGATCATCGGCAAGTCGAGGTCGCGGGCGATCTTAAGAATTTCGACGAACGGGCTGCCGACCACGATCATCCGCTCGACATCCACCCCGCTCGTCTCGACCCCTTCGAGCGCGGAGTCGAGGTTGACCTCGGCCTGCCGCCTCAGCCGCTCCGTAATCTCGTCGGACGAGCCCATCCCGGCGGCCACGGCGTCTTCGACGAAGTCCCTGTCGATCACGTGCAGGAGAGTCACGTCGCCCCCCGGCTCGGCGATGCCGACTGCCACGCGCACGGCGTTGATCGAGGTCGGCGAGAAATCCACCGGCACCAGAACGTCTGTCGATTTAAGCATCAAGCACCTCCGCAAACAGAAAGGGAAAAGGGGAAAAGGGAAAAGGGAAAAGGGAAAAGGGAAAGGGGGAGGAAGGCGGTTCGCGCCGTCGCTTCTCACCTTCGCTTCACTGCCCTCTGCCCCAACACCCTCCTACTCCTTCATTTATCACTCAGCCTCTTCCCTGCTCGCCATTACCCTCTTCACCTCTTCACCTTTTCCCCTTCACTTCCCTCCGGAGCCCGCCCGGCTCCCCTCAGTCGGGCCTCTATCCTCGGCAGGCTGGCGAGGACTGTGCGGCCGACCGCGCGCAGGCTCTCGGGCGAAATCTTGTCGAGCGTGTCCTCGGCCGTGTGCCAGTGGGGAAAGGTGTCGAGCTGGATGATGTCTACCGCGGGCACGCCGGCCGCGAGGAACGGCGTGTGGTCGTCCTGGCCGACGTTCTCCTCGCGCCCGACGAACTGTGCCCCGTGGCCGATTCCGCGCGCCGTCTCCCAGACGAGGTCCACGAGCCAGCGCGTGCTGGTCGGGTCGCGCCCGAGTTCGAGGTCGCGGTAGCCGACCATGTCGAGCAGGACGAGAGAGCGAGCGCGCCGCAATTCGCCGGTCTCGCGCAGCCGGGCGACGTAGCGGCGGCTCCCGTAGGTGTTGTCGGGCGCGCCGGGCCGGGAGCAGGTGTCCCAGTGACGGCAGAACGACTCCTCGCCGTCGAAGAAGACGAAGCGGTAGGTGAAGTGGTTGCGGCGCGGCGCGGCGGCGAGGACGCGGGCCAGCTCAAGCAGCACGCCGGTCGATGAGCCGCCGTCGTTGGCCCCGACGAAGCGGAACCTATCGAAGAGCTTCGTGTCGTAGTGGCCGGCGAGGATGATGAAGTCTGCGCTCTCTCCCGGCAGTTCGGCCGTGACGTTGACCATCCGCCGCCTGCCGACGGGCGTCTGCGCCGTGAACTCGTCCGCGCTGACCTTGAGCCCGTAAGACTTCAGTTCGCCGGTGATGTGGCGGCGTGCCCGGGCCAGTGCCTCAGACCCGGCGGGGCGCGGGCCGAACTCGACCTGCCTTTTGACGTGCTCGAAGGCGCGCCGGGCGTCGAACTGTTCGGGAGACTGGCGCGCGGCGGCGGGCGCGGCCGTCAGCAGGAGAGACGCGAAGAGCGCCAGCAGCGCGGAAGACCTGAAGACGACGGCCGACAGCCTCGCCGCGAGATTAGCCACCCGGCCCCTGTCGGCCGGCGGGGAGAGAGGCGCGTGCTTGTTCAGGGGAAAGCGCATCTCTTGAACTTCGGACGGAGGAGCCGGGCGCCGCCGTCGCGTCTCCGGCGAATCGCGCTCGCTCGCGGCCCTTCATGTCAGGGCGCGTGCTCAGCGTGCTCGTCGCCGGCATCGGCCGCGCTTCCGTCGGCGGGCGCGTCCGCGGCGACCTCGGCGCGGGCGGCGCGGTGCTCTGCGGGGCGCCTGGCCTCGCGCTCGCGGCGGTGGAGCCTGCGGCCGCGGCCGGCGAGCAGGTCGAGCCCCTTCTCGATGACGGCGTAGGGCAGGCTGGCGATGCGGTCGAGCGTCTGGTAGGCGGTAACGGCCTCCAGCTCGGCCAGCGTGGCTAGCTTCTTGCGCAGCGGCATCTCGCGGAACTCGCGCCGCAGCACGTCGGTCGCCTCCTCGGTCGTCTCTGCGCGCTCGGTCACGGGCACGGGGCGCAAAACGAGGTCGCCGCCGTGCTCGGCCCTGGCCTGGCAGGCGAGCCGCTCGCCCGAGGCCAGTCGCTCGGGACTGAGGCGCGTCCGCTCGGCCTCGGTCAGCGAGGAGACGAGCGTTGCGCCCTCCTCGACGACGACGGCGCAGGTGTCGCACTCGCCGCGCCCGCCGCACTCGACCGGCAGCCGCACGCCCAGCCGCCGCGCCGCGTCGAGGAGGTAAGTGCCCTCGGCGATGATGCCGGGGTGCTCCTCGCCGTCAATCTTCCACACGACGTTGACGCCCACGCTGCTTCAGCCCTCGACTTTCCGTTTGATTCGGGGAGACGACGAGAAGCTACATCAAAGGAAAGGCAAAAAGCAAAAGCGCCCGTGGGCGAGGTCGGGCGGGCGGGCGCACGACCGCGCGGCCGCAGACGTTGGGCGCGCCGAACAAATTCTCTTCAGTGGGTGTTGGGGGCGTCGGCGAAGCGGACGCGCGGCTCGGCGGCGCTCTCCTCCGAGGGGCGGGCGCCGCGCTCGCGCTGGCACTCGGCGCAGATGCCGAAGATGCGGAGCGAGTGCTGGACGGGGATGAAGTTGTGGCGGGCCACGATGGCGTCCTGGATGGCTTCGAGTTCGGCCGAGTAGAACTCGATTGTCGTGCCGCACACGGTGCAGATCATGTGGTCGTGGTGCGGGTGGTTGTAGTTGTGCTCGTAGCGCGTGCGCCCGTCGCCGAAGCGCACCTCGCGGGCGAGTCCCGCCTCGACCAGGAGCTTCAGGGTGCGGTAGACGGTGGTGTGGCCGACGCTCGGGTCCTCGTCCTTGACGAGGTTGTAGAGGTCTTCGCTCGACAGGTGCTTCTCGGTGCGGAGGAACACGTCGAGGATGAGGTCGCGCTGGGCCGTCCTTTTGAGGCCGGCCTTCTGGAGGTGGGCCTGGAAGATGTCCTTCTCTTCGTTCATACAGTCTCGTCCCGTCGCCTCCGTCCGAACGAGGTCAACCGTGCGCCGGCCGCATTCTAACATACGCCCGGCCGGCCCGCCCGCGCCTCCCCGGCCGCCGTCTTGAGGCCCGCCGCGGGCGCGTGCTATCTTCTCGCGCATGACGCCGGGGTGGCGAAATCGGTAGACGCAACGGACTTAAAATCCGTAGGCCCTAAGGGTCGTGCGGGTTCGAGTCCCGCCCCCGGCATCATCCTGGATGGCTTAAACCCTCCGTCAGCCGCCCGCCCTTTCCATCGCCATCCGACGTTCGTGTCAGCGCCCTCGGCGGTCGGGCTTGCGGCGGGCCGCGGGGTCGAAGTCGCGGAGGTGTGCGGGGGGCGGCGTCGCGGGCGCGAGGCGCGGGTCGGGCACGGGGTCCGCGGCGCGCGCGGCGAGCGGGACGACGCCGGCCCAGACCGGCAGCGCGTAATCCTCCTCGTCATCGACGGGCGGGCCGGTGCGGACCTTGGCCGAGGCTTCGGCGAGCGGAAGGGCGAGGACGAGCGTGGCGTCGAGTTCCTGCGGCGTCGGCCGGCGGACCTCGGCCCAGCGGCCGGGCAGGACGTGCTCGGTGAAGGCTTCGAGGGCACGCGTCTTCTCCTCGGCCGAGGCGACGAGGCGGGCGCGGCCGAAGACGACGACCGAGCGGTAGTTCATCGAGTGATGGAAGGCCGAGCGGGCGAGGACGAGGCCGTCGAGCAGCGTGACGGTGACGCAGACCTCCGCGCCGTCGCGCAGGGCCTTGAGCATCCGGCTGGCGCGCGCGCCGTGGAGGTAAAGCTCGTCGCCCAGGCGGCCGTAGGCGGTCGGGATGACGAAGGGCTGGCCGCCCGAGACGAAGCCGACGTGGCAAACCAAGCCCTCGTCGAGAATCGAATAGACTTCCGCGCGGTCGTAGCTGGCGCGCTTCGGCAGGCGGCGCAGCGTCGTCCGCGCCGTCGGCTCGAACTCGCCGCCGGCTTCGCCGCCCGGCCCGAACTCAGCCCCGCTCTCGTCGCTCATCCGGTTCACTCTCTCCTTCGCCCTCTGCTTTTTCGCCGTCGGGTTCCGGGGCGCCCGCGCCTCCGCGCCTGCGCCAGAGCCCCTGCGAGGGGATGCGGAGCGCGCGGTTGAACTTGGCCGAGGCGTTCTCCCAGGCGATGACCTCGGTCAGCTCGACTATCTCGTCGTCCGTGAAGTGTTCGCGCAGCGCGGCGAACAGCTCGTCCGACACGTCGCGGCCGGTGACGGTCATGGCGTCGGCGTAGGCGAGCGCGACGCGCTCCCGCTCGTCGAAGAGCGGGCTCGAAGCGTGGTCCGCGAGGGCTTCGAGCTTCTCGTCTGTTATGCCGAGTTCGCTGCCGACCGCAGCGTTGATGTCCTGTCAAAACTCGCAGCCGTTGAGCGCGGCCACGCGCCGGTTGACGAGCGCCTGCAAGCGCGCGTCGATCAGCCCCGAGGCTTCGAGCCCCAGCCACATCCCGCGCACGGCGCGCAGCAGCGCGGGGCGCCGCGCGTAGACGAGGTGGTTCAGCAGCGGCGCCCCCCACTTCTTCGCCTGCGCCTCGAAGACTTTGCGGGCATAAGCGTCGGCCTCTGCCGGGTCCTGGCCTTTGATTCTCACCGCAGCCTCTCCTTCCCGCGGCCCGCCCGCCGCCCGCCCTCCTTGACCTGCCGCGCCATCGTTCCTACAATCAGCGCCTGTTCCCCCGAAAGCCCCCGCGATCCGTGGCACCGATTTTATCAAGGAAAGGGTGAACTATGTCTGCCAACAAGAGCGATAACAGCCAGGGCGATACCGGAACCCGCGACGTGACCTACGACCTCATCAGCGTCGCCTACCACGCGCTGCAAGGCGCCGAGACGACCGCGCTCTACATCGCCGACGCCGAGCAGGAAGGCAACCAGGAGGTCGCGCAGTTCTTCCGCGAGATCAAGGACGAGTACCAGACCCGCGCCCAGCGCGCGAAAGACCTGCTGACGACCCACCTCGGCGCGCAGCAGAGCAGGGGCGCCACGGGCGGCGGGGGCGGCGCCCAGTGAGCCCGCCGCGGCCCGGCAGGCCGCGCGCCTCAAAGTGATGAGCGCCCGCCGCGCACGCGCGCGGCGGGCGCTTTCTTTCGCCGCGACGCCGGCGCGCCTTCTTTCGCCGCGGCCGCGAGCTTCCGTGTGTCGCCCGACCTCCGGCGCGTCAACGCTAATGCTATCCGCGCGCGCGTCAACGCTACTGCCGCACGCGGGTCAGTACTTCGGGACACTCGGGTCCACATCGTTCGACCACGCGGTGATGCCGCCCTTGAGGTTGACGAGCCGGCCGGAGAAGCCGGCGCGGGTCAGCGCCTCGATGGCTCTGGCGCTGCGGCCGCCCATCTTGCAGTGGACGACCGTTTCGCGCGCCGGGTCGATCTCGGCCTGCCGGTTGACGACCTGCCCGAGCGGAATCAGCTTCGAGCCGGGGATGCGCGCGATGTCGTATTCGTGCGGCTCTCGCACGTCGATGATTTGCAGGTCCTCGCCATTGTCGAGGCGCCGCTTCAACTCGGTCGCAGTCATCTCTTCCATCCGTCCCTCCTCATTCGGGGCCGCGGCCGGGCCTGTGTGCAGGCCGCAAAAGGATTCGTAGTCGATCAGCTCTCGTGCCGTCGGGCTCTCGCCGCAGACGGGCAGACGAGGTCTTTACGCAGCTTCAACTCGCGGAAACGCAGCTTCCGGGCGTCGGACAGCAGCCGTAGAGGTGTCGCCGCAGTTCTGCGCGCTCGGCCGTCGATTGTTCGACGCGTCGCGGGCCGGCCGCGCCCCGACCTGGACCTCAGAAAGCCCGCCCACGAGCTGCCTGAGCGCGGTCGGGATCAGAACTCTCACCGCCATCCCTGATAACTTCCCCGCCCGTTTCTCCGACGGCCTCGCCCTCGCCCTCTTCCGTCTCGTCGTCCGCGTAGGGGTCGGGCGGGGCCGCGCCGGGCGGGACTACCCAGGTCTCGACGCTCGCCATGTCCGACGGGTCGCGCGGCGGGACGGCGACGACGACCAGCCGGTGCTCGGCGACGCCGTACTTCTCCCGCAGTTCGACCCTCCAACTTTCGACGAGCGCGGCCAGGTCGTCGGCCGACAACTCGACGTGCCCCGAAGTGCCGCCTTCTTCGCCGCCGGCCTCGTCCGCGGCATCCTGTCCGGGTCCGGCCGCCGTCTCGTCCGCCGCCTCAACCGCCTCGGCCGCGCCGGACTCGCCCGGCTCTTCCGCCGCGGACTCCTCCTCCTCATCGTCCGGCAGCTCGCCGCGGACGAAGAGGTAGGCGGTCAGCGTCTCGTCGGCCCTCAACACGTCGCCGAGCCCCTTCAAGGCGTAAAGCCGGTTGTCCTGGTAGCCGAGGTCTCTGCGGCCGAAGTGGCCGAGCTGCACGGCCTCGGCGGGCGGTCGCTCCGGCCCGGCGTCGGCGACCGGCGGCGGCGCGTCGGCGCCCGTGACCCAGAGCTGTAGCTTAAGCCCTTCCGCGTAGCCTCCGAAGACGACGCCGACGCGCGACGGCCCGACCCCGTAAGACTTGAGCCGATCTACGTTCTCCTCAGCCACACGGCGCCAAGCGCCGGGCGCGCTCTCCTCCCCGTGGAAGACGACGAGCCAGGCCCGCGCTTCCGGCTGCGACGTGAGCGCATCGACGAACCCCGCCAACTTCGCGTTGCCGACGGGCGGCCCCGTACCGGCGTCCAGTTCCATCGCGGGCATGCCGTCCCACGTCATGTACTCCGAGAAGAGGCCGCGGAAGGTCGCGGTGTCGCTCTCGAACTCGTCGGGGCGGGGCGGTTCGGCCCCGGCCGGGGCGACCCAGAGCTGCGTGAACGACTCGTCCCTCGCCTTGTAGCGCCCGCCGTTGACGGCCCTGACCCTGGCGGGGTCGAGGCCGCGGCCGCGAACGAGGTAGTCGCGGCTGATCTCGCCGCGGTAGTGGGCGCTGCCGTCGGCCTTGCCGGCCGGGCCGTAGGCGACGATGTAGCCGACGAGGTCGGGGTCGTTCATCAACTCGATGGCGAAGTTGTCGAGCCGCGCGCTGTGGTCGCAGCCGCCGACCGGGCCGAACTCGTCAAACTTCCGCGCGCGCGCGGCCGGGGCGGCGCCGTGCGTCGCCCACACCAGCGGGGCCTCTGCGTTCGGCGCGGACCCTACGTTCGGCGCGAGCGATGGCGGCGCCTCGCGGGCCGCGGCCCCCTGCCCGGCCTGCGCGGCTTGTCCGCCCTGCGCCGCGGCGACGGCCGACGACAACAGCACGGCAGCCGCCGCGAAGCCCGAGAGTAGTAAGCACGCGGGCGGGGCGCCGAACGCGGCGCCCCGCCCCGCCGTCCCGGGCCTCGTCCGTAGCGCGTTGCCTTCGCGGTTCATGGCTCACTCCTTTGCGCCAGGGCTTCCCCGTTGAAGCGAGAGCGGTCGGCCTCCTCGCACGACGCCGCCCGTCGGCCGCGGCTCACAGGTCGCGCTTCGAGAAGTACCAGTCGGTCACCTCGTAATCGGAACCCATGCGGGCCTCGGCGTCGGCCGTCGTCTGCGGCGGCGGCACCACCACCTTCTCGCCCTTGCGCCAGTTGGCAGGGGTGGCGCAGGCGTTCTCGTCGGCCGTCTGCATCGCTTCGAGCGCGCGCAGCACCTCGTCTATGTTGCGGCCGCACGTCATCGGGTAGTAGATGAGCGCCCGCACCTTCTGGGTCGCGTCGATGATGAAGACGGCGCGGACGGTCGCGGTCTCGGAGGCCGAGGGGTGGATGAGCCCGTACTTCTGCGAGACCCTCGTGTCGAGGTCGGCGATGACCGGGAAGTCTATCCTGACGCCGAAGTGCTGCTCGATGTTCCTGATCCAGGCGATGTGGGCCGGGACGGAGTCTACCGAGAGGCCGATCAGTTGCGTGTTGCGCTGCTTGAACTCGTCGGAGCGGCGGGCGAACTCGACGAACTCGGTGGTGCAGACCGGCGTGAAGTCGGCCGGGTGCGAGAAGAGCACGACCCAGCGCCCCTTCAGGTCCGAGAGCCTGAGCATGCCCTGAGTCGTCTTGGCCTCGAAGTCCGGTGCCGGGTCGTTGATGCGTGGGATGGCGCCGGGGGTCTCCTGCGTCTGGGTGGCTGTGGTCATGGTCTCGATACTCCTCTGCCGAATGGCTCGGGACGAAGATAAAGGCCGCTGCCCGCCAAACCCGCGGCGACGCCGCGACCGCCCTCCCGGCCTCAACCGGGAGCTTTATCATTCGTGAATCGCTCGCGCAGAGCTTACACCAAAACGGCAGCTTTTCAACCGGCTCGTCCTGGCGTATCCGCCCCGCAGGCCCCGTCCTTCGCCCCTCTGCCAGGCACGCGGGCAGCAAGCCCACACGCTTTCGTGCAGGACACACGCCCTACGTGCAATTCGCGGCACGCGCGGCGCGTCGGCGCTGCGTGTGCGCGGTCGTTTTTCTTTGTAAACGGCCCTTTTCGGCGCCGCCCCGCCGCACCCGGCGCGTGGCACGCACGTTGCACTTACCTCGGCAGATGCCTCGCCTGCCGGCGGACTCGGGTTCGAGTCGGGCGGCCGAGGCGGGCCAGACGAAGGATTGAAAAGAGATGACGAAGAACAACAATCTGCTCGCGCTTCGTGCCACGAGCTTCATGATCTTATTCGCACTCGTACTAGGCACGGTCGCGCCGGCCTTCGGGCAGCGGCGCACGACGCGCCGCACCGTCCGGCGCACGACGCCGGCCCGCACGGCGCCCGCGCCGACGCCGCCGCCGGTGCGCTACTACACTGTCCCGGCCGACACGGTCATCCGCGTCAGGATGGACCAGCAGCTTACGTCTAAGTCGGCCCGCGTCGGCGACCGCTTCACGACGACCGTCACCGAGCCGGTCTACTCCGGCAACGGCACAGAGGTCATGCCCGTCGGCAGCAAGGTCATGGGGCGCATCACCTCCGTCAAGAAGGCGGGACGCCGCGAGCCCGGCCAGATCAACGTCAGCTTTTATCAGGTCGAGCTGCCCGGCGGAGCGCGCCACACTATCAACGGCTCGCTGACAACGCTGGAAGCGGACGACGTGAACGCCGACAACGAGGGCGGTGTCGGGGGGCGCAACGACCGTAAGCGCGACGCGGTCTTCATCGGCGGCGGCGCGGGCGTGGGCGCCATCATCGGCGGCATCGCCGGCGGCGGCAAGGGCGCGGGCATCGGCGCCATCATCGGCGGCGCGCTGGGCACCGGCGCCAGGGTTTACGAGAGAGAGGAAGAGGCCGAGGTCAGGTCCGGCACGCAGTTCGGCATCATCCTCAACCGCGCGGTTACGCTCCCGGCCAGCAGGCTGTAAGCTCACCGCCCTCAAGGCATCGGCCGCCTCCTCGCGGGGCTGCCGTGCGGGGGGTCCG
>DASQMB010000082.1:0-31446 GCA_035645715.1 Pyrinomonadaceae bacterium
CGCGCACCGGCGGTCACAGCCCGCCTCCCGACGTAGGCGCATTATTGGGCGAAAACGCGGTCGCCCACGTTTTAGCTCAGGAGGCTTCCAGCACCTTCGAGCGCCCGTCCACGACTTCCGGGACGAGCGCGTCCATGCAGCGCTCGGCGAGGGCGGCGATGGTGAAGGAGGGGTTGGCGCAGCCGGTCGCGCCGGGGATGAGCGCGCCGTCCACGACGTAGAGGTTCTTGTAGCCGCGGACGCGCCCGCGCGAGTCGCAGGCCGCGCCCATGACGGCCCCGCCGAGCGGGTGCGCGGTCGCGCCGCCCGCGACGAAGGCGGTCGTCGGCTGGTACTGCTCGTCGGTGTTGGCCTGATTGAGCACGTCGTAGGTGTGGGCGGCGGCCTCGTTGACGCGCGCGATCTCAGGGTCCGAGCCGGGCCACGAGAGCCTGACCGAGTCGGTCGCAGCGTCGTAGCGGAACGAGCCCCGCGGCGGCGCGATGCCCATGCCGAGTGAGAGCAGGGCGCCCTGCCGCGTCTCGTCCCACTGCGGGAACTGTAGGAGCACGGTCGGCCCGTGCGGGTTGTCGTGGTGCTCGATTGCCGCCGCGGCCGGGCCGCCGACGTTGGGGTTGGTGTCGGGCAGGCCGGCCTGCATGCCGAAGAAGTCGCCGTTGTTGCCCCAGACTTCGCCGACGTGGCGGTTGAGCTTTTTGAGCGTCCCCTTCTCGCGGGCCTTGACGAGCATCTTCGAGGTGCCGACCGAGCCGGCGGCGAGGAAGAGGTGGCGGCAGTTGAACTCGACCTCGCGCACGGTCGCGCCCGTCTCGGTGATTTGCCGGCACTTCACCGTGTAGCGGTGGCCGGGCGCGTCCTCGATCTCTGTGACGACGTGGAGCGGGAGAACTTCGACGAAGCCGCCGGCCTCGGCGTCGGCGAGATAGTTCCTGTCGAGGCTGTTCTTGAAGCCGCTGTTGTTGCCGTACCAGAACTCGCCGTTGATGGCCGAGGGCACGCGCAGGCCCTGTATCTCCTGGCGGATGACGTTCCAGTCGACGTTGAGGTCGAGCAGGCGCGAGGGCAGGCCGGCGCGGGCCGCCTCTTCGAGGAAGACGCGCGCGCCGAGGTAAAAGTCTGAGGCGAGGATGTCGGCCGGGATGGGGGAGGGGTTGAGGGCTGCGCGCACGCGCGGGTAGTAAACGTCGGCCATCTCGTCGTAATCGAGCGAGCCCCGGAAGACGCGGTCGAAGAGCCGGCGCGTAGGCTGGTAGGTGACGCCGTTGTAGACGAGCGAGCCGCCGCCGACGCCCGCCCCGGCGAAGACCGAGATGCCGTCCTCGTCCGTGCGTTCGAGCACGCCCGTGTACACGTCGATGGGTGTGGGCGCACCCACGGGAGCGTCCGAGCGGAGCCAGCCGGCGCGGCCGTCCGGGTTGCGCAGAGTGGCGAAGGTGTCCTGCGCGGCCGTCACGGGCCAGCGCCGGCCGCGCTCCAGCAGCACAGTGCGCACGCCCGCACGCGCCAGCCTGAGCGCCGCCACCGCGCCGCCGAAGCCGCTGCCGACGACGACTGCCTCGACCGGCTCGGTGTGTGCCGCGCGGGCCGAGCGCAGGACGGCGGGGCCGAGCAGGGCCGCGCCCGCCGCGCCGTAGAGACCGGTGCGGAGAAAGTTTCTGCGCGAAAGCTTGTGGGACATGATGGGCTCCTCGTCAGGGCTTCGACTTGTTCAGATAACAATGAGGTAAAGACCGAAGGCGCGAGGGGCAACGAAGATTCGGCTGAGCGCCTTCACCACCCAACGCGCAGACAGGGCGGAGACTGAATCACTCGGCGGAAAAAAAATTTACTGTCAGTTGAGAGAGCGGACTAAGGGCCGCCGGTGCGCGTTTCGATGTCACGCGCACCGGCGGCCCTTAGTCCGCACCTTAGCTGGAGGTTATGTCGTTTGCAGGTCCGCCCTACGCTCGGGCGGTCAGCTCGGGCAAAAAGCTGCGGCCGGCGCCGAGGTCTAAACGGAAGTTGTCGGCGATGGTCTGGCCGATGTCGGCGAGCGAGCCGCGGTCGCCGAGGTTCGTGCCGGCGCGGGCGCGCGGGCCGTAGGCGAGGAGGGGGACGTACTCGCGCGTGTGGTCGGTGCCGCGGAAGGTCGGGTCGTTGCCGTGGTCGGCGGTGAGGACGAGCAGGTCCGCCTCGCGCATCGCGGCCTCGATCTCGGGCAGGCGCGAGTCGAAGTGTTCGAGCGCGCGGGCGTAGCCTTCCACGTCGCGGCGGTGGCCGTAGAGCATGTCGAAGTCCACGAGGTTAGAGAAGACGAGGCCGCGCCCGGCCTCTTCGAGCGCGCGAATCGTCTGGTCAATCGCCTGGTCGTTGTTCTTGCCGGGCAGCTCGCGCGTGACGCCGACGGCGTCGTAGATGGACGAGATTTTGCCGACCGAGACCACTTCGAGCCCGGCGCCCGAAAGGAGCGGCAGGAGGTTGCGCGAAGGGGGCGGGACGGCGTAGTCGTGCCGGTTCTCGGTGCGCGTGAAAGAGCCGGGCTCGCCGACGAAGGGGCGGGCGATGACGCGCCCGACCTCGTGCTCGTCGCGCAGGAGGCGGCGGGCCGCAAGGCAGATTTCGTAGAGCCGCTCGACCGGAATCACCTCCTCGTGGGCGGCGATCTGGAAGACCGAGTCGGCCGAGGTGTAGACGATGGGCTTGCCGGTGCGGACGTGCTCGGCGCCGAGCTCCTTGATGATTTCGGTGCCGGACGCGGGGTAGTTGCCGAGCACGCCGGGCACGCCCGCATCGGCGACGAAGCGTTCGAGCAAGTCGGCCGGGAAGCCTTCGGGGTAGGTCGGGAAGGCTTTTTCGAGGACGATGCCGGCCATCTCCCAGTGGCCGGTGGTCGTGTCCTTGCCGTTCGAGCTGAGCGCGCAGCGGCCGTAAGCGGCGCGCGGGCTCTCGGCCGGCTCGATCCCCGAAAACTCGCGGATGTTGCCGAGGCCCCAGGCGCGCAGGTTCGGCAGGCGCACCTCGCGCGAGGCCAGGATGTGGCCGAGCGTGTCTGCGCCCTCGTCGCCCCACTCGGCGGCGTCGGGCATGGCGCCCGCGCCGAGACTGTCGAGCACGACGAGCACGACGCGCTCGAAACTCCCGCCCCGCTGTCTGTCGTCGGTCATGCCGTTAGGTTTGTCTTCGCTCAAGGTTGGGTTCGTCCTTTGTCGGCGGCGGATTCGCGCCTCTAGCTCCGCCCGCCCGTCGTTAACTGTTCGGAGCCTGGTAGCCCTCGCGGGCGCGCACCTCCGCGTCGCGCACGCCGCGGACCTGGACGCGGATGGCGCGATAAGCCCCGTCGCGCGCCTTGTTGGTCGAGTAGTAGCCTAGGCTGTACTGCGTGCCGATCTCTTCGGCGACCTGCTGGAAGGCGCGTCGCGCGTCGCGCAGGTCCGAGACGGGGAAGGTCTTGCCGCCCGACTCGCGGGCCAGCCGGTTCATCTCGTCGCGGGCCAGCCGGTAGAGCGTGCGGCTGATGTGCATCCGCTCGAACTGGCCCATGCGGCAGAAGTTGGCGAAGTCTGCGGCCTCGGCGCGCGGGGCCGCGACCTGCCGGTAACGCTGTAGCTGCGCGCGCGACAGGCGCAGGGCGCCGTCGTCCTCGCAGTCCTGCATCAGCCGCTCCTCGACGAAGTCTTCCGTATTGACCTGCACGAAGTAGGCGACGAGGCCGGCGCGCTTGAGCTGCCGGCGCGCCTCCTCGAAGGAAGACTCGCTGGTCGAATCTACGCCGTCTGTGAGCGCGACCAGAGCCCGCCGGCCGCGCATCTCGTCGCGGGGCGGGTCGCGGAAGACCTCACTGGCCGCGCGCTCTAAGCCGTCGTAGAAGGGCGTGCCGTTCGAGGCGCCGATGCTCTCGACGGCGAGCCGCAGCTCCTCGCGGTCGTCCGTGAGCTGCGTCTTGACCTCGACCTCGGCCAGCCGCGTGTCGCCCTCCTTACGCGTGTTGAAGGCCAGCAGGGCGACGCGGTCGCCGGGGCGCAGCGCCTCGACGAAGGCGTGGGCGGCGCGGCGGATCAGGCCCACCTCGGCGCGCGTCGAGCCCGAGGTGTCGAGCAGCAGGGCGACCTCGAAGGGCGCCTCGGTTGTGGCGAAGCTGGCGAGCTTCTGCGGGCGCCCGTCCTCGAAGACTATGAAGTTGTCGGCCTTCAATCCGACCAGGGGGCGGCCGGCCTTGTCTGTCACGACGGCCGGCACCGTAACGAGCTGCGTTTCGACGCGCACCACGTCGTCCTCGTCAACCTCGACCGGGAGGCCCCGTGGCGGGGCCTCCGCGCGCGGGCCGCTCGCGTCGGACGGCGCGGAGGTTTGGGCTCCGGCGGGCGTCTTCGGCGGCGCCGGCTCGGCGGGCGGCGCGGCGACCCGCCGCGGGCGCTGGAAGATTTCCTGCGCCCGCGCGCCGGTCGCCGCCCAGCCCGGAAGCTGCGCCAGCGCGGCTACGAGCGCGAACGCGACGAGCGCGGCGCGGGCCACGCGCCGCCGGCGGAAGGGGGTTGCAGGGGACTTGAGCACGGCTTTA
Source organism: Pyrinomonadaceae bacterium (assembly GCA_035645715.1). GTDB lineage: Bacteria > Acidobacteriota > Blastocatellia > Pyrinomonadales > Pyrinomonadaceae > QHXN01. Next base: position 4,538 of record DASQMB010000082.1, read on the forward strand.
CACTCGCGTAAACGGAATCGCACGGTAAAATATAGCCGCAAACGGTCGCGGCTTGGAAGCCGGCGGGAGGTTCGACGGGATGCCTGTCATCGGAAGACTCGACCAGCAGGTTGACGAAGTGCTCATCGGGCCGGTCGCCCGGCGCGGCCGCGGGGGCGAGACGCGGCCCCGCGCCGACGAGCAACCCGCCCCCGCGGCCGGCGAGCCGCCGCCTGCCGACCGCGGGCCGGCGCCGGAGCCCGGCCACGAAAGCTCTCATCAACCCTCGGCCGAAACTGAGAGCCGCGACCGCGCGGGCGAGTTGCCCGTCTGGATGTTGTGAGCCGCGGGGCCTCCTGCGACAGTGCCCCCGAACGCTTATGGGATTCTGGGACAGCGTCACCGGCGTCATCGAAAGGCAGCTCGTCAACCGGGCCTTCAACCTGAGCGGGCAGCACAAGGACATCTACTGCGAACGCTGCCGGCGCATCACCGACCACGTCTCGATCAGCCACGCCAAGAGCCTCCGGCGCCGCCACCGCCGAGGCTCGCGCGGCATGCGCGTGCTCTCGCACCTCGTCGGCCGCCTCAACGATTTGAACCCGGCCGAGAACATCCTGGTCGGACGGCCCTACCGCTGCGGCGGCTGCGGCGGCGTCATCATCGACTGACGGGCGATGACGAAGGCCGGCGTCGGCCTCGCACCCGCCCTTCACGCCGCGCCCCCGCCCCCCCGCGTTCGACGCGACGCGCTTCGCTTGACAGCCGCCCGCCCGTCTCTTACATTGCCGGTTGTCGCCGGAACAGACGGGCCAACGTCGCCAACAGCTCTTTTTCAACAGTCCTGCCGGTCGGGCCGCCAGGCCCGCAGCGGGCATGTATGTCAACGGTAGACGGCCACCCTTACAAGGTGGAGGTTGGGGGTTCGAATCCCTCCGTGCCCACCAGTTGAACGGCGGCGGCGCGTGGCGGCACGAATTGCGCACGCGCGCCCACTTTGAAAACTCGGCTCAGGTTCACTTCGCGGAGCGGTAGTTCAGTTGGTTAGAACGCCGGCCTGTCACGTCGGAGGTCGCGGGTTCGAGTCCCGTCCGCTCCGCCAACCGACCGGGAGAGCGGCCGCCCTTCATCTTCGAGGGGCGGCCGCTCTCCTTTTTTATTCCCGTTTTGTTCCTCGCCTTTTTTGTTCCCCGCCCTTTCAGCGCCCGGCCCGCCTGCCGCTTGGCGCTCGAACTCTTAAACCTTAAACTCGGGCAGTGATTCCCGTGCCCGAGGCCGTCCGCATCGTGCTCGACGCTGCGCGCCCGCTCGAAGCCGAGCGCGTGCCCGTCGCGGAGGCGCTCGGCCGCGTGCTGGCCGAGGACGCCGCGGCCGACACGGACCTGCCGCCCTTCGACCGCGCGCAGATGGACGGCTACGCCGTGCGCTCGCAGGACTTCGGCGAGATGCCGGCACGCCTGCGCCTCGTCGGCGAGGCCGCGGCCGGGCAGGTCTTCGCGGGCGAAGTGCGCGCGGGCGAGGCCGTCAGGATCATGACGGGCGCGCCGCTGCCGGCCGGCGCCGACTCTGTGCAGCAGGTCGAGGTGACGCGCGAGGAGGAGGGCGGCGATTTCGTCTCAGTCGAGCGGCCGACGGCGCCGGGGCAGTTCGTCGTGCCGCGCGCGAGCGAGGTCCGCGCCGGGACCGCCGTGCTCTTCGCCGGCCAGGAGGTGACGGCCCCGCGCGTCGCCGTGCTCGCGGCCTTCGGCTATGCGGAAGTGCGTGTGCGCCGCCGGCCGCGCGTCGCCGTGCTAGCCACCGGCTCGGAACTGGTCGGCGTCGGAGACCGGCCCGGCCCCGGTGAGATACGCGACTCGAACACCTACTCGCTGGCGGCCTACGCGCAGTTGGCCGGGGCGTGCGTGCGCCGGCTCCCGCTGGCGGGCGACGACCCCGCCCTGCTGCGCGAGGCCATCGCGGCGGCCGCCGAAGAGGCGGACGTGCTCGTCCTCTCGGGCGGCGTCTCGATGGGGCGCTACGACTACACGAAGCCGGCGCTGCGTGCTCTCGGCGCGCGCCTCCACTTCGAGCGCGTAGCCCTGAGGCCCGGCAAGCCGACCGTCTTCGCCGAACTGCCCGGCCCGCGCCAGGTGCTCGCCTTCGGCCTGCCCGGCAACCCGGTTTCGGTCTCGGTCACTTTCAATCTTTTCGCGCGGGCGGCGTTGCGCGCCATGCAGGGCGACGCACGCCCGACCCTCGCCGAGGAGACCGCCACCCTCGCGCGCCCGGCGAAGGGCTCTCCCGAGCGCGCGAGCTACCTGCCCGCGGAGTTGAGCACAGACGAGGGCGGGCGGCTGCTGGCCGCGCCACTGAAGTGGGGCGGGTCGTCAGACTTCGTGGCCTTCGCGCAAGCCTCCGCGCTGCTCGTCGTGCCGCAGGGGACGAAGTTAATGGAGGCCGGCGAGACGGCGCGCGTCGTCCGCCTGCCGGGGTGAAAGGCGATGGGAGAACAACTCTCGCACCTGGACAGCGAGGGCCGCGTCTCGATGGTGGACACGAGCGCGAAGCCCGCGACCGCGCGGCGCGCGACGGCGTCGGCCCGCGTCCTGATGTCGCCGGCCACGGTCGAGGCCCTGCGGCAGGGACGCACGCCGAAGGGCGACCCCGTCGAGACGGCGCGGCTGGCCGGCATCATGGGCGCCAAGCGGACGGCCGACCTCATCCCGCTGTGCCACCCGCTGCCGCTCACCCACGTCGAGGTGCGGGCCTCGGTCGAAGATTACGGCGTCCGGCTCGAAGCCGAGGCGGCGACGGCCGCGCAGACCGGCGTCGAGATGGAGGCGCTGACGGCCGTCACCGTCGCCGCGCTCACCGTCTACGACATGTGCAAGGCCGTCGAGAAAGGCATCCTCATCACCGACATCCGCCTCGAAAGAAAGTCGGGCGGCAAGTCGGGCGATTGGGAGCGCGCCGACTAGCGGCCAACCCCGGCCCGGCCGGCGCGCGGCGACAAGCGGCCAACCCCGGCCCGGCCGGCGCGCGGCGACACCTTTCTTTCGGCGAACGCTTCGTCGTAGAATGGCGTACAAATCGGCGGCCGGCCCGACGGCAAGCTTGGCAGCGGAGAACGAACGATGAAATTCAGGATCGCACACGACGCACGCCCGCAGGTGACGACGCTCCTGGCCGCCACGGCCCTGAGCGTGCTGCTCTGGTTCATCCCCTTCGCGGAGGTGCTGACCTACCCGTTCCGCATCTTCGTCACCTTCATCCACGAGGGCGGGCACGCGCTGGCGGCGCTGCTGACGGGCAATTCCGTCCACAGCCTCTCGGTCTCGATGGACGGCAGCGGCCGCGTCTACTCGATGGCGGGCGGGCTCTTCTCGCAGATGTTCGTCTCCAGCGCGGGCTACCTCGGGGCGATGACCTTCGGGGCGCTGCTGCTGGTGCTCATCCGGCGGGCGTTCGCGGCGCGCGCGGTGCTGGTCGGGAGCGGCGTCTTCATCCTGCTGCTGACGGTGCTGTTCGGCTTCCTGGCGCCCCTCTGGAACCTGACGATGCCGGGGCTCTTTACGCTCGTGTCGGGTGTGGCGCTGCCGCTCGGACTCTTCGCCGCCGCCCGTCTGCTAGGGGCCAGGGCGGCCACCTTCCTCGTCGCCTTTCTCGCCGTGCAATGCGTCCTGAACGCCGTCTTCGACCTCAAGACGCTGCTCTTCCTCTCGGCCTTCACCGGCGCCCACAGCGACGCGGCCAACATGGCCGACGCGACGGGCGTCCCGCAGGTCTTCTGGGCGCTGTTCTGGATGGGCGTGGCCTTCGTGATCCTTTCGCTGGCCCTGCGCGCCTACGCCGTGCGCGGCCAGGGGCCGGCGCAGCCGGACCTGCCCTTCGACGACTCGCCGCTCGAAGTCTGAGGGGGAATTTTTTGAGCGCCGCACCACAGGGGCCGCCGGAGGCCCGGCCGCGAGAGCCGGGAGCCGGCGGCCCCCACTCTTTCCCGCCGGCCCCGTCCGCGACCCACGGCGCGCCCGGCGCCGGGGCCGCGAACGAACTCTCCACAACCGGCCTGCACGCGTCCGTAGCCGACGCGCTCGGCCTCGACGCGGGCGAGACGGGCGAGGCTGAGTCGGCCGGGGAGGGGGCGCCGCTTCTACTCGGCGCGCTCCCCGTCGGCGCACGCCTCATCCTCCGATGCCGCAAGGACTGGCGCGCGGCGGCGGTCGCGGCCTTCGAGCCGGACCGCGCACGCGTCGTCCTCTCGGTCGCCTCGCCCACCGGCCACACCTACCGCGTCCGCAGGCCCGCCGACTCGTTGCTCACGCCGGACGGCCCGCTCCCCGTTCTCGGCGGCGGCGTCTGGCGGGCCTGCTTCGCCCGCTACGACCTGCGCTGGTAGCGCGCTTTCCGGAAGGTAAAAGGTCTCTTTCGCCGCTTAAGTGATCGTGCCCGGCCGAGCCCGTTAACGGCCGGCCGCGGCTTTGCGGTATTATGACGGTTTCGCCGCGGTGCCGGATTGTCCGCTGTCTGGTCCGGCGTGTCTTTCGAGCGAGCGAGCCGTCATGAGCCAAGATGCGATCATCGTGCGCGGGGCGCGCGTCAACAACCTGAAGAACATCTCGTTCTCGATCCCGGTCGAGAGGCTGACCGTGGTGACGGGCGTGTCCGGGTCCGGCAAGTCCTCGCTGGCCTTCGACACCGTCTACGCCGAGGGGCAGCGCCGTTACGTCGAGTCGCTCTCGGCCTACGCCCGCCAGTTCCTCGAACGGATGGACAAGCCGGACGTAGACGAGGTGCTCGGCATCCCGCCTGCCATCGCCATCCGGCAGCGCAACTCCACCCGCAACCCGCGCTCGACGGTCGGCACGCAGACGGAGGTTTACGACTACCTGCGCCTGCTCTACGCCCGCGTCGGCACGACCCTCTGCCGCGTCTGCGGGCGCGAAGTGCATAAGGACTCGCCCGAGTCTTCGGCGCAGGAGGTGCTCACCACGCTGCCCGAGGGCACGCGCTTCTACGTCCTCTTCCCCGCCGAGGCCGGCATCGCGCCGGAGGCCAACGGCGAGGGGGCCGGGCCGTCCAGGTCCAAAAAGAAGACGACGAAGCAGAAGGGCGCGGCCGCGGGCCGTCATGCCGTCACGGCTCACGTCATGAGCCTGATGCAGCGCGGCTTCACGCGCCTGCTCGTCGAAGGCCAGCTCGTCGAGCTGCGCACGCCCGACGACTACGCGCGCCCCGACTTCGAGGGCGTCTTCGTCCTCGTCGACCGCCTGGCCGCGCGCCCGGACGTGCGCGGCCGCCTCGTCGACTCATTCGAGACCTGCTTCGTCGAGGGGCACGGACAGGCCGTTGTCCGCACGGCCGAGGAGAGCCCGCGCGCGCTCCGCTTCTCCGAGCGGTTCGAGTGCAAGTACGACGGCACGATTTACGAGCAGCCGGAGCCGCGCCTCTTCAGCTTCAACAACCCCTTCGGCGCCTGCCCGACCTGCCAGGGCTTCGGCAACACCGTCGGCCTCGACCTCGACCTCGTCATCCCGAACCCCGCGCTCTCGCTCTCGGAGGGCGCCGTCGAGCCGTGGACCAAGCCGCAGCACGACTGGGCCAGGGCCGAACTGCGCAAGTTCTGCCGGCAGGAGGGCATCCCAATGGACGTGCCCTTCGCCGAACTGTCGAAGCAGCAGCAGCGGGCCGTCGTCGACGGCCGCAACGGCTTCGGCGGCGTGCGCGGCTTCTTCGACTGGCTGGAGACGAAGAAGTACAAGCTCCACGTCCGCGTCTTCCTCGCCAAGTATCGCGGCTACACGCTCTGCCCCGACTGCGGCGGCGGCCGGCTCCGCCAGGAGGCGCGCGACGTGCGCGTCGGCGGCCGCACGCTGCCCGAGGTCTGCTCGCTCTCGATCAGCGACGCGGCGCGCTTCTTCGAGTCGCTGCATCTGAACGAGGAGCAGGCGGCCATCGCCGACAAGGTCTTGTTCGAGATTCGCCGACGCCTCAAGTTCCTCGTTGACGTGGGGCTCGACTACCTGACGCTCGACCGCCTGGCCTCGACCCTCTCGGGCGGCGAGGCTCAGCGCATCCAGCTCGCCACCAACCTCGGCTCGTCGCTCGTCGGCGCGCTCTACGTCCTGGACGAGCCTTCAATCGGGCTGCACCCGCGCGACTCGGAGCGGCTAATCCGGCTCCTGCACAACCTGCGCGACATCGGCAACACCGTCCTCGTCGTCGAGCACGACGACGAGATGATGCGCGCCGCAGACCACATCATCGACATCGGCCCGGGCGCGGGCGAGCTTGGGGGCCGGGTCGTCTACGAAGGCGACTACGCCGGGCTCGTCGCCGAGGCGCCGACGCTGACGGGCAAGTACCTCCGCGGCGAGGTCGAGATCAAGGCCGGGCGCCGCGCCGCCCCCGCGAAGAAAAAGAAGCTCACGGTGCGCGGCGCCGCCGAGCACAACCTGAAGGGCATAGACGTTGACATCCCGCTCGGCATGCTCGTCTGCGTGACGGGCGTCTCGGGCTCCGGCAAGTCAACCCTCGTCCACGACATCGTCTACGCCGGCATCAAGAAGGGGCGCGGCGAGTGGCAGGACCACGTCGGCGCCTTCCGCGAGCTTTCGGGCACCCAGCACGTTGACGACGTGATCCTCGTGGACCAGTCGCCCATCGGGCGGACGCCGCGCTCGAACCCCGTCACCTACGTCAAGGTCTACGACGCCGTGCGCGAGGTCTTCTCGCAGACGCGCGACGCGCAGGGGCGCGGCCTCGACCCCTCGCACTTCTCCTTCAACGTCCCCGGCGGGCGCTGCGACGTGTGCCAGGGCGACGGCACGGTGACGGTCGAGATGCAGTTTCTGGCCGACGTGGAGCTGGTCTGCGAGGAGTGTAAGGGCACGCGCTTCAAGCCGCAGATTCTCGACGTGCGCTTTCGCGGCAAGAACATCCACGACGTGCTCAACATGACCGTGCGCGAGGCGATGACCTTCTTCCGCGACACCAACAAGATCGCCAACCGCCTGCGCGTCCTCGACGACGTGGGGCTCGGCTACCTGCGCCTCGGCCAGTCGGCCACGACGCTCTCGGGCGGCGAGGCGCAGCGCGTCAAGCTGGCCGCGCACCTCTCGAAGCGGACCGGCTCGAAAACGCTCTTCATCTTCGACGAGCCGACGACCGGCCTCCACTTCGACGACATCAACAAGCTGCTCTCGGCCTTCCGCACGCTGGTCGAGGCCGGCGGCTCGCTCCTCGTCATCGAGCACAACCTCGACGTGGTAAAGACGGCCGACCACCTGATTGACCTCGGCCCCGAGGGCGGCGAGGCCGGCGGCCACGTCGTCGCCACCGGCACGCCCGAGGAAGTGATGGCCGTGCCCGCTTCGCACACCGGCCGCTTCCTCAAGGCGCACCTCGACCGCGGAAGCGGTCAGCAGAAAGCCGAAGGCTGACCGCCGACAGCCTCTTTAAAACCCATGAGCCTCAAAGAACAGATCGCCAGAGACATGACGGCCGCCATGAAGGCCAGAGACGCCGCGCGGACCTCGACGCTGCGGATGGTCAAGGCCGCGCTCGCCAACCGCGAGATCGAGAAGGGCGGCGAGTTGTCGGACGACGAGACGACGAAGCTGATGCAGTCGCTCGTCAAGCAGCGGCGCGACTCGGTCGAGCAGTACGAGAAGGGCGGCCGCCCCGAGCTGGCCGAGAAGGAGCGGGCCGAGATCGCCGTCATCGAGGGTTATTTGCCGCGGGCAGCCACGCGCGAGGAGATCGAGCGGGCCGTCGCCGAGGCGGTCGCCGAGACCGGCGCCACCTCCGCCAAAGAGATGGGCGCGGTGATGAAGGCCGCGCTCGCCCGCCTCGCCGGCCGCACGGCCGACGGCCGCGTGGTCAGCGAAATCGTGCGCGGCCGGCTCTCCTGATACTTCGCGCGGGCGCGGCGATGGCGCGACGCGCGGCGAGGCCGGCGGGGGCGGAACCGGGACTTTTGCCGGGCAGTTCGGGGCTTCACAAGGGCCGTTTTTCACGGCTTGCCACGTTTGTCCGGTTCCCGTATAATCCGCCTCTTGCGCACTGCGCGGTGGCGTCGTCCAGTGGGTTCGCGCCCACTTTTTCTTTTGCGCGAGAGTGCTTTTTGAAGGGGGGAAAGGGGCGTTGGTTGAGGAGACTTCGGCCGAGGCGCGCGTCCGCGAGATTGCCGAACGGGTGGCCGCCGACAACGGCCTCGAACTCGTCCACGCGGAGCTGGCCGGCGGGGCGCGCACCCCGGTCGTGCGCGTCTTCATTGACAAGCCGGGCGGAGTCACCCACGAGGACTGCTCGCGCGTGAGCGAGCACGTCGGCACCGTCCTCGATGTGGAAGACTTCATCCACTCGGCCTATACCCTTGAAGTCTCGTCGCCGGGCCTGGAACGCGGCCTCTATAAGCGCGAGGACTATGAACGTTTCGCGGGCCGTTCCGCGAAGGTCAGGACGCGCGGGGCCATTGGCGGCCAGCGCAACTTCCGCGGGCGCCTCCTTTCGGTCGAGGGCGACTCGGTCCTCTTCGAGGACAAGACGAACGGGCGCGTTTCGATCCCGCTGGCCGAGATAGTCAAGGCGAACCTTGAGATAGACGTGGAGGAGGAGTTCCGCCTCGCCGCCGAGCGCGAGCGGGAGAGGCAGCAAACGCCTGATGCCTGATGCCGGGCGGCCCCGAGGCTACTAACACCCGGCATCTAACATCTAAACACTTAATCTTATGAGCGCATCCATCGGGCAAAGTATCGACGCTCTTTGTAAGGAGCACGGCATCGACCGCGACCTCGTCGTCGAGGCGATGAAGGAGGCCGTCCGCGCCGCCGCCCGCAAGCAGTTCAAGTCGGGCGAGGAGATCGACGTTGAGTTCTCGTCCGAGGCCGGCCTGGAAATCTTCGCCTCGAAGGTGGTGGTCGAGGAAGTCACCAACCCCGGCCGCGAGATGACGCTCGAAGAGGCGATGGAGCTGGCGGGCGACGAGGTCGAGATCGGCGACGAGCTGCAAATCCCGATGCCGATGGAAGAGATGGGCCGCATCGCCGCCCAGACCGCCAAGCAGATTCTCTTCCAGAAGGTGCGCGATGCCGTGCGCGCCAACGTCTACGAGCAATACATCGACAAGGTCGGCGACCTCATCAACGGCTACATCAAGCGGTTCGAGCGCGGCGACCTCGTCATCGACCTCGGCGAGAACATCGAGGCAGTGCTCCCCCGCGGCCAGCAGTCGCGCGGCGAGCAGTGGAACCAGGGCGAACGGGTCCGCGTCGTCATCGAGGATGTCTCGAAGGAGTCGAAGGGGCCGCAGGTGGTCGTCTCGCGCTCGTCGCCGGAACTCCTCCGCCGCCTCTTCGAGATGGAGGTGCCCGAGATTTACGACGGCACCGTAGTCATCAAGTCGGCCGTGCGCGAGCCGGGCGAGCGCGCCAAGATCGCCGTCGCCTCCACCGAACGCGACGTGGACCCCGTGGGCGCCTGCGTCGGCATGAAGGGCTCGCGCGTGCAGGCCATCATCCGCGAGCTGCGCGGCGAGAAGATCGACATCATCGAGTGGTCGGACGAGCCCTCGGTCTTCGCCGCCAACGCCCTCTCGCCCGCCAAGGTCAACCAGGTCCGCATCACCGACATCGAGCGCCGCCAGATGGAGGTCATCGTCAACGAGGACCAGCTCTCCTTAGCCATCGGCAAGCGCGGCCAGAACGTCCGGCTCGCCACCAAGCTCGTCGGCTGGAACATTGACATCCGCAGCGAGGAAGAGATCAAGCGCGAGGTCGCGCAGCAGATGGGCGCCATGATCGCCTCGGGCGAGTCCGTCCCGCTCGAAAGGCTCGAAGGCGTCACCCCGGCCGTGGTCGCGGCCCTGGCCGAGCACGGCGTAAACGACATCGAATCGCTCGCCAACACCGGCGTTGACGACCTGACTGAGTTCCTCGACGTGAGTCTCGACGAGGCCGAGCGCCTGATCGGCGCCGCCCGTTCGGTCGTAGAGAGCGCCCGCGCCGCCGCCGAAAGCGAAGAGGCTGAGGGCACCGAAGCGTCGGACGGCGCGGGGGCGTCGGCCGAAGGCGGTGAGACCGGGGGCGGCGAAGTGGGGGGGGCCGTGGCGGAAGATCGTGAAGAGGGTCAGACAGTCGAGCAGCACGCCGCCTCTATCGAGTTCGACCCGGAGGCCGGCGACCGCGGGGTCGAGCCTTCCGAGGCGATGATCGCCGAGGGCTACGACGAGGCGGTCGAGAGCCGCCCGCCCTTCCTGGCCGAAGACCTCTCGGGCAACAACATCCTCGGCTCCGAGTCGGCCGACCCCGTCGCCATCACAGAGGTCGAGCAGATGTCGGCCGACCAGTTGCTCTTGCAGGGCGCCGGCCGCGACCTGCGACCCGACACCATCACCCCCGGCCCCGACATCTCCTCGGCCGAGGCCGGCGTGCTCTACAGCACCGGCTCCTACGACGAGGAGACGCGCCCGAGCACGCTGGCCGACGAGACGGCCGGCGTGGGCGACGGCGTGGTGCGCGAGGACGAGGGCGAAGACTCGGAGCCGATCTCGCCGCGCTCGGGGCTCGCCACGGAGGCTTCCGCCCCCGAGATACAAGTTTCGTCGGAGCCCTCGCCCGCGAGCGAAGGGGAGCCGGCGCCCGTTGAAAATGTTGCCGAGGCCGAAGATGCTCCTGGCAACTCCGAATAACCGCAGTAGACGCGCAGCCGCGGACGCCGCCCCGAGCGGACTTCGCGGCTGTTGCCCGCCGTAACCCTTCCTCCGGCCCGGAGCGCGCGCGCCCAGAACACCGGGGAGGTTAAGAGGCGGTTCGGCCTTAACCTTTAAGCGTGCGACGCCCGCCATAGCGTCGGAAGAAGGAGTGCATGACAGCCGCGCACAAGGTCCGTATTTACGATCTCGCCAAAGAGTTGAAGATGGAATCGAAGCGCATCATCGAAGAGGTGCGCCGCGAGGGCGTCGACGTGTCGGTGCCCTCCAATACCGTCTCGAAAGAGCTGGCCGAGAAGATTCGCAACAAGTACTTCCCGAAGAAGGAGCCGGCCGTCAAGCGTGCCATCCGCGTCGTCAAGAAGGCCCACCGGCCCGAGGGCGAGGAGCAGCACGAGGAGGCGCACGAGTCCTTCGACGCTCACGCCCACGATGAGGGCACGCAGGCCGGGCACGAGTACGACGGTGCGGCCGCGCCGCAGTTCGAGCAGCCGGCGGCCGACGGCGGCGGTCCGGCCCGACCCTTCGCCGCGCGCCTGGTTAAGAAGCTAGCGCCCGCGGCCCGCGCCGAACACCCGGCCGAGGCCGAACACCCGGCCGCCGTCGAACAGCCGGCCGCGCCGCCCCCCCCGCCGCCGCACGCCGACGGCCCTGGCCCCATGGCGGCCGCACCGGCGCCGGCCCCGGCCGAAGAGAACGGCGCCGGCCCCGACGCCGTCATCACCAGCGAGGATGCCACCCCCTTCTACGCGGAGGCGCCCGAGGCCGCAGAGCCCGAGGTCGCCCCGGCCGAGGCCGCGCCCACCCCGGCGGCGGCCGTGCCCGCGCCCGGCCGTCAGGTCAGGACGTTGCGCCTGACCGACGCGGCGCGCGCCGCCGGCGTCCAACCCGGCCAGCGCATCAACGTCCCGCCGCCGCCCACAGTGGCCGAGCGCGGCGCGCGCGCCGAACAGCGCCGCGGCCGCGGGGGCCGCGAACGGCAGGAAGACGTGATGCGCGGCACGCCCGGCGAGACCGCCACGCCTCAGACCACCTACATCCCGCCGGCCGACGCCCGCCGGGCGCCCGGACGCGGCGGACGCGGCGGACGCGGACCAGGCGGTCGCCCCGACTTCGGCGGGAAACGCGGGCGCGGCTTCGACCGCGACTTCGTCCCGCCGCCGAGACCCACCACTTTGGAAAACCGCATCGCCCAGTCGCTCAACGTCCCCACGGGCGGCGAGTTGAAGTCCGTCCGCATCGTCGAGGGCTCGACCGTCAAGGAGTTCGCCGAAAAGCTCGGCATCAAGCCGAAGGACGTGGTGACGCTGCTCCTACAGCGCGGCGTCTTCGCCACCATCAACCAGCCGCTCAACACCGACGTGGCGAAAGACCTCGGCAAGCGGTTCGGCTTCGACGTGCAGTTCCTCGACTTCGAGGAGGCCATCGCCGAGGAAGAGTTCGAGGAGATGCTGGAACGCGACGAGGACGACACGGAGACGCCGCGCGCGCCCGTCGTCACCGTCATGGGCCACGTTGACCACGGCAAGACCAGCCTGCTCGACGCCATCCGCACCGCCAAGGTCGCCGAGGGCGAGGCCGGCGGCATCACGCAGCACATAGGCGCCTACAGCGTCCAGGTGCAGAGCGCCGACAACGCCGAAGAGACGCGCCGCGTCGTCTTCCTCGACACGCCCGGCCACGAGGCGTTCACCATGATGCGCGCCCGCGGCGCGAAGGCGACCGACGTGGTCGTGCTCGTCGTCGCGGCCGACGACGGCGTCATGCCCCAGACCGTCGAGGCCATCGAGCACTCGCGCGCGGCCGGCGTCCCCATCGTCGTCGCCATCAACAAGATCGACCGCCCCGACGCCAACCCCGACCGCGTCAGGCAGGAACTGGCCGTCCAGGGCCTTCAGCCCGTCGAGTGGGGCGGCGACACGGAGATGGTGCCGGTCTCGGCCAAGCGGCGCGAGAACCTGGACACCCTGCTCGAAACCATTCTGCTCACGGCCGACATCCTGAACCTGAGAGCGAGCGAGACGCGCCTCGCCTCGGGCGTCGTCCTCGAAGCCAAGCTCGACCGCGGCCGCGGCTCGGTGGCGACCGTCCTCGTCCAGCAGGGCACACTCCGCGTCGGTGACCCCTTCATCGTCGGCCAGATTTTCGGCAAGGTCCGCGCCATGTTCGACGACCGCGGCCGGCCCCTCGACGTGGCCGGCCCGGCCACGCCCGTCGAGGTGCTCGGCCTTCAGGGCGTGCCGCAGGCGGGCGAGCCGTTCCAGGTCGTCGCCGACATCACGAAGGCGCAGCAGATTTCGCAGCACCGCCAGCAGCTCGCCCGCCAGCAGGCGCTCGTCCAGACGACCAAGCGCGGCATCGAGGCGCTCGGCATCAGCGAGATCAAGGAGATGCTCGCCATCGTCAAGGCCGACGTGCAGGGCTCGGTCGAGGTCTTGAAGAGCACGCTCGAAAAGCTCTCGACCGAGAAGGTCAAGGTCCGCGTCATCCGCTCGGGCGTCGGCGCCATCACGGAGTCGGACGTTCTGCTCGCCTCGGCGACGCAGACTGAGGCCTCGGGCCGCGCCGTCGTCGTCATCGGCTTCAACGTCCGGCCAGAGACACGCGCCGCCGAGTTGGCCCGGCAGGAGCACGTCGACATCCGCCTCCACTCGATCATCTACAAGCTCGAAGAGGAGATTCGGGCGGCGATGATCGGCATGCTCGACAAGATCGAGCAGGAGCGCATCCTCGGTTCGGCGGAAATCCTGCAAGTCTTCCGCGTCCCGCGCGCCGGCAACGTGGCCGGCTGCCGGGTGGTGAACGGAGTCATCCGCCGCAACGCGCGCGCCCGCCTCGTCCGCGACGGCGTGGTGACGTGGGAGGGCGACATCGCCTCCCTGCGCCGCGTCAAGGAGGACGTGAACGAGGTCCGCGAGGGCTTCGAGTGCGGCATCGGGTTGCACAACTTCAACGACGTGAAGGAGGGCGACCGCATCGAAGCCTTCATCGTCGAGCAGATCGCCGCCACTGAACTTTAGGAGCGTGACGAGTGGCGGGTGGCGGGTGACGAGTTGAAAACCTTGTCTCTCTCGTCACTCGTCACTCGTCACTCGTTACGGCTTTTATGCGTCGGCCCGAGAAATTAGCCGAGACCATCCGCGAAGAGGTCAGCCAGATCGTCGGCTTCGAGCTGGAAGACCCGCGGGTGGCGTCAGTCACGGTAACGGACGTGCGCGTCTCGCCGAACCTGCGCGACGCGCGAATCTTCGTCCTCGCCGAGGGTTCGGAGGAGGAGCGGCAAGAGGCCCTGCGCGCGCTGCAACACGCCGCGCCTTACGTGCGCCGCCAGCTCGGCGCGGCCCTCAGCCTCCGCCATATTCCCGAGCTTCATTTCGTCCGCGACACGGTCGAGGAGTCGGCGGCGCGGGTCGAGGAACTGCTGACGCAGGTGGCGCAGGAAGAACAGAGCCGGCCCGCCTCCCCCGCCGATGAAGGGGCCGGAGAACAAAGAAAGGATGGTGACGAGTGACGAGTGACGAGTGACGAGTGACAAGGTTTTCAACTTGTCTCTCTTGTCACTCGTCACTCGCCGCTCGTCACGTCGTTTAGCAATGCTCAGTCAAGTAGTTGAGCTGATCGAGGGCAAGCGCCTTTTTGCGATCACCTCGCACATCCGCCCCGACGGCGACAGCCTCGGCTCGTCGCTCGGCCTCTTCTGGCTGCTGCGCGCCCTCGACAAGGAGGTCGAGGTCATCATGCGCGACCCCGTGCCGCTCGCCTACTCGAAGCTGCCCGGCTCCGAGCAGGTGCGCGTCACGCCCCGGGTTGACCGCGCCTACGATGCCGTCTTCGTCATCGAGTGCTCGGACGTGGACCGCCCCGGCCTCGTTGACCTCGAAAAGCAGTTCGTCGTCAACATCGACCACCACTCGACGACCGCCCTCTTCGGCGACATCAACTGGATCGACTCGACCGCCTCGGCCGTCGGCGAGATGGTCTACAACCTCTGCAAGGCGCTGGGCGTGCGCGTCACGCGCGAGATCGCCGAGTGCGTCTACACGGCGCTCATCACCGACACGGGCTCGTTCCACTACTCGAACACCTCGGAGCGCACCTTCAAGGTGGCGTCGGAGCTGGTCCGCGCCGGCGTCAAGCCCGCGAAGGTCTCGCAGAGCGTCTTCGCCAACTACCCGTGGAGCAAGATCGAGTTGATGAGCGCGGTGCTCTCGACCGTCCGCCGCGACGAGTCGGGGCGTGTGGCGTGGCTGATGCAGACGCGCGACATGCAGGAGCGCACAGGGGCTTCGGACGAGGACGGCGACGGCTTCGTCAACTACCCGATGAGCTGCGGCGAGGTCGAGGCGTGCGCCTTCTTCAAAGAGACGGCCCCCGAGGTCTTCCGCGTCTCCCTGCGCTCGAAGTGCGACGTGAACGTCGCCCGCATCGCCGAGCAGTTCGGCGGCGGCGGCCACCGCAACGCCGCAGGCTGCACCTTCCGCGGCACCATCGAGGAGGCCGAGCGGGAAGTCGTCGGCCGCCTGGTCTCGGTCGTCGGCGCCCGCGCCGCCTGCAACGAGGCCGGCGCCGACACCCCCACGCGGCAGGAGGTGCTTGCGGCGGCCGAAGCGCGCCCCGCCGAGCGCACCGAGAGCGAAGCCCGCCCCTGAAGTCCCGCGGCGGCCCCGCCCCGGGGCGTTTCCGCAAACATCCGGCCCTGTGCTACCCTTCCGGCCAACCGGGTTCCGAGTCGAGAGTTGACGGCTGACGGGAGCCGGGTCTGCGAGACCCGGCTCCCGCACCGGGGCTCGCGGCCCGTGTGGCCGCCGAACACGCATGTCCTGGTTCCGCAAAAAAGGCCAGAAGATCGAGACCGTCCCCGACGGAGAGCGCAAGGTCCGCACCGAGGGCATCTTCCAGAAGTGTCCTGAGTGCGGCGTGGCGCTCTACAAGCGCGAGCTCGAGGAGAACTTCCAGGTCTGCCCCCACTGTAAGCACCACTTCCGGCTGGACGCGCGCACGCGCCTCGCCATGATCTACGACGAGGGCGAGTACGAGGAGCTGGACGCCGACGTTACCTCGAACGACCCGCTCGGCTTCGTGGACACGAAGCCCTACAAGCAGCGGCTCGAACAGGCCCGACGCTCGTCGGGGCTGCCCGAGGCCGTCATCAACGCGCGCGGGCAGGTCGGCGGCCATCTCGTCTTCGTCGGCGCGATGGACTTCCGCTTCCTCGGCGGCTCGATGGGCGTGGCGGTCGGCGAGAAGCTGACGCGGCTCATCGAACGGGCGGTGCGCGAGCGCGGCTCGGTCGTCATCTTCAGCCAGTCGGGCGGGGCGCGGATGCAGGAGGGGACGCTTAGCTTGATGCAGATGGCGAAGGTCTCGGCGGCGCTCGCCCTGCTCGAAGAGGCGCGCCTGCCCTACGTCTCGGTGATGACAGACCCGACGACGGGCGGCGTCACCGCGAGCTTCGCCATGCTCGGCGACCTCAACGTGGCCGAGCCGAAGGCGCTCATCGGCTTCGCCGGCCCGCGCGTCATCGAGCAGACCATCCGCCAGAAGCTGCCCGAGAACTTCCAGACCGCCGAGTTCCTGCTCGAACACGGCATGCTCGACGCCGTGGTTGACCGCCGCCAGATGCGCGACTTCATCATCCGCGCGCTCGGCTTCATGTTTAACCCCGAGGTCCAGTTTCGCCCGCGCAAGCCCCACCACCTGCGGGCCGACGGTACGCTCTACTTCCCCGAGCTGGGGATGACCGAGACGAGCGACGACGGGCTCAAAAGAGACGCCGCCGTCCCGCAGCCGCTCGCCGTCGAGGGCGCGAAGGGCTAGCACGCCCGGCGCCCGCTTCAACCCCCGCCCCGCCTTTAAATCCCCCGCGGCTTCGCCCCGTCATCCCGCCCCGGCTCGGCCCGTCCCTTTACGCCCGCCCCTCCGTCCGTCCCGCTTGGACGCCCAGCCGCCCGCCCGCTACACTCCCCGCGTGAACTTCGCGGAGTCTGTCAACTACCTGCTCGGCCTCGGCCACGAGACGCTGACGATGAAGCTCGGCCTGGGGAACGTGCGGCGGCTGCTCGCGCGGCTCGGCGACCCGCAGCTTGCCTTCCCCGCCGTGCAGATCGCGGGCACGAACGGCAAGGGCTCGACGGCCGCCATGCTCGAAGCCATCTGCCGCGCCGCCGGCCTGCGCGCCGGCCTCTACACCTCGCCGCACCTCGTCCGCATCACCGAGCGCGTCCGCGTCTGCGGGCACGAAGTCTCGCCCGAAGCCTTCGCCCGCGCCGCGACCGAGGTGCGCGAGGCGGCCGACAGCGTCCGCGGCGAGAGCGGCGCCCTGCCCACCTTCTTCGAGCAGGTGACTGCCCTCGCACTCTGCGCATTCCGCGACGCCGGGGTCGGACTGGCAATCCTTGAGACGGGGCTCGGCGGACGGCTCGACGCGACGACCGTGGCCGGGGCCGGGGTGGTCGTCATCACGCCCGTAGGGCTCGATCATCAGGAACACCTCGGCGATTCGCTCGCGTCAATCGCCGCCGAGAAGGCCGCCGTCGTCCGGCCGGGAGTGGCGGCCGTCGTCTCCGCGCAGCCGCCCGAGGCCGAAGCCGTCATCCTCGCGCGGTGCCGCGAGTGCGGCGTCGAGCCGCGCCGCACAGGGCCGCCGCCGCAGGTCGAGGGCACGACCGCAGACGGAAGGCTGCGCGTCAGGATGAGGACGGCGCGGGCCGACTACGGCTCTGTCACGCTCGCCCTGCGCGGACGCCACCAGCTTGAGAACGCGGCGGCGGCCGTCGCGGCGGCCGAGGTGCTGGCCGAGCGCGGCCTCGTCGAGCTGACACGCGAGTCGGCCGTCGCGGGCCTCGAACGGGCCGAGCACCCGGGCCGGCTGGAATGGATTGACGCCACGCGGCCGCCCGTCCTCCTCGACGGCGCGCACAACCCCTCGGGCGCCGCGGCCCTGCGCGCTTACCTCGACGAGTTCGTCCGCGCGCCCGTCACACTCGTCTTCGGCGCCATGCGCGACAAGCCGCTCGCAGAGCTTGGCTCGATCCTCTTCCCCGCGGCCGCGCACCTAATCCTGACCGAGCCGCGGAACCCGCGCGCCGCGACCGCCGCCGAGCTGGTCCGCGCCGTGCCGTCGCCGCCCGCTTCAAGTACAATCACGCTCGCCCCCTCGGCCCGCGACGCGCTCGCGCTGGCCGGCCTCCACACGCCGCCCGGCGGAGTCGTCTGCGTCTCCGGCTCCCTCTATCTCGTGGGCGAGGTTAGGGCGCTGCTCGAAGCCGAAGGAGCACACGCGCGACAAAAGGATGAGTGAGAAGAGCGACAACCGGCGATTGCTGAAACGGGTGCTCGTCATCGGGGCGATAGTCCTGCCGGTGGCGGTGCTGCTCGGGTGGTACGGTCTGAGGCTGAGGGATGAGGCGCACCAGCGGCGCATCATCATCGCCAACGAGGCCGCGGCCGTCTCCGCGCTCGACAACGTCGCCGCCGCACAGCAGCTCTACCGCGAGGCCCAGGGCGGCTACGCCACCTTCCAGCAGCTCTTCGAGGCCGGCGTCTTCGACGCGCCGCTCGACGGCGAACAGCTCGTCTCGGGCGGCTACCGCTTCACGGTCAGAGTCCTGCCGGCCGGCGAGTCGCGCGGGCCGGCCTACGAGGTCAACGCAGACCCCCTGCGCCCCGGCACGGGCATCGGCGCGACGGGCAACCGCCACTTCTTCGCCGGCTCGGAAGTGACGGGCATCCGCTACAGCGAGGGGCGCCCGGCCGGGGCCGCCGACCGCACGCTGCCGCGCCGCGCCGACACATACTGATCCGAACCGCCGGCCTCTCAATGGACACCACACCCGACACCGCGCCGGAGATCATTTCGAGCGAGGAGGTCTTCCGAGGCCGCGTCGTCGAGCTGTTCGTGGACACGGTCCGCGAAGGCGAGACGACTTACCGGCGCGAAGTCGTCCGCCACCCCGGCGGCGCGAGCGCCGTCCCCCTCTTCGACGACGGGACTGTGGCGCTCGTCAAACAGTACCGCCACCCGCCCGCGCGCTTCGTCCTTGAACTCCCGGCCGGCAAGCTCGAACCGGGCGAGTCGCCCGAAGAGTGTGCGCGCCGCGAGCTGGAGGAGGAGGTCGGAGTCGTCGCCGGCCGCTTCGAGCCGCTCTCGGCCTTCTACACCACTCCGGGCTTCTGCTCGGAAAGGCTCTGGGTCTTCCTCGCCACGGACCTCTCCGAGACGACGCGCTCGCACGAGGACGACGAGATAATTGAAGTGGTCCGCCTGCCCCTCGGCCGTGCCCTCTCGATGATCGAGACCGGCGAGATCGAAGACTCGAAGACCATCATCGGCCTGCTGCTTGCCGCCCGCGCGCGCCGGGGCGACGGGGCGATTCCCGAAGACGGGTGACGACGTTTAATGATGGGTGAGGCCGCAACGACGACCGGGCGGGCCGAGGCGGACCGGGAGGGCGGGCTCGCCCCCGAACCGCGCTCGCCCGCGCCGCGCCGGCCGACCCTCATCAACTACCTCCACGCGGCCGCGGCCATCCCGCTCATCCACCTCTACACGGTCTTGATGGGCACGCTCTCGCTCGTGCTCTCAATCGGCGACCGCGAGGGACGGCGGCAGCACTGGTGCGCGGTCCTTTGGAGCCGGATGATCGCGCGGACCGTGGGCGCGCGGGTGAGCGTCAGTGGCGCCGGGCACCTGCGGCCGGGCGAGTCCTACGTCTTCCTCTCGACGCACCAGAGCTACATGGACATCCCCGTCATGCTCGGCTACCTGCCCAGCCAGCTCCGCATCGCGGCCAAGCGCGAGGTCTTCCAGATTCCCTTCCTCGGCTGGCACATGCGGCGCGGCGGTCACATCTCGATCAACCGCGGCTCGACGGCCGAGGCGGTCGAGAGCCTGCGGCGCGCGGCCTCGGAGGTGCGGCCCGGCATCTCGGTCTTCCTCTACCCGGAGGGCACGCGCTCGCGCGACGGGGCCATCCAGCCTTTCAAGAAGGGCGGCTTCAAGTTCGCTTTGCAGGCGGGCCTGCCCATCGTCCCCGTCGCCATCGTCGGCACCCGCGCGCTGCTGCCGCGCGACTCCGTAGTCTTCCGACCCGGCCCCGTCTTCCTCCACCTCGGCCGCCCGATCCCGACCGCCGGCCTCACCGACGAAGACCTCCCGGACCTCATGAGGCAGGTCCGCGACGCGATGGCCTCGCACCTCTCCCCGCCCGCGGCCGACTGAATGCCGCACTGTCTGACGCCCCCGCCCTTACTGCGGCCTGACTGCCGCCCGACTGCTCGCCGCGGTGTCCGGCGGGCTGAGCCTCGGCCGGCTGTCTCCGACTGTTGACCGCCCGCGAGCCGCTTCCTTACACTGGCCCGGTGAGCACACCGCACGACGAGCCGCTGCCGCGCGACACCTACGCCGACGCGCCCGCGGGCGCCGACGCGCCCGACCCCGACAGCCCGCCGTGGGGCGTCTCGACGGCCATCTTCGTCTGGCTGGCGAGCGTCGCCCTGATGTACTTCCTGCCGGTCTTCTTCATCCTCCCATACCTCGCCTACAAGTCGGGGGCAGAGGGCTTCGCCCGCATCAACGAGGCGATGCGCGATGACCCGTTGGTCCTGCTCATCGGCGTGGCGGCCACCGTCCCGATTCACCTGCTGACGCTGCTGATCGTCTGGGCCGTCGTTACCGGCCCCGGCCTGCGCGCCTTCGGCCCGACCGTCGGCATGAGCTGGGGAAGGTACTTCGGCTTCTGGCGGAGCGTGCTGGCGGCGCTGCTGCTGCTGGGCGCGGCCTCGGCCGTGGCCCAGCTAATCGGGGTCAGGCGCACTCCGTTCGACGAGATGCTGGAAAGCTCGACGGCGGCGCTCTTCGCCACAGCCTTCCTCGCCACGGCCACGGCGCCGCTCGTCGAGGAACTGGTCTACCGCGGGGTGCTCTACCCGGCCCTGCGGCGCGCGGCCGGCGCCGTCTTCGCGGTCGCGGCCGTCACCGCCCTTTTCTCGGCGGTCCACTTCTACCAATACCAGACGAGCCCCGGCACCATCGCCGCCATCGTCCTCCTGAGCCTCGCGCTGACCGTCGTGCGGGCCGCCTCGGGGAGCGTCCTGCCCGGCATCGTCATTCACCTCGTCTTCAACGGCGTGCAGGTCGTCTGGCTCGTCTACGGCTACCTGCGCACGGGCAAGGTCGGGGGCGAGGCCGCGGTCTCGGCCGTCACCCTCCTCGACCGGATGCGGCCCGCCTTCTTCAACTGACACGATGCGCGAGTTTGAGGTCGTCGTGGTCGGCGGCGGGATCGGCGGGCTGACGGCCGCCGCCCTGCTCGCGGCCCGCGGGCTGAGCGTCTGCCTCTGCGAGCGCGGCCCGCGAGTGGGCGGCTGCGCTTCTTCGTTCGAGGAGGCGGGCTTCGAGTTCGAGGCCGGCGGCGGCCTCTACGCCGGCTGGGGGCCGGGCGACATTCACCGCCGCGTCTTCGACGAGCTGCCCGCTCCCGCGCCCGAAGCGCACCTTCTCTGGCCCGCCTACGTCGTGCGCCTGGGCGACGGCACGGACGTGCGCGTCGGCCTCGAAGCCCGCGAGCAGCAGGAGGAGCTGCGCCGCGCCTTCCCCGAATGCGCCGACGCGGCCCTCCGCTTCTACCTCGAAGCCGCGCGCGTGGCCGCACCGCTGCGTGCGGCCGCGGTCGAGGAGCCGGGCCTCGCCGCTTCGACGCGCCGGCGCCGGCTCGGCCTCATCCTGCGTCACTGGCGCGCGGCCCCGCGCATCCTCTCGGCCGTGGGTCACACGGCCGCGCGACACCTCGCCGGCACCTCCGAGCGCTTCCGCTCCTTCGTAGACGCGCAGCTCCGCCTCTTCGCCTCGACGCCCGCCGAGCGCTGCGCCTACCTCTACGCGGCCGTCGCGCTGACGGAGGCGCAGCGGGGTCTCTACTCGCTTCGCGGCGGCGGGCAGGCGCTCGCCGACTCGCTGGCCGACTCGATCCGCCTGAGCGGCGGCAGCGTCCTCCTCAACACTACCGCGCTCCGGCTCGTCTTTGATTCCGCAGGTCGCGCCGCGGGCGTGGACCTCCTCGGCGGCGTGCGACTCGGGGCCACGCGCGCCGTCGTCAGCAACCTGACGATACGGGACACCTACGACCGGCTGGTCGGGCGCGAACGCACGCCGCCCGAGGTGGCCGCGCGCCTGAAGACCTTGCGCGGCGACGGCGCCTGCCTCGTCTTCGTCGGAGTCGAGGAGGAGGCCGCGGGCCGGCTCCCTTCCGAGCGCGTGATCGCCGCGGCGGCCCCTTCCGCGAACCTCGGCGAAGGCGGCGCGGCGGCCGAGCATGAGGCTTTCGCCGCGGCGCCTTTCATGTTCAGCGCGCCGACCGCGCTCGACGCACACGCCCCGCCCGGCCGCCGGGCCGCGACCTTCTCGACCCCCGCCGAGGTCGGACATTGGTTCGGCTACGACGCGGAGGGCGAGGGTGAAGAGGAGCTGGACCGCGCGGCGCTGGCGGAGTGCTGGTCGCGCCTGCACGCGGCGCTGCCCGAGTTGGGCGCGGGCGCGGAGGTCTACGAGACGGCGACGCCGCGGACCTTCTACGAGCGGACGCGCAGGCGGCTCGGCAGCGCCGGCGGGCTCGGCCAGTCGCCCGAACTCTTCGGCCCGCGCGCGCCGACGCACCGCACACGCGTCCCGCGCCTGTTCGCCGTCGGCGATACGGTCTTCCCCGGCAACGGCGTCGCCGCCGTCACACTCTCCGCCCTCGCAGCCGCCGACGAAATCGCCCCGCGCCGACCCTGAAGAGGGCCACCCCGCGCTCCGGGCTCAGGAAACAAAGTAACGGCCGCGCCGCGCGACGGTCCTGAAAAAGTGACGTGCCCCGCGACTGGCTCGAACACCGTCGCGGGGCACGTCATTTTTTCAGGGTCGGAGTGGAGCTATTACAACTGGTCCCGTCCCGGCTCGACCATCCGCTCGCGCGGGCCTTGGAACGGGCGCCCCACGTCAGCGTCGCGCGAGGGCGGCGGTGCCATCGGGGGCGACATCGGAGGTGACGAGGGCATGCCGCCGCCGGGGCGCGAGCCGCCGTTGTTGCCGCCGGGCTGGTTGCCGCCGCCCGTGTTGTTCGGCGTCTGGTGGACGAGGCCGCCGCCGAAGTTGCCGTTCCCGGACGGGCAGTTTGAGCAGAGCAGGCCGGGAGGCACGGAGAGCCAGCTCCGGTAGCCGAAACCGTAGGGCGAGCGCCAGCCGGGGTGGAACGACAGGAAAGTGTAGCAGCTGGTCTCCGAGTTATAGAGCCAGAGGCCCCCGCTCGGGTACGCGGTCGAGAAGTAGCGGTCGAAGTCCAGCCCCGCGAGCATCGTCCTGTTCTGGCGAGCGGCGAGCCTTTCGTTGGCCCGCGCCAGTTCGCGCCCGCGCTCGCGGCTCCAGAGGTCAAACTCGTCGCGCGCCTTCTTGTCGAACTTCGCCACCTCGGGCGCCGCGCCATCACCGGCGACCCTGACCAACTTCCCACCCTTGACCTTCAGCCCGTCGCCCGCGCCCACAAAGGCCCGCCCCTTCTCGACGGCCAGCACGGTCTCGCCCGTCGGCAGGACTTTGAAGCGGTAGACGCCGGCGCGCACGACGCGCACGCGCGTCTGCGGCGTGACGACGACGAGGCCCAGACTGTCGTAGTCGCCGAAGCCTGTCGCCTCGATCACGGCGCTGCCGCGGTCGAGCCGCAGGACGAGGTCGTCGAGCTTGTCGCTCGTCAGCTCGAACTCGGTCGAGCCGTCGGCGCGCCAGTATGTGCCGGGGTTGAGGAGCAGCTCGACGCGGCCGGCGGCGGCGGTCCGCACAACGTCGCCCGCCGCGAGGTCGTCCTTCGTGAAAAGCGACATCCAGACCTTCTCGCCCGCGCGCCGGAACTCGGCCCGGCCCGTGACGAGGTTGACGCCGCCCGCCTTTGCGGAGATGACGCGCGCGTCGCGCACCTGCCGGGCCTGCGCCGCGGCGACCAGCGCCGACGCGATCAGACCAACCGCGAGGACCAGATTAGTCGAGACTTTCAGGGTCCTTCTCATGGTGAACCTCATTTCGAATTCTGAAGAGTGGTCGGAAGAGAGAGAGAGACGATCTTCGGGTCGGGTTAAGAATACTCCCGCCTGCGCCTGACGGCAAGACTTCGTCCGCGGAAACCGGCGCCCCGCTCGAAGAATGTCGCGCCGGTTCAGCGACCGGACGCCGCGGCGGCAAAGGCCCGGCCCACGTCTTCGGCCGCGCCGCGCACGACGAGCACGCCGTCGCCTTCCAGACGGGCGATAGTCTCGACGCCCCCCTCGCTCCACACGAGCCGCCTCTCGCCGCCGGCCGGCCCCGCCGCCGTCCCGCCCCCGCCGCCGAGTGAGGCGTAGGCGCGGAAGAACTCGTTCGCGTCGGCCGGCGTGTCCCACAGCGTCTGCCAGACGAAGAGCGGGCGTCGCCCCCCGCGCTCGAAGAGGTAGGCGCGGTCGCCGCCCCATCCCGCGGCCGCGCGGACAGACTCTTCGGCGCCCGCCCCGGCCAGCAGCACGCCCCGCACGCCCACTTCGCCGAGCGGCGTCGAGGCCGTCAGGCGCCAGCCCTCGGCCGCGAGAATATCTCCCGCCAGCGCCACCTCGCGCGGCGCCTCGTCTGACAGGTACTTCTCCGGGTGCAGGACCTGTTCGGTGGAACGCGGCGGGCGGCGGAAAATCTGGTCGGCCGTGACGGCCGGGCGAGCCCGGCGCAGGGTCTCGACGAAGCGCAGGCCGTCGCGGTAGCGGAAGACGAAAGTTTCCGTGAGCAGCGCCGGGAAGAAGGCCCCAATGCCGCGGCGATAGGGCGCGTAACGCGCGTCCTCGCGCCGCGCGATCTCATCGGGCGAGAGGCGCGCGAAAGTCTCCCCGCCCCGGGCACGGCGCTCGACGCTCATCGCGTCGCCCTCGACGAGTGCGAAGAGCGCCTCGGAACGGTCGAAGTCGAACGGGCGCGAGAGCATCATCCCGAGCAGGTCGAAGTGCTGGTCTTGGAGGGCGTGGACGTACTCGTGCGTGAGCAGCGCCGTCGTGCTCGCGTCGTCGCGCCCGGGATTGTCGGAGACGACGAGCACGCGCTTGTCGAGCGGCGAGTAGGTGGCCGAGGCCACGGACGCCGTGAAGCTCGCCGCCAGCGAGGCCAGGTCCGTGCCTTCGGGCAGCATCCCGCCGGCCGCCGCCAGCCGGCTCATGGCCCCGAGGTCTTCAGTCAGGAGCGCGTCGGAAATCTCCTTCGTCCGCGCGCCGTACTCCCACCCGCTCAGTTCGGCCATCCCCGCTATGGGGCCGCGCCAGTCGAGCCCGCGCCCTTCGGCGGCCTGCGCCGCCGCCCGCGCGCGCAGGCGTTCGAGCCGGGACGAGAGCGGCCGGTCGGGCAGCGGCGACAGCACGGGTATGCGGCGCGCGGGCGCCTCCGGCAGCGCGGCCTCCGGCACGGCCGCGGCCGGGGCGACAACCCGCGCACCGCGCCGCCCGTCGCCGCAGGCCGTCAGCACCGCGGCCGCCAGCGCAACGACGAGAAGAACGCAAATGTAGACCAGTCCCCTTGTCCGCATGTCCGAGGTTAGACGCAACCCGCACGCCCCGCGCTGCCGCGAGGCAGGGCCGTCGTCTCGGACTTTCGAGGTCAGCGCGCGAAGTAGCCGCGGCGACCCCGCGCGACCGCCTCGGGGCGGCGCGGGAGGGTGACTCGGATCGCGCGCCAGGAACCGTCGCGGGTGCGGTTGGTCGGGCGGTAGGAGAGGCTGTAGACGGTGCCGAGGTCGGAGACGACGCGCTCGTAGGCGCCGGCCAAATCCTCAAGGCGCTCGACCGGATAGAAGACGCCGCCGCCGGCGTCGGCCAGCTCGGCCATGCGGTCGTGCGCGAGGTCGAAGGTCTCGGGCTGGATGTCTTCGGGGCTGAAGGCTTCGTATTCGGTGCTGGTCCAGACGGTGTAGACCACGCCGTCGAACTCCTGCGCGCGGCTCAGCACCTCGGAGTATGGCAGCGCCGAGCCCTCGCCCTCGACGTTCGGGAGCGTGCTGTCGAGCCCGTCGCTCATCAACACGACGGCGCGGCGGCGCGAAGGGTCGGAGTCGCGGGCCATGAAGTCGAAGGCGGCCGCGAGCGAGTCGTAGAGCTTGGTGTCGCCGTGCGGGCGCGCGATGCGGGCCACGGCCCGGCGCAGCGCCGCGCGGTCGGCCGTCAACGGCGAGACGATGGTCGTGCCGCCGGCGAAGGTGATGATGGCGACGCGGTCCTGCGGGCGCGTCGCGGCGACGAACCGGCCGGCCGCCGCGCGGATGGTCTCGGTGACGCGCGCCGTCGAGCCCGACAAATCGAGCAGCAGCAGCAGGTCGAAGGGCGCCTCGGCCGACTCGAAGTGTTCGATCTGCTGTTCTGCCCTGTCCTCGAAGAGGCGGAAGTCTTCGGCGCGCAAACCCTGAACGCCGCGGCCGCTCGCGCGCTCGATGACGCTGACGTTGGCCGTGACGAGGTCGGACTCGACGCGGACCACCTCGTCCTCGCCTACCTCCAACGGGTCGTCAGTCTCCGGCGCGCTTCGGACGGCCGGCTCCTGCGCGCGCCCGGCGGCACCCAACACCGGCGCCCGCTCCCCGGCCCCGGTCCTCGGGCCACTGCGTTCACGACGACTCTCATCCACACCCGCCGCGCCGTCGTTCGGCGCCCGCCCTCCACCGCCGTCCGACGCGCGCCCGGCGCCGTCGTGCGAGGCGGGGCGGGAGGCCGCACGCTCGCGCAGCCCGATCTCGACGCGGCCCCGGCCCGAGAAGAGATTGACGCGGTTTATACCCGCGCCCCAGGTCGCCTGGAACTTGCCGCGGACCTCGCGCGGCGCCGACCCCGCCGACTCGACCCCGGCGCCGAGCACGACCAGGCCGTTGAGCGACTGGGCCGTGACGGCCGCATCACGCGCCGCCGGCAGGCTCAGGCGCAGGTCGCCCGAGACTGTCTGCGCGACGAGCGAGGCGGGCACGCCCTCGACGCTCAACTCGCCCTCGCCCGTGTAGACCTTCAGCCGCGACGAGGAAGGCACGCGCAGAGTGAGGTCAACCCTGCCCGAATCGGCCCCGGCCGCCGCGACCCTTACCGAAAGCGCCGCGTCAGTCCGGTCAATTCTCACCGGAGACCTGACCGACGGCGGAGCTTTGACGGGCGGCCTGCGCCGCCGGTTCGTGCCTGACGCGCGCGCGCCGGTCCCCGTGCCGGCCGCGCTCGCAGTAGGGGACGG
>DASQMB010000083.1:0-85789 GCA_035645715.1 Pyrinomonadaceae bacterium
GCCGTTGGGCGAGAGCGGCATCGCGTCGAGCCCCACCACGGCCCACGGCACCATGTATTCGGGAAGCTCCCGCCGCAGACGCTCTCGCACCTCCGCCCCCGTCAGCGCCTCGGCACCGACCTCCCACGACACGTAGCCGACCAGCACGGCGTCGCCGCGCGCGTCGCGGTGGACCGTGGCCGCCGACTCGCGCACGCCCGCGACGCGGCGCAGTGCGGCCTCTATCTCGCCGAGCTCGATGCGGAAGCCGCGCACCTTGACCTGATGGTCCATGCGGCCGAGAAACTCTATGCGGCCGTCGGGCCTGTAGCGTGCGCGGTCGCCGCTGCGGTACATCCGCGCGCCCGGCTCCGCGGCGAAGGGGTCCGGCACGAAGGCGGCGGCCGTGCGCACAGGCATCCCGAGATAACCGCGCCCGACCCCGACGCCCCTCACACACAGCTCGCCCGGCACGCCGACGCCCACCGGGTTCAAGTCGGCGTCCAGAATGCCGACCTGAAGGTTGCCGACGGGCCGGCCTATCGAAACCCTGTGCTCGCCCTCGCCTGGCGCCTCGCTCATCGGCTCAAGCGTCACGTCGTCGGAGCACTCGGAGGGGCCGTAGGCGTTCATCAGCGGCACGCGCGGGTACTCGGCGAACCACTCGCGGCAGAGGGCCGCCGGCACCTCTTCGCCGGTCGGCAGCAGCCACCTGAGCGCCTTCAGTTCCGGGCGGCTCTCGCGCTGTGCCCTCACGTCCGAGAGCGCCACCTGCAAGAGCGACGGCACAGTCTCGAAGACCGTCACGCCCTCGCGGTCCACCTCGCGCAACATGCGCGGCGGGTCCTTCGTCACCTCGTCGGGGAAGATTTGCACCCGCCCGCCGATGACGAGCGGCGCGAGGAACTGCCAGACGGAGATGTCGAAACACTGCGAGGCGGTCTGGGCCAGCACGTCTTCGCCCGTCATTTCGAGCGCCTCGATGTTCGCCCAGAGGTGGTTGACCATCCCGCGCTGGTGGATCATCACGCCTTTGGGCATCCCGGTCGAGCCCGAGGTGAAAAGGACGTAGGCGAGATTGTCCGGCAGGCAACGGGCCGGCGGGTTCTCGTCCTCCTCGGGCGCGCGCGTGGCCTCGTCAAGCGTCAGGACTTCGGCCGAGCCCCCTTCGCTCGCGCCGTCGAGGGCCTCGGCCAGCGTCGGCAGAAACTCCTCCGCGGCGACGACGAGGCGGGCGCGGCTCTGCTCGATGATCTGTCGGTGGCGCAGCGCCGGATGCGCGGGGTCGAGCGGCATGTAGGCCCCGCCGGCCTTCTGGACGGCCAGCACGCAGGTCAGGAACTCGACGCCCCTCGGCATCAGCAGCCCGACGATTGACTCAGGCCCGACGCCGCGCGCCACGAGCAGGCGGGCCAGCCCGTTGGCCCTCCGGTTCAGCTCGCGGTAGGTCAGGCGGCGCGGGCCGCAGGCGACGGCCACGGCCTCGGGCGTCCGCGCGGCCTGCTCCTCGAAGAGCCGCGGTAAGACTTCGAGCGGGTAGGCGCGGGCCGTGTCGTTCCACTCGAACACCACGCGCCGCAACTCCTCGGGCGAGAGCAGCGAGTAGCGCGAGAGGGGGCGGTCGGGGTCGTCCGTCACGGCCCTCAGGATGTTGACGTAATTAGCGACGATGCGCTCGGCCGTCGAGGCGTCGAAGAGGTCTGTGTCGTATTCGAGCCAGCCGCCGATGCCGTCGGCCTCCTCCCAGAGGTCGAGCGTCATGTCGAGCTGTGCCGTCCCGTTCTCGACGGGCAGCGCCTCGAAGCTCAGACCCTTCACCTCGTAGGAAGAGCGCGGCGCGTTCTGGAGGATGAAGTCGGTCTGGAAGAGCGGGTTCCGGCTCATGTTGCGGGTCGGCTGTAGCAGCTCGACGAGGCGCTCGAAGGGGAAGTCCTGGTTGCCGAAGGCGCCGAGGGTCGTCTCGCGCACGCGCCCGAGCAGTTGGCGGAAAGTGTCGGCGCGCGAGAACTGCGTGCGCAGCAGCAGCGAGTTGACGAAGAAGCCGACCATGCCCTCGAACTCGGAGCGGTTGCGGTTGGCGACGGGCGCGCCGACGACGATGTCGCTCTGCCCCGTGTAGCGGTGGAGCAGGACGTTCCATGCGGCCAGCAGCGTCATGAAGAGCGAGGCGCCCTCGTCGCGCCCGAGGGCGCGCAGGCGGTCGGCCACCTCGCGCGGAACCTTCAGGAAGTGCTTGGCGCCCCATATGCTCTGAACGGGCGGGCGCGGGCGGTCGGTCGGCAGTTCCAGCTCCTCGGGCATCCCCTCAAGCTTCTGCTTCCAGTAGGCGAGCTGCGACTGCAAGACCTCGCCTTGCAGCCACTCGCGCTGCCAGGCTGAGTAGTCTGCGTACTGGATGGGGAGCTCCGCGAGCGGCGACGGGCGCCCCTGCGCGAGTGCCTCGTATAGCGCCGCCAGCTCGCGCATCACCACGCGCACCGACCACACGTCGCCGATGATGTGGTGCATCATCATGACGAGCACCCGGTCGTCTTCGCCGAGCAGGACCAGTTTCGCGCGCAATAGCGGGCAGCGCGTAAGGTCGAAGGGGCTCTGGCAGTCGGCCGTGACGAGCCTCTGCACCTCGCGCATCCGCTCGCCCTCGGGGAACGAGCGCAGGTCGAGCGTCGGGAGGTCGAACTCGGCCGACGGGGCGATGACCTGGACGGGCCGGCCGTCTTCCGAGGCGAAGCTGGTGCGCAACGTCTCGTGCCGCCTGACGATCTCGTCGAAGCAGCGCTTGAGCAGCGCCACATCGACGAAGCCGCGGAGACGGACGACGGCCGGGATGTTGAAGGCTGGCGTGCCGGGGTCGAGCTGGTCGATGAACCAGAGGCGCTGCTGCGCGAAGGAGACGGGAGCGGGGCTGAACTGCGCGCGGCGTGGGATGCGGTCGGCGGCGTGCTTCTCGGGCTCGGGCTTCGCCTTCGCGCGCTTCTCCCTGAGCAGCAGTTCCAGCAGTTCGCGCTTCTGCGGGGAGAGGCCCCCGGCCACTTTTGCGAGATCGGTCATGACTCTACCTCGTGCCTCTGTTCGTATCGGTGGCGGCGCGTCCTTACTGCGCCGCGGGGACGATCTTCAACACCTTGATTGGCCCTGACTCGACTGCCTCCCGCGTGAAGAGCAGCGGGTGGAACTTCAACTCCTGCCAGAGTGGAATCTGGTCGTTGCGGTGCTCGTGGAACAGCATCTCGCTCTGGCCGGTGCTGTTGACGGCGACGGAGCGGTCCCAGTCGGCTAGGTCCATGACGATGCGCTGCGACGTGCCGGCCTCGGCCGCGTAGGGGCGCTCGGGGTCGTCCCAGGTGAACCAGGTGGCGTTGACGGTGAAGCGGTCGCCGCCGGGCGCGGCTATCGGCCCGTAGTTGAAGAGGTTTGAGACGACGGGGATTCCGGCCATCCCGACCGGGCGGTGGCGGAAGCTGAGCGTGTGGAGTTGCCCCCACTTCCAGCCCGCGGGGTCGCGGCCGTACCGCTCGGCGAGCCACGCGACGGCCTTGCCGAGACTGCGGCGCACGATGTCGTCGCGCGTCTCGGCCCGCGGCGTCGAGGTGTCGTCGAACAGGCGGCTCGTCCCCTCGGCCATCAGCCGCAGCATCACCGGCCCGTGTATCCAGTAGTACTCCATGTACTCGGTCGTCAGCTCCGGCCCCAGCTCGTCGCGGACCGTCTCTTCGACGAGGAACCTGTACCAGACCTGGTAGACGGAGGCGCCGGCCTCTTCGGGGTCGCACCTCAAATTCCAGGCGCGGAACACTTCGAGCGCCCTGGCCTCAAGGTCGTCGGCCGGCTCGACCGCCAGCATGTAGGGCCGCAGGCTCTCGGCCGGGAGGTGATAGGTGTCGCCCATCATTTGCCCCGCGTCCTCGACGCTCATGCGCGAGTTCTCCGCGAGCAGTTGGTTAAGGCGGATGGCGCGGAACGGGTCGGCGAACTCGTAGCCCAACTGGTAGGGGAAGTCGTCGCCCACCGGCTTCTGGTTGGCGGTGACGACGAAGCCGGAAGCCGGGTTGAGCGTGCGCGGCAGGCGGTCGGGCGGGATGAAGCCCTGCCAGTCGTGCTCGCCGGTCCAGCCGGGCGAGGGCACGATGCCCTGATCCGAGGGGGAGCGCACGGGGATGCGGCCGGCGGCCTGATAGCCGATGTTGCCGTCTACGTCGGCGTAGACGAAGTTGATGTTCGGCCCGTCCCAGAGGCCGAGGGCGCGGCGGAACTCGTCCCAGTCGTTGGCGCGGTTGAGCAGCAGGATCGACTGGATCAGGGTGGCGCTCTCGCCCGCGGCCCACGCCAGTGCGAGCGGCCGCTCGTCCTTGAACCGCCTGATCCAGTTGTTGACGAGCGGGCCGTGTTCGGTGTGAGCGACCCGCACCCTCATGGGCTCGGCGCCCTTGATTTTGATCTCCTCGTCGCGGAAGGCGAGCGGTCGCCACTCGCCGCGGTGCTCGTAGCGAGTGGGGTTCTCGGCGTCGTCGAGCTTTTCGACGAAGAAGTCCTGCACGTCTGCGACGAGGTCGGTGATGCCCCAGGCCACGCGCCGGTTGTGGCCGATGCTGACGCCGGGCGTGCCGGCCAGCGAGTAGCCCACGGCGTCGTAGCCGCCGCCGTGCAGCCCGTTGGCGTACCAGACCGAGGGCATGAACAGATCGAGGTGCGTGTCGTTGGCGAGGATGGGCTTGCCCGTGTTGGTCCGCCCGCCCGCGACCGCCCAACTGTTGCTCCCCTTCGTCGGCCCCGCCGTCCCCACCGTGCGCGCCACCGACTTCATATCGTCCATGAACTCGCGCCCCATCCAGGCCGCGCCCGCCTCTTCCCTGGGCACGATAACGGGGCCGGTCTCGCTGTAGGCCGGGAGGAGCTGGCGTGCCACTTCCTCCTCGGCGCGGGCGATGATGCGTGAGCGGCTGATCTGGATGGTGGCGTTCTCGGACAGCACCCAGGACATCAACTTGACGACGACGAGGCTGTCGATGGGCGTCCACGGCTCGGGCTCGATGCCGAAGAGGGAGAACTCGACGGGGAGGCGACCGCGGCTGTTTTCGAGGTGGGCGTTGACGCCCGCGGCATAGGCTTCGAGCGCCGCGCGGTCCTCGCCCTTCATCTTCTCCCAGTCGCCCTCGGCCGTCCGCCGCAACCCCAGCACGCGCATGTAGCGGTCGAGACGGGAGGCGTCGGCCCCGAGCGCCTCGGCCAGCCTCCCGCTGCCGAGCCGGCGGCTGAACTCCAACTGCCAGGCGCGGTCCTGCGCCTGCGCGTAGCCTTGCGCGAAGAAGAGGTCGTGGGCGTCCTGTGCGTAGATGTGCGGGACGCCCCAGCGGTCGCGGATGACCTCGGCCGGCGCACGCAGCCCGCGCGCGGTCGCGGTCCCGGTGGCCTGCGGCCATGCCCGCCAGACCTTCCACAACCCGAAGCCGAGCGCGAGCAGCACCAGCACGCAGAGGGCTGCGGCCGTCCACAGCAGGGCGCGCATGACGCGGCGTTTGCGAGACCTCTTCGGTGCCGGCGCGGCGGCGCGCGGCGCCTCGGCCTGCGCGCTTGTCACCTGTCCGCTCATGCTGAAGCCTCCGCGCTCGCCGACTGCCGCCGCTTCGACAGCTCGCGCTCCACGTCCTCTTCGGATAGACCTTCGAGCAAGCTCATCAGCTCGGCCAGGTCTTCGGCGGCCAACTCTTCGCCCGCACCCTCCGCATCCTCCTGGGCCCCCGCCGCTCCCCCGACACCGGTGCCGGCCGTCGCCTCCGCCCCGACTGCCTCGGCCAGTTCGGCGACGGTGGCCGACTCGAAGATGAGACGGACGGGGAAGTCGCGGTGGAAGACATCGCGCATCCGCGAGATGAGACGGACCGCCAGCAGCGAATCGCCGCCGAGGGCGAGGAAGTTGTCGTTGACGCCGACCTGATCCACGCCCAGCAGCTCGCGCCAGAGGTCGGCGAGCGTCTGCTCGATTGCGTTCCTCGGCGCTACGTAATCCACCCGCAAACCGGGCCTCGGGTAGAGCGCGACCGGCTCGGCCTCGGGCGCGGCCTCGCCCGTCTCCATCAGCGCCGCCACCTTGTTCCAGCCGTCGGCCAGCGGCTCGGGCGAGACGATTACCTGCCGCGCGCCGTCCAGCTTAAAGAGCCTCTCGACCGCGCCCGGCAGGACGGCGCCGTCGCCGTTGGTCGGCGGCGGGAGGTTCCACGTCACGCTCGTCCAGGCGGGGCGCCCGTCGCGCGCGCTGTCGCTGGCGAAGGCGTCGAGCAGCAGCGTCAGAGAGCGCTCGCCGGGCGGCAGGGCCTCGTGCGGCCGCGTGCTGGATATGAGCAGCCGCAAAGGCGTCCGTTCGTCGCCG
Source organism: Pyrinomonadaceae bacterium (assembly GCA_035645715.1). Lineage (GTDB taxonomy): Bacteria > Acidobacteriota > Blastocatellia > Pyrinomonadales > Pyrinomonadaceae > QHXN01. The sequence continues at coordinate 6,347 of DASQMB010000083.1, forward strand.
AGCGCCTCGTCGAGCGCGAGCAAACCGCGCACGGCCGCGGACGGCTTCGCCCCCGCAGGCCCCGCGCCCGCGGGCGGCGTGTACGGCTCAGGGTCGAAGACGTAGACGACGCCGTCGGGCGAACCGAAACGCTCTTCCGCCCGCGCGAGTAGCGAGCGTGCCTGCTGCGTGTCAGCCAGATCGGCGCTCAGGATGAGCGTCTCGGTTTGGCCCTCGACGGCGCGTGCGCGCCTGATCCTGGCCGCCACCTGTCCGCCGGCAGCGTCGTTCGACAACCACTCGTCCCAGGATTCCCGGTCGAGGAAGCCGGGCGGCTCGACCAGCACGAGGCGGTCGCCGCCCCGCGCCAGTTGCTCGCACAAAGTCGAGCCCAGCTCGCCCAGCCCGTTGATTACGAGAAGCGTGCGCCGGCTATCGCCGGACGGCACATGCCCGTTGCCGTTCGCGTTCGCCGTTGCGGCGGCCGCGAGCGTCGGCAGCCAGCGGTGTCCGCCGCGGTACGCGACCAGAGGGTCGGAGACGCCGTCCGTCAACTCGGCCAGCAGGTGTCGCAGCAGCCGCTTCCGCTCGCGCGGACCGCGGCCGCGGACGACCACGTCGAGGTTCCTGACGACGAGGCCGGGGCAGTCTCTCGCGGCGGCGGCGCAGGCCCCGACGAGCCCCGCGTCTGAAGGCCGCAAAGTCTCCTCGCCCGTCACGTCGTGCGCCTGTTCGGATACGACCCAAGCCTTCAGCGGGGCGCCCGTCGCCCGCTCGCCGAGCACGCCGAGGAGCGTCAGCAGGCCGTGCCCGTCGCCGTCGAAAGTTTCGGGCGAGAGGGCCGACGACAGCGATTCGTCCGCGCCCGGCGCGTCCGTGCCCGCGGGAAGGCCCCAGAGGCAGACGATTGATTCCGGCGGCGCACCCTGCTCTTCGAGCAGCGCCGAGAAGTCTTCCCGGCGCGCGGGCGAGACGGCGAAACTCGCCGGACCGAGGCGTGCGAACGCGTCGCCGCGCCGCAGGCGGGTAACGCTGCGGCCGGCCGACTCAAGCGCCTCGGCCAGCTCGTCGCCGATGCCGCCCTCGTCCGCCAGCAGCCACCAACGGCCGCCTGCCCCGGCACCGTGCGCCGAGTCGCTCGCCGAGTCGCTCGCAGTCGCGGGCGCCGGCTCGGGCGCGACGACCGAGGGCGCGCGCCTCCACGACGGCACGTAGAACCAGCCGCCCTGCTGGCCGTCTCCGTTCTGGCGAGCGCCGACGTACTGCCTGTCCACCTGCGCGTCTATCCAGTAGCGCCGCCGCTGGAACGGGTAGCACGGCAGGATGACGCGGCGGCGGCGCTCGTCCGCGTAGAAGGCTTGCCAGTCGGGCTGCACGCCCGCGAGCCAGAGCTTGCCGAGCGCCTGAAGCGCGTAGGCCGCGTCGGGGTGCGTCTCGTAGGAGTGGCGCAGGACGCCGAAAGCCGTCGGCTGGTCGCCTCCCTCCGCTGCCGGGTGTTGCAGCACGATGCTGGTCAACAGGGGCGGGCCTATTTCAAGCAGGACCCGGCGCCGGTCCTTGAGCAGCTCTTCGGCCGCCTCAGAGAAGCGAACCGGCTGGCACATGTGACGGGCCCAGTACGCGGGGTCTGTGGCCTCCTCGGGCCGCACCCAGCCGCCCGTGACGTTCGAGAGGTAGGGTACGCGCGGCGGGTGAAGCTCCATGCCCTGCGCCAGCTCGACGAACGAGTCGAACAGCGGCTCCATCATCCTTGAGTGGAAGGCGTGCGCGGCCTGTAGACGGCGGCAGGCCGTCCCCTCGGCCGTCAACCTCCGCTGCAAGGCTTCGACCGCCGCCGCCGGCCCCGACACCACGCACTGCTCCGGCCCGTTGACCGCCATCAGCGACAACTCATCGCCGAGCAGCGGCAGCGCCTCGTGCTCGGGGAGGCCGACGGCCAGCAGCGCCCCGGCCGGCAACCCCTCGATCATCCTGGCGCGCTCCGCCACCAGCCTGAGCGCGTCTTCGAGCGAGAAGACCCCCGCGAGGCAGGCCGCGACGTACTCGCCGAGGCTGTAGCCGACCATCGCCTGCGGCCGGACGCCCCAGCTCATCCAGAGCCGCGCCAGCGCGTACTCGACGGCGAAGAGGAGCGGCTGGCTGACGGCCGTGCGGTCGAGCGGGCCGTCGCCGTTCTCGCCCGCACCGGCGCGCCCGAGCATCTTCCTCAGGTCCACCGGCGCGGCGTTCGCCTTGCTCCCGTTCGTGGCGGCCGGCGTCTCCTCGGGGTAGACGGCCGCGCGCAGGTCGAGGCCGAGGGCAGGCGCCAGAAGCTCGAAGCACCTGTCCAGCTCCTCTCTGAAAATCGGCTCCGACTCGTAGAGGCCGCGGGCCATGTTCACGTACTGCCCGCCGAGGCCGGGGAACATGAAGACGACCGGGCGCTCCCCCTCTTCGTGGTACGAGGTGTGCGCCCGCCCCTTCCCCTCCCCGGCGAGGATGTCGCGCGCCTCTTCGAGGCTCTCGCAGACGAAGGCCCTCCGGTATTCGAGCGCGCGACGGCCCACCTTGAGCGTGAAGGCGATGTCGGCCAGGCTCGCCTCCGGGTTCCGGCCGGCGTACTGCGCGAGCCTTTCGGCCGCCTCGTCGAGCGCGGCCTCGCTCCGCGCCGAGAGCGTCAGGAGCTGCCACGGGCGGCTCGGGCCGGAGGGCTCGACCGCGGGCGCCTCTTCCAGAATCACGTGGGCGTTGGTGCCGCCCATGCCGAGCGAGTTGACGCAGGCGAGGCGCGGCGCGTCGTCGGCCGGCCACTCGGCCAGCGACGTGTTGACGTAAAAGGGACTGTTGGCGAAGTCGATCTTCGGGTTCGGCTCGCCGTAGTTGATGCTGGGCGGGAGGCGGCGCTGCTCAAGCGCCATCGCGGTCTTGATGAGCGCCGTGACGCCGGCCGCGCGGTCGAGGTGACCGAAGTTCGACTTCACAGAGCCGATGGGGCAGAACTGCTTCCGGTCGGTGCGCGCGCGGAAGGCTTTGGTGAGCGCCGCCACCTCGATGGGGTCGCCCAGCTCCGTGGCGCTGCCGTGTGCCTCGACGTAGCTGATGCTCGACGGCTCGACGCCGGCCTCGTCGAAGGCCGCGAGGATGGCCTCGGCCTGCCCGGCCACGCTCGGCGCGGTGTAGCCGGCCTTGAGCGAGCCGTCGTTGTTGACGGCCGAGCCCTTGATGACGGCGTGGATGTGGTCGCCGTCGGCGATGGCGTCTTCGAGCCGCTTGAGGCAGACGAGGCCGAGGCCGTTGCCGAGGATGCTGCCGTCGGCCCTGGCGTCGAACGAGCGCGTGTGGCCGTCGGAGGGGGCGATGCCGCCGCGCTCGTGGAGATAGCCCTGCCGCTCGGGCACCACGACGCGGACGCCTCCCGCCAGCGCCATGTCGCACTCGCCTGAGCGGAGGCTCTGGCAGGCCATGTGGACCGCGACCAGCGAAGTGGAGCAGAAGGTCTGCACGGCGATGCTCGGCCCGCGCAGGTTCAGCTTGTAGGAGACCATCGTGGTCAGCGAGTCTTTGTCGTTGCCGAGGATGGCCTGAAGCATGTTGACGGACTCGCGCACCTTCGGGTCGGCGTGGAGCCTGAGCAGGTAGGTGCTCAGGTTCGAGCCGGCGAAGACGCCGACCGAGCCGGCGTAGGTCGTCGGGTCGTAGCCGGCGCGCTCAAGCACCTCCCAGGCGCATTCGAGGAAGAGGCGGTGCTGCGGGTCCATCACCTCGGCCTCGCGCGGCGAGAACCCGAAGAGCCCCGCGTCGAACAGCTCGACGCCGTCGATGACCGAGCCGGCCTTGACGTAGCGCGAGTCGCCGAGCAAAGCGCGCGAGATGCCGGCCGCTTCCAGCTCCTCATCCGAGAAGAAGGTCACAGACTCGACCCCCTCACACAGGTTGCTCCACAGTTGCTCGACCGTGGGCGCGCCGGGAAAGCGGCCGGCCATGCCGATGATGGCGACGCCGTCCGTGGGCGCGGCGGCGCGGAGAGACTTCCGGCGCGCGGCGGCCGCTTCCGCCGCCGCATCTTCCTCCTCGTTCCGCGGGCTGAGGTGGCCGGCCAGCGCCCTGACGGTCGGGAACTCGAACAGCGTGACGGGCGCGATCTCCAGCCCCAGCTCGCGGCCGATTTCCGAGACGAGTTGCAGCCCGAGCAGAGAGTTGCCGCCGAGGTCGAAGAAGTTGTCGTTGACGCCGACCTGCTCGGCCCCGAGCACGCGCTGCCAGACTTCGGCGATGCTTCGTTCGAGGTCGCTTCCCGTCCCGACGTAGGCCGTGCCGAGCACGCGCCGCTCGGCGCGCGGCTGCGACCCGGTGGACGCGGCCGCCTGCAACTCTTGCAGGAAGCTTTCGCCGGTGAAGGACTTTCCAAGCTCGACGCGGCCGGGCAGGTCCTGCGTCGAGACGACGACGCGCGGCAGGCCGCTCGTCAGAATGCGCTCGAAGGCTTCGACGCCCTCCTCGTTCCGGATGCCGTTGGCGAGCATCTCCTCGCGCCAGCGCCGGAGGTGCGGTGGCACGTCCGTGTGGACGGCGAGCCCGGCATCGCGCCAGATGTCCCAGTTGATGACGACGGTCGGCGCGGCGCCGGGCGAGGGCTCGCTCTGGGCGAGGGCGTCGAGCAGGGCGTTGGCCCCGCAATAGTCGGCCTGCCCGAACTCGCCGAGCACGGAGGCGATTGACGAGTAGAGCACGAGGAAGTCGAGCCCGCGGCCGTCGAACAGCTTCTTGAGGACGAGCGCGCCCCCGGCCTTCGGGCCGATGATCTGCTCGGCCGCCTCGCGCGACTTGAGCTGAATGATGCCGCCGCCGGGCATGCCCGCCAGGTGGACGACGCCGTTGACCGCACCGAACCTCTCTTCGGCCTCCACCATGACCTGGCGCATGCGCGACTCGTCGCCGGCGTCGGCCGCCACCGCCAGCACCTCGGCGCCGAGCTCTTCGAGCCGCAGCACGGCCCTGATCTTCTCCGAGACGGCGCCGCCCTCGCCGTGCGCTTCGAGCCAGCCCGCCCAGTCGTCGCGCGCAGGCAGCTCGGTCCGGCCCGTCAGCACCAGCCGCGCCCCCACCTTCCGCGCCAGATGCTCGGCCAGCACCAGCCCGAGCCCGCCGAGGCCGCCCGTTATCAGGTAGACGCCCTTCTCGCGCAGCCGCGCCGGCTCGTGCCCCGCATCCTCAAGCCGCACGGGGCGGAACTCCTGCACGAAGCGCCGGCCGGCGCGGTAGGCCACCAGCTCGCCTTCGTGCCCGGCGGCGAACTCCGCGACGAGCAGGCCGGCCAGAGAACGGAGCCGCTCGGCGCGCTCCTCACCCGACTCTTCGCCCGCGCCCGCGAGGTCCACGTCGATGCAGCGGCAGGTGAGTTTCGGAAACTCCTGCGGGATGACGCGCGCCGGACCGATGACGGTCGCGTTGCCCGGCTCAAGCTCTTCGCCGCCGACGACGCGGTGGACGCCGCGCGTGACGACCTCGATCTGCACCCTCTCCGCGAGCGCCTGCCGGCCGAGGGCCTGCGCGAGGAAGAGCAGGCTGTAGAAGCCCAAATCCTGCCGCTGGTCGAACGAGTCGGCGTCGGTCTCGGCGAGGGCGCCGGTCGAGAGGGAGAACAGGTGAACGATTGAAGTGACACCCCCCGCGGCCGAGAGCAGCGAGGCGTAGTCCGCGGGCAGCCGCGGGTTGATGACGAACTCGCTTTCGCCGCGCCGGGCGAAAGCCTCGCCCGCGCCGACCCTCAACACCTCGTGCCCGGCCGCGCGAAGCTCCCCGACGAGGCTCGCACCGAGTCCGGCGTCGTCTTCAAAGACCAGCCAGCGAGAGCGCTGCGCGTCGGAGGCCGGCGCGAGTTCCGGCGCGGGCTGCCACTCGGGCTTGTAGAACCACTCGGCAATGTCCACCTTCTTGTCGAGGGTCACGCGGCGCGGGGCTGCGGCGTCGGGCGGGACAGCGCCGGGCGAGTCAACCCAGTAACGCTGCCGCTCGAACGGGTAGGTCGGCAGCGGGACGCGGCGGCGCGACTCCGCGCCGTAGAAGCCCGGCCAGTTGACGCTCTGACCGGTGAGCCACAGCTTGCCCAGCGTTTCGAGGATGAAGGCCGACTCGTTGCGCCCGTCGTAGGCGCCGGGCAGGGTGGCGAAGGCGAGGCGCGCCGCCTCCGCGTCGCAGTCCGGGTGCTGCTTGACGAACGAGGTCAGGCCCTGTCCCGGCCCGACTTCGAGCAGGGCGTGGCCGCCACCGCGCAACAGCTCGCCGGCGCCCTCCGAGAATCGCACGGCCCCGCACAGGTGGCGCGCCCAGTAGGCCGGGTCCGTGGCCTGTTCCTCAGTGATCCACGTCCCCGTCACGTTCGAGACGTAAGGGATTTGCGGCGGACGCAGTTCGAGTGTCCGAACGTATTCCGTCAGCGGCCCGACGAGCGGCTCCATCATCTTCGAGTGGAAGGCGTGCGAGGTCTGAAGCCGGCGGGTAACGACCTGTCGGCCGGCCAGCTCGCGCTCGGCCGCCTCGACCTCGGCCGCCGTCCCCGACAGCACGCACATCCCCGGCCCGTTGGTCGCGGCCAGCGAGAGCCGGCCGCCGCGCACGAGGTCTGCCACCTCGGACTCCGGCAGCGCGACGGCGAGCATCGCGCCCGGCGGCAATGCTTGAATCATCCGCGCGCGCATGGCGACCAGGGCCAGGGCGTCGTCGAAGGAGAGCACCCCCGCGAGGCAGGCCGCGACGTACTCGCCGAGGCTGTAGCCGAGCATGGCCTTCGGCCTGATGCCCCACTCCATCCAGAGCTGCGCCAGTGCGTACTCGACGACGAAGGTGGCGGGCTGGATGAAGTCGGTCTGGTTCAGCCGCTCTGCCGACTCGCCGCCGGGCTGGCGCGCGCGGCCGACCATACGGCGGAAGTCTAGCCCCGTGCCCGAAGCGGCCTCGCCCTCGCCGCGCCCGGCCCCTTCCCCGTAGAGGACTTCGCGGATGTCGGAGCCGAGGTGTGCGCGCAGGATTTCCGCACCGCGGTCGAGGTGCTCGCGGAACGTCGCCTCCGTCCGGTAGAGTTCCTGGCCCATCCGCGGGTAGTGGTCGCCGAGGCCGGGGAAGAGGAAGGCCACGCGCCGCCCCGCCCCCGCGTCGGGCTGCGTGAAGGCCGACGCTGGATCGAGCGCCCTCTCGATCTCTTCGGGGCCGGCGTTGCCGCGGCAGACGACGGCGCGGCGGCAGGGGAAGGCTTTGCGCCCCGTCTGGAGCGTGAAGGCCACGTCGGCCAGGTAGGCTTCGTCGAGCTGCGGCTGCTCTTTGAGGTGACGGACGAGGTTGGCCGACGCGGCTTCGAGCGCCGATTCGGTCCGGGCCGAGAGCATGAGCAGTTGCCACGGCCGCGAGGGGCCGGACGGTTCCTGCGGCGGCGCCTCTTCGAGCACGACGTGGGCGTTGGCGCTGCCGATGCCGAACGAGCTGACCCCGGCCCGGCGCGGGGCGCCATTGGTCTCCCACTCCGTCAGCTCGGTGTTGACGCGGAAGGGGCTGTTGGCGAAGTCGATCTTCGGGTTGGGGCGCTCGAAGTGCAGGCTCGGGGGGAGCCTCCGGTGCTTGAGGGCCAGCGCGGTCTTAATCAGGCCCGCCACTCCGGCCGCCACCTCCAGGTGGCCGACGTTGGTCTTCACCGAGCCGATGGCGCATTGGCCCTTGCGTTCCGACGCCCCGCCGAAAGCCTCGTTGAGCGCCAGCATCTCGATGGCGTCGCCGAGGTCTGTCGCCGTCCCGTGGGCCTCGACGTAGGAGATGGTCTCGGGGTCCACGCCCGCGCAGGCCATCGCTTCGAGCAGCACGTCGGTCTGCCCCTCGACGCCGGGCGCCGTGTAGCTCGCCTTCCGCGCGCCGTCGTTGTTCGAGGCCGAGCCGCGGATGATCGCGTAGATTTGATCGCCGTCGGCGAGGGCGTCTTCGAGCCGCTTGAGCAGCACGGCCCCGACGCCGTTGCCGAAGTTGCTGCCCTGCGCGTCGGCGTCGAAGGTGCGGCAGTGGCCGTCGGGCGAGAGGATGCCGCCCTTCTGGTAGAAGTAGCCGCGGTGCTGCGGCACGTTGATGGCCGCGCCGCCCGCCAGCGCCATGTCGCACTCGCGCAGCAGGAGACTCTGGTAGGCGATATGGACCGCCACCAGCGACGTTGAGCAGGCCGTGTGGACGGCGTAGCTCGGCCCGCGCAAATCGAACTTGTAGGCGACGCGCGTCGCCATGCAGGCCAGGTCGTTGCCGAGCGCGACCTGAAAGAGGTCGAGCGACTGGAAGAACTCCTGGTTGGCGAAGAGGTTGAAGAGGTAGGTGTTGGTCTTGGACCCGGTGAAGACGCCGACCTTGCCGGGGTAGTCCTCGGGCGAGTGGCCCGCCTGCTCGAAAGCCTCCCAGGCGCATTCGAGGAAGAGGCGGTGCTGCGGGTCCATCAGCTTCGCTTCGAGCGGCGTGTAGCCGAAGAAGCCCGCGTCGAATAGCTCGACGCCCTCGACCGCCGGCACGAAGGGCACGTACCTGGCGTCTTCGAGCACTGAGGGGTCGAGCCCCGCGCGCCGCAGGTCGTCGGCCGTCAGGCGCGTCAGAGATTCGACGCCCCCACACAGGTTCCGCCAGAACTCCTCGGGGCTGTTCGCCCCGGGGAAACGGCAAGCCATCCCGATGATGGCGACCTCCGAACCGTTCAGCTCCTGTCCCTTCGTTGACTGGCCCATTGTCGAGACTCCGTTCCGAACCCTCCGCGGGTCTTTTTTGATCTTGAGATTGAGGCTGAATTGCCGCCCTGTCGGGTGCGGGCGGCGGGCGCCGCGTCGGGAGCGCGGGCCGCGAACGCCGCGCTTATGGGTGCGCCGCGGCCGGGCGCTGCGTGGCCGCCTCCGGCTCGCGCGTGGCCGCCTCCGGCTCGCGCGCGGCCGCTTCGGGTTCGCGCGCCGCAGGGATGCGGGCCAGCCCGGCGCGGCCGACCGACTCGCCGAGGGCATCTGCCAGGCGGGTGATTCCCTCCCTGAGTTCTGCTTCCTCGACGGTGAGCGGCGGCAGGAGTTTGAGTACTTCGCCGCGGACGCCGCAGCTCTCGATGACGAGGCCGCGCTCGAAGGCTGCGCGGCTCACATCGGCGGCCAGCCCCTCCGGGGCGAGCGAGAGGCCCTGGATAAGCCCGCGTCCGCGCACGCTCGCGCACGCCGCCGGGTAGGCCGCGGCCACCTCGCCCAGGAGACGCGCGGCCAGCTCCCCCTTCTCCGCCACAGAGCGGCCGAACGAGTCGTCCTCCCAGTAGGTGAGGGCTTCGCTGGCCGTGGCGAATGCCAGGTTGTTGCCGCGGAACGTGCCCGTGTGCTCGCCCGGCGCCCAGGCGTCAAGTTCCGGCCTGATGAGCAGCAGGGCCATCGGCAGCCCGTAACCGCTGATGGACTTCGATAGACAGACGAGGTCGGGGGCGAGTCCGGCCTCGTCGAAGCTGAAGAAGCTCCCGGTGCGCCCGCACCCGACCTGTATGTCGTCGACGATGAGCAGGACGCCGTATCGCCGCGTGAGCTGACCGAGGCGGCGCAGCCACTCGCCGCCCGCCACCTTGACGCCGCCCTCTGCCTGCACGGTCTCGACGATGACTGCGGCCGGCAGTTCCAGCCCGCCGCCCGGGTTCCGCAGGAAGGCTTCCAGGTAGTCGAGCGTGTCGAGGCCGGGGCCGAGGTCGCCGTCGTAGGGCATCGGCGTCGTGTCGTGGAGCGGCACGCCGGCGCTCGCGCGCTTCGAGGCGTTGCCCGTCACTGAAAGGGCACCGAGGCTCAGCCCGTGGTAGGCGTTCATGAAGAAGACCACGTTGCGGCGCCCCGTGACCTTGCGCGCCAGCTTGAGCGCCGCCTCCACAGAGTTGGCCCCGGTCGGCCCGCAGAACTGGACCTTGTAGCTGAGCCCGCGCGGCGCGAGGACGACCGAGTTGAACCGCTCCAGGAACTCACGCTTGGCGACCGTCGCCATGTCGAGGCTGTGGGTGACGAAATCCCCCTCCAGGTACTCGACGAGCCGGCGCTTGAGGCGCGGGTTGTTGTGGCCGTAGTTGAGCGCGCCGGCCCCGCTGAAAAAGTCGAGGTACTCGCGGCCGCGCTCGTCGAAGAGGCGCGAGCCCGTCGCCTTCGTGAACACGGCGGGGAAGTCGCGGCAGTAGGTGCGAACTTCGGATTCGAGGAGGTCGAACGTCTCCATGCGGGCCGTCCTTTCAGGGTGGCTTTTGCGGGGGTTTCAGGAGGCGGGCTGCGCGGCCGCCCACGCGGCCCGGCCGCGGTTCTCGACGAAGACTTCGTGCATCCGCCTGACGTTCTCGTCCACGCTCGCGCGCGGGACGACGAAGCTCAGCGACTCGCGCCCGGTGAAGCTCTTAACCAGCGGCACCCGCCCCTCGCGCAAAACCGCCAGGGCGTCGAGCAGCGCCCCCGGCCGAGACCCGAGCCCGAAGCCGACAAGCGAGACGGCCCCGAGGTCGCCGGCTACCTTCACCGCGCCGTCGAAGCGCGCCTCAAGCTCCGCGGCGAAGCCGGCGGGGTCCGTTATCTCCTGGTTGGAGATGAACAGGTCTCCGGGCTCGCCCCAGCCGCCCAGGCTCCCGAAGATGAGGTCGTACTTGGAGACGACGGCGAAGAGCTCGTCACTGACCAGCTCGGACGAGGGCGTCCCCCCGACGGTGACGCGTAGCAGGTCCTTGCGCCCCGAGACGCCGGCCACCTCGGAGCGGCGCGGGCGGAAGACTTCGGCCGCCGCCGGCTCGGGTGAAATGAGGGTGCCGGGGTCGTCGCCGAAGGTCGAACGGACGACGACGGGAACGCCGTTGGTGCTGGCAAACTCCACGGCCTCGGCCTTGACCACCTGTGCGCCGTGCCAGGCCAGCTCCTGCATCTCGCCGGCGAGCAGCTCGTCGAGCTTGAGCGCGCTGCCGACGACGCGCGGGTCGGCGCTGAAGACGCCCTCCACGTCGGTGTAGATTTCGCAGCCCTCGGCACCGAGGGCCGCGGCCAGCGCGACGGCCGTCGTGTCGGACCCGCTGCGGCCGAGTGTGGTCACCTCCTGCCGGAGGGTCATCCCCTGAAAGCCTGGGACGACGACGACGGCACCGCGCTGGAGCTCCCGCCTGATCCGCTCGGGGCGAACTTCGAGGATGCGCGCGTTCGAGTGCACGTCGTTGGTGACGATGCCGAGCTGCCATGCCGACAGGCTGACGGCCTCCTCGCCGAGCGCGCGCAGGGCGAGCCCGAGCAGCGCCGCCGAGGCCGTCTCGCCGGTCGCCAGCAGCATGTCAAGCTCGCGCGGCGCGGGCGCCGGCGCGGCCGCGCGCGCAAGGTCGAGCAGCCTGTCGGTCGAATCCCCCATGGCCGAGACGACCACGACGAGCGCGTAGCCCTGTCGCCGTGTGGCGGCCACCTTCTCAGCCACCTTCCGTATCTTCTCCACCGTGGAGACGGAGGTGCCCCCATACTTTTGAACGATCACTCGCAAGACTTAACTCTCCTTGCGGCGCGCGCGGGCGCCCCTGCGCTCGATGTATTCCATGCGGCGGGCGGCGGCCTGCGTCAGCTCGGCCTGCCGGGCCGCGCGCCGCTCCTGTTCCCCGTCGCCGTCGGGCGTCAGCAGCCGGGCCAGAGCCCGCACCGTCAGGCCCTGATAAAGCTTGGCGACGGGGAAGTCCGTCTTCAACTCCTGCTTGAGGTGCGCCGCCACCTGGATGGCGACCAGCGAGTCTCCGCCGAGGTCGAAAAAGTTGTCCTCCACGCCGACCGCCTCGAAGCCGAGGACCTGCTGCCAGACGGCGGCGATTCGGCGCTCGGTTTCGGTCTCCGGCGCGACGTAAGGCGTCGGCAGCGACGGCCGCGGGTGCGGGCCGGACACGGCGGCCGACTCGCCGGCCGCCCCCGCGCGGCCCGCGCGCAAGCCCTCGAACCGCTCCTCGGTCGAGCGCAGCCGCGCCGCCAGGTCGGCCGTCGAGACGATGACGTGGTCGCAGCCGAGCGCCGTGAGGGCGCGGCGGAAAGCCTCTTCGCCCTCGCGCGGCGTCATCCCCAGCTCCGAGAGGTCGCCGCGAGCGCCCGTAATCAGGTCGCCGCCGCCCTCGCCGAGCCAGAGGTCGCGGCCGAGGCTCAGCCACTGCGAGCCGCCAGCCCGGTTCGCGCGTCGGGCGAACGAGTCGAGGAACAAATTCGCCGAGGCGTAGGCCGCGTAACCCACGCCGCCGAGGACCGAGGCGATTGACGACAGCAGGACGCAGAAGTCAACCTCCCTCTCCTTCAGAATTTCTTCGAGCGCGTAAGCGACGTGCGCCTTCGCCCTGAAGTGGGGTTCACAACCTTCGCGCTCGGCCTCCCAGATGGCTCGGAAGGCGCCCTCGCCGCCCGGCTCGTCTGCGTGGACGACGCCGTGGACCGCGCCGAAGTGCGCTTCGGCCTCAAGCCACGCCCGCTTGAGTTGGCGCGGGTCCGCCGCGTCGGCCACGGCGAGGAAGACTTCGGCACCGGCCTCCTTCAAGGCTTGCAGGCGGGCCGGCCGCGCGTCGGCGGCCGACTCTCCGGCCTGACTCTGCCGCGGCGGCGCGCTCCCGTTACCGTTGCCGCCGGAGTGTGCGAGCGGTGTGGGTTCGACGAGGACCAGGCGTGCGCGGCACGTTCGCGCAAGGTAGGCGGCGACGGCGAACCCGTCACCCGCGAGGCCCCCGGTCAGGAGGTAGACGCCGCCCTCGCGCAGCGGCACGTCCTCTTCGCGGGCGTCGAGGCGCACGGGCTCGAAGCCCTGCACGTAGCGCCGCCCCTCTCGGTAGGCGACGATTCTGTCGGACGACCGCGCCCCGCCCTCAAGGATGAGCGCGTCGGCGAGGCGGGCGAGACGCACCTCTGCGCCTTCACCTTCGGGCAGCGCCACGTCGATGAAGCGGGAGGTGACGCCCGCCAGCTCCTGCCCTGCGACCCTGCACAACCCGAGCAGCGGCGCCTTCTCCGGGTGCGGGGCGTCATCGGCAGCCGCGGCGAGCGCGCGGTCGCAGACGACCTGGAGGTTGACGGGGGTTTGCGCCCGTCGCGTCAGTGCCTGAAGCAGGAAGAGCAGGCTGTAGAAGCCTCGCTGCTGGTAGGCTTCAAACTGCGCCGCGCCGCCCGCGACGGCCGACTCGCCCGTCAGGCCGAAGGCGTGGACGACGACCTCCGGCGAGAAGTCGCGGGCCTGCAAGTCTTCCAGCAGCGCGCCGTAGTCTTCCTCAGCGCCGGGGCGAACCGCGTAGCCGCCGCCTTCCAGACGCCGGAAGCCTTCTCCCGCTTCGACCCGCACCAGCTCCCGCCCGCCCGCCGACAAGCGCGCCGCCAGCGCCGCGGCGAACTCGCCTTCGTCGGCCAGCAGCAGCCACCGCCGCGGGCCTTCGCCGGCTGGGCGGGGCGGCAGCGAGGGCTTCCACGAAGGGAGATAGAACCACTCCGACAGGTCTGCCTTTTTGGCCGCGACGGTGGGGCCGCCCTCGGCCTCGGCCCCGCCGGTGCGTCGCGCACGCGGCTCGACCCAGAAGCGTTGCCTCTCGAACGGGTAGCCGGGCAGCGGCAAGCGGCGGCGCCGCTCGTTCCTGTAGAACTCGCGCCAGTCAACCTTGACGCCGGCCAGCCAGAGGCGGCCGACGCCTTCGAGCAGCGCCGCCAGGTCCGCGGCCTCCTCCTTCGGGTGGCGGATCGAGGAGACGAGCGTGCGGCCACGGCCCTCTTCGTGCCGCGCGGCCAGCGTGGTCAGCGTGCGCCCCGGCCCGACTTCGAGGAAGACGCGCTCGGGCGCACCCAACAGCTCGCAGAGACCGCGCGAGAAGCGCACAGGCTCGCGCATCTGTCGCACCCAGTAGTTCGGGTCGGTGGCCTCGTCCGGGGTAATCCAGTTGCCTGTGAGGCCGGAGACGAAGGGCGTCTGCGGCGGGCGCAGGCTGACGCGACGCACCTCGGCGGCGAACTCGTCGAGCGCCGGCTCCATCATCGCCGAGTGGAAGGCGTGCGACGTGTGGAGGCGGCGGAAGCCGACGCCGCGACGCGTCAGCTCGTCCTCGAATTCCAACGTCTCTTCCGTAGGGCCGGAGACCACGCAGCTCGACGGCTCGTTGACGGCGGCAAGCGAGATTCCTTCCGGCAGCAGCGGCGCCAGCTCATCCTCGGGCAGCGCGACGGCGAGCATCCGGCCGCCCGGCAGCCTCTGCATGAGGCGCCCTCGCGCAGCCACCAGCCCCGCAGCCTCCTCAAGCGTCATCACACCGGCCACGCACGCCGCCACGTACTCGCCCACGCTGTGCCCCAGCATCGCCGCCGGCCGCACGCCCCACGACTCCCACAGCCGCGCCAGCGCGTACTCGACCGCGAACAACGCAGGCTGCGCCAGCCTCGTCTGCTCCAACCGCGTTGCGGCGTCCGCTTCGGTCCCGCCATCCGGGTAGACGACGCTTCGGAGGTCGAGGCCGAGGTGTGGCCTCAGCAGCCGCTCACACTCGTCGAAGTGCTGGCGGAAGGCCGGCTCGCCTTCGTAGAGCCCGCGCGCCATCCCGACGTACTGCGAGCCCTGACCAGGGAACAGGAAGACTACGGGGAGGTCTCTCGGCTCCTCCACGTCAACGCCCGTCAGGGCACGCGGCCCGCCTTCGGCTTCAAGCGCCGCGACGGCGTCCGCCCCGTCTCGGCAGACGACAACGCGGCGGTGTCGGAAGACGCTCCTGCCGGCGGCCAGCGTGTATGCCACGTCGGGCAGCGAGGCGCCGGGATTCTCGCGCAGCCACGAGAGCAGGCCCGCGGTCGCGGCCTCGAGGGCCGGCCCGCTCCTCGCCGAAAGTGTGAGGAGCTGCCACGGGCGCGAGCTGGAAGGCGGGGGCGGCGCGGGCGCTTCTTCCAACAGGACGTGTGCGTTTGTGCCGCCGACGCCGAAGGAGCTGACACCGGCGCGGCGAGGTGCGCCGTCGGCCTCCCACGGTGAGAGTTTCGCGTTGACGTAAAAGGGCGACTCGGCGAAGTCGATGGTCGGGTTCGGCTCGGCGAAGTTGATGCTCGGCGGCAGTTCCCTGTTCTCAAGCGCGAGGACGGTCTTGATGAAGCCGGCGACGCCCGCGGCCGCGTCGAGGTGGCCGATGTTCGACTTGACCGAGCCGAGGGCACAGAACTGCCTGCGCCGGGTCGAGCGGCGGAAGACCTTCGTCAGCGCCGCGACCTCGACGGGGTCGCCGAGCGACGTGCCCGTGCCGTGCGTCTCGACGTAGCGCACGGTCTCGGGGGAGAAGCCGGCCATCTCCAACGCGGCCGCGACCACCTGCGCCTGCCCCTCCACGCTCGGGGCCGTGTAGCTGACCTTCGCCGACCCGTCGTTATTGATGGCCGAGCTCTTGATGACCGCGCGGACGTGGTCGCCGTCCTTGAGGGCTTCGGAGAGCAGCTTGAGGACGACGACGCCGGCGCCGCTGCCGAAGATGGTGCCCTGCGCGCCCGCGTCGAAGGGGCGGCAGTGGCCGTCGGGCGAGGCGAGCCCGCCTTCCAGACTGAAGTAGCCGGCCCGCTGCGGGACCTTGATCGTGACGCCGCCGGCCAGCGCGATGTCGCACTCGTAGTTGAGCAGGCTCAGGGCCGCGAGGTGGATGGCGACGAGCGAGGTCGAACAACTAGTCTGGACGATGACGCACGGCCCCTTGAGGTTGAACTTGTAGGCGGCGCGCGTGGGCATGAAGTCCTTGTCGCTGGCGATGAAGACGTTGAAGGCGCCGCCTCCGTCGAACAGTTCCAGGTGCGTCGTCAGGTTGCTGAGAAGATATGTGTTCCAGGCCGCACCGGCGTAGACGCCGATCAGCCCCTTGTAGTCCTGCGGCGAGTAGCCGGCGTCTTCGAGCGCGTGCCAGGCCACTTCGAGGAAGACGCGCTGCTGCGGGTCGAGCACCTCGGCCTCTCGGGCGTTGTAGCCGAAGAAGGAGGCGTCGAACTGCTCCACGTCGTCGAGCAGGCTGGCCGCCCTGACGTAGTTCGGGTGTTGCAGGTGGGCCGCCTCGACGCCGGCCGCGGCCAGCTCTTCTTCGGTGAAGAAGGTGACGGCCTCGACTCCGTCGCGCAGGTTGCGCCAGAACTGCCCGAGATCGCGGGCGCGCGGGAAACGCCCCGACATGCCGATGACGGCCACCTCGCGCCCGGTTAGCGAATCGAGTTCCTGCATCGGGTATCAGACCTCCCTCCGTGCGGCCGTGCGCCGCTGAGCGCCGAGGACGCGCTTCTTCTTCTCGGCCCGGTCGGCCACCATCTCGAAAGGCGTCTGGTCTCCGCCGCCGCTGATGTGCCGGGCGAGCGCCGTCACGGTCGTCGCCTCGAAGATGCTGACCACGGGGAGGTCAACGTCGAACTCCTTCTTCAACTCCGAGACGAGCTGAATCCCCGTCAGCGACGTGCCGCCCAGCTCGAAGAAGTTGTCGTGGGCGCCCACGCGCTCGACGCCGAGGACGCGCTGCCAGACGGCCGCCACCCTTCGCTCGACCTCGCTGGCCGGCTCCGCGTAGGCGCTGCTGAGGTCGGGCCGCGCGTGGGCCGAGGCCGCCGGCCCGGCCGCGGCGAACTCTTCGAGCAGGCTGGTCCGGTTGAGCCGGTCGGCGGCGCGCATCGTCTCGTTGATGTCGAGCGAGGAGACGACGACCTGCGGGACCGTCGCGGCTCGGAGCAGGCGCCGGAACGCCTCCGCGCCCTCGCGCGGCGAGAGCCCGGCCGTCATCCTGGCGGCCGCCGCGGCCAGGTCGGGCGTCGCCCGCGCCTCTTCGCGCACGGCGTCGGCGGCGGTCGCGGGCCGCGCCAGCGCGCCCTCGTTGACACGCCTCATCGAGAAGCCCTCGATGGTCACAACCTCACGCCACTCGTCGTCGAGGACGGTGATGTCGCAGGTGATGACCTCGCGCCGCTCGGGGGCCGTGGCGTCGCCGCGGAAGCTGACGTGGCTGTAGACCCTGCGCGCGAGCGGGGCGTGAAGCGTCAGGCGCTCGTAGACGAGCGGGAGGTAGTCGCCCTCTGCGAGGAACTGGACGAAGCCTGTGGCGATGTCGAGCAGCGACGGGTGGAGCCCGTAGAGCGAGAGGTCTGCGGAGAACCGCTCGTCAATCTCCAGGACGGCGAGCGCCTCGTCGCCGGCCACGTAAACCTCCTTCAGGCTGTGCCAGCGCGGGCCGGTCGTGATGAACTCGGAACGGCGAGGGTGGTCGCCCTCCGCCCCGCCCGCGAGCCGTCGCCCGCCTTCGAGCAGCCGCGCCACGCGCTCGGGCCGGTGGCCCACGCCGCCGCTCGGGGCCTCGCCGCCGGGGCCTTTGCCGTTCGCGCCTGCGCCTGCCCAGTTGCCGTTCGTGCCGTTGCCGTTCGTGCCGTTGCTGCCGGCGGCGACGGCCGCGGGCGTGTTCGCGCAGACCTCACCGCGGGCGTGCTCCTCCCACGGGCTTGCCACGTCGCCGCCGCCGTCGCCCCTGCTCAGGACTCGGAAGGTGTAGCCGCCGCCGGTGCGGTCCAGCAGCGTCGCCACCTCGCGCGCCTCGCCCTCCCTGACGACGAGCGGGGCGCGGAAGGTAACTGCGCGCAACTCGACCGACGCGGCACCCGACACCTTCATGAAAGCCGCGCGGGCCATCTCAAGGTAGGTCGTGCCGGGCACCGTCGGCAGGCCCATTACCAGATGCTCGGAGAGCACCCACTGGCTCTCGGGGCTGAAGCGGGAGACGAAGACCGCGCGGTCCGCCGTCTCGACCAGCGCGCCGCCCAGGAGCGGGTGCGAGGCGGCGCCGTCCGTGCCCGCGAGCGGCGCCCCGGCGGGCACGAGTGCGGCGAGAGCGTCGCCCGTCCCCGCGCCGCGCGCGGCCATCCCCACCTCGTTCCAGCGGTCCCAGTTGACCGAGACGACGTAGGTGCCGCGGTGGCTGAAGTGGGCCTGCGCGAAGGCGTCGCAGAAGGCGTTGGCGGCGCAGTAGTCGCTCTGCCCGAACCCGCCGACTACCGCGTTGATCGAAGAGCAGAGCAACAGGAAGTCGGGCTCGCGCCCGGCGAGCGCCGCGTGAAGGTTGAGGAGCCCGCGAACCTTCGGCGCGAAGACCTGCTCGGCGGCCTCGATTGTCTTGAGCTGGATGATGCCGCCGCCGGGGACGCCGGCCGCGTGGACGACGCCGCTCAGGGGGCCGAACCGCTCCTCTGCGCGGGCGACGGCCGAGGTCAACGCCGCGGCATCCGTCACGTCTGCGGCCAGTGTCATCACCTCGCTCCCCAGGGCTTCGAGGAGCATGATCTTCTTAATCGCCTGGCTCCGGCGCTCGCGCTCGCCGTGCGCCGAGAGCCAGGCGGGCCACTCCTCACGCTCGGGCAGGGCCGTCCGGCCGGTCAGGACGAGCCGGGCCTTGACCTGACGCGCCATCTCCTCGGCCAGCACGAGCCCGACGCCGCCCAGGCCCCCCGTAATCAGGTAAACGCCGCCCTCGCGCAGGCGCGGGCCGCCGGCCGGTGCGTCGTCCAGCCGCAACCGCTCGAAGGTCTGGACCCAGCGTTCGCCTCCGCGATAGGCGACGAAGCGCTCGCGCGCCTCGCCAGTCATCTCGTCGAACAGGTCTCGCAGCAGCGGCTCGTCCGCGGTGCCCTCCGCCTCGGCCGTAGACAGGTCTATGCTCAGGCACGAGAGGTTCGGGTACTCCTGCGGGATGACCTTGAGCGGCCCGAGCAGGAGCGACTTCTCGGGGCGGAGCGCGCGTTCGCCGCAGACCTTCTGCATGTCGCCCGAGAGGACGTTGATGCGGACATGTGCCGACGCGTCGGCGCGCTCGACGGCGCGCGACAGGTGGAGGAGACTGTCGAAGCCGCGCCAGCGAGCCTCGTCCCACCACCCGGCGGAGAGGGGGTCGCCCTCCGCGGCCGAGAGGTTCCATGCGTGGACGACGCTCCGCGGGAGGCGGCCCGCACCGCTCAACTCGCCGAGGAGCGCGTCGTAGTCTTCGCCCCTGCGCGGGTCCAGCGCGTAGCTGTGTTCGTCGAGCCGCTCGAACCCCGCGCCCGCGCGAGCCGTGACGACCTCGTGCCCGCGCCCGCGCAGGTGTTCGACGAGACGCTCCGCGAAGCGCCCGCCGCCGTCCAGCACCAGCCAGGGCTGCGCCGCCTGAGTTCCCTCGCCCGGCGCGGCGAGCACGGAGCGTCGCCACGTCGGCGCGTAGAACCACTCGCCGGGCCTCGGCCCCTCGCTACGCGCAGACTTCGCCTCGGCCTTGATCCAGAACCTCTGCCCCTCGAACGGGTAGGGCGGAAGCGAGACTCTGTGGCGGCGCTCGCGCGCGTAGAAGCCCTGCCAATTAATCTCGACGCCCGCGGCCCAGGCCCGGCCGAGGGCTTGCATCAGCGCCGCCGCGTCGGGCCTTTCGTCGCGCGGGTGCGGCAGCGAAGGGATGGCGTTCGCCTGCCGGCCGTGCTGGCGGACGAGCGTGGTCAGCGTGCGGCCCGGACCGACTTCGAGGAGGACGCGGTCGGGCTCGGCCAGCAGCGTCTGCACCCCGTCGCTGAAGCGCACGGTCTCGCGCAAGTGCCGGGCCCAATAGCCGGGGTCCGTCGCCTGCTCCGCGGTGATCCAGGTGCCCGTGAGGTTCGAGACGTAAGGGACGCGCGGCGCTTTGAGCCGGCAGCGCGCGACCTCGGCGGCGAACTCTTCGAGCGCCGGCTCCATCATCGCCGAGTGGAAGGCGTGCGAAGTGCGGAGCCGCGTGTGTGCGATTCCCTGCTCCGCCAGCAGCGCCTCCATCCTCGCCACGGCTTCGGCCGGGCCTGAGACGACGGAGGCCGAGGGCGCGTTGACGGCGGCCAGCGAGAGCCCCTCGACGAGCAGCGGCCTCAGACGGTCCTCCGGCAACTGCACGCCAAGCATCGCGCCGCCCGGCAACCTCTGCATGAGACGCCCTCGCGCAGCCACCAGCCCCGCGGCCTCCTCAAGCGTCATCACACCGGCCACGCACGCCGCCACGTACTCGCCCACGCTGTGCCCCAGCATCGCCGTCGGCCGCACGCCCCACGACTCCCACAGCCGCGCCAGCGCGTACTCGATTGCGAACAACGCAGGCTGCGCCAGCCTCGTCTGCTCCAACCGCGCCGCGGCCTCTTCGGCCGACGCCTCGGGCGCGAACATCACTTCGCGGAGGTCGAGGCCGAGGTGCTGCCTGAACAGCTCCGCGCAGGCGTCGAGCTCGCGCGCGAAGTCCGGCTCGGTCTCGTAGACGCCGCGCGCCATCCCGACGTGCTGCGTGCCCTGGCCCGGGAACAGGAAGACGACCGAGGGGCGCCCCTCTTCCCTGAAGCCGTTCGAGACGCGCTCGGGGTCCGACGACTCAAGGGCCGCGACCGCGTCCTCCGTGCTCCGGCAGAGCACGACGCGCCGGTGCGCGAAGGGCTGGCGCCCGACCTGTGTGGTGTAAGCCGCGTCGGCCAGCACGAGCGACGGGTCGGCCTTGAGCCGCGCGCCGAGGTTCTGCGCCGCCGCCTCAAGCGCCGTGCTCGTCTTCGCCGAGAGCGTCAACAACTGCCACGGCCGGGAGGGGCCGGAAGGCTCCCGCGCCGGCGCCTCTTCGAGCACGACGTGGGCGTTGGTGCCGCCGATGCCGAACGAGCTGACTCCGGCGCGGCGCGGCGCCCCGTCGCCCTTCCACTCGGAGAGCGCGGCGTTGACGTAGAAGGCGCTGTTCTCGAAGTCGATCTTCGGGTTAGGCTCGGCGAAGTTGAGGGTCGGCGGGAGCAGGCCGTGGCGCAGCGCGCAGGCGGTCTTGATGAGCCCGGCGACGCCCGCCGCCGTGTCGAGGTGGCCGATGTTGGTCTTGACCGAGCCGAGGGCGCAGAACTGCTTGCGCCCGGTCTGCGCGCGGAAGGCTTCGCCGAGCGCTGCGACCTCGATGGGGTCTCCGAGCGGCGTCCCCGTCCCGTGGGCCTCGACGTAGCCGACGCTCTCCGGCTCGACGCCGGCGACAGCCAGCGCCTCGGAGATGACCTCGGCCTGCCCGTCAACGCTCGGCGCGGTGTAGCCGATCTTGAGCGCGCCGTCGTTGTTGACGGCCGAGCCCCTGACGACGGCGTAAACATGGTCGCCGTCCCTGAGCGCCGCCTCCAGAGGCTTGAGGACGACGACGCCGACGCCGTTGCCGAAGACCGTGCCCTGCGCCTCGCGGTCGAAGGCGCGGCAGTGTGCGTCGGGCGAAAGGATGCCGCCCTCCTCGTAGAAGTAGCCCTCCCGCTGCGAGGCCCGGACCGCGACCCCGCCCGCCAGCGCCATGTCGCACTCGCCCGCGAGGATGCTCTGGCAGGCGAGGTGGACCGCGACCAGAGAAGTCGAGCAGGCGGTCTGCACGTTGATGCTCGGCCCCTTCAGGTTCAGCTTGTAGGAGGCCCGCGTCGTGACGAAGTCCTTGTCGTTGCCGATGAACGCCTGGTATCTGAGGGCCGAAGAGTTCGAGAGCGTCGGCGCGGCCCGGTGGAGGTAGGTGTTCAGGCCCGCCCCGGCGAAGACGCCCACGCGCCCCCCGTAGCGCGCCGAATCGTAGCCGGCATCTTCGAGCGCGTGCCACGCGCATTCGAGGAAGACGCGGTGCTGCGGGTCCATCAGCTCGGCCTCGCGCGGGTGGTAGCCGAAGAACGTCGCGTCGAAGAGTTCGGCCCCTTCGAGGACGCCCCCCGCCTTCACGTAGCTCGCGTCGTTCAACTCTTCGGGGCCGACGCCGGCTTCGGCCAGCTCCTCGTCGGAGAAGAAGGTGATGCACTCGTCGCCGTCGCAGAGGCGCTTCCAGAACTCCTCGACGCTCGCGGCGCGCGGGAAGCGGCCGGCCATGCCGACGATGGCGATCCCGGCGCGTGCCCTCTCGGGCGTGGAGCGTCGCGCGGTGCCCCGCAGGCTCCCCTGCCTTACGGCGTCGGAGCCGCCGCCCTGTCGAGCGAGATGCTCGGCCAGCGCGCCCACCGTCGAGTGCCGGAACAGGTCGAGCATCGAGACCTCGTGGCCCGCGGCCGCGAGCCGGCTCTGCACCTGCGCCAGCAGCAGCGAGTGGCCGCCGAGGTCGAAGAAGTTGCTGTTGGCGCCGACCCGCTCGACGCCCAGAGTCTCCCTCCAAATCTCGGCCACCGCCTGCTCGATTGAAGAGCGCGGCGCGACGTACTCGGCCCCGGCGCCTCCCGCCTCCGGCCGCGGCAGGGCCTTGCGGTCAACCTTGCCGTTGGGCGTGAGCGGCAGGGCGTCGAGCGTGACGAAGAGTGACGGGATGAACGGGTCGGGGAGCCGTTCGAGCAGGAACGAGCGGAGCCGCCCCGCTTCGACGGCTTCGCGGTTCGTGCCCTCGGCCGGCACGACGTAGCCGACGAGACGGTGGCCGCCGCTCTCGTCCTCCCACGCCCTGACGACCGACTGCCCGACGCCCGGGCACTCGGCCAGCGCCGCCTCGACTTCGCCCACCTCGACGCGGAAGCCGCGCACCTTGACCTGATTGTCGAGACGGCCGAAGAATTCGAGCACGCCGTCGGCGCGACGCCGAGCCAGGTCGCCCGTCCGGTAGAGCCGCGCCCCGGCCTCGCCGCCCAGGTGGTCCGGCACGAACTTCTCCGCGGTCAGGGCCGCGAGTCCCCTGTAGCCCTGCGCCAGCCCGTCGCCGCCGATGAACAGCTCGCCCGGCACGCCCACGGGCGCGGGCCGCAGCTTCGAGTCGAGGACGTATAGCGTGGTGTTGTCGATGGGCCGTCCGATGGCGACCCACCCCGGCTGCTCTTCCTCGGCCGACACCTCCTGCACTGCGGACCAGATGGTCGTCTCGGTCGGCCCGTAGAGGTTCCAGACCGACGAGGCGTGCGGGCAGAGTTCGCGCGCGAGGTCCCAGGGCAGCGCCTCGCCGCCGCAGAGCAGCTTGATTCTCGGTTCGCCGCGCCAGCCGGCCGCCAGCAGCAGCCGCCAGGTGGCCGGCGTGGCCTGCATCGCCGTCGCACCGCAGGCCCTCATCGTGGCGAGCAGACGCGCCCCGTCGGCCGTCGTCTCGTGCGACGGCAGCACGAGGCGCGCCCCGACCATCAACGGCAGGTAGAGCTCGAGCCCGAAGATGTCGAACGAAGGGGTGGTGACGGAGACGAACACGTCCGTGTCGGCGAGGCCCGGCCGCCGCCGCATGGAGTGAAGGAAGTTGACGACCGCGCGGTGCGAAACTTCGACGCCCTTCGGCTTTCCGGTCGAGCCCGAAGTGTAGAGCACGTATGCGACGTGGCCGGCGGCCGCGAGCACGGCCGGCCTGTCGCCCGATTCACGCGAGATGTCGGGCCAGTCCGCGTCTAGGAGCAGGAGGCGCGCGCCGTAGTCGGCCAGTTGCGGCGCCAGTCGCTCGCCCGTCAGGACCAGCGGCACGCGCGCGTCGTCCAGAATCAGCCGCAGCCGCTCGGCCGGGTGAGCAGGGTCGAGCGGCAGGTAGGCGGCCCCCGCCTTCAGAATCCCGAGCAGGGCGACGGCAAGGTTCAGCGACCGCTCGACGTAGACGCCGACCACCGTGCCCGGCCCCGCGCCTTCGCGGCGCAGGCGGTTGGCTACCCTGTTGGCCCGCGCCTCAAGCTCCGCGTAGCTGAGCGTCGCGCCCTCGGACTCGACCGCGACGGCCCCCGGCGTGCGGTCAACCTGCGCCTCGAACAGCTCGTGGACGAGCGCGTCATGCGCGAACTCGGCCCGCGTCGAGTTCCAGCCGACGAGCAGGCGCTCGCGCTCGTCTGTCGTCAGCAGCTCGACGGCGCTGACGGGCCGCTGCGGGTCTGAGACCACGGCCGCGAGCAGGACGCGGTAACGCTCCAGCATACGCCCGGCGGTCTCGTCGTCGAACAGGTCGCGGTTGTACTGGAGCGAGGCGACGAGGTCGTCGTCGCGCTCGGCCACCATCAGCGTCAGGTCGAACGGAACTTGTCGCTCGGCGAGCGCCACCGAGCGGAAGGTGAGCCCGCCGAGGCGCACCTCGCCGCCGGCCTCGCCGAGGGCGAAGGACGAGAGCGCCTCGCCCGCTGCTCCCCGCGCCTTCTGAAGCGCGAACATCACCTGGAAGAGCGCCGGGCGGCTCGGGTCGCGCGCAAGGTTCAGCCGCTCCGCGAGCAGCGCGAAGGGGTACTCCTGACGTTCCAGGGCTTCGAGTGTGGCGCGCCTGACGCGTCGCAGCAGCTCGCCGAAGGGCGGATCGTCGGAGACGTTCGAGCGCAGAGGCAGCGGGTTGACGAAGTAGCCGACGAGGCCGTCGAACTCGGGCGCCCCGCGCCCCGCCGCCGGGCAGCCCACCAGCAGGTCCGTCTGCCCCGTGTGACGGTGCAGCAAAACTTTGAAGGCCGCCAGCAGCAGCGCGAAGAGGCTCGCGCCGCTGTTGCGCGCCAGCGCGTGCAGCTCGCCAGCGAGCGCCGGGTCTATGGTCAGAGCGCGCGAGGCGCCGCGGTAGGTCTGGATTGCCGGGCGGGGCCTGTCAGTCGGCAGATTGACCGTCGGCAGGGGCAGCGACAGTACCTCGCGCCAGTGGTCCCACAGCCGCTCGCCCTCAGGCCCCGCGAGGGATTCACTCTCGCGGGCCACGTAGTCGCTGTAGCCTGCCGGCAGAGGACGCAGGCCGGCCGGGAAGCCCGCCGCCTCCTCGCCGTAAAGCCTCGTCAGCTCGTCGAACATCACGGCGAGCGAGTGAAAGTCCGCGACGAGGTGGTGCGCCGTCAGGGCCAGCACGTGCTCCCGGCGCGAGCGCTCGAACAGCGCGGCTCTCACCAGCGGGCCGCGCTCAAGGTCGAACGGCCTCCACGCTTCGTGGCAGAGTCGGCGGCCGAGCGTTTCCTGGTCCCAGTCCGCGGCCGAGTGGCAGGCGAAGTCGGCTTCGAGCCCGTCGTGTACGCGCTGCACCGGCTCGCCGTTCGGCGTCTGGTGGAAGGTGGCGCGCAGCGACGGATGGCGTTCGACGACGGCCCGGAAGGCACGCCCGAGAGCCGCCGCGTCGAGTTCGCCCTCGACCTGCAAAACGGCCGCGATGTTGTAAGCCCCCGCCTCGGGCGCGAGGCGTTGCAGGAACCAGAGCCCGCGCTGGCCGTAAGAGAGCGGAAACTCGGCCGGCTGTCCGGCCTGCTGTCCGGCCTGCTCTCCGGTCTGAGTGGTCAGGGTCTTTGACCGGGCGCCCTGCGGCGATGGGTCTTTCTCAAGCCCGCTCATGACCTCGTCCGCCACCTCGGCCAGGCTCGCCTCGTCGAGGATGTTCGAGACCGAGACCGAGACGCCGAGACGCGTCTCCACGGCGTGCTTCAGTTCGACGGCGGCCAGCGAATCGAAGCCGAGCGAGACCAGAGGCCGGCGCGCGTCAAGGCGGTCGCGCGACACACGCAGGATGCGGGCCGCTTGCTCAAGTAGAAAGTCTTCGAGCGCGCGGCGCCGCTCGTCTGCGTCGAGCACGGCGAGCGCGCCGCGCGCCATGTCACCCCCGCCTTCGTCCGACGCGCTCGCGGCGGCGGGCGCCGCCGGCGCAGCCTCCTGCGCGACTCGCGCGTCTGCCTGAGTGACCTGCGCTTCCTCCGAAGCAGCTTGCACGCCCTCAGAAGCAGCTTGCACGCCCTCCTGCGCGACCCGCGCGACCGCGGCGAGGGCGCCTCTCAGGTAATCTTCCCGGCAGGCTCGTCGCTGGATTTTGCCGCTCGAAGTCTTCGGGATGGTGCCCGTCTTGATGAGCGCCACGTCGTGAAGTAGGACTTCGTGTTCTCGCGCGACCGCGGCGCGAATAGCTTCGACGACCGTCTCGGAGACGGGCTCAGCGCAGTGACGGTCAATCTCCTGCACCAGTACGACCCGCTCCTCGCCCTCGACGTTGACGGGAAAGGCCGCGCCGCACCCCGGCCGCAGCGCCTGATGACTTCTCTCCGCCGTGCTCTCGATGTCCTGCGGATAGAGGTTGCGGCCGCGGACGATGATGAGGTCTTTGAGCCGCCCTGTGACGAACAGGTCCCCGTCGTGCAAGAAGCCGAGGTCGCCCGTGCGGAGGTAGGTGGTGCCTTCGCTATCCGTCTCCTCACTGTGCAGGCGGGCACGGAAGTCCCGCTCGGTCTCGTCTGGACGGTTCCAGTATCCGGCGGCCACGCTGGCGCCCGCGACCCACACCTCACCGACGTGCCCTTCCGAACACGGCTTCCGCGTCTCCGCATCGACGACGGCGACGCTGTGCCCCGTCGCCGCCCACCCGCAGCCGACCAGCGCGCGGCCCTCTTCGTAACTCGTCGCCTCGACTAGACGGTTCTGCTCAAGCTCTGCGGACGACGCGCGCACCACACGCGGCCCCGCCCCGACCTGCCCGCCCGTGACGAACAGCGTGGCTTCGGCGAGCCCGTAACACGGGTAGAACGCGCCCCGCCGGAAGCCGCACCCCGCGAACGCCTGCGCGAAACGCTCAAGGGTCTCGGCCCTAATCGGCTCGGCCCCGTTAAAGGCCACGGTCCAACTCGACAGGTCCAGATGCTCGCGCTCCGCGGGCGGGATCTTCTGGACGCAGAGGTCGTAGGCGAAGTTCGGCCCTCCGCTCGTCGTCGCCTTGTAACGGGTGATCGCCTCAAGCCAGCGCAGCGGCTTTTGCAGGAAGGCGACCGGCGACATCAGTACGCAACTCGCCCCGACGTAGAGCGGCTGGAGGACGCCCCCGATCAACCCCATGTCGTGATACAGGGGTAGCCAACTGACGATTACCGAAGAGGAGGACTGGTCGAAGGCGTTCCGTATCATCTCCTCGTTCGCAAGCAGGTTCCCGTGGGTCACCATCACGCCCTTCGGGGTCGCGGTGGAGCCCGAGGTGTACTGGAGAAAGGCGAGCGTGTCCTGCCCCGCGCCGGGGTCGCGCCAACTGTCGGCCGCGAGGTTGAGACCGCGCTCGACGGGCAGGATGCGAACCTCCCTGCCGGATGACATCTGCGACGCCCAGGGCTGGATCAACGGGACCAGCGCGGGAGTCGTCAGCACAATGGCCGGCTGCGCGTCGGCCGCGATGGCTGAGAGGCGGGCCAAACCTCGCTTTTTTCGGGGAGGGTAGGCGGGGACCGCCACGACGCCCGAGTACAGGCAGCCGAGGAAGGCGGCGATGAATTCCAGGCCCGGCTGGAAGAGCAGCAGAGCCCTCTGCCCCGCCACACCGGCCTGTTGCAGTTCCGCCCCGACCGCCCTGGCCCAGAAGTCCAGGTCAGCGTAGGTGACTCGGGACGCTTCCCCTTCGCCTTCTTCCAGGAAGGTGTAGGCCACCGAGTCCGGCTTCTCCCCCGCCCGGGCTCGAAACAGTTCGTTGAGGGAAGAAATCCTGTCCGCCGTATTTTGTGAAGGACGATTCGTTCGGTGATTCATAACCTCGGTCCTGACAGACGAGGCAGGGGCGACAGGCAAGACGGGGCCGCCGGGCCGTGCTTTGAGCACGGCCTGAGACACACGTCGCCGGGCGCTGTGCAGCGCTTCTCCGCCCACGCGACCGAATTTGAGTGAAGACGACTTAACGAAACTAACGAGGGTAGTTTCGCGGTCGACTGCGTCGGTTTATGAAATTGCGATTACAGGGATTTTGCTGTTGACACTCCAGCGAATAACCAAACGAGCGAGACGCTCGCCGAGCAGGGTGAAGTGAGAGTAACGGTACTTGGGGCAAGCACTGAATTGACCAGTCTTAAGGAGCTGAGTAACTGATCAATGGGACAAGGTCTGACTCTGCACAAATCCTTTTGTTTCGGAGATGGCAATGTATGATTGAAATTTAGCAGTTGTCAACAATTTTTTTTGCTGACTGAATAACCCACCATCATTGTTATACTTACGTTTGGGCAGAGAACGTGCACGCGGAATGGTCATGGTCTTCATCCGACGCGCGGGTCTTTATTGTTATAGACCCTATACGGACCGGTCTTTGACGGGCGTCTTCAAGCTCGGGCCTGCGTAGCTTGCTCGAAGAATTATCCGGCGGTAAATGTTGGGCGTGCCGTCACCGTACCTTGAGTAACTCTCAGTTGTCCGCACCTCCGCTTTCGACGTTCATAGCCACCGGCCGGTGCGCGGCCCCTCGTTCTTCATCCCACTCATTGAGAACTTCGGCACCTTCCCTTCCTCACTTAAACGAATCTAACCGAATCGAAGCGAGCTGGGTCGTCAAAAACGGGTGAGCGGCACCGTCCGGTCCGAGAGCGACTCGATGGGGCGCCGCCGCACGTCGGGGTCAGGAGGGCCGTACAGAGCCTGCCGCCCGAATGAGTCTTCAAAGAGCCGGAAGAGTGCGTGTGGCCCTTGCAGCCAGGCTAAGGTAGATATGGAAAGCCATCCCCTGGGGCGAGTTCGGCGGCACAGTTCACTCCCCTTCCGGTGGATAATCCTAGGCGTCGAGAGAGGAAG
Organism: Pyrinomonadaceae bacterium; assembly: GCA_035645715.1. Taxonomy (GTDB): domain Bacteria; phylum Acidobacteriota; class Blastocatellia; order Pyrinomonadales; family Pyrinomonadaceae; genus QHXN01. The sequence continues at coordinate 34,715 of DASQMB010000083.1, forward strand.
TGCTTTACTGCTGACCAATGACGCGCCTGTCTCGCCCGCATAACCTTTCTTTGCTTACGTTTACCTCATAGCTGATTAGATAATCTCACATCCCATAGTCGTAAAATATCCATTATGCGACATGTAGTCTGAAAAAATTTAATAGTCAAATTCTGACTGCTTAACTTCTTTATACGCAGCGCTTATTACCGTGTGAAACGTCGTGAAACCTCATTCAGTGCCCAGCTCGGTGAGCTTAGAATGAGGGCACTTAGCTACCCCCTTCTCGAATCCTGCAGGGTAGAACATCCCTGTGCCGAAGCAGTCCGGGCACATTGAGGCATCAACTTTCGTGGCTGAGTCAGTGCCATTTTGCTCTGCGGTCTCCGCCTCGATCTGGCGCTTATCTTTCTTCCAGAGCCGGCGGCGCAGGTGCTCAGCCAGGAAGGCCGGCACATTCGAGACGGTCGTGCGGCCCGCGGCGATGCGGAGCTCCGTCATTAGAACTTCGGCCACTTCGGCCCAGCGCGTGGCTTCTGCCCCTGACAGTTCCCTGCCCGTGATCGCCCTGACCGTTTTATTCACTGTGGCGATAAATTCGGCGAACGCCTCATCATCATCAATATTTGTCTTAGTCTTAGTAAAAGTCTTAGGTCCGGCGTAAGTGGGTTGATTTTCAACGGTTTTACCCGACCCAACCCAACCCGATTGCTGGGTTGGGTCCCGACCCAATTGTTGGGTCGGGTCGGGTTGAGTTGGGCTGGGTTGGGTCGGGTCGGGTCTGCCCTGATTCGGCATCTCCTCGGGTAGTAAAACTTCGTAGACAGACCCGCCGTGGTCACCGATCTCCAGATTCCTGCGGAGCCAGCCATTTGCCAACAGTATCTGGAGGTTGACGGCAATGGTGTTCTTGCTGCGGATGTTAGACCATTCCATCAGTTCCCGCTTTGTCGCCTGGATGGTGCGCACCGGGACTATGGCCCCTCGCGTGCGCTGATAGAGCGCGTTGTAGAGCCTGTAGCTTGTGCCGGGAAAGTGCCCCTTGGGCATCGCGTCGCGGTCTATGCTGTTGGCCCTTTTATTAAAATCTCTGATGGGAGCAATTTCACGTTGGGTTGGGATGGGTTGGGATGGGTTGGGTTGGGGGGAGTTAAAAGTGTTCGTTTCTAATTTGGCTGTATCTGCTGTATTTAAAGGCTTGGTTGAATGGTCTCTAGTCTCATCCTGTTTAAAGTCGGGCTGGGTTGGGATGGGCTGGGTTGGGGCGAGTTGGGATGGGTTGGGCTGGGTCTGGCCGTTCTGGTACGGTCCCGTGAATCCCAATATCTCTTCTATCGGATGAGGGAGGGGTCTTAGATTGTCAAACATCCCCGAGCCGGTCTTCTTTTGGGGCGTGCGAGTCGGCACGCCCGGCTTATTCTTTTCCTTGGGATTAGTCATCCGTTCACCTCCTTGACGATACGAAGCGTGCCGCCCATCTCAAGCCTTTGCAACACTTCCTCGGTTAATGCCTCGTAATCTTTGCTGCCATGACTGTCGGGCGCGTGTTCGTAAATGCTCTTGCGGTAGGCGGGGGCAGTCTGAAGTTTAGTGTTGTTGCGGATGATCGTCTCGAAGACGAAGTCGCCGAACATCTCCTGCACCTTCGCCAGCGCCTCGCGGCTGACGCTTGTGCGTATGTCAAAAGAGGTCATCAGGTAGCCCAGGACGGATAGGGAAGGATTGGGCCTTTTCGTCGCATGGATGGTGCTGGCGAGGTCCACGACGCCTTCGAGCGGATAGTATTGGGCGGCAATCGGCACGATCACGTGCGAACTCGCCAGCAGCGCCTGCGTGAGCGTCATCCCTAGACTTGGCGGGCAGTCGATCAAGGCGAAGTCGTAGCCGGAGAGTGATTCCAGCGAGTCTTTTACGCGGTACTGCTCCTCGATCTGCACCGCCCTCTCAAGCATGGCTAGGCGGATGTGAGACGGGGCGATGTCGAGATTATCAATGTGCGTCTCGTAAATCGCGTCCAGGATCGGCAGCCTCTCCTGGTGCCCCACCAGGACATCGGCCAGCGTAGTCTGAATCATCGCCGGGTCGAGGTACGTGTAGGTGGTGTTGCACTGACTATCAAGGTCGACGAGTAGCGTCTTGTATCCCCGGATGGCTAGGCCGGCCGCCAGATTACACGCAGTTGTCGTCTTGCCGACCCCGCCCTTCTGATTGGCGACAGCGATAGTTCTCATGCGGCCTCCGCGCGTCTCGGGATGAGTCTCAGAATCTCCTGCTTGCTGACCAGTTTGACGCGGTTATCCAGGGGGTTGGGGAAGTGACGGACCACACCTGTTTTGAGGAGTTTGGCTATCTTGTTCCAGCTTACGCCTAACAGGTCCCTGGCCTCGGAGACGGTGATTAGATCTGCGGGAATTTGTTCGCTCATAAGCCCTCCTGAGTCTGATGAGAGAGGTTATAAGTTGTAGTGAGGTGTGTCAAGATAATTATAGGGAAAAAGAGAGACCGATCAAGGGACTGGGGCCGGAGAAGGGCTGAATCCGGGCCTGACATCGCACCGAATATCTGAGTCACGGCTCAAAGGGCATAGCGCCGGGCCGGAGGCGCGCTCGACATAGGGCTTCCGCGTACGCCCAGCGCAAGCCGAGCCTTTCACCTGGCGACGACTCCTTCGCCCTCGACCACTTTGACGTAGGTGTTGATGGGGAGGTTCGTGAGCCGGTCAATCCTGCCGCTCGGCCACCTGATCTCGACGCTGTCCACTTTGGCGGCGCGGCCCGCGCCGAGGATTTCGCGCGGGTCGTGCGAGGCAAGGTAGCTGCCTCCGGTCGTCTTCAGCCGGCTGCGGCGCACGCCGCCCGCGTGCCAGGTGATGAGGGCGCCCTGGGCCGCCGGGTTGCTCCGCCCCGTCACCAGCCTGAGCCCGAGCCAGTTGTGGCGGTTGCCGCCCTCGTTGCGGAGCAGCAGTGGGGCGGCGCCATTGTTCGAGACGACAACGTCTAGATCGCCGTCGTTGTCGTAGTCGCCGACGGCGAGGCCGCGCGCCGGGAAAGCCTTCCCGAAGAGGGCACCCGAGCGCGCGCTCACGTCGCGGTACGTGCCGCCGGCGTTCTCGAACATCAGCAGCGGCTCGTGGTGTTTGACCCTGGCGTTGATGGTCTCGATCATGTCGTCGGGGTGGCCGTTGGCGAGCAGCAGGTCGGGGTCGCCGTCGTTGTCGTAGTCGAAGAACTTGAGACCCCAGCCGCTCAGGAGCCGCGTGGCCGGGGCGATCTCGCCCGGCGAGTCCACGAAGGTCAGGTCGCGTTGGTTGTGGTAGAGGCTGAAGAGTTCCTGGTCAATGTTGGCGACAAAGAGGTCCTGCCAGCCGTCGCCGTCGTAGTCTGCGGCGTCCACGCCCATCCCGGAGCGCGGCGCACCCGTCTCGCCGTAGGCCACGCCCGCCATCAGGCCGGCCTCCTCGAACTTGCCCCCGCCCCGGTTGACGAAGAGGAAGTTCGGCATCGTGTCGTTGGCGACGAAGAGGTCCGTGAGGCCGTCGTTATTAACGTCGGTGGCGACCGCGCCGAACGCCTTGCCCGGCGAGCCGGCGATGCCCGACTCCCGGCTCACGTCGGCGAAGCGGCCGTCGCCGAGGTTGCGGAAGAGGCGGCTCGGCGCTGGTTTGAAGACCCGCGGGACGCAGTAGTAACGACGCCCCAGCTTGTTGTTGCCGCAGCTCGTCTCCTTCGTGTACTGGACGAAGCTTGAGACGAAGAGGTCGAGGCGGCCGTCGCCGTCGTGGTCGAACCAGACGGCGCAGGTGGACCAGCCGGGCGCGGCCACCCCGGCCCGCTCGGTCACGTCCTGAAACGTCCCGTCGCCTTTATTACGATAGAGGGTGTTTTTCCCGTAGGCGGTGACGTAGAGGTCTGAGTGGCCGTCGCCGTCGAAGTCGGCCGCCGCCGCGCCCATGCCGAACGAGTTGCCGCCCGAGACGCCCGCGCGCTCGGTCACGTCGGCGAAAGTCCCGTCGCCCCTGTTGCGGTAGAGGGCGTGGCGCAGCGGCTTGTCAGGGGTGAAGAAGTCAGAAGGGCCGCTGTTGACGAAGAAGATGTCGAGCCAACCGTCGTTGTCGAAGTCGAAGAAGACGACGCCGGCCCCGACCGTCTCCGGCAAATAACGTTCGGGCGTGTGGGCGTTCGTGTGCGTCCACGTGATTCCGCTCGCGGCGGCCGTCACCTCCTCGAAGGTGACGGCGGGCGCAGCGGCCGTGGGCGCGACGGCGGGCCGCGGCGACTGCGGCTGCGACGGCCGCGACGGCTGTTGCGCAGTGAGGCCGGCCGGAACTCCGACGAGGAGGGAAATCGTCAGGCAGAGGGCGAACGTCAGGCGCAAGACTCTCTATGACCTCTCGGACGGGGCCGGCGGCAACCTCGAAAACGGGGCCGCCGTCGGCGCACTCGGGACGTGTTGTGGTCGGTATTCGTGATGGCGCGCGTGGGTCGCGGCGCGCCCCTCGGCTCCTGCGCGCCGGAGTATAGCATCGGGAAATAGCGAAGACGGTTTTCTGTTGGCGGCTTTTAGATTTTAGTTATCGGTCCACGGGCCCGCCACCGGCGCGGACCCGACGGCCCGGCCAAAAACTAAAAACTAGAAACTAAAAACTCCCATTTACTATTCACCACTCACTAATCTATCATTCCGCCCGGCTCTCAAAATCTTCTCCCGGACAGCCTACCGACGACATGAGAATAGACAGGCGAAAGTTCATCGCGGCCTCTGCCGCGGCGGCCGCGGGGCTCGCGTGCCCGGAACAGATTATCGGCTCTCAGCGGGGCCGTGGGCGCGGCGCAGGAGCGGCGCGGTCGGCCGCGGCCTCGCTCACCAGGCACGACCGGCAGGCGCGTGCGCTGCTGGCGCGGATGACGCTCGAAGAGAAGATCGGCCAGATGACTCAGGCCGAGCAGAGCGCCCTGAAGGACCCCGGCGACATCGTGAAGTACTCGCTCGGGTCGCTGTTGAGCGGCGGCAACTCCGACCCGAAGCCGGGCAACCGGCTCACGGACTGGACCGACCTCTACGACGACCTCCAGACGCGCGCCATGCGGATGCGCCTCGGCATCCCGATCCTCTTCGGCATTGACGCCGTCCACGGCCACAGCAACGTCCTCGACGCGGTCATCTTCCCGCACAACATCGGGCTCGGGTGCACGCGCAACGCCACTCTGGTCGAGCGGGCCTCGCGCGTCACGGCCGTCGAGGTCCGCGCCACCGGCATCCAGTGGACCTTCGCCCCCTGCGTCGCCGTGCCGCGCGACGAGCGCTGGGGCCGCACCTACGAGGGCTTCGGCGAATCGCCCGACCTGGCGCGCACGCTCGGCGAGGCGGCCGTGCGCGGCTTACAGGGGCCGGACCTCTCGCACCCCCTGAGCGTGCTGGCCTGCTCGAAGCACTTCGCCGGCGATGGCGGCACCCTCTTCGGGACGGGCGCGCCGAAGGAGCCGGGCTCGAAGGAGCGCTGGCCGCTCGACCGGGGCGACGTGCGCCTGACGGAGCAGGAGTTGCGCGACATCCACATGCAGGGCTACGTCAGCACGGTCCGCGCCGGCGTCGGCACCATCATGCCCTCCTACAACAGCTGGAACGGCGTCAAGGCTTCGGGCAGCCGCCGGCTGCTGACTGAAATCCTCAAGCAGGAGATGGGCTTCGAGGGCTTCCTCATCTCCGACTACAACGCCATCGACGAGCTGCCCGGCGACTACAAGACCCAGATCGAGGTCTCGACCAACGCCGGCATGGACATGTTCATGATTCCGGAGCGCTACCAGGAGTTCTACGCCCTGCTGCTTGAGCTGGCGCGCGAGGGGCGGGTGCCGATGTCGAGGATAGACGACGCGGTGCTGCGCATCCTGCGCGTCAAGTTCGCAATGGGGCTGATGGACAAGGGGCGCTCGCAACTCGCCGACCGGAGCCTGCACCGACAGTTCGGCTCGGCCGAGCACCGGCGGGTCGCGCGCGAGTGCGTGCGCCAGTCGCTCGTGCTGCTCAAGAACGAGCGGCGCGCCCTGCCTCTGGCGAAGACGGCTGCGCGCATCCACGTCGGCGGCAAGAGCGCCGACGACATCGGCAACCAGTGCGGCGGGTGGACCATCGAGTGGCAGGGCAAGAGCGGCCCCGTCACCACCGGCGGGACGACGGCCCTCGCCGCCATCCGGCAGGCGGTCTCGCCCCGCACGCGTGTCACACACTCGCCCGACGGGACTGGCGCGGAGGGCGCAGACGTGGGCGTCGTCTTCATCGGCGAGACGCCCTACGCCGAGATGATGGGCGACCGCACCGACCTCAACCTCGACCCGGCCGACGTGGCCGCCGTCGAGAACATGAGGCGGGCCGGCATCCCGGTCGTAGTGGTCCTCTTTTCAGGCCGGCCGATGATTATCGACAAGGTGCTCGGCCGTTGCGACGCCTTCGTCGCGGCGTGGCTGCCCGGCACCGAGGGGCAGGGAATTGCGGACGTGCTCTTCGGCGACTACCGCCCGACGGGAAAGCTCTCCTTCTCCTGGCCCCGCTCGAACGACCAGATACCCGTCAACGTCGGCGACCGCAACTACAACCCGCTCTTCAAGTATGGTTACGGCCTGACCTACTGAACCCGGCCGCCTGCGGCCGTCAGCCGGGCGGGACGATCAAACCCGCGGGAGGATGGTTATGGACTGGGGGCGGCGAGCGTCCGCCGGCGCCGGTGCGGCCCGTCGCCTGTGCGCGGCGGCGGCGTGTCTGCTGCTGGCCGCGGGCGCGACGGCGGCGCAGGAATGGGGTCTGGTCTGGGCCGACGAGTTCAACGGCCGGCGCGGCTCAGGCGTTGACGGCGCTAAGTGGACCGCCGAGACGGGCGGAGGCGGCTGGGGCAACCGCGAGTTACAGTTCTACACAGCGCTCCCGCGCAACGCTTCCGCCGACGGCAAAGGCTCGCTCGCCATCCGCGCTTACAGGGAAGCGCCGCCTGCCGGCTCGGAGTGCTGGTACGGCCCGTGTGTCTACACCTCCGCCCGACTCATCACGAAGCGGAAGTTCGCGCAAAAGTATGGCCGTTTCGAGGCGCGTCTGAAACTCCCGGCGGGGCAGGGCCTCTGGCCGGCCTTCTGGATGCTGGGGGCCGACATAGACACTTCGGGCTGGCCGGCCTGCGGCGAGATCGACATCATGGAGAACATCGGCCGCGAGCCCGGCGTCGTCCACGGCACGCTGCACGGCCCCGGCTACTCGGGAGCGAAAGGCGTCGGCGCGCCTTTCAGGCTGCCGGCCGGCCGGCGCTTCGCCGATTCATTCCACACTTTCGCCGTCGAGTGGGAGCCGGAAGCGATCCGCTGGTACGTTGACGGCCGTCTCCACCAGACGCGCACGCCGGCCGACCTCCCCGCCGGCTCGCCCTGGGTCTTCGACAAGCCGTTCTTCATAATCCTGAACGTGGCGGTCGGGGGTAACTGGCCCGGCAGCCCCGACGCCACCACGGTCTTCCCGCAAACTATGCTGGTCGATTACGTCCGCGTCTTCCGCCGCTGAGGGCGAGGCCGCTTCGGAAAAAAAATCGCATGAGAATCAGAACACGCCTCGCCGCGCTCATCCTGCTAGCCTGCACGCCGAACGTCTCGGCCCAGACGGCCGCGCCGTCCGCGTCTGCTTCTAACGCGTCCGTGCCCGTCCGCCGGCACCACCTGATGCCGGTGCCGGCCTCGCTCGCGTTCGGGGCCGGGCGGCTCGCCGTGGGCAAGTCCTTCACTGTGGCCGTCCGAGGGAACAGCGACGCGCGCCTCATGGCGGGCATTGATCGCGCCGTCCGCCGGCTCGAAGGCCGCACCGTGATGGAACTCGCGCGTGGGGTTGCGGCCGACGCGGCGGCGGCCACGCTCGTCGTCGAGGCAGGCGGCCCCGGCCGCCCCGTGCCGGCGGTCGAGGAGGACGAGTCTTATTCTCTCGAAGTGACGGAGCGGCAGGCCCTTCTGCGCGCGCCCACAGTGGTCGGCGCCCTGCGCGGGCTCGAAACCTTCCTGCAACTGCTCGAAGGCGACCGCGAAGGCTACTTCATCCCGGCCGTGAGCATCAACGACCGGCCGCGCTTCCGCTGGCGCGGGCTCATGATAGACGTGGCCCGCCACTACCAGCCGATGTGGGTTTTAAAGCGCAACCTCGACGCGATGGCCGCCGTCAAGCTCAACGTCCTGCACTGGCATCTGACCGAGGACCAGGGCTTTCGGGTCGAGAGCAAGAGGTTCCCGCGCCTGCACCAGCTCGGCTCCGACGGGCTCTTCTACACGCAGGAGCAGGTGCGCGAGATCATCGCCTACGCGCGCGAGCGCGGCATCCGCGTCGTGCCCGAGTTCGACATGCCCGGCCACGCCACGGCCTGGCTCGTCGGCCACCCGGAACTCGGCAGCGCGCCCGGACCCTACACCATCGAGCGCCGCCCAGGCATCTTCGAGCCCGCCCTCGACCCGACGCGCGAGGAAGTCTACAAGTTCCTCGACGCCTTCCTCGGCGAGATGGCCGCCCTCTTCCCCGACGACTACATGCACATCGGCGGCGACGAGAACAAGGGCAAACAGTGGGACCGTAATCCGCGCATTCAGGCATTCATGAAGGAGCGCGGCATCAAGGACAATCACGCCCTTCAGTCCCACTTCAACCAGCGGGTCTTAGCCATCCTCAAGAAGCACGGCAAGCGCATGATGGGCTGGGACGAAATCTTTCAGCCCGACCTGCCGAAGGACGTAGTCATACACTCGTGGCGCGGGCAGACGGCCCTGGCCGAGGCGGCCCGCCGCGGCTACGACGGCGTGCTCTCGAACGGCTACTACATCGACCTCATCTTCCCGGCCTCGGACCACTACCTCAACGACCCCGTCCCGGCCGGGAGCGACCTGACGCCCGAGCAGGCCGCGCACGTCCTCGGCGGCGAGGCGACGATGTGGAGCGAGTGGGTCACGGAGGAGACCATCGACTCGCGCATCTGGCCGCGCACGGCCGCCATCGCCGAGCGCCTCTGGTCGCCGCGCGACGTTAGGGACGTGGAAGACATGTACCGACGGCTGGCCGTCATTAGTCTGCGGTTAGAAGAATTGGGGCTGACGCACGAGCGGAACCAGTCGATGATGCTCAGGCGCCTCGCCGGCGGGCACGACGTTGAGCCGCTGCGCGTGCTCGCCACGGTGGTAGAGCCGGTCAAGGAGTATCGACGCTACCGGCTGCGCCCGCAGACGATGCTCTCACCCCTGACGGGCCTCGTGGACGCGGCCCGCCCCGACAGCGACGAAGCGCGTCGCTTCAACGCGCTCGTCGAGCGTCTGCTCGCGGACGCGCCGGGCTTCGCGGCCAACTCGGTAGAGCTGCGCCGCACGCTCTCCCGTTGGCGCGACGCAGGCCCAGAACTCGAAGCCTTGATCGACGCCTCGCCCGCGCTGCACGAGACGCGGCCGCTGGCCCGCGACCTCGCGGCCCTGAGCGCGGCCGGGCTCGAAGCCCTCTCCTACCTCACGCGCGGGGTCGCCGCCCCGGCCGAGTGGCGCGCGGCGCGGCTGGCCGCGCTAGAAGAGGCAGCAAGGCCGAAGGCCGCGCTTGAATTCCCGGTGGTCACGGCGATGAGGCGGCTCGTGGTCGCGGCGGCTGAATTCGGCGCACTCAATCGGATGACGCCCGGCGAGTGGAAGTCGCACGTCGAGGCGCAGGCCGCCCCGCCGAAACCTCCCGCCCGTTGAAGGCTCGGGGGCTTCCGGTTGTTGGACTTGTAAAGTGGTGAAGGGAATCTCTCAGGCGGGCGGCGCCGGCGGCTCCGACAGGTCATCGTCCCCGGCCTGCGCGCCCGACTTCGCACGCAGCTCCTCGACGACTCGCATCTCCTCCTGTGCCCGTTGCGAGTCTTTGAGCCGCGCGTAGAGCAGCGCCAGGTTGTAATGCGCCTTCTGGTCTTCGGGGCTTAGTTTGACCGCCGCCTCTAGCTCGCGCCGCGCTCCCTCATAATCCTTCAGACGCATGTAGCTTACGCCGAGCGCCACGCGCGCGTGTGCGAAAGTAGGGAAGCGCCGCGCCACGTCCTCAAAGATGCGGACGGCGCGGGCTTCGTCCTTCTCGTCCTGTGCGACGAGGCCGAGATAGTAGAAGCCCTCGGGCGCGGAGGGGTCTGCCCTGACGCTGCCCTCAAGCAGGGCACGCGCCTCGTCGTTCCTCTTCTGCTTGAGCAGGACGTAGCCCAGGTAGAGCTGGCCCTGCGCGTCGTCGGGCCGCAGTTCGCGGAAGCGGCGGAAGGCCAGCTCCGCCTCGTTCAGGTCCGGCCGCGCGGCCTTGACCCAGGAAACGCCGGTCAGAAAGTGGACGCGGGGGTCGCCGGGCCTGAGCGCGCCGGCCCTGGCGAGCGCTGTGCGCGCCTCTTCGTTGAAGCCCGCGCGGAGGGCGACGAGCGCGAAGCCGTAGAGCAAATCGGGCGAGTCGGCGGCGGCCCCGCGCGCACGCGCGAGATGCGGCGTGGCCGCCTTCACATCGCCCCGGCGGACGAACACCTGTGCCAGCCCGAGGTGGGCCGCGGCGTCTTCGTGCCCGTCGCGGAGCGCGGCGCGGTAACTCTCCTCGGCCGCCGCGAGGTCACCGCGGCCGAGGTGCGCGTCGCCGAGGATGGAGAGCATCGCGGGCGAAGCCTGCCCGCGTGCCCGCTCGCCTTCTACGAATGCCACGCACTCTTCGAGCCGGTTCTCCGCAAGCAGGAGGCGGGCCAGCTTATGCGCGGCGTCGGCGTTGTTCGGCTCCAGGCGCAGCACCTCGCGCAGCGCCTCCGCGGTCCTGGCCGGCTGTTTCCTGAGAAGGTAGAGGTAAGCGAGGTTCATGCGCGGCGCCACGAAACGGCCGTCGGCGCGGGCCGCGCGCGCGAAGAGTTCCTCGGCCTCGTCGAGCCGGCCCTGCTGCGCGCGGACCGTTCCCAACAGGTTGAGGGCGCCGGCCTCTTCCGGCGCGGCCTTCAGGACGGCGGCGAGCTGTGCCTCGGCCTCGGCGGTCTTCCCCGCGCGGATCATTGCGACGGCCTTCTCGATCCGGCCGGCGACGGTCTCTTCCTGCGCCCGCGCGGGCGCGAGCAGCAGCAGCAGGGCGGGGATAAGTCTCAACAGCTTCACTTCGTTATAGCTCCCGGCGTCGCGGGCCTCCGGCGGCCGGGGCCGCGTCGCGGCGCTAGCGCGGCGCCGCAGGCCTGTACTCCTTCTGCTCGACGAGCCCGCGCCCCTCCCTCAAGGTCAGCACCCTGTTGATCCCGACGCCGGTAACCTTCTCGACGGCGCCGCTCGGCCAGCGTACTTCGATGAGGTCAATCCTGGTGCGCCCCTCAAGCCCGAAGTGGAGCCGGAGGTCGCTCTGCGAGAGGTAGCTGTCGCCGCTGCGCACCTCGTCCACCTGCGAGAGGTCGCCGGCGACGACCCGGACGCGCGCGCCGACGCCGCCGCGGTTGCTCCTGACGCCGACCGTCTTGATGATGACGGAGTTGTTGACGCTGCCGCCGTCGTTGCGCAGCACCTGCGCCGCGCCGTCGAGGTTGTTGAGCACGATGTCGATGTCGCCGTCGCCGTCGAGGTCGCCGAAGGCCGCCCCGCGCCCGACGCGTAGCTCCGAGGCGAGGGGGCCGAGCGGCGCGGCCGCGTCGGCGAAGGTGCCGTCGCGCATGTTGCGGTGGAAGAAGTTGCGCTGGCGGTAGGTCTGGATTTGCGGGTAGACGTGGCCGTTGGCGACGAAGAGGTCCACCCAGCCGTCGTTATCGTAGTCGAGGAACTTCGTCCCCCACCCGACGTAGGGCAGGCCCACGGCGGCGACGCGCGCGGCGTGCGAGGCGTCGGTGAAGGTGCCGCGCCCGTCGTTGCGATAGAGCGTGTTGTAGTCGTCGTCGAAGTTGGTGACGAAGAGGTCGAAGCGCCCGTCGTGGTTGTAGTCGGCCACCGTCACGCCCATCGAGCCCTGCTCGCTGCCGTTCTCGTTGACGGCAGTGCCCGCGAGGAAGCCGACCTCCTTGAAGGTGCCGTCGCCCTGGTTCTTGTAGTGGAAGTTGGGCGTCGAGTCGTTGGCGACGAAGAAGTCTATCAGGCCGTCGTCGTCGAAGTCAGAGGCGATGACGGCCATGCCGTAATAGCCGTTCGGGTCGGAGACGCCGGCCTTCTTCGTCACGTCGGTAAAGGTGCCGTCGCCGTTGTTGCGGTAGAGGCTGTCGCCCTCGCCCGTCAGGCCGCGCGGGCCGCACTGGACCGGGATGCCCTTGTACTGGCAGAGCTTGCCCTTGCCGAACTCGGGCAGGCTCTTGAAGTCGAAGGCGACGTAGTTCGAGACGAAGAGGTCGAGGCGGCCGTCCGAATCGTAGTCGAAGAAGGAGGCGCCGGCCGACCAGCGGGCGTCGCCGACGCCGGCCCTCCCGGTCGCGTCCTCGAACGTGCCGTCGCCGCGGTTGCGGAAGAGGCGGTTCGGGCCGACGCAGGTAACGTAGAGGTCGTCGAAGCCGTCGTTGTCGTAGTCTGCGACGGCCACGCCCATGCCCCAGCCCACGTCGCCGACGCCGGCTTTGTCGGTCACGTCGGCGAAGGTGCCGTCGCCGTTGTTGCGGTAGAGCGCGCTGCGGGTCTTCCCGCCTGCTTTGACTAGATCGACCGTGAGAGAGTTGACGAGGTAGATGTCGAGGCGGCCGTCGGCGTCGTAGTCGATGAGGGCGACGCCGCCGCTCATCGACTCGACGATGTAACGCTTCTCGGGCGAAGAGACGTGGACGAAGCCGACGCGCGCCTCGGCGGTTACGTCCGTGAAGCGGACCTCGGGCGCTTTCGCGGGGGGCGCCTGGGCGGCCGGCCGGAGCGGCAGGGCCGCCAGCAGGAACAGAGGGAGGACGATTCTTAAAAACAAGCCTGCTTCCACCTCGTCGGGGGCTAACGTTTATTCGGGGCGGTCGAATTTTCCGGCTCCCGCGCCTTCTCCTTCAACTGCTTCGAGAGTTCGAGCTGGGCGTCGCCCTCGGCCTTGCGGCCGGCGGCGTGGTAGGCGCGCCCGAGCTGGAAGTGGACGTGGGCCTGTCCCGGCGCGAGCCGCGCGGCCGCTTCGAGGCTCTCGGCTGCGCCCCTCACGTCTCCCTGCTGAAGCAGCGCCTTGCCCAGCTCGAAGTGCGCGTTGGCGAAGTCGGGCCTATCGCGGAGCACCTCGCGCAGCAGCGCGATGCCGCGGCCCGTATCCTGACGGGCGAGCAGGACGTAGCCGAGGTTGTACCTGGCCTGCACGTCCGAGGGGTTCAGCGCCAGCTCGGCCTCGAAGGCCCGTGCGGCCTCGTCAAAATCGCCGAGCTTGAGGTGAACCACGCCGAGGTAGAAGTGTGCGAGCGGCGTTTTCGGGTTCAGGGCGAGCGCGGCGCGTAACTCATCCAGCGCGCGTGCGGTGTCGCCCTGGCCATAGTATGCCTGCCCGAGCAGGATGCGCAGCTCGGGGCTGTCGCCGCCCATCGCCACCATCAGGCGGATGACGCGCGCGGCCTGATCAGCCTTCCCCTCCTTGCCGAGCGAGAGCGCGAGCGGGTAATAAAGCGACGCCTCGGAGGGGCGGGCGGCGACCACCTCGGCCAGCAGCGAAGAGGCCCGCGCGTAGTTCTCGACCATGAAGTAACTGAGGCCGAGCAACTGCTTCGCCTGGAGGTTCGAGGGGCGGAGCTTGAGTTCGCGTTCGAGCGGCCCGACCGCCTCCGCGAAAGCCTCCGAACGGAAGCAGGCGAGCCCGAGGTTGAAGTCCACGCCGTCGTGGCGCGGATTCCAGCGGGCGGCGGCGCGGAACTCACGGGCGGCGGCGCGGAAGTCTTGCCTCTCGGCCCGCAGCAGCCCGACGTTGTTGTGGGCCGCGGCGATCACCTTCTCGAAGAATTCCGCCTCGGTCCGCAGCGCCTCGCCGCGCTGCCCCTGGGGAACGGCGCCTGCGGGCACGAGCCCTTCGGCCGCCGTCACCTCCGACAGCCCGGCTGGCCGGTCGAGCCCCGTGTCGCTCAGGAAGGCGCCGGTCTTCGCCTCGTCCTTCTTGAAGGCCGCGGCCTTCAACTCGGCGGCCGTCTTCAACTCCCTCTCGGCCTCCTCCGTGCGCCCGAGCTTCATGAGAGACTGCCCGAGGCGATAGTGTGCGTTCGTCACCTGATAGTCGTTGTGGCCGAAGCCGGGGCTGAGGGCGATGGCCCGGCGAAACGACTCGGCCGCGCGTTCGTACTGCTCCGCGCCCTGCCGAGCCTGCCCCATGAAGAAGTGAGGGTCGGGGCTTTCCGGCCGGAGGCGGGCGGCCTTTTCGAGGAACCCGGCGGCCAACTCCCACTTTCTCTCGATGGTGTAGACGACGCCGAGATAGTAGTTGGCGAGGTACTCTTCGGGGTTGGCCGCCAACTCGACGCGGAACTCTTCGGCGGCCTCGCCGAGCCGCGCAGCACCGTCCTTAAGGAGGTAAGTGAGCCCGAGGTAGTAGTGAACGCGCGGCGTTTTTGGGTCGAGGGCGGCCGCCCTCTTAAACTCGTCAATGGCCTCGGAGAGGAACCCGGTCTCGCGGTAGGCGCGGCCGAGGAGCACGCGCAGTTGCGGGCGGTCGCCGAACTGCTCGATTAGCCGGCCGAAGACCCGCCGAGCCTCTTCGAGCCGCCGGGGCTTCAGGTGGGCGAGCCCGAGCGTGTAGGCCACGTCGTAATCGCCGGGCGCGAGCCTCAACGCCTCTTCCAGCTCGCGGGCCGCACGCTCGAACTCGCCCAGCATGAAGTAGGTCTTGCCCACCATGTGGCGCGCGGCGACGGCCGACGGGTCGAGTGCGAGGGCCCGTTCGAGGGGTTCGAGCGCCGCGCGATACTGGCCTGCGCGGAAGCGGGCGATGGCTAATTCAACCAGCGCCTCGACCGAGTCGGGCCGGAGCGAGGCCGCCGCCTCGAAGGCCGCGACCGACGCAGCGTGGTCGGCTCGCGCCGCCTGGATGCGGCCGAGCAGCGGGTAGGCGGCGGCGAGTATGTGCCGGTACTCGGCCTCGGCCGCGTCCGCGTTGCCGGCGCGCCGGTGCGCTTCGGCTGCCTCGTGGTGCTTCCTGAAAGAGTCGGCGGGCGATTGGGCCGGGGCGGACAGGAGGGCGAGCGAAAGGAAAAGCGCGTGGAAGTGCATGACGGCTCGGCTTAAGAAGATTGACGGCGGCTCGGCGGAGTCGGGCGAAAAACGCGGACGGGGGCTGAACGAAACGCGTCAGCCCCCGTCGGTGTTCGTCCCGGCCGCGAGTATATCAGAAGCTCATCTTCACCCCGAACTGGATTTCGCGCGGCCTCTGCGTGGAGTTCAGGGTGCCGAACCCCCCGTTTGTGATCCGCCCGAAGTTGGGGTCGTTGAAGTTGCCCTGGAAGGCCAGGCCCGTGTTGAAGCCGTTGAAGTTCGCGTGGTTGAGCAGGTTGAAGAACTCCGCGCGGAACTGAAGCCCGGCCCGCTCGCGGACCCGCCAGTTCTTGTTCAGCGAGAAGTCTAAGGTGGTGAGCGGAGTGCCGCGGATGGCCCCGCGCCCGAGGTTGCCGTTGCGGCCGACGGCGGGCAGCCGGAAAGCGGCCGGGTTAAGGTGCAGCGTCGAGTCGGCACCGTCGAGGTAGATGGGCACGCCGGGCACGAGGTCGGGGCGCTGGCCGGTGTTGCTGCTGGTGCCGAGCGTGTTGACCCCCGAAGTTATGTCAATCGGCGTCGAGCCGAAGTAGGAGAAAATACCGTTGAGCTGCCAGTCGCCGAGGACGTGCTCGGCCACAGGCCCCCAACTCCTCAGCCGCGGCAGCACGTAGACCACGTTTCCGACGAACGTGTGACGGCGGTCGAGGTCGGCGTCGCCCCTGGCGTCGCGGTAGTCAAACGGGTCGCTCGCGTAGTTGGTGAAGGAAGTGAGCGGCACGTCGGAGATGGTGTGGCCCCAGGTGTAGGACGCCTGGAAGGCCAGGTTCTGTGCGAACCGGCGGTTCAGCCAGAGCTGCATCGCGTGATAGTAGGAGTTGCCCGTGGACTCGCTCATCGAGATCGGCGGCGAGTTCGGACCGAGCCTCCGGTTGGCGTTGACGAGCGCGTCGGTGCTCTGCCCGTTGCGAACGGCCTGCGCGATGGCGAGCCGGGCCGGGCCGGGCGGCACGTCGTTGAAGGGAACGTTGCGCCGCCAGATGTGCAGCCCGCGGTTGCCGATGTAGGAGGCTTCGAGCACCGTGTCCGGCATCACCTCGCGCGAGACGCTGAGGTTCCACTGGTAGCTCTCCGGCGGCCGGAAGTCCTCGCTGACGGCGTTGACGCCGGCGCTCGGGTTGACGCCCACGACCGAGTTGCGCAGCCCCGGATTGATGGTGTCCATGCTGCGGCAGGTCGGGCAGTCGGCCAGCGTCGCGCCGCGGCCCGAGCCGCCCCAGCCCGTGTCAACGGTCGTGGTCCACGGCGGGTTGTTGGTCATCCGCAGCAGGTCTTCGATGACGTTGGCGCGGCTCATGTAGCGGCCGAAGCCCACCCTGACGGCCGTCTTACCGTCGCCGAACACGTCCCAGGCCAGCCCGACGCGCGGCTGGAAGCCCATCTTGTAGGTCTTGACGAGCGAGCGCGGCAGTCCGTGCTGCGCAGCGTTCTGCGGCGTCACGATCATGCTCTCGAAGGTGCCGTTGTAGAGGCGAGGCAGGAAGTTGGTGATGCGGTCGTCCTCGGCCCAGGCCGAGGGGAAGCGCGAGTAGCGCATGCCGAGCGTGAAGGTCAGCCGCTGGTGGACCTTCCACGTGTCGTTGACGTAGAACTCGAAGTCGCGCCAGCGGCCGTCGCCGACCTGCGTCTCCGACAGCTCGACGTAGTTCGCCAGCGGCAAGTCTCTGAGCAGGAGGTCGGCGATGCAGTTGCCGGTCTGGCCCCCGCACCCGTTGATGGCGAGGGGCTGGTTGCCGCCGCCGGCGCCGTTGCCCGGCTCCTCCTTGCTGTTGTGGCTGTAGAGCACGCCGAGCTTCAGCTCGTGCGAGCCGAGCACCTTGGAGAAGTCGTCCTTCCAGATGTTGAGGTCTTGATGGTTCTCCCACGGCGCCTGGTGCCAGAGGTCCGCGTAGCCGCCCGGCCCCCAGAAGAGGCTCGGCACGCGGCTCTCGTTGCCGGGGAAGACGGTCGGGAACTTTGAGGCGATGTCGTCGAACAGCGCACGGCTCTGGGCGCTGGTGACGACGAAGATGTCGTTGCCCGAGCGCGAGAACTGGAAGTCGTTGACGGCCGTCGAACTCAGGGTGTTGGTCAGCTTGACGGCGAAGCTGCGGCTGGGCTGCTCCCAGTCGGACGAGAGGGTCGGGAAAGGTGTGTCGCCCCAGAAGTTGCCCGAAGCCTGCGAGTGGACCCACTTCTCGTTGATGTAGCGGACCATCACGTTCATCCTGTCGGTGATGTTCGCGTCGAAGCGGATCAGGTCCTGGCGGGTGTCGATGGGCTGGAGCGGGGAGGCGGCCCAGTTGTTGCCCGGCCCCGTCGGGTTCGGCGTGTTCGGGTCGGGATAAATCCTCAGCAGCGAGAGGCCGGCCGGGCTCAGGCGATTCTCCGGGATGCGGTTGCCGGGGAAGGGCTGGCAGGGGCCGGGGTTGCAGGTGGCCGGGTCCACAGGCAGGGGGCCTGTCAGCGGCCCGCTGAAATCGCCACGCTTCTCGGCGGCCGTCGGCACACGCCCGCCGACCGTGAAGCCGCGCCGCTCGCGGCGCCACTCCTCAGACCAGAAGAAGAAGACGCGGTTCTTGCCGCTCCAATAAGGCTTCCCGCCTTCGCCGAAGCGCGGGAGGTAGACGGGGCCGCTCAGGTTGCCGCCGAAGTTGTGGTAGGAGAGCGGCGCCCTCTCCTGCCCGGCGCGGTTCAGGAAGAAGCTGTTGGCGTTCAATGAGTCGTGGCGGAAGAATTCGAAGAGGGTGCCGTGGAACTGGTTGCCGCCGCCCTTGGTGACGAGGTTGACCACGGCACCCTGCGCCTGCCCGAACTCGGCGCTAAAGCTGTTGCGCTCGACGCGGAACTCCTGAATCGAGTCGATGGAGGGGAAGACCAGCAGCGTGCGGTTCGAGCCCACGTCCATGTTGTTGACGCCGTCCACGGTCCACATGTTGGCGTTCGACTGGTTGCCGTTGACCGACATGTCCACGCCGGCGTTGAGGCCCGTGCCCCCGGCGGCGAAGGCCCCGCCCGCGCCAGACTGCGTGACGGGCGAGACGCCCGGCACCATCAGCGCGAGCTGCGCGTAGTTGCGGCCGTTGAGCGGCAGCTCCGTCACCTGCTTCTCGGAGATGAGGCTGCTGACGGTCTGGGTGCGCGTCTCGACGAGCTGCGCCGCCCCCTCGACCGTCACCACCTCCGTCACCTCGCCGACTTCGAGCGTCAGGTCGAGCACGACGCGCGAGCTGACGTTGACGACGAGGTCGGGCGCCACCACCCTCTTGAAGCCCTGCGGCGAGGCCGTCAGGTTGTAGCGGCCGACGGGCAGGCTCGGTACCGTGAAGAAGCCGTCGCCGTTGGTCCGCACCGTGCGCGACTGCCCCGTCGTCTGCTCCGTGACGACCACCTCGACGTTAGGGACCGCCGCACCCTGCTGGTCGCGGAGCGTGCCGCTGATGCTGCCGACCGTACTCGTCTGGGCGTAGGCCCCGGCCCAGAGGCCGGCGCACAGCAAAAAGAGCAACGCGCGGAATCCCGCCTTTATCATCATCGCCGCATCTCCTTCAACATATCGCCCCGCAAAGGCCGGATCGAAGACCAACCGCCACGAGCGGCTCGGCCAGCGCGCTCGGCAGAGGCTTCGACGCCCCGCCTCGTCCTACACCGCCGCCGATGGTTTCAGAACTGAACAGAAGGAAGCTGAACGCAAGTGCCGGACGCCGCAGACGCCACGACGGTGTGTGCGGCCCGGCGGGAGCACTGAGCGCCGTCGAACGCGGGCGCAGGACGCCGTCTCCCGATCCCCGAGTTCTCAACTAAGAAAGAATGCCGTCGCGGATGAAAGTTATAGAGGCGTCGAACGCCACGACCCTTTTGTCGCGGATTTCGACAAAAGGATGTATCACTTGCCCCTGTGGCTGTCAATCAATTTTTTAACGGACTTTGTTGGCCGGACGAACTAACACGATTGCTCGGGTGGGCTGTGTGGAAGTCGAAAGGTCAGACGGCGTGGGCGACGGCGAACTTGCTGGCGAGCACCAGGCTGACGGCACCGAGCAGCTTCGGCTGTTCGCCGAGCGTCGAGGCGATGATTCGGACGGATGGCCGAATCAAGCAACGGTTCTCTTCGACGACCTGAGTGATCTCGCCGACGATGAGCGGCCAGGCCCGCGCCACCGGGCCGCCGATGATGATCGCCTCGGGGCTCAGCCCGCTGATTAAGTTCGAGATGCCGAGGCCGAGGTAGTGGGCCGTCTGGACGAGGGCGGTCCGGGCCGCGCCGTCGCCTTCGAGCGCGCCGTCAACCAGTTGGGTGAACTTGGGCCGCGCCCGGCCCGGCGGGCGGCGCGTGAGCATTTCGTAGCGGGCGAGGGCGGCGCGCTCGGAGGCGAACGCCTCCCAGCACCTGCGGCTGCCGGCCGCGCACGCGACGGGCGCCCCCTCGCCGACGGTAGTGTGGCCGAACTCGCCGGCTCCGCCGCCCTCACCGCGATATATCTGTCCGTCGAAAACCATGCCGGTGCCGATGCCTTCGGCCACCAGGACCAGTACGAAGTCGCGCACGCCGTGGACCTCGGGCCGGCCGAACCACAATTCGGCGAGCGCCGCGGCGTTGGCGTCGTTGTCCACGGTCACTGGCAGCCCCGTCGCGTCTTCGATCTCGCTCGCCACGGGCCAGTCGCGCCACTTGAAGTGGGGGATGAAGAGGGCACTCCCGGTCTCGTGATCGACCAGACCGGGCATGCTGAGGCCCACGCCTTCGACGCCCCGCTTCTTCCTCCCCACCAGCCTGAGGACGGAGGCGGAGACGCGCCTGAGCGTCTCGCTGATGTCCGGGTCGGTGGCGAACTCCTCCTGTTCCAGCACACGCCCTGCAAGGTCGGCTGTGGCGACGACGGTGCGGGCCGTGCCTAAGTCAACGCCCACCGCGACAGGCCCGCCGGCGCGCAGCCGTAACAGAATCGGCGGGCGCCCGCCCCTCGACTCGCCCGCCCCGACCTCTTCGATTAAGTCTTCACCCAGCAGCCCGTCGAGGATGGTGGAGATCGTCGCGCGGTGCAGCGCGGTCTGCTGCGCGATCTCGCCGCGCGAGATCGGCTCTTTCTCCCGGATGACGTTCAGGATGATTTGACGGTTGATGTCGCGGACCGTGTTCGGCCGGGCGACGTTAGCCCTCTTTAGATCGATGCGTCGCACCTTTTGGCTCCAGTGGGCAAGGGCGGCGGCCCCCGAGGGGGTCGGGAAAGCTTCCGCGGGTGTGGTTCGGCCCGCGGCGAGCTTCAGCGAGAGGGCACGTGCGGGGCGCCCCATCGGGCAGGTTAGCGGCCGTCGGTTCGGAGGGGCGGACTCGCGTCCGTCGGGCGGGCCGGGGCCTCATTTTCTGGCGGCCCTGTGCAGCCGCGCGGCGCCCTCCCTCACCCTGCCGCTGAGACGGATGATGTTCTGGAGGTCGCCGCCGGCCCGGGCCGACTCTTCAACATTGACGACGCCGATGACCTTGAAGACCGGGTTCTCCGTAAAGCTGTCTATCCTTTGACAGAGGGCGACGAGCGCTTCCGCCATCCCGTCAGGGTCTAGCGCGGGCGTGTTGGGTGGCTCCGCGGCCCAGTCTTTGGGCGCCTGCGGCATGAGGTGTTCTCTCAGGCGGTTGGCCCGCTTGTTGACCTCTTTGGCCTCCCTGGCGATCAGCTTGAGGTCGAGCGGGCCGCCCCGTGCCATGTGTCGCGCGATGTTGTTGCGCAGCACCTGGATGTGTGTGAAGTCTTCCTTCACCTGTTCGGCGGCCGCCTCTGCGCCGGGACGCCCGACGGCCGGGCGGATGAGCAGCTCCGTGCTCCGCAGCATCGCCTCGCGCCCCTGCCGCTCGCGCGAGGCGGCCTTGGGGTCGGCCCGCCCGGGCGGCGGCGCGGGGCCGGGCTCAGCCTGCTGGGCCGCGGCCTGACTCGCCAGGGAGAGCAGCGAAAGGATCAGGGCCGCCGGCCAGCACAGGGAAGAGACGACTGAAGGCTTTCGGTTGCACTTCATGCGCGGTCTCCTTAAGTCTGCGTCGCGGAGGGAGGCGAGTATAACCCTGCCAGAAGACGCGGACAACAGATTATCACGCGAAGCCGCACGCGCGGCCGGGCGCTCGGCACGTGCGCGCGTGAATGTTGACTTCGGCCCCCGTACAGACTATATAACCCCCGCTTCAACTTTCCCCCTTCGGTCGCCGTCAGAGTCGTCATTCAGCCCGCGAGGGCGTGAGTCGGGTGCTCAACCCATTTCACTGGAACAACGGCCAGCCCCTCCGTGATCCTCAACTCCGTGGAGGTAAAAACCATGCAGAGAGAGCTATGGCCCCGCGGCCTCAGAAGATTCGTCACCTCCTGCCTGCTGCTCTTCGTCGCGTCGGCTTCGGCCTCGGCCGCCGGGTGGACGACGAGCGGGACGAAAATCATTAGCCCGGCCGGCGCGCCCTTCACGATTGCCGGCGTCAACTGGTACGGCTTCGAGACGAGAGACAACGTCGCGCACGGCATGTGGACGAAGGACTACAAGACCATCCTCGACCAGGTGCGGCAGCACGGCTACAACACCGTCCGCATCCCCTTCTCTAACGCGATGTGGGAGGCTAACCCCCTCCCCGGCTCGAACCAGCTCAGCGCGTGCCCGGAGTGCAAGGGCAAGCGCGCGCGCGACATCATGGCCCTCATCATCAACTACGCAGGGTCAATCGGGCTGCACGTGATCCTCGACAACCACCGCTCGACGGCCGGCAACTCAGCTCAGGAGAACGGGCTCTGGTACACGTCGGGTTATCCCGAGCAGGCGTGGATTAGAGACTGGGTGAGTGTGCAGGAGTGGGTGCACGGCATCCCGCAGACGCTCGGCGGCGCAGACACCATCACAGTCAAATACCTGGCCTCCGACGGCCTGCCCGTCGTCCTCGGCTACGACCTGCGAAACGAGCCGCACACCCCTTCGCGGAAGGCGTACTTCGACGGCGCCACCTGGGGGACAGGCGACGGCATCAACCCCGCCACCAACCCGAACCCCAACGCCTTCGCGCCAGCCTGCGTCGCCTCCTCGACCTGCAAGGATTGGCGGCTGGCCGCGCAGCGCGCCGGCAACACGATTCTAGGCGAGGCGCGCCGCCGCGGCTGGGATTACCCGCTCATCTTCGTCGAGGGCACGGCGATGTACCCGACGGCCTCGGGGACCGCGGCCTCCGGCCCCTACGACGGCTATTGGTGGGGCGGCTGCCTGCTCGGGGTCAACGGCAACGCCAACAACCCCGGCGCGCCGGTCGTCCTGAACGCGGGCGGCAGCGCCTCCGGGCTCGGCCCCGCAGTTAACAACCAGCTCGTCTACTCGGCCCACGACTACGGGCCGGCGCTCTACAGGCAGGCGTGGTTCAACGCCTCGACCTGTTACCGGAGCGGCTGCTCGTCTTCGAGCCTTGCCGACGTGTGGAAGAAGTTCTGGGCGCACCTGAGCCTGCCGGGCGGAATCAACCCAGTGGGGCCGGGCGGCGGCCCTTACCCCTGGGGCAACACGGGCCACGCAGGCTACAGCCAGGCGCCGGTCTGGATCGGCGAGTTCGGCACGGGCAAGACCGACGCCGACGTGCTCTCCTCGGGGGCCGGGTCGCAGGGCCAGTGGTTCACTGACATGATTAACTTCATCCAGAGCAGCCACGCCCGAACCGACGCCAACGATTCGGGGCTGGCAGTTTCAGACCTCCACTGGACCTACTGGGCGCTCAACACCGAGGACGGCTACGGGCTACTCGGGAGCAACTACTCCGGCCTCGCCAACGCTAGGAAGCAGTATTCTTTCCTCTGCCGGATTCAATCGGGGCCGCTCGCCCTGCCGCAGGGGACGGGCAGCGGCCAGTGCGGCTCGACCGGGCCGCTGCCGCCCCCGCAGTGACTCGCCTTCGGAAGGAGCGGCGGCCGGCAATCGGGACGAGAGAGGGGCCGGCGGACGTGCGATCCGCCGGCCCCTCCTCGTCGCCGTCGAAGCCGGCGCCGCCCTCACTGCTGGCGGTACTGCGCGAACATGCCCTCCATGCGCGCCGACTGGCCCGCCGTGAACTCGAACATGCAGGGGTCGTCGGTGTAGTCCATGAAGTTGAAGACGGGGTCGAGGCCGGGGTAGCGGCTGCGCGTGCAGGTGTCGCGGCCGGCGGGGCAGCCGAAGGCCGGCGCGGCCTCGGCCGGGGTGTCCTCGACGTAGTCGTTGTCGGGGGTACAGCCGTTCTGGAAGGTGTGGTAGAGGCCGAGCCAGTGGCCTACCTCGTGCGTGGCCGTGTCGCCCTCGTTATAGGGATAGAGAGAGCCGCCGGGCAGCGACGAGTAGAGCAGGACGACGCCGTCCTGCGTCGGCTGCGAGTGGTAGTTCGAGGGGAAGGTCGCCCAGCCGAGGTAGCCGCCGCCGTCGGTCGTGTAGACGTTGAGCGCGCCGGCCCCGCCGCGTCGCAACGCGGCCTTGGCCTGCCGCTCCTGGATGGAGAGGATGCCCATCTGGAACCAGTCGGCGTTGGTGGTGCGGTCGATTCCGGCCAGCTCGAAGCGGAAGGGGGTCGCGGCGCCGCCGGTCGCACCGGAGAAGGAGTCGTTGAGCACCCTGAGCTGTGCCCGCAGCATGTGGTCGGGCACGTCGCCGTTCTCGATCCCCGGCCCCTTGTTGATGACGTGGAAGTAGACAGGGATGACGACGGAACCGCCGTTCCGCCGGCCGCCCCTGGCCTGTTGAAATTTCTGGAACGAATTCTCAAGCTCGGCCATCCGCGCCGGGTCGGGCGCTGCCGTCCCGCAGCCTCGACCCTGGCCCGCCTGCGCGGGCGACGGCGTCGGGCCGGAAGAATCGCCCCGGGTCGCGGCCGAAAACATGAAAAGGCCGGCCAGGAGGGGAAGAAGCAAAACTCTTTTCATAGTCGTGAGCTCCTGTCTGTGGGAAGTCGAAGCCCCTTGAAGTCTTTGAGACTTCAGGCTGGGCGGTCGGGGCTGGATTGTCAGGCAGCGTAGCCCCGCAGTCAACAGGAAAGTAAGAAAAGGAAGCTCTTTTCGGGAAGGGCTAACACCCCGCTCTGACTCACGTCAGACAATGCCTCCGCACCTTCCACCCTCCGCGTCGTCGAGTGATACTGCCGAAATGGGCGGGCACATCAATGGGCGGGCGCATCGAGGTGAGCGCCCCCGTGCTCAGCGGTCTAGAAGTTGTTAGCTGCGAAGTAGTAGCCACGGGGCGTCTGGCCCTCAGCGATTTTTTCGAGCCTGCGGCAATCGGCCGTGGGCCAGAAGACCGTGTTCTCGTCGTGAGGGTGCGAAAGGTGGACGGGAGCGCCCGCGAAGGGGTCGGGGCGCCTCGGCCCGGCACGAGAGGGTGAGAGCCGAGACGGGGCACAGCTAGAAGAGTCAGAGCAGACGATTCATCGCCGTCAACCTCAACAGGAGACGCGGCCGGGGCAGCGAGGCGCGCAGGGGCTCAACCCGGAGAAGGTTCTAACGCGAAAGTTTCGTTCAATCCCGGCCCGGCCCCTGTTCGCCAGGCGCGCCCGCTCAGGCTTTTTCGGATGGTAGATTGTTAAGTGCGGGCGTGGATGAGACGGCGCATGCGGTCGGGGAAGAGCACGTCTATCTTGTGGGCTTCGAGCACCGCAGTCACCTCACCTAATCCGAAGATCGAGTGCGTCAGCGACTGCCCGGCGCGGTACGTCCGCGTCCGGTCGTAGGGGTCCCCAGACTTCGCGGCCGCACGCGACGACGTGCCGGCGCCGGCCTTGAAAGTGCTGCGCGTGCCGCACTTCGGGCAGCTCACACGCGTGATGCGGCCCGTCTTCGTGACCGACGCCACGACGTGGCCGCGCTCCTCGCCGCACACGGCGCAGAACTTGTCCACGCGCTCCCCGTTCTGATGAATCTGCTCGTTCACTGGAATCTCCTTTTACCCGCCGACACCCGAAAAAAGAGGTAGGCCCGCCGCCGCGACGTACCAGTAAAACTCTGAGCCGGCGCTATGCCGCCTCAAGACGCGGCTATCCGCGCGGCGCGCGCACGACCTGCCGGATTAAGCCTAGACGCGCCATCAGCCGAATGATGTAGCCCGAAACGTCCACCTCGTACCAGCGCCAGCCGTGCAGGGCCGCGGACGGGCGCGCGTGGTGGTTGTTGTGCCAGCCTTCGCCGAGCGAGAGCAGACCGACCCACCAGACGTTGCCGCTCTCGTCGCGCGTCCGGTTCGGCCGCCGACCCCAGCGGTGGCAGATGCTGTTGACGCACCAGGTCACGTGCCACAGCGCGAGCGTCCGGATGACGGCCCCCCATAGCACGCCGCGCCAGCCGGCGACGGCATAGCAGATGAGGCCCGTCAGCGCCCACGGCAACATGAAGAGGAGCCCGCGGTCCATGACCCTCATTACCGGATCGTCGCCCGACACGTCCGGGACCAGTGAGTGGTGATCGGCCGCGTCCTGCTCGTCCCAGCGCATGACCCAGCCGACGTGCCCGTGGAAGAAGCCGTGCTGCGGGGAGTGTGGGTCGCCCTCGCGGTCGGCCGTTCGGTGGTGACGCCGGTGCATCGAGACCCAGCGGGCCGGGCCTCCCTGCAAGGCCGCGCCGCCCATCCAGGCGAGCGTGCGCCTCAGCCACCTCGGGCATACGAACCCTCGGTGCGTCAGCAGGCGGTGGTAGCCGATACCGATGCCGAGGCAGGTGATGAGGTAGAAACCGAAGAAGAGAACGACATCAACGAGGCGCGGCCAATACCACAGCCCCAGTAGGCTAATAGCATGCACGCCGACGACGAGCGCCGTGTTACAGAGGTTCCAGCGAGGCGCGTCGGGCGTCGAACGCGACGCCTCTTCCATGTTGCGGTCAAGAGCTACAGACATTCGTTGCGAACTGGCCTCTATGTATTCGATCAAGGGAACCAGGAGCGGGAAAAGCCCCGGGCCATAATGTGTCAGGCCCGGGGCTTCTCGTTTCCAGAGTCTCCGGTGTGCCGGAGTGGACTACCAGCGCGACCCGCCGTAGCCACCGCCGCCGCGGTTGCCCCCACGGCCGCCGCCGCCGTTGCCGCCGCGGCCGCCGCCCCGGTCCTCACGCGGCTTAGCCTCGTTGACCGTCAGCGCGCGCCCGCCGACTTCCTTGCCGTTGAACTGCGAGATGGCCGCCTGGCCCTCTTCCTTCGAAGACATCTCGACGAAGCCGAAGCCGCGCGAGCGGCCCGTGTCCCGGTCCTCGACCACATCCGCCGACTCGACGGTCCCGGCCTGTGAGAAGAGCTGCCGGAGGTCGTCGCCCGAAGTGTCGTAAGAGAGGTTTCCGACGTAAAGTTTCATGGACATGTGTGTTCCTCGATCCGCATTTGCGGTTTACTTGAAGAAGCTTCGAACCGGAATGACTTCGGCGTAACGGTGGCAGCGAAGGGCCTGCGTTCGGGTGCTCTGTGGAGCGGCTTCTAATGTTTACTACTGCCCGCTCTCGAACCATCCAGAACGCCGCCGCCATACGAGGCGCGGGGCGCATCACCGTCGATGCGCGAGAGAAGGAAGGACCCCACTAAGATGCACTATCTACCCACATTGTTGCAACAGCCGGCGGGGGTTTTCCGCCCCCGCGGATTGTCAACTTTGTGTGTCGGCGCGCAGGGGCGCGACGCGGGTGAAGACGTACAGATCGGAGACTGGGGAAAACTTATATGACATAGTTGCCACCCGTATTAGCTTAACCCACGACCACAGCCGTTAACGCCTCCTTCGTCGTCTCGCCCTCCTCCTCCACTTGATCCAGGTCGCGCTCTGAGGGAACGCTGCGCCGCGCCAGCTCCAGGATCAGCTCGACATGCTCGCTCAGGATTGACCGGCGCCCCTCATCCTGCACATTCGCTGCGACCTCCCTGACGGCGCCGAGCATACGAATCAGCACCGAGACGTTCCCCTCCGCGTTCTGCCTGATCTGGTTGAAAGCCTCGTCTACGTAATTCTCGAAACTCACCTCTTTCAGGATCACTCGGTGCCCGTCGTCCCCGCGCGTTCTCCTCGGGTCCAGGCGCCGCGGTGCGAGCCGCGAGAGGATGAATCCGAGATAGTCTATGCAGTTGATGGCGGTCGTCGTGTCGTTGATGCCCGGAGAGAGGGCCTTGAGCGCGATGTCGACGAGCTGGCGAATGCCGAAGGCGGGGTCCTGCTCCGCCGTCCGGTAGTTCCCCACGGCGAAGGCCGCGTTCAGTGCCTTGACCTCCTCCGGCGTGGGCTCCCGCGACGCCGAGACAAAGACTATCGGCTTGCCTTCGGCGGCGAACTCTCCCGCCCCGCGCGCGACCTTGATACAGACGCCCCTTTCTTTCGCAAACGAGAGCAGCGTCTCGACCTCAACCGTCTGGACGTAGCCCGTCTCCGTCGAAGGCACCAGCCGCCACCCTCCCCCATTCGTCACGCCTTCACCTGCCGCGCCCGGACTTTCATCACCGGCCCCTAACTCTTCCGGGAAGAGTTTGTCGATGGCGGCGGTGGTCTCCTCCGTGATGGAGGCGATAATCTCCGAAGCCTGTACGGCCGCGGCCGTGTGGTGGATGAAGAAGATGAGAAACCCGAGCCCGACGAGCGACAGCAGCGCGCCAGTCAGTATGGCTATCGAGGGCACGAACTCCTCGCCCGCCCCGGCCGCGCTGAAGGTCCTCAAGACCACGATGCAGTAGGCGAAGATGCCGAGGAAGACGCCGAGCACCGCCTGGTTGGCGCGGTCGCGCATGAAGTTGCGCAGCACGCGCGAGGTGTACTGCGTCGAGGCCAGCGAGAGCGAGACGATGACCACCGAGAAGACGACGCCCGCCACCGTTATCATCGAGCCGGCCACGGCCGAGAGCATGGCGCGGGAGCCCTCGGCCTCGACGGCGAAGAACCTCGGGTAAGCCTCCCGCAGCGCGGGGTCGAGCCTGAGGTCAACCTCAATGAGGCCGAGCGCGAGCAAGACGGAGCCGAGGACGAGCAGCGACGGCAGGAACCAGAGGCTCGACCGGACATCTATCAGGAACTTCTTCAATTTTCCCATGATTATGGAGCGCGGCCGGACCGCCGCGGCCGATAATCCCCGCCCCACAGGCGCGCGATTATTTATACTTCAGCTTCATCCAGACGATGGCTGCGCCGAGTACGAGCGTCACGGCGTTGGTCACGATGATGGCGGCCTCGCCCTTGAGGATTCCGTAGACGAGCCAGAGTGAAACTCCGACGCAGAAGGCGACGAACATCAGCAATGATACGTCCTCGGCCGACTTCGTCTTCCAGATCTTCGTCACCTGCGGCACGAATGACGCGGTCGTCAACCCGCCCGCCAAAAGCCCTAGCCACGTTAGCCCCTCCATCAATGTTGTCCCCTCGCGGCGCTCGCCCTGTTCTGCGCGAGCGGCGACTCTTCATAGTTGTCCAGCAGGTCCGTAACGTCGCGGTAGACTGCCACCGCCCCGGCGTCTCGCAGGGCCTGCTCCGAAAATCCCCCGCTGAGGAGCGCCACCGTCCGCACCCCCGCTTTCGCCGCCGCCTCAACGTCGTAAGGCGTGTCGCCGACGACGACGGCCTCGGACGGGGCGACACCTTCCAGGCCAGCCAGTGCCGCCCGGAAGATGTCTGGGTACGGCTTCGAGCGTTCGGCGTCGTCGGCCGACGTGGCGGCTTCGAGCAGGTCCGCAACGCGCAGGCTCAGCTTGTGCTGTTCCAACTCCTCCCCTTTGGCCGAGGAGGCGAGGGCGATCCTGAGGCCGTCGGCCCCGATGCGCTCGAACAGCTCGCGCACGCGCGCGAAGGGGCGCACGCGCGGCAGATAGTCTCTCTTGAAAATCTCGACGCGGCGGGCCTCCAGCTCCTCGCCAAAGCTCCTTAATTCCTCCCCGGTGCAGAAGACGGGCATCAATTGGTCGCCGCCCTTGCCCAGTTGCGCGTGAACCTCTTCGTAAGTCAACTCTTTGCCGTAACACCTGAAGGCTTCGCGCCACGCCCCCACGTGCAGGTCGTTCGAATCGACCAGCGTGCCGTCCACATCAAAGATTACCGCCTTAATCAACACGTAAACCCCCCACGTTCGTATCCCGGTCACGAACCCGAAGCCGGGCGTGTGTGACCAACCAAAAATCTAAGACGGGGAGAAAAACCCCCGTCGACGAAACAACGCGAATGTGATTGCCGGACAATTCTCGGCGAAGTTTAACAGTGCTTCCGTACCCTGACGGACAACAGGCGCCGTGAGTGCAGTATTCGTGAGCTAAAAGTGAGAGTCGCGAGAGAAAGAGCACACCTTCGGTCACCCGTCCGGCCGGGCCGGCACTCGGCAGAAAACAGGTCGTACTATTACACTTCCGATCCGGGCGTAGCCATCGCCTAAGTCAAGGCCGTAAGATTAAGGCGCGAAGTTGATGAACCCCCCGCGTATCATAGTGTCGGCCCCGCCGGGCTAGGTAGAATGCCTCGGACAACACTTTCTGGATGAGGACTTCATATGAGTGCAAAAACAGATGTCAGCGCCGATTCTTTTGAACAACTGGGCCTCAGCGAGCCGCTGATGAAGGCCATAGCCGATGTCGGATACGAGGTCCCCTCGCCGATCCAGCAAAAAACGGTCCCGCTGCTCCTCGAAGGGCGTGATGTCGTCGGGCAGGCCCAGACCGGCACGGGCAAGACGGCGGCCTTCGCCCTGCCCATCCTGGAGAGATTGGAGGCCAATGCCGCGGGCGTGCAGGCCCTCGTGCTGACGCCCACGCGGGAGCTCGCCATTCAGGTGGCCGAGGCGTTTCACACCTACGCCAGGCACATGGGGGGCGTTCGCGTCCTGCCCGTCTACGGCGGCCAGCCCATCGGCCAGCAGCTTCGCCGGCTCCAGGGCGGCGTGCAGGTCGTCGTCGGCACGCCGGGGCGCGTCATGGACCACCTGCGCCGCGAGTCGCTCGACCTGTCGGCCCTGAGGTTCGTCGTGCTGGACGAGGCCGACGAGATGCTGCGCATGGGCTTCATCGAGGACGTGGAGTGGATACTTGAGCACACGCCCGAGGGGCGGCAGACGGCGCTGTTTTCGGCGACGATGCCGCGCGAGGTGCGCCGCATCGCCGAGCGCCACCTGAGGGAGCCGGCGGCCGTCGAGATCGAGCGCAAGACGCTGACGGTGCCGACCGTCGGGCAGCACTACATCAACGTCTCGGAGGGGCAGAAGCCTGACGTGCTGACCCGGCTGCTGGAGGCCGAGGCCAGCGCCGGCGAGGCGACGCTCATATTTGCCAAGACCAAACTCGGCGCGGCCGAGCTTACGGAAAAACTTCAGGCGCGGGGCTACGCGGCCGAGGCCATGCACGGGGACATGAATCAGAGCGGGCGCGAGGCGGTCATCCGCCGTATAAGGGGCGGGCAGGTCGAGATCGTCGTCGCCACGGACGTGGCCGCCCGCGGCCTCGATGTCGAGCGGATCAGTCTCGTCGTCAACTACGACATGCCGAACGATGTCGAGTCATACGTCCACCGCATCGGGCGGACGGGCCGCGCGGGGCGTGCGGGCCGGGCCGTGCTCTTCGTGACCCCTCGCCAGCAGCGGATGAAGCGAGAGATCGAGCACTACACGGGTCAGCGCATCGAGCCGATGCGAGTGCCCTCGGAGGCTGACGTGGCGGCGCGGCGCGTGGCGCTGTTCAAGGAGCGCGTCCTCAAGACTCTCGGAGGCGAGGAGCTGGACCTCTACCTGTCGCTCGTCGAAGAGCTGGCCGAGGAGAGCGGGCGCGATATGGCCGAGATAGCGGCGGCGGCCGCCTTTCTGGCCGGGGGTGACAGGCCGCTTGAAGTCACCCTGGAGCCTGAGCCCGAGCGAATGAGTCCGGCGGGCGACGGCATGGTGCGCCTGTTCATCGACGTGGGGCGTAACGGACGGATCGGCCCGTCCGACGTGGTCGGGGCCATCGCCAACGAGGGCGGCGTTCCCGGCAGGGACATCGGAGCTATCGACGTTCACGACCGGTTCACGCTCGTCGATCTCCCGGCTGAATACGTCGATCAGGTGCTGCGGCGGATGAGGGGCAGCCGCATCCGGAATTACAACGCGAACATCAGGGTGGCGGAGTCCGGAGAGAGGAAGCGGGGCGGGGCGCCGCGCTCAAAAGGCACGCAGGGTGCCGGCAGGCCGAGCGCCGGAGAGGATGAGGGGAAGGGGCGCGCCGGGTCTCACGAGCGGTGAGCAGATGAGATAAAGCGCCGTCACGGTCTCCCACGACCGCTCTGAATCTCCACTATTGAGAGTCCCGGACCACGCGGCCGGCGAGGGTGGCGACGACTGCCGCCAGTTCGGCGGGGTTGACCGGCTTCGGGATGTGTATCTGAAAGCCGGTCAGCAGCGCGCGAATACGGTCGTCCTCCCTCGCGTAAGCGGTCAGCGCCGCCGCGGGGATGTTGCCGCCGCGCTCCGGCGGGAGAAGGCGCACCCTGCGAATCAACTCGTAGCCGTCCTCGCCCGGCATCCCGATGTCGCTCACCAGCACGTGCGGCGTTTCACGCTCAAGCGCCTTTAGCGCCTCGCCCGCCGAAGCGGCCAGCGTCACGACCGCCCCCCGCCCTTTAAGCACCGCCGCCAGCAGTTCGCGCGTGTCCGGCTCGTCGTCTACGACGAGGACCCGCAGGCCGTCGAGCGCCGGCCCGCTCACGTATGGGACGCCCTCGACGGCTGCCGGGTGTCGGCGCTCGGCCGGGCTCGGCTCGGCGCGGACGACCATCAGCGGGAGGGTGACGGTGAAAGTGGCGCCTTGTTCCGTTCCGCCGCTGGCGGCGCGGATCGCGCCCCCGTGCAATTCCACCAGGTGCCGTGCTATCGCCAGCCCTAAACCGAGGCCGCCGTGTGCCCTTTTCTTTGTCATGTCCGCCTGGCGGAAGCGGTCGAAGACGAAGGGCAGGAAATCCGGCTCGATCCCCGGTCCGGTGTCGCTCACGGTCAGTTCAACGTGGGAGTTGATTCTTTCGAGTCGCACCTGCACGCGCCCGCCCTTGTGCGTGAACTTCACCGCGTTCGACAGGAGGTTCCAGATTACCTGCTGTAAGCGGTCGGGGTCGCCGGAGATCGGGCCCGCTCGCGGGTCGAGTACCAACTGGAGTCTGACGGCTTTAGCATCGGCGGCGGGGCGCACGCTCTCCACCGCCGCCTCCACCACGAGCGGGAGGTCAACCTGCCGCACGTCGAGCCGGAGCTTGCCGGTAATAATCCTCGAAACGTCCAGCAACTCCTCGATCATCCGGTTCTGGGCGCGCGCGTTGCGCTCGATGGTTTCGAGCGCGCGGGCGGATGCCTCTCCGTCCAACTGCCCGGAACGGAGCAGGTGCGCCCAGCCGAGCACCGCCGTCAGCGGCGTGCGCAGCTCGTGCGAGACCGTGGCGAGGAACTCGTCCTTGAGGCGATTCGACTCTTCGGCTTGCCGGAGCGCGCTCCGCAACTCCTCCACGTCCGTGTTCGTCCCGAACCAGCGCAGGACGCCCCCCCGCCCGTCTGTGTGCGGGGTCACGCGCGTCAGGAACCAGCGGAAGAGGCCGTCGGCCCCTTTCAGGGGGAACTCCATCTCGAACGGCTCGCCGGTTTCGAGAGAGACTTTCCACCTCTTGACCACGCGCGGCAGCATTTCGGGGTCGTGAACGGACTGCCAGCCCCAGCCCTCCATCTGCTCGGGAGTAGTTCCGGTGTACTCGTACCACCGCCGGTTGTACCAGAAGATATGCCCGTCGGCGTGGGCCATCCACGCCAGTTGCGGGATGGCGTTGGCGAGCGTTTGGAGCTGTTCTTCCGCCTGCTTCCGCTCGGTGATGTCGTGGACGATGATGACCGCCCCCGTCTGCCTGCCGGCCTCGCCCCTGACGGGGGCCACGCTCAACTCTGCGTTGAAGGCCGTCCCGTCCGCGCGGCGGGCCGAGAACTCGGCGGTCGCGCCCGAAGAGTCGCCCCGCAGTCCTTCGAACAACTCTCGCAGACTCTTACGCTCGGCCTCGAAGACTAGGATGTCCGCCGGCTCGCCTTGCGCCCGGTGCTCCGGGTAGCCGAACAGTCGCTCGGCCGCACTGTTCCAGGAGACTATCTTCCCCTCGCCGTCGGTCGAGATGATTGCGTCGCGCGCAAACGACATGATGCTCGCCAGGTATCGGTCCGAGGCGACGAGCTTGCGGTAGTCCGCGCTGTCGGGTGGGGGCGTCGAGGCGAGTTGCAGGTTGAGGCGGTCGAGCGTCGTCCTCAGGCTCCGGCGCTGGGCGGAAGAGAGGGCGGCGTTGCGGACGACGTTGAGGGCCGAGCCGCGGTCGCCGAGCGACGCCAGCGACCAGTGTGTGCCGGGCAGTGGGGCGAACCTGAGCTCGCGCCGCAACTGGGCCTGTCTCGTCTCGTCGGCGAGAAAGACCAGTTGGAGGTGCGGGTCTATTCGGTTTATCTGCCGCGCGGCCCTGACCGGCGACGGGAGGCGTGTCCCGATGAGGGCCGCGGCGGCGGGGCTGTCGCTTACGAAGAGGTCTTCGAGCCTCTCCAAGCCTTCCGCGAGGCTCTCGCACAGCATCACCTTCGAGCCCGAGCTTCTGAGTGTCTCTACCAACTCCCCGGTGCCGGAATCTCCGCCCGGCCCTTCGTCAATGAGAATGATGTCGGATGCCATGTTGAAGGTCTGTTGCGCCCCCTGTTTCGTATCACAACAGCGGCAGGCCGAGTAAGGCGCGCCCCGCCCACGTCTTCAGCACGTCCGTCGTCGGAGACATGACGTGACTCGCACGCGCGTCTCGGAGCATCCTCGCCAGTTGGTCGTTCTCCCTGTAGGCGATGCCGCCGCACATCGTCATCGCCTCGTTGACGACCCACACGGACGTGTCCGCAACGTCAGCCTTACAGCCGAGGATCGCCACCAGCGCCTCGGGGTCGCCGAGGTCACCCAACTGGGCCGCGCGGTAGACGAGCAGGCGCGTCTTCTCGACGGCCGTCCACATTTCGGCCAGCTTGTGCTGAAGGATCGGGACTTGCGCCAGCGTCTCGCCGGAGTGCTGATAAGCTCGCGTCCGCAGGTGGTGAAGTGTGTAGTCGAGCGCGGCCTGCGCGATACCAAGATACGTCCCGGCCATCGCAATCAGGAAGTATGGGGCTACCACCTCGAAGACGTACCACGTCTGATCCCCCTCTTCGCCGAGGAGGTTCTCGGCCGGCACCCTGACGCCGTTGAGCTTCACTCCGCGCGAAGAGTTGCCGCGCATCCCGAACCCCCGCCACGGCTCCAGCCACTCGATCCCGGCCGAGTCGGCGTCCATGAGGACGCAGCTAAACTCCCCGGCGTCGGCCCCGGCCGCGCTCGCCAGCGTCGTGATGACGTAAGAGTCTGCGTGGCCGCCGCTCGTGACGAACTGCTTGACCCCCTCGACGACGAACTCGTCGCCCACGCGGAGCAGGCGGGTCTCAGGCAGGTAGAAGTGTACGCCCGTCCCCGGCTCGCTCAGAGAAAGCGTGGTGACGTGGCCGCCCGCCGCGATGGCCCGCAGGTAGCGCTCCTCCTGCTGCCGCGTGGGTTTGGCGGCGATGACCGCCGTCCCGACACAGTGCATGCCGTAGCACATGGCGGAGGATGGACAGACCTTTCCGACGGCCTCCGTGATCAAGGCGAGGGCAAGCAACCCCTGACCCTGCCCGCCCAGCCGCTGCGGGACGTGCAGCCCCATCAGTCCGGCCTCGGCCAGCGCCTGAAAAGAGTGCCTGGGCCAGAGTGAGTCCCGGTCTACTTCGGGCGAGAGCGGCGCTATGGCCCGCCGAGAGACCTCTTCCGCCGTGGAGCGGAGTTCTAGCAGCTTCTCTGATAAGAAGTGGTTCATCACACGTTAAGAGGGCGAACTCCGCTCTAGTTTGATTGAGTACGGGGGGTAGCCCACGCATATTAAGCGAATGACAGGCGGTGAGTCGAGGAGAGACGGCCGCGGAGGAGGGAAGCGCGACAGACCTGTGTTCCCCCTTTGCGCGAGCTCTCTATCCCCGGCCGGTCAGGGCCGCCGCGGTTGCTTGGCAGGGTCGAAGAGTGGTCGAAGTGAAGAGTTACAGGCTGGACGCACCGGCGGGCGCTTCCGATTCCTGTAGCGCCGCGTAACGAAAGGAGGACGCGCCGCCGATGTGTAGAGCCTCACTCGTCGGCGCGCCGGCCTGCGCCGGCCGCGGGCGTTTAATCAGGCGAACTCCGCGAGTTCCGCCCAGCGTTCGAGGTCTCGCGCCAGCCGCTCCGTCAACTCCTCACGCTCCTCGTAGAGCCTGTGCACGACGTGAGCGTCACTCGCGTTGGCGGACAACTCCCGCTCTATCTCGGCCGTGCGCAGCTCTGCGGCCTGGATGCGTGCTTCGGTCTCCTCCAGCTCTTTTCGCTCCTTGAAGGACAGCTTACGTTTGGCCGTCGGCGGCGCGCTGCTCTGCCGTCCCGCCGGCCGCGCCGCGTCCGCTGGCCTGGCGGGCTCGGGCTCGCGCTCTTCCTCCCGGCGTGCTTCGAGAAAGGCGGAATAGTTGCCGGGATACTCGCGCAGTAGCCCTTCACCCTCGAAACGGATGACGTGCTCCACCGTGCGGTCGAGGAAATACCGGTCGTGGCTGACGACGATCAGGTTGCCGGCGAAGCCGTCCAGATAGTCTTCCAGCGTGATCAGGGTTTGAATGTCGAGGTCGTTGGTCGGCTCGTCCAGCAGCAGGACGTTCGGCGCGCCCATCAGCACGCGCAGGAGGTAGAGCCGCCTGCGCTCGCCGCCGGAGAGTTTCGCTATCGGCGCGTACTGCATCGCCCCGTCGAACAGGAACCTTTCGAGCATCTGTCCAGCGGTGATGAAAGAGCCGTCGGCAGTCTCGATCCGTTCGGCGACCGCGCGAACGTAGTCAATCACCCGCTCACCTTCGTCGAGCGCACGGCTCTCCTGATCGTAGTACCCGAGGCGAACGGTCTGTCCCAGTTCGAGAGAGCCCGCGTCGGGCGCGACCCGGCCGGCGATGATTTCGAGCAGCGTCGTCTTGCCGGAGCCGTTCGGGCCTATGATGCCGACGCGCTCGCCCGGCTTAAAGGTCCGGCTGAAGCCGCCTATCAAAGCCCGGCCCCCATACGACTTGGAAAGGTCGCGCAGTTCCAACACCTTCTTACCCAGCCGGGTCGAGCCGACCGACATGTCGAGCGCTGCCCCCGCAACCTCCCTCGGCTGCGCGATCAGACTTTCGGCACGCTCCACGCGGGACTTCGACTTTCGCGTGCGGGCCTTCGCGCCGCGGCGCAGCCACGCCAGCTCGCGGCGGATCAACATCTCACGCTTGTGCCCCTCGGCGGCGCGCGCACTCTCCTGCTCCTCTTTCTTTTCGAGGTAGTAGGCGTAGTTACCGCCGAACGCCTGCACCGCCCCCCTCTCGACTTCGAGGATGCGGTTCGTCACGCGGTCGAGGAAATAGCGGTCGTGGGTGACGAGCAGGAGCGCGCCGCTGTAGCCGTTAAGGTAATCTTCGAGCCAGGAGATCGTCTCGGCGTCAAGATGGTTGGTCGGCTCGTCGAGGATGAGGAGAGGCGGGCGTTCGATCAGGGCGTGCGCGAGCGCGACGCGCTTCCGCTGCCCCCCCGAGAGCGCGCCCATTCGTGTTTCGGTGTCGGCGATGCCGAGCCGGCCGAGGACGGTCCGTGCGTTCGTCTCCAGTTCCCACGCGCCGGTCGCCTCCAGGCGGCGCCCCAGCTCCGCCACGCGGTCCAGCGCCCGCTGCTCGTTCCCGCCTTTGGCCGCCAGCTCGCCGCAGGCTCGCTCGTAGTCCAACAGCAGTCTCATCCGGGCGTCGTTGGCGGCGAAGACGGATTCCAGGACGGTCGCTTCCGCGTCGAAAGGCGGGTTCTGCGGCAGGTATCCGACCGTTACGCCCTCGGCGAAAGTTATCCGCCCGGCGTCCGGCCTCTCGGCCCCGGCGATGAGACGCAGGAATGTAGTCTTGCCGGACCCGTTCACCCCGACCACGCCGACGCGGTCCTGACTGTCGAGCCCGAGGCTGACGTTCTCAAGAATCGGCCGCAGGCCGTAGTCTTTGCTGACCGCTTCGACTGATAAAATGTGCATTAACTATCCGGCTCTGCCTCTTATTGCGTCCTCGTCTCGTGAGACGCGATTTTGTTGACGGCTTCCGCCGCGAAGGGACTCGCACGCGTCGCCCGTTCTTCTTGCAGTCGGTTCGACGCTGGCGGCACCAACCCCGTGCCGCCGGCCGCGCCGGGCTGAGATTCCGTGCCGGGCGCGCTCCCTTTCGTCACGTGGTAGTATTGCGAGAAAGTTACACTGCCGCGTGACGGGCGAATTATAACCACCGGGCAGTTTTCGCAACAGAGGGCGTTGGAAGTGGAGGGCGCACCCACACCAGTGGCTGAAAAACTCGCATTGAAGCACATAGTCCGACGGCCCGCGGAGGCGGGCGGGGCGCCTCCCCCGCTGCTCCTGCTCCTGCACGGCGTGGGCAGCGACGAGGAAGACCTCTTCGCCCTCGGCCCTTACCTGGATGAGAGGTTCATAATCGTGAGCGCCCGAGCGCCCGTCGCGCTCGACTACGGCGGGTTCGGCTGGTTCAGGATCGACTTCACGCCGCGCGGGATGGCGGCCGACATCGAGCAGGCGAAGAGGAGCCTCGGGATGCTGCCGGGCTTCATCGGCGAACTGGTCGATACCTACGGGGCAGACCCTCGTCGCGTCTACCTGCTGGGGTTCAGCCAGGGCGCGATGATGAGTCTCGCCCTGCTGCTCACGCGCCCCGAGAAGGTCTCCGGCGTAGTGGCGATGAGCGGGCGTCTGCCGCAGCAGGTGCTGGGACGGGAGCCCGACCGGGATGCCCTGACCGGTAAGCCGGTCCTCATCACGCACGGCATCTACGACCCGGTCCTGCCCGTCGAGAACGGCCGCGCGGCCCGCGAATACCTCGCGGGGCTGCCTGTCGATCTCACCTACCGCGAGTACCCGATGCGGCACGAGGTGAGCGCGGAGAGCCTGCGGGACGTGGCGGGGTGGCTCAAGAGGAGCCTCGATTCAGGCCGCGGCACCTCCGGGGAGCAGACCGCCCTGTCGCGCGGGGAGTCTGCTGAGCAATGACCTGTGTGGGTTTGTGCGGCAGGCGGGGCAGTTAACCGTTCAGGGGTGGCTGGAATGCATCGCCACGGCCTTCCACGCCCCGCCTCTGTTGACGAAAGTCATCGTGTAGAAAAACTCGAAGGGGGCGGCGTCGGCCTCCGCCCCGGGGACGGCGGTGCGTTGCCGCAGCGACTTGCCGCGCACGACCGCCGCGTCGCCGTAGACGTTGACGGTCACGCCGCTCGTTTCCAGCCTCGAAAACTTCAGGCGGCCCGAACCGAGCTCTTCGAGCGCCTCCCGCCGGGTCTGCCGCGAGCCGTCGCGGAACATCCTGACGAAAGTCTCGTCGAGCAGGGCCTCAAGTCTCTTAACGTCGCCCGCGAGCATGGCCTGATGGAAGGCCGCCTCGGCCGCGGCGACCTCCCTCCTGACCTCTTCCTCGTCGCGCGGCAGCCTGGTCGCCTGCCAGCTCACGGCCTGCCACCTGCCGCCGCGCCGAAGGAGGGTGCCGGTGTTTAGAAACTTCGAGACCTCGGCCGCGCCGCCCCTCATGGTCGTGCCGACCAGACGAAAGGCGACGACGGCCGTGTCGCCGTACTGTTGTACGCGCACGTCCTCGGCGGTGTAAACGGTCCGAGGGTCTCCCGGCTTGGGCTCAGGCGCCGAGCGCACGTCGCGCATGATGTCGGCCTTCCCGACCCTGCGCCCCGAAGAGCCCGTGTAGATAAGGTCTTCGGCCCAGAAGCGCTCGTGTATCGCCGCGTCGTTGCGCCCGGCGCCGGCCAGGAACTCATTTAAGAGCCCCTTCAACGCGGCGGCGTCGGGCGCCTGCGCCTGCGCGCAGACAGAGGCCGAAGAGAACAGCAATAAAAAGACTGATGAAAGAATCCGGCGCATGGCTCTACTCCTCCTGTCGCACCGCCCGCTGGATGACGGGCGGCCTGCATAATATCCCGAGCCGCGCAGTTAATCATAAGTCATGGCGTGCCGCTGTCGCCCGGTCCTGCTGGAAGCGCAGATTTTAATGCGCCCTGTTCCGTCCGCCCTCGCGCGGCACGCCGAAACAGCCACGCCGATCCGACGAACAGCGCGACGAAGAATCCGTTCAGGCCCAAAAGCTCAAGCGCCCCGCTGTACGGGCGGCCTAAACCGCCGGCTATCGCAATCACGCCGATCAGAGCCTGTGCGAGCGCCATCGCTAACATCGCGCGGGCCATCCCGCCGGGCCGGAAGCGCGCGACGAGGGCGCCGATGCCCCCGACGGCTAGCACCCCGAAGTACATCATGTTGGCGGGGTCGCCATCCGCCCCGATGATGCCGACGCCGAGGCTCAGCCAGATGAGCATGAGTGCCGCCGCGAGCGCGACGCCGACGGCGTATGTGTACATGGTCTTGTGCGTGTTCATTGTTCCTCCCGGTGATTTGAGCGTCTGTAAGGCGATCAGCGCGAGATTGGGTTGGCCCGTTGCGGGCGAATGGCGGAAAGGGTTGCGGGCGGCCCCGCCCGCTCGACGGGCAGGTCGCGGAACTCTTCGTAACGTCGTTGCCCGTCGAAACAGGCGGGGGCGTTCCCGCGAAGCGCCTTCAAACAGTAGAACAGGTTCATCATCGCGCACATGAGGAAGGCCCCGAAGCGAAGCCGAAACAGTGCGCGGAAGACTCGCCTGAGCGAGTACTTTACCGAGAAGGCTTCCAGCCACAAGGCCCTGTGCGCGGCGAGCAGTTCGTCGGGGCTCATCCTCGCCGGCGCGAATGTGACGTTGTAGCCGTTGTAGAACTCCCACCCGCGGCCGGCGAGGAGCCTGCCCTCTTCTTCTAACTTACGGTGAAGTGCCGTCCCCCGGTAGGGCGTCAGGATGCTCAGGAACGGAACGTCCACGCCGATCTCGTAGAGTTGCCGGGCCATGGCCCGGATGGTTTCCGGCGTATCGCCGTCGAAACCGGCGATGAAGCCCGACATCACGCAGATGCCGCGCCTGTGCAGCGCCTCGACGCGCTCGCTGTACTCGGCGACCCGATTCTGTCGCTTGCGCGCGTCGGCGAGAGATTCCTCCCCGAACGACTCGATTCCGAAGAAGATTCCGATGCAGCCCGACTCGCGCATGAGGTCGAGCAGCGGGGCGTCTTTCGCAATGTCCATGCTCGCCTGGGTCAGCCACCAACGCTTGAGCGGCCGCATGCGCGCGAGCAGCTCCCGCACGTACTCACGACGTATCGTGAGGTTGTCGTCCCAGAACCAGACCACCTTCCGCTGCCACCAGAATGCGAAGTGGTCGTAGCGAACGTCCCGCAGAACGTCCTCGACCGGCCGCATACGAAAACCCGGGTTGAGGGTCGGCACAGTGCAGAACGAGCAGGTGAAGGGACACCCGCGCGTCGCCTGCACGACGCGGGTCACGAAGAAGCGCTTCGGCAGAAGGTCGTAGCGCGGCGTGGGCAGGCCGTGCATCGGCGATGGCTCGCCATAGTAGCGGGGACGCAGCCTGCCTGCCTCGGCGTCTTCGATCAACCGCGGCCACGCCGACTCGGCCTCGCCCACGACGACGCTGTCGCAGTGGCGCAGCACCTCGTCAGGCGAGAAGGTCGCGTGTGGACCGCCGGCGACGACCGTTTTTCCGCGCCGCCGAAACTCATCTGCCAGACGGT
Organism: Pyrinomonadaceae bacterium; assembly: GCA_035645715.1. Taxonomy (GTDB): domain Bacteria; phylum Acidobacteriota; class Blastocatellia; order Pyrinomonadales; family Pyrinomonadaceae; genus QHXN01. The sequence continues at coordinate 75,554 of DASQMB010000083.1, forward strand.
AGGCCTCGGGCACAAAGCCGCTGAAGAACGAGAGCGCGATTAAATCCGCGTCCGTGTCGAACGGGACGGCCTCGACCTGCTGGTGAATCACGCGCACGCTGTGCCCCGGCGGGGTGATCGCTGCGAGGTGTATGCCCGTGATCGGGGGCACGAAGTCCACCTCGTGCCCCCGCTCGTAACGCTGGATGTAAACGACGATGATGTCGATCTTCACTCGTATTGCTCCCAGGCGCCCCACGCGGACGGGTCGGATGTCGCCGTAGCTTTATACTGCAAAGTACTCAACAAAGCAACCCCGTCGGCGTGGCCGTTGCCCCGGAAATGTGCACGATGCCTTGCAACGGGCGTGATTCTTTACATTATAAATATCCGCTGATACCTTGGCGGGCGAGTTGTTAAATAAACAATCAACCGCAGTTGATCGGTAAGCAAGTAAGGTATCAACCCGACGTCTGTTCACCGGAGTCCGGAGGATGCGAAGGCATGTCCTTCTGAAGGCATGTCCTCCTAATGCTGTCACCACTGTCGGCCTTCCCGGCTGTCTACTCCCTCGCAGCGCAACCGGCCGCCGCACGGGGTGTGCTCCGCCGGGTAGACGGAACCGGTGAGCGTGTCAGGAAAGGGCGACAGACAGGCAAAAAAGTGACAGGGGCGAATTCCGCCGACGACTCGACCGCCGCGGGAAGAACGGGCGAAGGCGCCGCCCCGCGGGCGCGTCCCCGTGGCTCAGCACGAGGCGCCTCAGGCTTCTGCCCTCTCACTTGTTCAGCGTGTGCTTATAAAGGCGCTGCCCGTCCGCGCCGATGAATGTTATCTTCAACTGCCAGGACCGGTTTAAGGAGGCGAGAGTGATGGGGCAAGACAAGGACGTGGAGAAGTCTTACTCGAACAGGGAGGTGGTGGCGAAGCTGCGACGGCTGGCCGACGCCCTCGAAGCGGGGAAAACCTTCGAGATACAGATCGCGGGCGAGCGCATCTATGTCCCGCCGGACGCGGCGGTGGAGTTCGAGTACGAGCGTGAGGGCGACGAGGAAGAGATAGAGATTGAGTTGAGGTGGAAGCGGAGCTGAGGCGGAAGGCGAGGGCGGGCACGCGGCGGAGAAGTGGAGACTTCAGACGGCGAGGGCGGACCGCGTCCGAACCCTACCGCCCGAACTCTACCGCCGCCCGCATCATTCGCGCGGTCATCAGGGCCCGTAGGGGCAGGCAGTTGTCGGCGCTTATCAGAGATGTGATTGAAGGGCTCGAAGCGGCCCTCGTCGCGGTCGGGCTGCGCGCGGCCCTGCGCCTGCTGAACGGCCGCACGTCGCACCGCTCCGCCGGCGTCTGCCGCTTCTACCCGCGCTGCTGCGAACCTGCCTTCGTATGACAGGGAAGGCTCTTCCGGAGGGGCGCGAAGCCGGCCGGCTCATGAGCCGGTCCTGTGCCCGGCCCCGAAGACGGCATACACCCGGTCGGGGAGGAGTTCCTTGTCACGAGGGGGGCGGGAAGGGTTAAAGCATGGGCTGCGAAGACGGGCCGATACATTAGGCAGCCGCTCACGGAGACCCCCCGGCGCGGGTGTGAACATCACAATTCCCGTCGGTCGCAATATTTTCCGGCGGGCCGCGTGGCCTGCTCTTGCGAGCATCATTCGGCGGGAGGATGAAGTATGCGGGTCGATTCCCGGAGCGAGCAGATACGAGCAGAGAGGCGCCGGGCGTGCGGGCTGGCGAGTTTCGGACGTGTGTGGGCGTTGCTCACCCTTTGCGCCCTGGCCGCGGGGTTGGTGCCGGCTGGCGCCCGCGGCCAGGGCGGCCAGGCGGTCAAGCGGGCCGAGAGCCGCGAGCAGTGGTACAACGACGGGCGGCGCGCGGTCGAGGCGGCCAAGCGGCTGAGGGCACAGCGCGGGCGCGCCAGGAACGTGATCCTCTTCGTCGGCGACGGCATGGGCGTTTCGACCGTGACGGCGGCGCGTATCCTCCAGGGCCAGCGGCGCGGCGAGAGCGGGGAAGAGAACTTCCTGAGCTTCGAGCGTCTGCCTTACGTGGCGCTCTCGAAGACCTACAGCGTCAACCAGCAGACGGCCGACTCGGCCCCGACCATGACGGCCATCATCACTGGCGTCAAGACCAACGACCGGCTCATCTCGGTCAGCCAGAACGTGGTGCGCGGCGACCACACCACCGTTCGCGGCAACGAGCTGCCGACCCTGCTCCAACTCGCCGAGCAGGCCGGGCTCTCCACCGGCGTCGTCAGCACGGCCACAGTGACCCACGCGACGCCGGCCTCCTGCTACGCGCACAGCCCCGACCGGGATTGGGAGTCGGACGCGAACATGTCCGCCGAGGCCCGGCAGGCGGGGTTCCCGGACATCGCCCGCCAACTCGTCGAGTTCCGGCACGGCAACGGGCTTGAGGTGGTGCTCGGCGGCGGCCGCGCCAAATTCCTTCCGCGCGAGGCGGCCGACCCCGAAGACGTGGGTCTGACCGGCGAGCGCCTCGACAGGCGCAACCTCATCGAAGAGTGGACCCGTCAGCGGCCCCGTTCCGTCTACGCCTGGAACAAGGCGCAGTTCGACGCCGCGGACCCGCGCACCGCCGACCGCCTGCTCGGGCTCTTCGAGCGCTCGCACATGAAGTACGAGCACGACCGCCCGCAAGACAAGGGCGGCGAGCCCTCGCTGGCCGAGATGACCTCGAAGGCGATAGACATTCTCTCCAAAAACCGTAAGGGCTATTTCCTGATGGTTGAGGGCGGCCGGATCGACCACGGGCACCACGACGGCAACGCCTATCGCGCCCTGACCGACACCATCGCGCTCTCCGACGCCGTCCGAGCGGCCGTCGAGAAGACCGACGAGCGGGAGACTCTTATCGTCGTCACGGCCGACCACAGCCACGTCTTCACGATGGCCGGTTATCCCGCGCGCGGCAACGACATCCTCGGCAAAGTCGTCGGCAACGACGCCAGCGGCAAACGCGCGGCCGGCTACTCCAGGGACGCCCTCGGGCTGCCCTACACGACCCTGGGCTACGGGAACGGCCGCGGCTACACCGGCGCCTCGAAGGAGCAGTTAGAAGGGCCGAAGCGCCACCCCCACGGCGCCGCGGGCTACAAGGGCATCACCGACGGGCGGCCCGATCTGACGAACGTGAACACCTCGGACCCGAACTATTTGCAGGAGGCCGCCGTCCCGCTCGGGGCCGAGACGCACGGGGGCGAAGACGTGGCGATCTACGCGGCGGGGCCTGGCGCCCACCTCTTTCACGGGGTGCAGGAGCAGAACGTTATCTTCCACGTCATGCTTGAGGCGCTGCGGCTGCCTCTGCCCGGCCGCCGGCGGTGAAGGCCCACACGGTTTGGCCGCGCCCGTGAATTGGAACATACTGAAACTACAGTGTGCGGCCCGGCGTTAGGGAAGTGACCTCGTCCGAGCCTTTAACCGCCCTCCCGAACGGGAGGCGCAGACCTTTCCAGCCATGTACGCAGGCCGCCGCCGCGGCGCTCTCGGGCCTGCCGGAACGGAGAATCTGATGTCTCACCGTAAACTTCGCAGCGTGCTCCTCACGCTCCTCGCCACCTCGTCCGTCTGCTTCGCGCAGCAGCCCGCGCCCGCCTCGAAGTCGCCCGCCCCGAAGAAGACCGCTCGCGGCGCCGAGGCCGACCCGCTCGACGAAGCGCGCCGCGCCGCGGCCGTCTCGCTCGTCAACTCACTCGCCGAAGAGGCGCGCAACTTCTCCGACCCGGTTCTGCGCGCGACGGCCCAGGCCCGCGCGGCCGACGCCCTCTGGGATGTCGAGAGGGACCGCGCACGCGCTCTTTTCCGCCGCGCCTGGGAGGCCGCCGAGGTCGCCGACAGGGAACTGGGCGAGAAGCGCGCGCGCGAGGCATCGCGGCGCGGCGCGCCCTCCTCGCGCGACGCCGGCAGCGTCCGCCGCGAGGTCCTGCGCCTGGCCGCCAGACGCGAGAGCGCGCTAGGCTCCGAGTTCCTCACCCGCCTCGACGCGGCCAACAAGGAGGAGACGGAGGCGCGCACGCCCTCGGCCCCGGCCGCGACCGACGGACCGGCCGCGACTCCCAAGATAGACCCGGACAACCCGCCCTCACACATGACGCAGCGCCTCAACCTCGCGCGCCAACTGCTCGAAGACGGCGAGGTCGAGCGTGCCTTGCTCTTTGCCGATCCGGCCCTCTACCCCGTCAACACCTTCGGCATGGCCTTCCTCGACGTGCTGCGCGAGAAAGACCCGAAGGCAGCCGACCAGCGTTACGCAGGGCTCCTCCAGCGCGCCGCCTCCGACCCCGCGGCCGACGCCAACAGCGTCTCGCTGCTCTCGGCCTACGCCCTTACCCCTTTCCTCTACATCACCGTCAGGCCGGACGGCGGCAGCCACACGCGCCAGTTCAGGGGCAACGTCCGCCTGCCCGAGAACTTCGACCCGCGAATCCGCACTGCCTTCCTCGGCGCCGCCGCGCAGATTCTCCTGCGCCCCACGCCGCCTGCCGAGCAGGACGCCTCATCATCGGGCCGCGTCGGCGCCTACGTCGTCACGGCGCGGCTCGCGCCCGTCTTCGAGCAGTACGCGCACCCGGCGGCCCCGCAGATTCGCGCCCGACAGTCGGCGCTGCTTGAGCACACGCCCGAGCGCAGCCGCACGCCCGACAACTCGCTGCTGACGCGCGGCCTCGCGCCCGAGCCCTCGGCGGCCAACCAGGTGCAGGATTTGACGGCCAGCCTCGACCGTGCGCAGACCTCGGCCGAGCGCGACCGCATCCGCTTCCGCCTGGCGATGGGGTTGTTCGAGGAAGACCCCGAACAGTCGCGCGACCACGCCTCGAAGATCGAAGACGAGGAGATGCGGTCGCAGCTCTTGCGTGCGCTCGCCTTCCGCTCCCTGGAGACTGCCCTCCGGGGCAAGCGCGCAGAGGAGGTCGCGCGTCTCGCCCGCGCCGACCTACTGACCGAGGTGCAGCGTGCCTACGGATTGACCGAGGCAGCCAACATGATTGCCAAAGAGCAGCCGGGCCGCGCCGTGGAATTTCTCGAAGAGGCGCTGGCGGCCGCCCGGAAGATCGACCCCGGCTCTACCGAGCGCGCGCAGGCACTGACGGCCGTCGCCACACGCCTCCACGCGCTCGATGCCGCGCGCTCGTGGGAGATGCTGGGCGAGCTGGTTAAGGCCGCGAACCAGTCGGCGGGATTCACGGGCGAGGAGGGCGGTCTACTCATTCAGGTCAGGTTCCGCGACGGCGGGGCGATGACCAGCAACGTCGGCGTCGAGAGCTTCAACCTGTCCGACCTCTTCGCCGCGCTGGCCGCCGAAGACCTGAACCGCGCGTCCGAAGCCGCCCGCAGCCTCTCACACGAGTCAGCGCGTTCGGCAGCCACGCTCGCCGTCGCCCGCTCTGTCCTCGTCAAACGGCGCGAGGACAGCACCCGACGCGCCGGCGCGTCTCGCTAACGAAGTCGCTAACGGAGTCGCCGCGACACTCGTCGCCCTTCCCTTAGTCCTTTAGCCGGCGCGCCGGCTAAAGGACTAAGGGAAGGGCGACGAGCACTTAAGGGGAGGCGACATCGACAGTGGCGCGGGGAGGGTTGCGGCGTTAAGCTGCCGCCGGCCTCGCGCCACTTTTTCTTGCCGCCCGCACGCAGAGTTTGCCCGTAGTCTGTCCCGACGGCACACAACTCGCGCCCGCGGCGGGCTTGACCGGAACCGCCCGCCATTTACGCGTTGAGGGTTTAGTCGCCGAAAGCAGGACCAGGGCGGGCGAAGTCCGCGCCGCGCGTGCCGGCGGCTTCAAAGCTCGCGCTGGCCGACGGGGCCTGCGCGAAATGAGGAGGGTTTGCAGTTATGGAAGTAACCATCAGGCCGGCCGCGCCCGACGACGCGGAAGACTGCGGGCGCATCATCTACGAGGCATTCAAAAACATCGCCGAGCGGCACAACTTCCGCCCGGATTTCCCCTCAATCGAGGCCGCCACGCAGCTCGCCGGGGGCTTCATCGCCGACCCGTCCGTCTTCGGCGTGGTGGCCGAGAGCGGGGGGCGCGTCGTCGGCTCGAACTTCCTTTGGGAGTGGGACGACATCCGCGCGGTCGGCCCTATCACGGTTGACCCGGGTGTGCAGGCGCGCGGGACGGGACGGCGGCTGATGGAGGCCGTCATCGAGCGCGGCCGCGCCGCCGCCGGCGTCCGGCTGGTGCAGGACTCCTTCAACACGGCCTCGCTCTCGCTCTACGCCTCGCTCGGCTTTGACGTGAGGGAGCCGCTGGCCCTGATGGAAGGCACCCCCCGGAGCGCGCCGCCCGACGGCTACGAGGTCCGGCCGATGCGCGACGAAGACCTCGACACGGTCGGCGACCTCAGCCGGAGGGTGCACGGGTTCGACCGCACGGGCGAACTCAAGGGCCTGGCCCCCATGCTGCGCCCCTTCGTCGCGCTGCGCGAAGGGCGCCTCGCGGCCTACGTCTCGGCGCCCGGCTTCTGGCCGCTCAACCACGCCGTCGCCGAGAGCGACGAAGACATGCAGGCATTGCTCTCAGGCGCCGCGGCGCAGACCGAGCAGCCGCTCGCCTTCCTGCTGCCGACGCGGCAGGCCGCACTCTTCCGCTGGTGTCTCAGGGAGGGGCTGCGCGTCGTCAAGCCGATGACGCTGATGACGACGGGCGAGTACAGCGAGCCGCGCGGGAGTTACTTCCCTTCGGTCGGCTACTGAGGCTACTGAGACTTGGGGAAACGAGCGGCCCGAGGCGGCGAGCCGCCGATTGAGGGCCGCCGATTGAGGAGGTGTTTGATGAACGCGACAGTCACTCCCGACCGGATCATGGAACTCGGCCTCGGCTTCTGGGGCTCGAAGGCCCTGCTGAGCGCCGTCGAGCTCGGCCTCTTCACGCGGCTGGCCGCGGGGCCTCTCGACGCGCAGACGCTCGGCGACCAGCTCGGCCTGCACCAGCGCGGCACGGCAGACTTCCTCGACTCGCTCGTCGCGCTGCGCGTGCTCGAACGCGACCCGCAGGGGCGCTACTCCAACACGCCCGAGGCCGACGCATTCCTCGACCGCGCCAAGCCGGCCTACGTCGGCGGCATGCTCGAAATGGCCTCGGCGCGGCTCTACCCGTTCTGGGGCTCGCTGACCGAGGCGCTGCGGACCGGGCGGCCGCAGAACGAGGCCCGCAGCGGCGGCAACTTCTTCGAGGCCCTCTACGCCGACCCCTCGCGGCTGGAAAACTTCCTCGGCGCGATGACCGGCCTCAGCCTCGGCGCGGCCGACGCCATCGCGCGCAAGTTCCCCTGGGGCGGCTACCGGACCTTCATAGACATCGGCGGCGCGCAGGGGGGCTTGCCGGTCCGCGTCGCCCTCGCACATAGTCACTTGACGGGCGGCAATTTCGACCTGCCGTCGGTCGGTCCGATCTTCGACAAGTACGTTGCACGGCACGGCCTCTCTGAACGCCTGCGCTTTTACCCCGGCGACTTCTTCAACGACCCGCTGCCCACGGCCGACGTGCTGGTGATGGGCCACATCCTCCACGATTGGGACCTGGACGAGAAGCGGCGCCTGCTTCGCAAAGCCTACGACGCGCTGCCCGAAGGCGGCTCGCTCATCGTCTACGAGGCGCTGATTGACGACAACCGGCGCGAGAACACGTTCGGGCTCCTGATGAGCCTTAACATGCTGATCGAGACGCCGGGCGGCTTCGACTACACCGGCGCCGACTGCCGCGCCTGGATGAGCGAGGTGGGCTTCCGCGAGACCCGCGTCGAACACCTGGCCGGCCCAGACTCGATGGTCGTCGGCGTCAAGTAAAACGAGAGCGGCAGGCGCGACACGGCGTCTGCCGCCCTTAACGCCTAAGGGGCGCGCGGGCTCGGCCCGCGCGCCCCTTAGGCGTTAAGAGGTTCGGGCGGCGCCCGCCCTCTCTACTCCCTGACGTGGCGGCGCTCGGCGATCTCTGCGCGGAGGAGTTCGACGAACGAGTCGAGCGTCATGGTGCGCTGCTGTTCGACGCCGTAGCGGCGGACGGTGACGGTGCCCTCCTCCTCCTCCTTGCGGCCGGCCACGAGCAGGATGGGGATTTTGCGGCTCACGCCTTCGCGTATCTTCTTGCCGAAGGTGTTCTGGCTCGTGTCCAGCTCGGCGCGGACGAAGAACTGGCGCAGCGCCTCGACCACCTTGCGCCCGTATGCCTCGAACTTCTCGCTGATCGGCAGCACCTGCACCTGGACCGGCGCCAGCCACGTCGGGAACGCCCCGCCGTAGTGTTCGAGCAGGAACGCGACGAACCGCTCGTGGGTGCCGAGCGGGGCGCGGTGGATGACGTAAGGCATGTGGCGCGCCCCGTCGCGGTCGGCGTAGTTGAGGTTGAAGCGGGCCGGCTGGGCGAAGTCTATCTGGTTGGTCGAGAGTGTGAACTCGCGGCCGAGCACGGTCTCGAACTGGAAATCGACCTTGGGGCCGTAGAAGGCCGCCTCGCCCTTCGACAGGCGGTAGTAGAGCCCCAGGTCTTCGAGCACCTCCTGGGCCACGCGCTCCGTGTAGGCCCACGCCTCGGGGTTGTCCACGTACTTGCTGCGGCGCTTCGGGTCGTCCTGATCCCAGAGGCTCAGGCGCAGGTAGTAGTTCTCGAGGCCGAACAGGTCGTAGTAGCGCCGGTGCAGCTCCATCACGGCCTTGAACTCCTCCGCCAACTGCTCGGGCGCGACGTAGATGTGCGCGTCGTTCATCGTCATGCCGCGGACGCGCGTGAGGCCCTGCAACTGGCCGGCGCGCTCGAAGCGGTAGACCGAGCCGTACTCGGTGAGTCGCAGCGGCAGGTCACGGTAAGACCTCTGCTCCGAGTCGAAGATCATGTGGTGGTGCGGGCAGTTCATCGGCTTCAGGTAGTACGACTCGGGCTCGCCGCCGCCCTCGCCCTCCTCCTGAAGCTTCATCGGCGGGTACATCGCGTCGGCGTAGAGCGCGAGGTGGCCGGAGGTCTGATAGAGGTGCTGCCGGGCGATGTGCGGGGTGGCGACCTGGCGATAACCGTCGCGGAACTCCATCTCGTAGGCGAGCTTTTCCAGTTCGTGGCGGATGGCGGCCCCGTTGGGCATCCAGAGCGGGAGCCCCTTGCCGACCTCCTCGCGTATCGAATAGATGCCGAGCTGAGCCCCGATCTTCCGGTGGTCGTTCTGCTTGGCGGTCTCCACCGCCTTGACGCGCTCTTCCAGCTCGCCGGCCGTCTGGTAAGCGTAGGCGTAGATGCGCGTCATCATCTGGTTGCGCTCGTCGCCGCGCCAGTAGGCGCCCGCCACGCTGTGGAGCCTGAAACCGTCGGCCGGAAGCTCAGAGGTGGCGGCGACGTGCGGCCCCTCGCACATGTCCACGAACTGCGCGTTCGAGTAAAAGCGGAGGCTGGTGAGGTCGCCCTTCTCGACCAGCTCCCTCGCGTATTCCAGCTTGTAGGGCTCGCCCATCTCTTCGAGACGGCGGTAGGCGTCTGCGGGCGGCAGGTCCTCGTAGGCGATCTCCTGCCCCTCGGCGATGATGGCCCGCATCCGCCCCTCGATGGCGGGGAAGTCTGCCTCGCTCAGCGGCCGCTGTAATAGAAAGTCGTAGTAGAAACCGTCGTCGGTCGGCGGACCGAAGCCGAGCTTCGCGCCCGGGTAGAGCTGCTGGACGGCCTGCGCCATGACGTGCGCCAGCGAGTGTCTGATGCGGTGCAGGGGCGTGTCTCGGTTCTCGTCCTGAATGAGGGGCATCTGTCGTTCTCCCGCGAAGATGGTTTGACGGCCGCGGCCTCCAGCGGGCGGGCCGGCCAAAAACGTGAGACTAACACGCCGGCGCGGCCCCGTGCGAACGCCGGGCCGGGAGCGCGTTGGCGCCCGTCGTCTCATGAGTCGGGCCGCCGTTCTCACGCACAGCGGCCCGCACACGCCCGGCGCGGAACAGCCGGCCGCGAGAGGAGACGAAACGACACCCGTCTCGGTGAAAGTTTAACGAAACCCGTCTCGGCGAAAGTATGAGGGGAGCGCGGTGCGGCGGGCTAAAGGGCTTGCGGCGTCTGGCGATGACGCAGCGAAGGGCGTAAAGGTCGGGCGGCTGCGGCGTCTATGTCGGTTCAACGCCTCCTGAGGCTGGCGGCGACGGCGGCCAGCTCCGCCAGCTCCACAGGCTTCGAGACGTGCATCTGGTAGCCAGCCCTCAGCGCCTGCATCCGGTCCTCGGCTCGCGCGTATGCCGTCAGCGCCACCGCCGGCACACGGCCACCGCG